>JAABSX010000009.1 GCA_011390205.1 Microscillaceae bacterium | reverse complement strand
ATAGAAGGCGGACAAGCGCCATTCGTGATTGTCCATCTAAATACATAATCACCTGCCCTGGTCATTCCATTGACAACTGTATTGTTTTGTGCAGCATTGGCAAAGCTTACAAGTGCATCTGGTGGTTGGTTTACTACACTCCAAGTACCTATACCTATGGCAGGTAGATTTCCTGCCAGTGTAGTAGTACTTTCACAAATACTTTGGTTTGTGCCTGCATCTGCTATAGTGGGGCTTGCTTGGCGTGTAATGACAATCGTACTTTCAGAAACAGGACATTGACCATTGCTTACTGCCCATTTTAGGACATAATTTCCTGACAAGGTAAGTCCACTAGCACTACTTGTTTCTAGACCTGGGTTACTGAATGTTACATTCGTACCTGCAGGCTGTGATACTACAGACCATTGCCCCATGCCTATTGCGGGAGTAGCTGCATTTAAGTTAATATCATCCACACAAATCGGAGCATAAGGGCCACCTGCATCTGCGATACTTGGAGGCACTGTGCGTGTGATGGTAACAGTTGCAAAAGAAGGGCTACAAGGTGCATTGCTAATTCTCCATTCAAATACATAATTGCCTGGTGCAGTCATTCCATTGACAACGGAGTTGTTTTGTGCAGCATTGGCAAAGCTTACAAGTGCATCTGGTGGTTGGTTTACTACACTCCACGTTCCTATGCCTACAGAAGGTAGATTTCCTGCCAGTGTAGTAGTACTTTCACAAATACTTTGGTTGATGCCTGCATTTGCTACAGTAGGCGGAGAGGTTCTAGTGATGACTATCTCACTAATGGATGGAGGGCAATTGCCATTCGCAATCGTCCATCTTAAAGTATAATTACCAGGCAAGGTAAAGCCTGAGGCTAGAGTAGTGCCTAGGTTGGCATTGTTAAATACAATGTTTGTTCCCGCTACTTGAGAGATGACTGTCCAAGTGCCAGTACCTTGCCCTGCACCTGGTGTATTTCCAGCCAGTGTTAAATCATCAGTACAAATTGGAATTGAGGTTCCTGCATCAGCAACTAATGGTAAGCTAGTTCTTGTAACGGTTACAGTACTAGTAGTAGGAGGACAGCCTGGGTTATTGATTGTCCAGGTCAAGACATAATTTCCTGCCGCAGTAAATCCACTTGCTTGGGTTTCGGGGTCATTGACAGAGCTGAAATTGATATCGGTAATTGCCAAAGGAGCGGGTACACTTTGCACCGCCCAAGTGCCTTGCCCTATGATCGGTGTATTGCCATCCATGGTCGTATTATTTTCACAGATAGACTGAGCGGAGCCGGCAGCGGCTATAGTTGGGTTAGTAGCACGATTGATAATGACTGTAGATTCAGATACTGGGCAAGAACCATTGGTAATTGTCCATTTGAATACGTTGATGCCTATACCGACATTGGTGAGCTGCACATTCGGATTGCTTGTAAGCCCTACAAAAGTACCATTGCCACTCACCAAAGACCAGTTGCCTGAGCCTACAGTGGGTGTATTGCCTTGCATAGTATAGACATCTGTGCAGATATCAACTTGTGCTAGAGGATTGGCGATAGAAGTAGTAGGTAATTCCTCTCTTGTGATGGTTACATTGCTAGTAGATGTGATGGCAGGTACGCAGGCATTGTTGGTAATCGTCCAACGCAGCACATAATTTCCTGGGGCAGTCATTCCACTGGCAATTGCATTGAATTTTGTATCATCATCAAAAGTAATATCGGTAGTGGCCAATGGTGCTGGAACAGAAACTACCGCCCACTGCCCCGCACCTACGAGGGCTTGATTGGCAGCCAAGGTAGTGCTATTATTACAAATATTCTGATTATTTCCTGCATCGGCAGCCGTTGTATTATCCTCACGGGTGATGAATACAGTAGAAACCGAAGTGGCACAGCCGTTATTTACTGTCCAAGTAAAGGCATTTACACCTACTTGTAGGTTAGTAGCTGTTGCGTTTGGATTATTCAAATCTGCTGGGGCTATTGTGCCGCCTACGGCAGTCCAAGTACCAGTTTCACCTTGTGCTGTATTGACCGTATTTGCATTTAAGGTGTAAGTATTTCCGCAGATGGTTTCACTTACTCCTGCCACTGAAAGGCTTACACTTCCTCTTCGGGTCAGTGTTACCTCATCAAAATTAGCAGCTGAAGGGCAAATTCCATTACTGACCGTCCAGCGGAAGACATTGTCTCCTAAGGCAAGTCCAGTAACGGCAGTGCTTGGGCTATTGGGGCTAGTGATAGAGCCGCTTCCGCTGATGCGTGTCCAAGTGCCTGTGCCTACCGTAGGAGGGACAGCACTCAAAATTCCATCAGCAGCACAGGCTAAGTTATCTGCACCTGCATTGGCAGCTGAAGGGTTTTCAAAAGAATTAATGGTTACTTCGGAAGTGGTAGGTGTACAAGTCCCGTTAGAGATTGTCCAACGGAATCTATTTACCCCTGGTGTTAAGCCACTGACTGTAGAGTTAAATTGAGCAGGGAAATCAACTGTTCCTCCGCCTTGAATGACTGTCCAAGTTCCAGTTCCTATGGTTGGATTATTGCCTGCTAAAGTAGCCGTACTTCCACAAACATCCTGGGCAGCTCCTGCCGAAGCTATGTCAGGGTTTCCATTTCTTGTGATGCTTACTGTACTCTGTGAAGATGCACAAGGAGGATTAGTAATTTCCCACTGGAATACATAAATGCCATCCCCTGTCAAACCACTGACAGTTGTGTTGGCTGCATTTATATTGCCAAAGGAAACTGCTGTAGGGCCACTCAGTAAAGACCAAGTTCCTGTTCCGACAGCAGGAACATTTCCATTCAATGTATAAGTATCTGCACAAATGCTCTGATTAGGGCCAGCATTTGAGGCTATGGGTTCTGTAAGTTTGGTGATGCTGATGTCTGCTGAAACAGGAGTACAGGAGGCATTAGCTACTGTCCAGCGGAAAGTATTCAATCCATCAGATAGATTATTGATAGTAATACTAGGGTTACTAGGAGTCCCTACTGTGGCTGTGCCAGTTATTACTGTCCACGTGCCTGTTTCTCCGTTGGCTGCATCTGGTGTTGAGCCTGTCAAGTCTACAGTGTTGGCACAAACTGTAGTAGCTGAGGCATTGGCTATAACCCCTGTGATATTCTCTCTTCTAGTGATTACTACATTGCTTGTGGTAGGTGTACAAGCGCCATTATTGATGGTCCAAGTGAAGGTGGTATTTCCAAGGGGTAGGCCTGTAATGGTAGTATTTGGAGCATTGGGATTGGTGATGCTTACTCCAGCCATGGTAGTACTCCAAGTACCTGTACCTACGGTTGGGGTATTTCCTTGTAAAGTAATGTTATCGGTGCATACAGTTTGATTAGTACCTGCATCTGCTATGGTGGTATTATCTACCCTTGTGATAGTTACATCAGAAATAGAAGTAGCACAAGAGTTGGTAACTGTCCATCTGAAGGTGTTTGCACCCAATGCCATTCCATTTACAGTAATGGTAGGCGTACCATTTGCACCGCCTGCCACACCCAAAGTACCTGATATGAGGGTAGTGCCTGGTGCTAATGTCCAATAGAAATTTGTGCCAGCTGAGGGTGTATTGGCAGTAAGTGTAACTTGTGTGCCACAAAGGATTTGATTAGGGCCTGCATAGGCAAAAGTATTATTGGTTTCTCTGGTAATGGTTACCTCATCAAAGGTAGATGCACAAAGACCATTGCCTACTGTCCATCGGAATACATTTAGACCAATGTCTAATCCTGTGATACTCGTAGTAGCACTGTTGGGATTATTGATAACACCTGCACCACTTACCAATGTCCAAGTGCCTGTACCAATAGTAGGCACAGTGGCATTCATCACTGTAGAAGTGCCACAGAATGTTTGATCCATGCCTGCTACAGCTACAGATGGAGTAGGTGAAACCAACACATCCACAAAATCAGAGGAGGTACCACAAGAGTTAGAGATTCTCCACTCAAAAGTATTTACACCATCTGCTAAGTTTGAAACATCTGTATTAGGGTCAGTATCATCTGCAAACACACCAAAACCTGCTGTAATGAACCACCGACCATTGCCAGAAGTAGAAGTATTGGCAATTAATGTAGTGGTGTTGGTATTACATAAGTTCTGATTAGGGCCTGTTACTGCGGCTGTAGGCACTTCCTCTCTTGTGATAGTAACACTCGAGGTAGTAGTACCACAAGCATCCACGATTGTCCAAGTAAATATATTTGCTCCTACAGCCAAGTTGGAGACTGAGGAGTTGGGTGAGTTAGGGTCATCTATGTTCGCAATTCCTGAGGTAGTCCAAGTACCTACACCTCCATTGATAGGAGTATTGGCATTTAGAGTTGTGGTCGGAGCACATATATTTTGATTCGGACCAGCTACGGCTACATTACCTGAGGCAAGGCGTGTAATGGTCATTTGAGAAGATGAAGTGGTACAAGCTCCACTGCTAATTCTCCATTCAAATACATTATCTCCTATTCCCAAAGCATTGACATTAGAATTAGGGTTATTGACTGCTGTGATATTTCCAGCCCCGGAGATACGCACCCAAGTACCTGTTCCTGAGGTAGGTACATTGGCGCTCAAGGTTGTACTAGCTGCACAAACTGTTTTGTTGGGCCCTGCTGCAGAGATGGTAGGGGTTGGGCTTACCGTTACTGCGGCAGTGGAGGCAAGTTGTTGTTGGCAATTTACTCCATTGGCCGTTGGAGTTGTGACTAGTACATTATAAGTATTTGTAGTAGTGGGAGTAAAGGCTATAAAACTTTGTGCAGAGCCATTTCCATTGATAACTGGCACACCTGATACGGGTATTGCTCCAACTCTTAGTTGATAGGTATAACCTATGGTAGTACTAGACAGTGAGAACGTAACATTTGTTCCCTCACAAACTGGCCCTGTAGGCGAAGCAGTAAGAATATCGGTTTGTGTTGGGAATACAGTAAGCTCTGCCGCACTAGAGGTATTACTACAGGTAGTAGTTGTATTGGTAACTAATACCCTATATCGGAACGTATTGAAGGAAATATTCGGATTACTAATGGTTAGAGTTTGTGTACTTACACCTGAATAAACTCCGCCATCCACTAAATCCACAAAACCACTTCCAGATCCATTATCTTCTTGCCATTGATATTGTAATGTAGGTGCACCACTCACAGAGAAAGTAGCACTTTGCCCTACACAGACCGTTTGGGGCAGTGGATTCACTACCGTAGGCAATGGAGAATTAATGATAGAAACCTCATCACTTGAAGTACCACAAGCAGAAGAGCCAGTGATAGTCCATCTAAACACATAAGGAGTGGTTGAGGCTATGACTCCTGTTACAGTAGCATTGGGGGAGTTAATTGGGGTTACAGTTGGCGTATTTGGTCCGCTCACTACAGTCCACTGCCCCGTTGAGGTAACTCCATTTCCAGAGGCTACGGGGTCATTGGCTGCTAATGTGAAGCTAGTAGCATTACATAGATTTTGGTCTGTTCCTGCAAAGGCTGGTCTTACATTTCTAATGGTAAAATCAGCAAAAGTAGGAGGACAGACTCCATTGGAGATAGTCCAGCGATAAGTATAAAGCCCATATTGTAAACTTGTAATCTCACTGTTAGGGTCATTGGGATTGGTGATAGTGCCCCCTGCTGGGCTTCCTGCCAGTTTTGTCCAGGTACCTGTCCCTACTGTAGGGGCATTGGCACTGAGTGTATAAGTGGTGATATCACATACTTCTGGATTGACGGGTGGATTAATGACCGCAGTAGTAGCATTTTGATTTACGGTAAGTGTAGCAGATGCAGAAATGGCTTGGCAAGCCGTAGTATTTTGCTTGGTGATGATACACCTATATTGGTATGTATTCAGGTTAAAACTGGAGGCTGTAATCGTAAGATTATCGGTGGTAGTGCCTCCATAGACTGCTCCTCCGAGGGTAGCCCCATTGGAAATGTCTGCCCAGCCTCCCCCATCATTGACCTGCCATTGGTATGTTACACCAGGGGCTGCAAGGGCTGAGGCTGAGGCGATTACAGTAAATGAAGCATTTTCACCTACACAGACGGCTAGATTATCAGGCCCACTAGAAGGTGCAAAAGTTGGCAATGGATCTACTACCACTTCAGTAGTGGATACAGCCCCTCCTGTACATAGTGCCACATCTCTTACTACTAACTTCGCTACATAAGTGCCAGGGTCAGGAAATGAGAATGTAGCAACAGCACCATTCACTACACCGATAAGGACACCCGTAGTATCTGCTTCGATGGGTCCCCCTGTTCTATTAAAAAATCTCCACTGATAGGTCAATGTACTAGGGCTTACCGAAGTAGTGCCCGAACCTGTAAAGGTGATAATCTCACCTGGGCATCGTTGTGCGGGTAAGATAGAATTAATCGCTGCAGTTACACTTGGCTCTACGATTGTAATTTCTTTATCAATAGTAGAAGGACAGCCATCAGGCGTTCCACCTTGATTGAATGCACTCAATACTGAAAGCCTTACTTTATAACTCTTGGCTTGAGTAAAGACGTGAGAAGGATTTTGCGTATTATACACTGCCAAAATAGGGTCAGTATCATTCTGCCCATCGTAGATTGTCCACGTCCAGCGGTTTACTTGTGGGTTTAATGGTGCACCAGGGTTAGTAAGCGGATCAGGACTACTTTGATCAGTAAAATTTACAGTTACGTCTCTACAGATTTGCCCTCCACCAGTCCAAGTAAAATTAGCTGATGGGGGTCCGCTTGATAATACTCTACCCACTGTGCTAGGATAACCAATTTTACAACCTGTACTGTTATACAAAGTCATAATAGGTAAGAAATTACCTGACTTAGTATAAGTATAGGTATGAGTAGCACCTCCTGGCAATGCCAATGGCCCACTGGTAGTTCCATCTCCGTGATCCCACTCTATCTGTGTAGGCGAGCCTTGCTGGCTTGTGAGCTGGAAAGTAACGGTCTGAGGATAACAAACAATCTTAGGCGAGAAGTCAAATGTTCCTCTTGGCCCGTTGATGGTTACGAAAGCTGTAAGATTTTTAGTAACTGAGCAACCTGTGGCATTATTGGTAGCAATGAGGGTTACATTAAAAATACTGGGGGCATTGGGGGCGATATAATCATTGGTGGCATTGGGCGTATTGGCTTGATTGCCATCTCCAAAGTCCCACTGATAAGTCCAGCCTGAGCCCGCAACCACCGAAGGAGTAATGGTAGAAGTAAAATTAACACTAGAAGGAGGGCAAGAAATGGTGATAGGAGCAGCACTCCCATTGGCAGTGATGACCAAATCTGGATTTGCGACTGTGATATTTCTTGAAAATGTAGTAGCACAACCATTGACTGAGGTAACGGTTACACTTACTACACGTGTGGCACTTGTTCCTAAGGGAATAGAAGCAAAGGCATAGTTAGGGTTTGCCTCTGTACTTGTACCTCCATCTCCAAAATCCCAGACATAAGTAGCCCCTGCACCCGCATTGGTAGTTAAATTAAAATCAACTCCTGAGCCTACACAAGGAACAGCCTGAGACTGAGTAAAAGAAACTGCAGGCTTAGCAAAAACTTGTACCGTGGCTGTAGCAATGGCTTCACAACCTGGTGCAGCTGAATTACCAGATGGAAGTGTATTATTATCTTTGACACGTAAGGTAATCGTATAAGTACCAGGGCTCACAAAGGTATGTGAAGGATTTTGCAAAGAACTTGTATTATTCACACCTGAGGCAGGGTCTCCAAAATCCCAAAACCAGTTGGTAATGGCATTGCCCCCTGGCACAATGGTGGCATTTCCTTGAAAACTAACAGGTACGGTAGTACAGCCAGATAGGCTCGGCAAACCCGTGATGGTAGGGATAGGCCCTTGAATATTTACTGACTTGACATCAGCAGGAGCAATAGAATATACACAACCATTGCTAAGACGTATGCTTAGGCTAGGATTATAAGGAGTATTGCGAGGAATGTATGTATGTGTAGTTGTAGCACCTCCAGGGGCAGGAAGATTGTCTATTACTCCATCATCATAATCCCAGATATACTCTACAACACTTACTCCTGATGAGGAAGATGCAGAAGTACTGGTAAATGTAATTTGATTGACCGAGCAAGAAACCGCTGGATTAGGCTGTACATTGTAGTTTACAATTGCCGTAGTAGAAATGGTAATGGTAGTACTTACATTATCATTACAGCCATTGCCACTCAATGTCAATGTAACAGGGTAGCTTGCTGGAGTACTGTATGTATGGCAAATATTCCCCAAGCCTGTATCTGATAAATTTCCTGTCTGCACTGTCCCATCTCCAAAAGCAAGAGAATAGGTAGTGGCAGCAGCCCCAGAAGTAGCGGGCAAACTTCCTAAAATATTAAAACAGGCTTCATTGCTTCCTGTACAAATATCTGCATTCCCCACAATGGCTAAATTGGCGATGGGCCCGTCTATGGTAATATTTTGAGTATAAGGCAACAGCATTGGGCAGCCATTGTAAAATGCCCTTACCGTAAGTGTCCGTGTGCCATTTTGTGCAAATGTGTAGGTAGCATTATAAGGAGCGGTATTCGTACCAAAGGGAGCACCCTCTCCGTAATCATAAGATACACTGTCTACCAAAACACCTGGAGCAAACACAGGCGTAAAACTCAAGGGGCCTCTACAGCCTGTGCCACCACCATTGACCACTGTAACAGAGCTAATGGTAGGAGGCTCACCCACTTGTATGGGTTGAGAAGAAAAGACCTTCTTTACACAGCCATTGATAGTTTCTATCTCGATAGAAGCCGTATAAGTGCCTGCTACATTATAAGTGTGAGTCTGATTGGCTGGAATAGATAATGGTGTGGGAGGAGAGGTAAACGTAACAACCGTACCATCTCCATAATCTATAGTGTATCTAGTGATAGGCTCTATGGCAGAAGCTGTAAAATCATAGGTAACATCCAGAGGTGCACAGCCCTGCACAGGGGTTCTGGGTGCAATCGTTACAATAGGCTCAATAATCTGAAGCACATCTACAAAAGTAGTAGTACAGCCTGAGGGGTCAGTGACGGTTAGGCTTACATCGTAATCACCATATAATTCATACAAGTTAGTAGGGCTATATGCAGTGCTGGTAGGTCCAGGATTCAGACCTGCATTATTGGTTTCTCCAAAGTTCCAGAAAAAAGTATATCCTGGTTGATTGGCTATATTCGGCACAAACTGTACGGTTTTGGGGGCATTACAATAGCCATCGACAGGGATAACCGAAAAAGTAGCATTGGGTAAAGGACGTACTGTATAAGGTTTGCTCACTGTTCGAGTACAGCCATTGGCATAGGTGGCGGTCAATGTTACATTAAATGTGCCAGCAGCATTGTAAGTTACTGTCGGATTCTGAGCTGAAGAAGTAGCAGGCGTAGCCCCTGGGAAGTTCCAGTTCCAGCTCACAGGATTGTCTGTAGAAGTATCTGTAAAAGTAGCCCCCTGAGCCGCACAAGTACCTGCGAGTGCATTGGGAGAAAAATCAGCTGTAGGATTGGTAATCACTATCGCACTATTGTTGGTAAAAGTATTGGTACAGCCTGTAGAGGAGATGGCCGTCAGAGAGACTGCATAAGTGCCTGTGGCTGAGTATGCTCCTGCTGGCAAAGTGGGAGGAGCAGCCGTAGTGCGTGTGATGGGCGAAAAGGAGGTCTCTGTGGTAGCAGTCGCATCTGTATAAAATCTCCAAATGTAAGAAGTAATCGAGCCCGCAGGTGTAGGTGTGGTAGCAATGGTAGAAGTATTGGTAAACTGAGGGGTGAATGGCAAAGTACAAGGGGCGGGTGTTGAATTTACCGTGAAGCCCGCTATGGGTGTGTGCCTTACCCTGATATAAGCAGGTCTGACACGTGTGCCTACGCACTCTTCGCCTACTCTTCCGCCTGAGGTTCTTGTGGTAAGTGTTATCTGAAAATCCCCTGGATTGGTGTAAGTATGTGTTACGGTAGTGGTGGCTGGATTAGTCACGGTGGTGGTATTGCCATCGCCGAAGTTCCAAGTACGGCTCACAAAAGCCCCTACTAGCGGAGAGCTGGTATAATCTGTCAAGTCTGTGAGTGTAACAGTATAAGGGATACAGCCATTGGTTTGGTCTGCACTAAAGTCAGGGCTGGCATTGGTGAATACCGTAACTACTCCGATTCTTTGGGCTAGGAGATTACTGGCAAAACTAGCCCCATCATACACCCTGAGCCGCACATTGTATTGACCTGGTGCGGTATATACACGCTGTGTATTGGCATCAGTAGATTGTGGCACGCTTGATGATTGTGTACCATTGCCAAAATCCCAATGATAAAATACTGAGCCTGATACTGGAGGGTCTCCTCCTGCATCTAAGTAGGTAGATATAAAATCATAGGTGGCAATATTACAGCCATTTTGTGTGATGGTAGAGCTAAAGTTTACAGTTTGGGCCTGGCTAAAAGTAGTAAGGAATAAAGAAACGCAAAATACTAAAAGATAGATTTTATAGAGGTACTTCATACTTGACTTGTTAAGGTTTTGAGTATCTATCTCGAGAGATTAGATTATTTTTGTGCCAATATAAAACCTTTTCGTAGAACAAAAAAGAACATTCATCTATACTATTTCTCTATAATCCGATTTAGCAGCGTCAAATACAAGTAATATATATTAAGTTTATTTAAGAAAAATCAATGTTATAACAGTAGATAATAAAAAATATTATATTGTTTATAGCTAATAAACACTAATTATATATTGAAAAAATAATATTAACTTATGCATACTTCATAACTCCTCAAAAAATTCAATAATGTGTCAGCTATTAAAGCATTACACTGACATATTTTGATGTAATATTTACAGCCAGAGCAAACTAAAAATTGTTAGTGAAATCTTAATATTTTTTCAAAAGAACATTTAGTAAATCTATATTTGAGCTATCTCCCAGCCAAATTACTCTTCCAAATAAATATCTATCAGACCCTCGGGCAGGTTCACATAGACCTCTTTTTTCTGATGGTTGGCACTCAGCACGATGCCCTCTGCAATGGGGATGAGCACTTCTTTTCCTTGATGGTAAAAGACCAGTAAATCTTGATGGCTTTCATAGATATTTTCTACCTTGCCCAGTTCACCCTTGTTTTGGTCAATGAGTGCATATCCGATGATTTCGTGTAAGTAAAACTCCCCTTCTGGAAGCTGTGGCAGCCTGTCAAGAGGCAGATATACCTTACAGCCCACAAAGTCAGGGGTTTTGTCTATGTGGTCTATCCCTTCTAAAAAGAGATAAGCTCGCTCACCTTGCACTCGGATTTGGGTGATAAAGTGCGGAATCAACTGTGCCTTGTTATCTATCAGGATAACACCTAAATCCTCATAGTTTGTGGGGTCATCTACATCTAAGAATAACACCAGTTCGCCTGCCAGCCCTTTGGCCTTTTGGATAGTCCCTAACTCAAAACATTGCTCTTTTTGCATCGTATCAAAACATAAAAAAAGCATCCCTAGAGATGCTTTATGAATAAAAATGTGTTTTCTTTAATTAAGATTCAGAAGGCTTTTCTTCTTCGGTGCTTTCAGGAGCCTCTTCCGCCTTTGGGGCTTCTTCTCCAGCACTTTGCTGTTTGATAGCTTCGGCGGCTGTTTTTTCAGCTTCTTCTTTTGCCTTTGCTACAGCTTCTTTAGAAGCGTTTTCTTCATCTACTTTTTTCTGAATGGCTTCTGCACGGGCTTCATTTACCTTGCGTTCTGCTTCTAGACGTGCCTTGGTAGCGGCTTCTTTTTGTGCGGCAAGGCTGTCCACTTTCCCACTAATTTTAGATTCTTTCTGTTGTTTCCACTCTTCAAAGCGTTTGTCTGCGTCTTCTTGAGTGATAGCTCCTTTTAGAACGCCTATTTGAAGGTGTTTTTTAAGAAGTACGCCTCTGTAAGATAGCATTGCTTTGACAGTATCAGAAGGTTGTGCACCTGCCAAGACCCAATACAAAGCCCTTTCATCATCTAGCTCGATGCTGGCAGGGTTTGAGTTAGGATTGTAGATACCTACTCTCTCGATGAAGCGCCCATCACGTGGGGCTTTTTGGTCTGCCACGACCACATCATAAATGGCTAACTTTTTGCGTCCACGACGCGCTAAACGGATTCTTACCATTGTTTTTTTGGTTTTTAAAGAAATAACCGAACTCGTCGGTCGACCTTTTACTTTTAGGATTGCAAAGATACATAATATCCTTGAATAAAAAACTGCCGAAATGGCTTATTTTGTACTTACTTTGAATTAAACCAAGTGGTCAGGAAGCCACCCGCCATAATCCACAAACCACTGAGTGTAAATTGCCCTAAGTTAAGAGAAATCCAGCCCTGCATGAGTGCCAAACCTCCTACAAAAAGCACCAAGCCTAGCCAGCCTACTGCTCTTGAGAAAAACAACACAAGCCCCATAGCGGCTACCATAATAAATACGCTTGAAGAAGCGGGGATAGCACTAATGCTGATAAAGTTTTCTTTGATACAAAAACCCAGTATAAATAATGCTAGACTAAGCCATTTGATGATACTACTTTGATTTTTCATTTTTAATGATTCATTTTTTTGAGATACTCGACCTGCAAAGTACACAAATTAAATAAGACCTACAATTAATTATGTGTTTTCAGTGCATAAACTTACTTGTGTTGCTGTAGTTAGGGAGTGATTTTGCCCCAATAATCTATCTCAAAATTTTCTTCACCTATAGATACGATTGTTTTGCCATCTCTGAATGCTCCTCCAGTATCATATTTGGTAGGGATGACCAAGTTGCCCTTGGTATCAATGTATCCATATTTGCCCATGTAATTGACTTTGGCTCGTCCTTCCATGAATGGATAAGCAAAATCATACTGAGCCTCTGCGATGATGTCTCCTCGCTCGTTGAGGTATCCCCAGAGTCCATCTTTTTTGAAAGTGGCGATTCCTTGGTAAAAATCACCTACTTCTTGGTATCCTTTCAGGGCTACTCCTTTTCGGTTGATGAAGTAATACACCCTGTCTTTGCGTGCAAGGGCCACATCCCCCTTAAAATTGGTAACATAATCATACTGTATCGGGATGACTTCTTTGCCGTATTTATCCACAAATCCGTATTTGCCATTGAGACGCACTGCCGATAAGCCAGATTTGAAATCATTTGCCCAATCATATTTGAGTGCTGTGAGGTACTCTCGGTCTATGCTTATGAGTCCAAATTTATCTCCTACTCTGACCCAAGATACATTTTCATAAAGTTCTTCTACGGCATCATGGCCATCATAGATAAGAGATTGCTTTACAAACTGTGTTGCTTCCATTTGTTTTACTTGCCCATATGCTTGCTCTATTTCCTGGAGTCGGCGGGCATCATTTTGCCTCAATACATAGACGGCTATCACCGTAAAAAGAGCAAAAATAATCATTGCAGGCACTAGCCCAGAGTTAGCAGGGGCTTCGGAGTGGGTCTGAAAAACAAGCTGTTCGGTTTTTTTCTCTTTTTTAATTTTTTTGAAGAATGTCTTTATCTTATGCTGAAACAGCTCAAAAAAGGAGGGTTTGGCTTCTTTGAAGACCTTGCACCAGTCTTCGGCAGATGCCCTTCTTGTGGGCAAGTGTAGCCCCTCTTCAAAAGTATTCAAAAACAGTTTTCTAACCCTTGAAGGAGCCTCTTTAAATTTTTTGTGTGGCTCTGGGATGATGTCAAAGTGTTCTTTTTTCTTTCCATTCGGGAAGAGCCCCTCCATGATTTTCTGTTCATTGGAGTTTAGATTGGCATAATCTCCTTTGCAAGTGCCTGCGTAGGGGTGTATTCCGAATAATATTTTATAAAAAATGATAGAAATAGAAAATCTATCCCAAGTTTCTTCTATCAGGTCTGCTTTTAGGTTTAGGTCTTTAAACTCGATGGGGCTGTATTCTTGGGTAAATTTCTCGGCAGGAAAGAGCATCTCAAAACCATCACTAATGGCGATGGAATCTGTATCTACTATAGAAACTTTGCCATCAAAATCCACTTTGATATTTTCGGGTTTGATGTCCACAAAAGTAAATTTGCGGGTACGGTGCAGCTCATTGATAGTGGCTGCGATGTTGTAACACATGATTCGGCGGTTGCGCATGCCGTGCGTGGTCTGTCTGTCGTATTTTTCGTGCCAAGGCCGTGGCAGTCTTGAGGAAGGCTTCAAGGTGCAGAGTGTGGTAAGGTCATAGCTGCCTCTGGCTTTTTTCATTAAAAACCCTGCAAAACTCCCGTGGTCATATACCATTTCTTCTGGAAAGATAATGGATTCTGTATCTTTAAGTGCAGGTTTATTTTTAATCAAGTATTTGATTTTTTCTTGGATACCCTGTGCCTGTACTTTGTCTTTGTATATTTTGACTACATAGCCCATGTATTTTTCAGGGGCGATTACCTCATAGATAATTCCTTCTGCACCTTCGCCAAGGGCATCTTCATTGATTTGAAGATTTTGGAGTTTTTCGTTTTGTAATTGCATATGTATTTTTTTCTAATTTTTCTATGAAGTTTTCGTGGGTTTATCTAAATGGCTACTTGCCCCCAGCTTCCTGTATTGGGTAATTGTAAATAATCTCCATCTTTTGATTGAGCGATGACGCCTACACTGTTGCTAAGCCACTGAAAAAACTCCACGAAGTTAAGCCCTGTAAGCTTCATGGGTGGAGTGCTTGGGTGTGCGATGTATCTGAGGTGATCCATATTGGCATCTTGGACACCAATGGGAAAGAAGATAAATTTTTTTTCATTGACTCCTGCATTGACCTCAAACATCAGCTCTTCTAAGTCTTGGTCTGCGTCTGCATCTCCATCTGTGATTAAAAACACAAAAGGGCGGTAATACGGTTGCCCTGTCTTACGATACCACATTTTGCGGTAGTTTACCTTGATGATGGCTTCTTTGACGGCATCTACCATTCGGGTAGAGCCTGCTGCCTCGAGGGTAGGCATTTTAAAATTTCGGAGCAGAGAAGGTTCTTGGACACACTTCACTATGCTTTCAAAAGTAATCAGGCACACTTCTAACCTTTCGGCGGCGGTTTCATCTTTCATTACTTGGTAATAAAATGCTTTCAAACCTTTGTTTAACTCTTTGATAGGCTCACCCACCATAGAGCCAGAGGTGTCTAATATCAAGACACACAAGCATTTTTGCTCATAGTTGTCAGGGGTTTCTGCTGTAAAATCATTCTGCGCCATACTGTATGGTTTTGGTTTTAAATATACTTATTTTTTTGGTTTTCGAGTGTATTGTCAAAAAATAAATATGGATTTACTGAGATACACCAAACTAACAGGATATGAATGTGAGTTGTTTCTGAGATGTCTCAAATCATTCTGTTAAAAATCAAAATAAACATTGGTTTTGTGCTAATTGTCTCAGACTAAGATTTTTTTAGGTTTTAAATGTAGGAAGTAATTTTTGTGAATTTTAAGATGACTCTAAGTTACTTTTCTTTTTTTGGGGCTTTTGGGAGGGTAAAATAAAAGGTACTTCCTTGGTCTAGCTCACTTTCTACCCAGATTTCCCCTTGGTTTTGTTCTATAAAATCTTTGCAAAGACTGAGCCCTAGCCCAGTGCCTTTTTCATTGGCTGTGCCTCTTGTTGTGAAGTTTTGGTGGTTAAATATCTTAGGAAGATTTTCAGGGCTTATTCCTTGCCCTGTATCTTCTACGGCAATCCGTATAAAATCTTGTTGTAGGTAGGCTTTGATGGTGATTTTATCTCCTTTGTGGCAAAATTTGAGTGCATTGCTGATAAGATTTCTCAGCACAAGGTCAATCATATCAGGGTCAGCAAATACTTCTGTGCCTATCGGTATTTCGTTTTTGAGATGAATCTCTTTTTGTTCGGCTGTTTTCTCGAGCAGATTCACCTTATTTCTGACGAGGGAATGTATATCAAATGGGGCAGCGTCTATACTGAGTCCTTGCATTTGGCTTTTTGCCCAGTGTAGGAGGTTATTGATAAGGTCGGAGGTATAGCTGATATTTTTATTAATTTCGGGGAGTATTTTTTTAAGTTCTGTTTCTGAGATGTGCTCATCTTGGACGAGAGCCATGACGGCTTCTAGCTGTGCAATGGGGCTTTTGAGGTCATGTGCTACGATAGAGAAGAGTCTATCTTTTACTTCATTGACCTCTTCAAGTTGTGCTGCTTGGCTCTCGAGTATTTTTTTTTGTTGATAATTTTGCAGGTTTCTTTGCTGTAACTGTTGGTGTGTGATTTTGAGTTTTTGCCTCCCAAACCATACATAAGCCACAAAACAGAGGAGCAAGAAAATAAACAAGGTGAGTGCAATCTTTTCATATTGGCTCTGTAGCAGATTTTTCTCTTGGATTTCGTTTTTTTGTTTTAGTATTTCGTTGTCTTTTTGGTTTTTTTCAAACTCATACTGTGCCTCTATTTGGCTGATTTGCTTAAATTTATCTTCCGAAAAGATAGAATCTTTCATCATCATAAAAAGCCTGTACTGCTCCAGAGCCTTTTCAGGCTGCTTGATTTGTTCGTAGAGTTCTGCATAAATCAGGTAGTTATCTTTGACAATATCCTTGTATCCTTCTTCTATGGCTATTTTTTGGCTGAGTGAGAGATTTGCTTTTGTTTTTTCCCATTGCTTGAGCGCCAAGAAAGCACTCGCTAAGTTTTTGCTGGTGGTGGCTATCCAGTATTTTGATTGATTTTCTTGCGCAATGTCTGATGCTTTTGTATATTCTTCAATGGCTTTTGTGTATTTCTCTTTTTTTTGATAGATGCTTCCTATGCTGTTATAATTAAGCCCTGCCCCTTTTCCGTCTCCTACTTTGAGATAACTTTGGGCAGATTTTTCAAAATACACCATTGCGGAATCATACTGTTTTATTTCTTCAAATAGATTTCCGAGATTATTTTGTGCATATCCTAAGCCTTCATAATGTTCTATTTTTTGGGCTATTTTGATGGCTTTTCGGTAATATTCTATGGCTTTGTCGTACTGTTGCCACTCAAAATACACCATTCCGATATTGGTCATGACTTGGTTTATCCTGCCAGGGTAGTCTATTTTTTCATAGATTCTTAATGCCTTGAGGTAATCCTCTATGGCTTCTTTGTATTTTGATTGTGCCCAGTAAATGGCGCCCATGTTGTTGCGCCTCATAGCGATGAATCCTTCTATTTTAGTATATTTGGCATCTTTTTGATAGATGACATCTGCTATTTTGAGTGATTCTTTGTAATATTCCAGGGCTTGTGAGAGTTTGCCCCACATCCAGTAAGCGAAGGCAATGTCAGAAAGTGTAAGCGCTAAATCTAATTTTTTGTCTAATGACTGTGGCTGTTTTTTAGCGAGAAGCCTTCTGATTTCTAGAGCTTTTTGGTAATAAACCAAGGAGGTGTCCCAGCTTTGGCGGTTTACCTTGTTAAGCAAATCACCCAAGTGATTGTAAGCCAAGCCCTCGGCAGCCGCATTTTTTAATTTTTTAGCAATTTTAACTGCATTTCGGGCATATTCTACCCCTTTTTCCGAGGGTTTGTGCAGGTTGTAAAGCCCCGCCAGTTCATTGAATATACTGAGTTTTGCGTTAAGGCCTATCCTTTGGCGCTCCAATATATTTTCTAGGCTGTCTATGGTTGCTATACTTTGGGCCTGTGTGTTGGTGCATACTCCTATAAGCATCCATACCAAAACCCACATAAACTTTTTATTCATAAGATGAATGCAAAGATTGATTTAACATGGCTCCATAGAATTGAGTTATTTTGTTTGTATATTGTGCTATCTTCATAATTAATATCAAATATACAAATAATCTCATAAGAAGCACCTGTTTATTCTGATATTTCTGCACTGAAAAACTTCTAGCACTCACTCACTACTTCTAAGCAATTATGGCTTTAGATACTGAAGTGTTTCTTTTAGTTTTTCTCGTACATTTTTACTTATCTTCTGAGATTGACTCATTTTTTGCAGGCTGTTTTTTGCTCTTGTGATGTTGTATTTTTTAATAAGTTCTATGATTTTTATTTGCTCTTCGGGGTCTTGCTCCTTTTTTAGTTTTTTGATGAGTGCTTTTTGTGTAGCTTTTTGGTAGATTGTTTTTTCTAACTCTTGCAAACTTTCTGAGCTACTTTGGGGCTTGGTATAGGCTATTTCTTCTTCATAAGCACCTGTATTATAGCCGCTTACGCTGTCATTTTTGCCTTGATATGCATCAGAGAAAAGCACCTTATTTTGATTTTTTTGTGTGTTAGATTCTGATTTTTTTGTGTTTCTTCGTGTCGTCTGAATCTCTTCTTGTGCCAGCACTTCTCTATTGCCACTGTATATTTTGCTTGTATTTCTAGTTTTTTGTATTTCTGTGTTTAGTTCGGGAGTTTGCTCTATTTCTTCTTCAATATTCTCTTCAATATCTTCTATATTTGCTAGGTATGTTGTTGGTTTTTCTTCTATTTCCTTAATTTCTTTTTCTGTGGATGCCTTGGTTTTTTGAGTATTTCTGTTTCCTGTATTTGTTTTCTTTTCTTGGATAAATTCTTTTTCTATTTCTTGTGTTTCTTGTATTCTTTGTTCTTCTTCTGCAGGGGCTTCCTCTTCTGTTGCGTAGATGGCGTCTTGGTTTTCTTCTTGGTTATTCTTGGTATTTTGCAGGCTCATTTCTGTGGTATTTTCTGTAAATAAAAGCTGCACCGACCAGTAGCCCGTAAAAAGTATGACGGCTAGAGAAGCTGCAATGCTGAGCCATCTTGCCCAAAAAGTATTGGATAAATTTTCTACCCAAGAGAAAGCCCTTTTTTTCTTTTTTTCTTCTATTTTGGCTTGGTTAAGCATGGCATAGAAATCCATTTTGAGAGAGGGGCTGGGCTCTTCTAGCGGTATTTCTTGAGTATATTCTAAGGTAGTACGTAGCTCGTCTAGCTCTTCTTCAAACTCAGGATGATTTTTTAAGTAAGCTCGAATGCGGTATTCTGTGGCCTCCTCTACATTCCCCTTCAAAAAATCAATTAAATATGGTTCTATCTCTTCGTATTTCATTTTTAATGCTGCTTATAAATCAACAAATGCACTATTCTAAGGTTCATTGTTTTTAGATGCTTTGGTTTAGTATTTTTTGTGAAAAACTTCTTTGAGTGCCTTCAAGGCTCGGTGCACTTTTACCCTTGCTGAGTTTTCGGTGATTTCAAATATTTTTGCAATTTCTTTGTATTCTAGCTCTTCTAGCTGGCTTAAGATCAGTATCTCACGTTTGTCATCTGGCAGTTGTCCTAGTGATTCGTGCAATATTCTGATTTGCTCTTCTTGCTCCATTGCTTGCCCTCCTTGCTGCGCCAGGTGTATATTTCGCTCAGGGTTTGTATCTTCTATGGAGTCTGTCTGTATTCTTTTCTTTTTGAAATGGTCTATCTTTACGTTCCTTGCGATTCGGTAAAACCAAGCCTTGAAAGGCGCTTCGGGTTTGTAAGAGTGCTTGTATTTCAAGACTCGCTCAAAGACCATCTGCACCAAATCTTCGCTCAGGTCTTTGTTGGCAGTGCTGCGTAAATAAAAATTATACAAACGGACGTGGTACCGCTCAAACAACAAGCCCAACTGCTCTACCTGCCCCTGAGCTACTTTTTCCATGATATGTTCGTCAGAAAGTGAATGCACGTGCTTTTCTAATTTGATTCTCAGTATTGAATATTCTTCTTGATTGCTTTTATATCTAGGCTTACTGCGGTATTTGTGTTTTATTACAAGCCACTTGCTTTTCTTATGATTATGTGCAATTTTCTTGCAAATTTAAGGCTGATAGCTGAGACTTCAGTGCTGCGGTAAGTTTACCCACAATCTTTTCCATAATTTACTTGTTTTGCTTAAATTCTTGGATATTTTTGTCAATACTTTGACACTCCATCATCAATACACACTGCATGGCCACATTAAATCTTGAATTTCCGATTTGGGTACAGTATATCGAAAAAGAATTTAGGGTAAAACCTTTACTCTTCAGACATACTTCTGGCTCTGGAAAACGCTATGAGCAAGCACTCAAAAACTTAAGCAAGGACATCAGAAGGCAGTTCTCTCAATATAAAAGTAACAGAGACAATATCTCCGAAGTACTTTGGTATTTATTCAATCCTGATTTTCACTTTGAGTTATTAGATTTAGAATTTGCGTATGGGCAGAGATATTTTGCAGACAAAATAGCCGTAGTACACTTTACTTTCAAGGAGCAGACAGTGATATGTTTGCCTGCTTTTGAGCAGTATTTTTTTATCTCCACACATGCACACCCCACAAAAACACAACGCAGTGATGAGGTTGTCAGCCACATACAGCAGTTTATCCGCAGAAAAAGAAAGGAAGAAGAAGAAGAAGTAACACTGGATCAGTATGTAGCCAATCAGAATGAGTTTTGTGCAACTTATGACATCCCCCTCTTTATCTCAAGCGAAAAAATAGACCTCAGCAGTGATACAGATGATTTTTTTAAACAGTTTTTTAGACAAAACTCAAGCTTTGAAGGCAGGATAGAAGTCAGCAGGGTGGGCCACAGCCTCAATGAACTCTACCCTGCTGAGCTGGGCAGGGCATACTACCAAGAAGAAACTGCCGAGCAGCTCATGCGTCTGATTTATAACCGTGAAAATGCCCCCATCGTGCTGCTTGGGCCTAAGCGAGTAGGCAAAACAGCCCTTTTACACGAGGTCATCTGCCTTTATTTAGAAGCCAACCAAGAGCAGACCTTTCACCGCTTAGATGATATTTGGGAGATAGACCCCTCCAGAGTAATTGCAGGCATGAGCATCGTGGGGATGTGGCAAAGACGCATGGAGGCAATCATAGAATATGTCAGAAATCCACTCAGCGAATTTCCTCGCCAAGACAAGCTATACCTAAGCAATGTAGTGGCGCTTTTCAGAATCGGAAAATCCTCCCAAAACAGCATGACGCTCAGTGATGTCTTCAAGCCTTATCTCCAAAACAGACAACTACAGGTGATTTTAGAAGCCACCCCTGCCGAATGGGATGTGGCAAGCGAATTAGATAAGAGTTTTACAGATTTATTCAAGGTCATCAGGTTAGATGTGCCCAAAAAAGACAGCACCCTCCGAATCATCGGCAAGATAAGGGCACAACTAGAGCAAAATTATGGATTTAGTATCCAAAATCTTGCCTTGCTGAGATTGATAGAACTTCAAGAACGATTCAACAAAAATGAAGTGCTGCTGGGGGTAGTTGCCGAAAGCCTCTACCAAATGGCAGCCAAATATAGCGGAAAACTCATCGAGCCCAGACATGTAGTAGAAGAGTTTAGTAGCAAAACACACCTCAACCCAGACATCACTAGCCCCGAAGTGGTACTTAAAACGACTCATTTCTATGATGTTATTTCCCAAAAACTCATAGGCCAGCCAGAAGCCGCTCAATCTCTGAGCAATCTGCTCGGCACCATCAAAGCCCAACTCAATGACCCTCAGCGTCCTTTTGGCTCGTTCTTATTCATAGGTCCTACGGGTGTGGGCAAAACCCAAGCTGCCAAAATACTTGCCAACTACCTCTTCACACACGAAGAAAGTATGGTGAGATTTGATATGAATGAATTTATAGACGGGCAGGCTGTCAGTAGGCTTGTGGGTGATTTTTATAACCCCGAAGGGCTGCTCAGTGCCAAAGTTCGCTATAACTCGTATTGTGTGTTGCTCTTTGACGAAATAGAAAAAGCCCACCCCGATGTGCATAACCTCCTCTTGCAGGTGCTAGGAGAAGGCAGGCTAACTGATGCTCTCGGACGCACGATTAACCTCTGCAATACCGTCATCATCATGACCTCTAACCTCGGGGCAGAGCGTGTAGGCAAAGAAATCAACCTGCAGAGAAGTGATAAACTCGCCAATGATACTTACCAAAAGGCTATTCATGATTTTTTCAAACCTGAATTTATTAACCGAATAGACCAAATCAATATTTTCCAAAAACTAACTGCGCCAGACATTGCCAAGATTGCTTGGCTACAAATCAAAGATTTACTCAAAAGACACGGTTTTATCAGAAGGCATACCATTCTCAATGTGTCTCCCGAAGTGCTAGAGAGCATCGCTTCAAGGGGTTTTGACCCCGAAATGGGCGGAAGAGCCCTCAAAAGACAGATAGAAAAAGAACTGACTGTATTAATCGCTGAACAGCTCGCAGAGACACTGCCCGATAAGCCTATTGTATTCAATCTCTATCTGCACCAGCAGCATATCCTGCCGCACCTTATCAGTCTGGAGCATATCCCTCACCAAAATTACCCAATACTGCCAAACCTTCATGGTAAAAAAATAGAGGTATCTTACTTCCAGACACTGCTCCAAGAGTTACTTGCCATCAAGGCATCACTTGACCAAGAGCTTGTACAAGAAGAAGCCCCTGCTATGCTAGAGCCTCACCTACAAGACCTCAAAGAGCAAATCATAGAGCAAGAAGAAAAGCTCCGAAATATCATCTATGAATATGAACTCAATGCAGGCATAGACCTCTCCAACGCCTCTTATCAGGTGAGCGTACCCGCCAACAAAATCATCAGAACTGATGCCAACAGCAAAGTCCAAAAAGCACATTTACAAGAGATGTATAGCCAGCTCCAAATCAGTGAATACTTAGAAGAAGTCTTTTTGGCAAGTGAGCGAATAGGACAAGAATCAGAATATCTTTACCTTGAAATGTATAGGGCTGCAGCTTGGCTTAAATTCTCACACATACAACATCAAAAGAATGGCACTGAAAATATTTGGCTAGAAATAAAATCTAAAGTAAGCCATCAGGGAGATGCAGAGTTAGAACACCTCCTAGAGATTTACCAGCACCTCCCTCTAGACACAGAAATATATTTTACTGCACAAAACCACGCTTTTATACATTTTAAGGGGCTAGGAGCTAGACAATTACTAACAGAAGAGACAGGATATCACATGTTTTTGAAATCTCACGAATCTCCTTTGCCTTTGGAGATAAACATACACACATACCATACAGACAGCACTCCAGAAGCACAAATACAGGCAATCCTGCAAAAAAGCCTAGAAGCACTCATCATAGATTCAAAAGATGCCGTGATGAATTTGTCCAAAATAGCCTATGTCATTAGGCTCTATGCACTCACCTCAGAGCAGCACAAAAAAAACACATACACTGACCTTCGCTCGGGGCTTATCAGCAAAGGGCAAATCACCCAAAAAGATATCTTGATGTGGTTCTATGTCAGAATCTCGCATTTGCTGTAGTTTTGCAAAAGATAAAAAATATTGGTAAACAAGCTACTCAGTGAGATGGTTAATAATCTTTACATCATTTTTTAAAACATAGAATGGACGAGCAAATAGAAATTTTTGGTGCAAGAGAGCATAACCTCAAAGACATAGATGTGAGCTTCCCACGCAACAAGCTGATAGTCATCACAGGTGTGAGTGGCAGTGGTAAATCCTCTCTTGCCTTTGATACACTCTATGCCGAAGGGCAACGAAGATACATGGAAAGTTTCTCAGCCTATGCACGCTCTTTTATGGGCGGAATGGAGCGACCTGATGTAGATAAAATCAACGGACTCAGCCCTGTCATT
This sequence comes from Microscillaceae bacterium, assembly GCA_011390205.1. Classification (GTDB taxonomy): domain Bacteria; phylum Bacteroidota; class Bacteroidia; order Cytophagales; family Microscillaceae; genus JAABSX01. The sequence continues at coordinate 88,222 of JAABSX010000009.1, read as the reverse complement.
TCTATTGAGCAGAAAACCACTGCCCGAAATCCTCGCTCTACTGTAGGCACAACCACAGAGATTTATGACTTCTTAAGGCTTCTGTATGCCCGTGCTGGCATCGCTTACTCTTATAACACGGGTGAGAAAATGGTCAAACAATCCGAAGACCAAATCGTGGACTTAATCCTTGGCAAATTCAAAGAAAAAAAAATCAGCCTACTTGCCCCCGCAGTCAAAGGAAGAAAAGGACACTACCGTGAGCTCTTCGTGCAGATTAGAAAAGCAGGCTACGGCAAAGTACGCATTGATGGCGAAATCGTAGATTTAGAACCAAAAATGCAAGTGGATAGATACAAAATTCATGACATTGAGATAGTCATAGACCGAGTCAAAGTCAAAGAAAGTGACAGACACCGCATCACACAATCTGTCCGAACGGCACTCAAAGAAGGAAAAGATACTATGGAAGTCATCTTGCACAATGGCGAAGATGACAAGACTTATTTCTTCTCCAAACAGCTTGTCTGCCCCACTTCGGGCATCTCTTATGATGAGCCAGCCCCCAACTCATTCTCTTTTAACTCACCTTATGGTGCTTGCCCCAGATGCAAAGGACTAGGAATCATAGAAGAAATCACTGAAGAGGGCATCGTACCCAATGACAAACTGAGCATCAGCAGAGGCGGAATCGCCCCACTAGGTGAATACAGAGATATTTGGATTTTTAAACAAATAGAGGCCATCCTCAAAAATCATCTGCTCAGCCTGACTACCCCCATCAAAAAAATACCCGAACACGTATGGACAGAAATACTGCACGGCTCTGAAAGAAGCTACAAAATATACTCCGAAAAATACAAAAAAAGCTACCAAAGCAAATTTGAAGGGGTTATCCCGTATATGCACAGGCAGCAAGAAGACGGCAGCGACCGAATGCAAGAGTTTTTGCAAGATTTTATCAGCTCACAGACCTGCCCCGAGTGTGAAGGCGGAAGGCTCAGAAAAGAATCACTGCACTACAAAATAGATGACAAAAATATCTTCGAGCTTGCAGAGCTCAATATAGATGAACTCAGCGAATGGCTCATAGGGCTAGAAAGCAGGCTAGATGACAAACAAAACCAAATCGCCGAAGGCATTCTCAAAGAAATACGCAAAAGAGTAGGACTGCTGCTAGACATTGGGCTGTATTATCTCTCCCTTAACCGCTCTCTCAGAACCCTCTCTGGAGGAGAAGCCCAACGCATCAGGCTCGCCACACAGATAGGCACACAGCTCGTAGGGGTGCTTTATATCTTAGACGAACCAAGCATAGGGCTGCACGCCAGAGATAATTTTAAGCTGATAGACTCCCTTAAAAGCCTTCGAGATTTGGGCAATTCTGTCATCGTGGTAGAGCATGACAAAGACATGATGCTGCACTCTGATTATATCCTAGACATAGGCAAAGGCGCAGGCTTGCACGGAGGCAGGGTCATCGCAGCGGGTACTCCAGCAGAGATTATGAGCCAAAGTAGCCCTACAGTAGATTACCTCAGCAACCGAAAACGCATCGAAATCCCCACAGAAAGACGCAAAGGCAGCGGGCTGCACCTCATCATCAAAGGGGCAAAAGGCAATAACCTCAAAAATGTAACCCTTGATATTCCTCTTGGCAAGATGATTTGTATCACAGGGGTATCTGGCAGCGGCAAATCTACCCTCATTCACGATACACTGTTCCCGATACTCAACAAGCATTTTTTCCGTGCCAAAAGAGAACCCCTAGAATACAGTGAGATAGAGGGATTGCAAAACATAGACAAGGTCATAGAAGTAGATCAATCTCCGATAGGGCGTACACCACGCTCAAATCCAGCCACTTATGTAGGATTTTTTACAGAAATCAGGGCATTGTTTGCCCAGCTCCCAGAATCTAAAATCAGGGGATATAAGCCTGGCAGGTTCTCATTCAATGTGAAAAACGGAAGGTGTGAAGAGTGCCAAGGAGGAGGAATGAAACTCATAGAGATGGATTTTTTGCCAGATGTCTATGTAGAATGTGAAAGCTGCAAAGGCAAACGCTACAACCGTGAAACCTTGGAAGTACGCTTCAAATCTAAATCTATCTCTGATGTGCTGGAGATGACCGTAGAGCAAGCAGTCGTTTTTTTTGATAATCAACCTGTCATCAAACGAAAAATAGAAAGCCTCCATGAGGTGGGCTTGGGCTACTTACGCCTCGGGCAAGCCTCTACCACACTCTCAGGTGGGGAGGCTCAAAGGGTCAAACTCGCTACAGAGCTTTCTCGAAGAGATACAGGAAAAACACTTTATATCTTAGACGAACCTACCACAGGGTTACATTTTGAAGACATCAGGGTGCTGCTTGGTGTATTACAAAAATTAGTGGACAAAGGCAATACTGTACTGATTATAGAGCATAATCTGGATGTGATTAAAGTAGCTGACCACGTCATAGATGTAGGCAAAGAAGGGGGAGCAAAAGGTGGAAAGATTATCTTTGAAGGCACGCCAGAGCAGCTTATCAAAGCTAAAAACAGCCACACTGCCAAGTTTTTAAAAATAGAAATGGAGTCATAAGTATCCAAGAAGAAAATCAGGGCTTTATCACTGGGTCTGTGTTAGCCCTGCTGAAGCCCTGTTTCTTAATTTTACCTGAGAATATGAACAATATAGCATCTGAAAAAATGGCTTGACTCCTTGAGCATAACAGTATTTTTTGTGAATATGACAGCATCTATCTTCAGTCTAATACACTGATAATTAGCCCATTAATGAATAAATACATTTATGCTAGGTAGCTTATAAAGCCTAGATAGGATAATCAAAAGCTTTGTGAGCGCCCGAAAGCCAATCCTGTGCATCAGCTTTGTTCTCGAATCTTGCAATATTGCTTGTTCCGTTTGGAAAGCGGGTTTGAAGATATCGATTCAGGGTAAACTCACAGTAAAAGTTCTCAGGTGTAACCATCGCAACAAGGTTGTTTTTTCCAAAAATCTTTTCTCCTTGAATAAACTCCTCAAGAAACCATTTGTAATCCTTGGGATGTACTGACATAGTACGCTGGTCTATGAGCCACTCCGAAACCTGGTTTTCTTGCAGATAAAGTCTAATTTGATTGCAAGCACTGCGAAATACTTCACTCGGAATAAATCCTTTTAAACTCAGCTCTAGCTTGGTATTTGAGCCTTTAATGTCTACGTAAGAGTTTTGTAATATTGTTACTTTCATGTTGGTGGCTTTTATGGTATAGTTTAACTTTAATGGACTATAGCAAAACTATATAAACCTTCCATGAAAAAAAATCAAGTGGTTTTGGGTAGGTCTTTGGGTGCGTAATGTTAGATTAAAATCTCATAAAAAAATAGTCCTACTTTACATTATTTTCTAACATACATTTTACAAAACATATCTTTTTTATGTATAATCACTTGATAATCAAATACTTGTGATTACTTAAACCCCTTTTTGTAGTCCGGCCAGTTGAAAATCATTCGTCTATAGCCCATTTACATTCACCTCTTATCTTTTACTACTGAGCATTTATCTATCCTCACTCATCTAAGCAAGATATACATTCATCTAATTATTTTATTAACACACGTATATTTCAATGTATTTATCTAATAAAACCTATTATATGTAACATTAATACCATTTATCCAGAATTTTTTTAAGGTAAGATTACCCTTCTCCTTCTTCTGCACCCTTGACTGGGTATCCTCTGATTTACACCAAAGATGACAAGCCTAAAACACCAAGCCAAGAGGGAGAAGCGCCATAGACGTGAAATCTTATGGGTTTTTAAGATAAATTATCCATTTCCAAAAAGAGGGTTCAGAAAGTGGATTAAGCATTTCATAATGTAGTGAATAAATCGGTAAGCACATAAAAAAACCTCTTTGAGCTGTGCCCAAAGAGGTTTTTTGTAAATAGAGTCTGGTATTAGAGCGTAAAGCCTAAGAAACTCAAAAATCCAAATGACATCAGACCTACCAACACGAAGGTAATCCCCAAACCTCTCATAGGAGCAGGCACTTGTGAATACTTGATTTTTTCACGAATAGCAGCCAGCGCTACTACAGCCAACAGCCAACCAATCCCTGAACCTAAGCCAAATACAGTAGCTTCTGCCAAGCCATAAGGGCGCCCTAACATAAACAAAGCACCACCCAAAATAGAGCAGTTTACCGCAATCAGTGGCAAGAAAATCCCTAGAGCGCCATAAAGTGCAGGAGAAAATTTTTCAATCAACATCTCTAGCAACTGCACAAAGGCAGCAATGACCGAGATAAATATAATCAAAGTTAAAAAACTCAGGTCTAAGCCAGCAAGCTCAGGGCTTACCCAAGCCAAAGAGCCCTTTTTCAAGATGAAGTTATATATTGCCCAGTTAAGAGGCACTGTCAGGGTAAGCACAAAAGTAACGGCAGCACCCAAACCTACGGCTGTTTTTACATTTTTAGAGACGGCAAGATAAGAGCACATCCCTAAAAAATAAGCAAAAATCATATTATCTACAAAAATGGAGCGTACTCCTAGATTAATTAGTTCCATAATATCTTGTATTATATCAAATGAGATTAAATTTTAAATTAGGCTTCCTCTACGTAACCGTTCCAAGAGCGTTGAGCCCAGATAAGCAAGCCCACCACTATAGCCGCACCAGCAGGCAAAAGCATCAAGCCATTTCCTTGGTAATCAAGCCCAATGGCCTCAAATACTTTAAAGCCAAAAAGAGAACCTGCACCTAATAACTCCCTGAAGAAAGCCACTATCAAAAGAATAATTGCATACCCGAAGGCATTGCCAAGGGCATCTAAGAAAGAAGGCCAAGGCTTATTGCCCGTAGCAAATGCCTCCAAACGACCCATTACGATACAGTTAGTGATAATCAAACCAATAAAAGCACCCAAATCTTTGGCCACATCATATACGAAGGCAAGCAAAATTTCATTTACTACGATTACGAAAGTAGCAATCACTGCCAGCTGCACCACGATACGGATACTAGATGGAATGGTATTGCGAATCAATGAAGTAACTACACTAGAGCAGCACATCACAAACACTACTGCCACCCCCATCACGAGGGCAGGCTTCATTTGAGCAGTAATTGCGAGTGCTGAGCATATCCCCAATACTTGTACAGTGATAGGGTTATCACCATCAAGAGGGTCAGTTACTAACTTACGGTTTTTCTTAGAAAATAAAGGCTCTGATATTATCTCCTTTACTTCCTCTGCTGTTGCCGTGTTTTCTGCCATGATTGATTTATGTTTTAAGATTAATAATTCTTGATTAGTTAATTTATTGAGTGATAAGGCTCATCTTTTGGTTACCCTTAGAAGATAAGTATCCTTTATAAGCCTCAAAATATTGCTTGAGCATATCATTCAGCCCTCTGGCTGTGATGGTAGCACCTGACATTCCATCCACTTTGTGGGGCTCTCCAGAGTAGTCATTTCCTTCTCCTTTTTGCATCTCTACTACAGCTAATTTGCCCCCTTCGAGAATTGATTTTCCCTTAAATCTTGATTGAATCTCATCTTCAGCAATCCTAGCTCCTAGCCCTGGAGTCTCTCCTTTATGAAGAAAAACAGTCCCTTGGATAGTTGCCAAATCAGCCTTAAGAGCCACATAGCCCCAGATAGAATCCCAAAGGCCAAAGCCCCACATCGGGAATACATAATAGGCTGTTTTGCCTGGCTCGGCAGGGTCAGCCAGTTCATACACGGGGAGTTTTCTTTCGGCTAAGGGCTTGACATACTCATCAGGCACACTTACCTTGTCCACGCCTATGTCAAGCTTTTTGCCTGAGGCATCTACTACATAAGAGGCTATTACATTGTCAGTATAGATTTTTTCTACATCCTTGGCTGATTTTCCTGTCAAATCTATAGCAGTGCCCAGTATGTTCTTTTTGGTATCAAAGGCTTCATTGGCTTCTTTAAAAGGCTTAAGTGCCTGAGAAGCAAAACCAAGCAGTGAGCCGCACACTACGGTCAAGATGATTGTGTAAATAATTACGTAACTATTTGATTTTTTTGCCATGATTTTAAGCAGTTTTTAGATTAAGTCGTTTAAGTCTTCTGTTTTTGTTTGCCTCCACTACATAATAATCAATCAGAGGAGCAAACACATTCATAAGCAATACTGCCAACATAATGCCCTCAGGATATGCAGGGTTAAATACCCTAATCAGCACTGTCAGCGCCCCAATTAAAAATCCGTAGTACCACTTTCCGACCTCGGTTTGTGCAGCAGACACTGGGTCAGTAGCCATAAACACTATACCAAAAGCCAAGCCGCCCATCACCAAGTGATAGTGAGGAGGGATTGCCATAAAAGCATTTCCACCAGGTATTACATAAAACAAACCAGCCATTAGATATGCACCTACAAAACCACTTAAGATGATTTTCCAACTTCCTACACCTGTAAATATCAAGATGCCTGCACCTATGAGGCACATCAAAGCGGAGGTTTCACCTATTGAGCCTGGCACTCCACCTATGAATAGATTCTCAAAGGAGAAAAACGAGCCAAAGGAAGCCAGTGCGTCAGTCGTGTTTTGGTCAGCTGCGATTCCGAGTGCCGTAGCACCTGCGTAGCCATCTACTATCTTTTCATCACCTGTATAAACCCATACATTGGTAGCACCTGCCATATCACCAGGATAAGCAAAGTACAAGAAAGCACGTGCAGTCATGGCTACATTCAAAATATTCATCCCTGTGCCACCAAAGACCTCCTTGGCTACCACTACGGCAAAGGCTGTAGCCACAGCTACTTGCCACCAAGGAATCGTAGGAGGCATTACCAATGGAATCAACATACCCGTAACGAGGTAACCCTCATTGACGGAGTGCCCTCGCTGCACAGCGAAATAAAACTCTATGCCCAGCCCTACAGCATAAGATATAATCACTACGGGCAGGACCACCCAAGCACCTGTGATGATTTTATCTAAAAAAGAGGCTTCTAAATTTCCTGTAGCTAAAAAGTGCTGATGCCCTACATTCCAGATTCCAAACAGCAAAGCAGGAACCATGGCAATGATTACAGTCATCATCATTCTCTTCAAATCTATGGCATCTCTGATTTGTGCACCCACTTTTGGCGTAGTGTGCTTAGGCACAAAGGCAAAAGTCTCGAAGGCATCATAAGCAGGGTGCAGTTTCTCAAACCTTCCTCCTTTTTCGAAGGCAGGTCTAATCTTGTCTAGCGTATTTCTAACAAACTTCATATTCTTATAATAATGGTTTCTATTTTTTATTTTTTAATCAATGTTCAATCAAAAAGTTTAGAACATGACTTGTAGTTTTAGGATTCTTGGAGGGCATCCATGCCTTCTCTGAGAATGCGCTGAATCTCCATTTTAGAAACATCCACGAACTCACAAAGTGCAAAATCCTCTTCTAAAACCTCATAAATACCGAGGGCTTCCATCTCTTCAAAATCATTGGCTAAAATTGCCTTTAATAAATGAATAGGATAAATATCCATCGGGAGTACTTGCTCAAACACGCCTGTCTGCACAATAGCTCTCTCCTCTCCGTTCATGTTTGTATTCAAAACACGCTCTTTTTGGGGAGCTAAGAAAGAAAGCAAACCAAAGGCACGGTGAAAGCTCAGTTTTTTGGTAGTGGGCAGTATCCAGCCCAAGAACTCATGCTGGTCTCCCTCAGGGATGACCGAGATAAGGTTGTGATTAAAGCCGATACTGTCCTCAGTGCCTACTTTTACTCCTGTGAGCACATTGCCTGAGATAATTCTGTAGTGGCTGTCTTTCAACTTATTTTCTACAAGTTTGGCTATAGAGATGCCATTCTTGATTTGGTAGTATTTTGGATCGATTACTTCAGAACCTGCCAAAGCGATTATCTTGCTGCTGTCATAACGACCATCTACAAATAACCTCCCGATTTGCTGCAAGCCATAGGGTGTGCTGGTCCAGACGTGCTCGCCTCTGCTGATAGGAGCAATGTGATGAATCTGTACGCCTACATTGCCTGCGGGGTGCACACCTCCTACTTCGTGAATCTGCACACCTGTCAAAGACTTAAATATAGAGCTACTTCCTGAGGGAATGCACACATGTATGCGTCCTTTGGTGAGTTTTTGTAAGGCATTGACCCCTGCTTGCAGGTATTTTTCTTGCCCCTTAAACACAAACTCATAATCTGGAGCGAGCGGGTGCGTATCAAAAGCGGAGATAAAAATATCACGAGGCTCATTATCAGGGTTAGGCACTAAGCCGAAGGGTCTCTCTACGAGGTTAGGCCATACGCCACTTGTGAGCATGGCTTCTAGCACCTCTTCTCTGCTGAGGCGAGAAATTTCTGATTCTGAATGTTTAGGAAACTCCACGTATTGGATTTCCTTATCAGCCAAGATTTTAAATTCGTCTGGAAATCGTTTTGCACCACGGTTCACGGCTACTACTTCGCCACTTACGGGTGCACAAAATAGAACACGCTCATTTTTCTTATCACGAAAGATAGGTGTTCCAGCCTTTACATTGTCTCCTTCATTTACCAAGACCTTGGGTCTGGTGATGGCGTTAAAATCAGTGGGTTTGAAGGAATAGGTTTCAGAGATGATTTCGCCTGCTAACTCTGGTTTTGCCTTTCCAGCAAGGTTTATATCAAATCCCTTTTTCAATTTTAGATTCATATCTTATTAAGCATGCTTTAATTTGACCACAAAATTAAAATAAAAATTAAGATTTATGGTTATGAAAGGTTTCTAATTCTTTCCTCAAAAATAAGGCAAAAGCGTTTAAGGAAAAATCTTGTGCAAGAGATTTTTTAATTTATTATGCTTAAAACCAAAAATATGTCCAAATTTGGGCAATTAAGGCTATTTTAAAATGGACTAAATTTTATTTTTTTTAAGTTTTCGAGAAAAATGAAGTGATTTTTAGGTAAAATCTCCCAAAAAAAAATAACCCGCAAGCCCAAGCCTACAGGTTTTTGGTGTTTTTGTGCAGTATCATGCCTCGAATCCCAAAATCATCTGGGCTAAAAGCGTTTGATAATAAGGATGGTTTTTTGCTGCACAGACTTGCCGTGTTTGCCCTCTTTGTGTGTGCTTACGGCTTGGCAAGCAGGGCTAGGGGCTGATGTCATCGGCTTGTGTCTCAGTTCTTGTTTTATTTTGGCAAAGGCTTGAGTGCTTACCTGCCAGAAGATTTGAGTAAAATACCAGCTCAAAAAGGCAAGGCAAGCCAATGAGAGGGCGGTTATCCAGCGTTTTTTCATGTTTTTAAAAGTTATAAGGTTTAGGGTTTTTTCACATTCACAAATATAGTAGCTTATCTGTTTGGAGGGCGTTAAACGTTCGTTAAAACTGGTTAAAATATGTTAAATTCATCGGTAGGCTGCTTATTTACTTTATTTTTGTCGGTATTATTCTTTCTCAAAGTAAATTAATCTATGAAAAAGCAAGCTTTACAATATTTTATTCTTTTAATGGGCTTTGCTTTGGTAGGCTTGGCAGCACTGCAAGCATACTGGGTAAGTGTAGCTTGGCAAGTCAATCAAGAAAAATTCAGGCAGGGAGTCCATGCCGCACTCAATGAAGTGGCCCACAAATTAGAGCAAAAAGAAATCCTGTACCTTACCCAAGAGGAAGCTCCACTTGATTTGCAAGAAGTGCTACAGATTCGGCTAGATTCGCAAATGCTCTCAACAGGACAGCCTACCCTCCCGCTACACATAGAGACAAGCCACACTCAAGCAATGGATACTTCTATGCATTATTTTAGATTGCAGCACAGTCTTTTCTTGCCCAAAAAAGGATTTTCAATCCACAAATATCCACAAAAACATCGACTCTCATTGAGCCAAGTTGGCCCCAAACAATACCTTGCAGGTGGACAGCCTTGGGCTAAATCTAGCCTAGAGATTGCAGCCCTAGAGTTTCAACTCTCTCCCAACTTTTACCAGTTTGAAAAGCAAATCAACCAGCTAAAATATATAGAAAGTATCCAGATTCAAGATGAATCTCTCAAAATAAAATACCAAACACAACAAGAAAGAGCCTTGGATTTTTCTAAAAAAATAGGCCTTAAAAAAGATGCCTCCGACCGCCCACTGCAGGCTATGAGCAAGCTAGACTATGAGTATTACAAAGCGAATGGCATTCAGGTATCAGATGAAAACACCATCAGAATCAGTACTAAATCAGATATGATTACTTACCTCGTGGAGCAAATCAAAGAAAAAAGCCAAGACATAGAGTCAAGGATAGACCCCAAAGTGCTAGACTCTCTCCTGAATGCCGAGCTACACAATCGGGGGATTACAGTTCCTTATCAATTTATAGTAGAAACTCGCATCCGCCGCCACGACCAAGCAAGCTACTTGTTTGTAAGGCACGAAGAGCAAAAACACCAAATCCTAGAAAAGGGCTACCCTGTGCGTCTGTTTCCTACAGAGTGGTTTGGCCCGCCTGCACGCCTTTATGTGCATTTTCCTGCCACACAAAACTTCATTCTCAAAAACACAGCCTGGGTGCTAGGCAGCTCTCTGCTGCTCATCGCTTTGGTTATTTTCTGCTTTGCTACTGCCATTCTCATCATTCTCAAACAAAAAAAACTTTCTGAAATCACACACGATTTTATCAACAATATGACGCACGAACTCAAAACACCCATCTCTACTGTATCTCTAGCATGTGAAGCATTGCAAGACCCTGACATCAGACTCATGCCCTCTCAGGTAGATAGATACCTCCAGATTATTCAAGAAGAAAATGACCGACTCGGCAACCAAGTAGAGAAGGTCTTGCAGATAGCGGTGCTAGATAGAGGTGATTTTCAGCTCAAACTTGCCCCCACAGACCTCCACCAGATTATCCAACAGGCGATTTATCATATTAGCATCCAAGTAGAAAATAGAGAGGGAAGCATACAAACAGTACTTGCTGCCTCAGCACCTGAGATAGAGGGCGATGAAGTGCATTTGCTCAATATTATCTTGAATTTGCTAGACAATGCCAATAAATACTCCACCAAACCGCCCGAAATACACGTCCAGACTTATAACAATGCCAAGGGGGTTTTCATAGAAATAAAAGACAAAGGCTGTGGTATGGGGCGTGAGACGATTAAAAAGGTGTTTGATAAATTTTACAGAGTGCCCACAGGCAACCTACACGATGTCAAGGGATTTGGGCTAGGACTGAGCTATGTCAAGAACATGGTGGAGGCACACAAAGGGGATATTTCTGTGAAAAGTGAGCTAGGAAAAGGAAGTCTGTTTACTGTATTTTTGCCTTACAAACACCTAGATAACCATAATTAAGCCATTGATAGACAATTATTTATATAAAAAATCTCTTGATGATTAGCACATTTACTTACTTACTCAATATTTAGTATCTACCAAAATGAATGTTATACAACTTTTACTTGTAGAAGATGACCTGAACCTGGGGCAGCTTTTAAAGGAATACTTAGAGGTCAAAGGATTTACAGTAACGCTGTGCCGAAATGGAGAGCAAGGGCTACTCGCTTTCAAAGAGAAAGAAATTGACTTTTGTATCTTTGATGTAATGCTACCCAAAATGGACGGATTTACACTGGCAGAAAAAATAAGAAAGGAAGATACCAAAATCCCTATCATCTTCCTGACTGCCAAATCACTCAAAGAAGATACCATCAAAGGGCTACAAATAGGGGCGGATGATTATATGACCAAGCCCTTCAGAATGGAAGAACTCCTCCTCAGGATTCAGGCAGTGCTCAGGCGCACACAGGCACAGCCCTACAACCCTACAACCGAAGAACAACAACAGATAGGCAGGTTTGTGTTTGAGTATCCTCAGAGAAAACTTATCTTGAACGGGCATGTCCAAAAACTAACTTCCAAAGAAGCTGAACTACTGTTTTTGCTCTGCCAATACCGTAATCAAGTGCTAGACCGCTCACTTGCACTCAGAAAAATATGGCGGGAAGATACTTACTTCAATGCCCGCAGCATGGATGTCTATGTAACCAAACTAAGAAAATACCTCAAAGAAGATGAGCATCTTCAAATCATCAATGTGCACGGGCAGGGTTTTAAATTGATTGAAAGACCAAGGGATGAAGGCAAGAATGCTGGGTAACAAACTACTGCCCTAGATATTGTAAAATTCCTGCTTTGTAAGCCTGTGCCACTTCATAGACTCGCTGTGGAATTTTTTTTCCTTTGTATTCAAAATTTCGAGCTTGTAAGTATCTCACTTCCTGAATGTTATCTTGGTAGAGTGGCTCGAGGTAGGTCATCGTGCCTAGTAGCTTTCGGGCAAGTGTCAGGTTGCGGTGATAGACACCTTGGGCAGTGCTGGGCAGGCAATAATCCTTCAAAAAAAATTGCTTGTTGGGCTCTGTTATGGGCTTTATCTGCAGGCTATCTTCCAATGACTGTAAGATGGTTTTGCCCAAAAGCACTGAGTTTTCTAAATCTTGGCCAAGAAGAAAACGTACAAGGTGAAACCTGTCTTCGGGCTTGTCTAGCTCACCTTTCATGTAGCCTCCTCCTGCAAAGGTCATGCTGTTGTTGTGGGGAGTCGGTTTGTTCCAGTTGGTATTGTTTGCATCTACATTATAATGAATCACTAGGCTGAGGTGCGGGCGAAATCGATTCATTTTTTCTGCCCTTTTTTCAAATTCTATTTTGCGAAAATGCTGAAAAAATGCCTGTTGTGGGCTGAGTTTGGCGGCAGCATTGCCTGCCTCTTTTTGAGTTTGTATGAATCTCTCGTACCAGTCCATATATGATTCATTGAAAGCGGTGTATTTATAGTCATCTCGGCTCAGCAGCACATCAGCCCCTAGTTTTTGCAACTCATCTGCCAAGATTCGGCTGGTAAGCCATGCCAGTTCGGACTCAAAAAATCGGATTTTAGTGCCATCTGCCAAATCCATGCTGATGTATTTCCCCTCCATGACTGCGGTTTTAAAATCTTCGGCAAAATGCCCTGGGTCAAGTGCGATTCTGAAGCCTTGCAAAGGCATAGAATTATGGGGCTGCACCACTGGAAAATCTTGTGCCAGGCTGTCTTTCATCTGGGCTGTATCTGCTGTTTTCTGGGGATATTGCTGCATCGCAAGAAGCGGATATTTTTTTAAAAAAGCCCGATAAGTGGGCAGGTCTTGCCAAGAAAGTACAAATTCAGGATTCTTAGCACCCCTCGGAAAAATAGAAATACCAAAAGTATCTATTTTGATATGTGATTCTAGAGATTTATCTTTCAGCAGTGCAGTGCTGAGTTTAATCTGAAAATCTTTTTTTAATAGATTTATCTCAGATGGAGTCAGCACCTCTGCATCTTGAGTTTGGCTTTGGCACTGCACAAGGGCAAGCCCTAGAGATACTGCTAGGATGAGCAAGTATGTAGAGAATTTTATGGCTATTTTCATAAATTCAGTGAATAAATATCTAATTTTGAAATTTCTAAGATAAAGTAAATATGGCAGATTCTTCTCAAAAAATACTCATTATTCAGACGGCATTCATCGGAGATGTCATCTTGGCTACTGCCTTGATAGAAAAAATCCATGCTTTTTTGCCTGAGTCAGAGATTGATTTTTTGCTCAGAAAAGGAAATGAAGCCCTGCTGCTAGGGCATCCCAAACTTAGAAAAGTACATATCTGGAATAAAAAAGAAGGCAAACAAAAAAACCTTTCCCGCCTTATCAGAGCCATCCGAAAAGAAAAATATGATGTCGTCATCAATATACAAAGGCACTTCTCGATGGGCTTGCTGACTGCCTTCTCCGGAGCAAAGAGACGCATAGGTTTTGATAAAAATCCACTTTCTTTTTTGTTTAGCAAAAAGATTACACACCTCTTTGGAGGGGGCTTGCATGAGGTGCAAAGAAACCAAATGCTCATCGAGGATTTTACGGATGAGCAGGCAGCCATGCCGCAGCTTTACCCAAGTCAGGCTGATTTTGAGCGGGTGAGCTCCTACAAAACTACAAATTATTGCTGCATGGCTCCCGCATCTGTTTGGTTTACAAAGCAATTTCCCCGTGAAAAATGGGCAAAACTCTGTGATACCCTCCCTGCATCACAGGCCATTTATCTCTTAGGTGCACCCACAGATACAGCCCTTTGTGAGTGGATTAAAGCACAAAGCACACACCCTCAGGTACATATTCTGGCAGGAAAAATATCTTTGCTCGAGTCTGCTGCCCTCATGAAAGAAGCAAGCATGAACTATGTCAATGACTCTGCCCCCATGCACCTCTCTTCGGCTATGAATGCCCCTACCACTGCCATATATTGCTCTACCACCCCCGAGTTTGGCTATGGACCTCTCTCGGAAGTGCACAAAATCATAGAAACCAACACAAAACTCCCTTGCCGCCCTTGTGGCACACACGGCAAAAAAACTTGCCCAAAAGGACATTTTAAATGCGCTTATGACATCCAAATAGAAGATTTTTAGGGTCATTTATTTTCTGAATTTTGGGTGTAATTTGCCCCCTTCATCAAAAAATACACAGCAAAATATACTTTATGAGGCTTCAAAGTGAATTGACATGGCTGTAAATGATGCTTATGTAAGTATTTTTAGCATTCTATAGGCTAATTTTTAGATTTAGGCTTAATAATTGGCAATAAGTAGATAATTATTTGTCATTAAAATTAATAGAATATATATCTCCATGGAAGCCATTCATATTCATACATCTCACAAACGCTCTTGGTTGCTAACCTTCCTAGCCACCTGTATTTTTTTGGGAGTCTCCGCTCAAGACGCAAAAATCAATACTCTCCAAAAACAATTAGACCAAAGCAATACAACTGTACAGATAGATTTGAGAAATGAACTTGCAGTATTGCTCAAAGATAACAAACCCGATAAGGCAAAAGAATATGCCGAAGATGCTGAAAAGAAAGCAAAGAAAATTAATTACGAACTAGGAGAGGCAAAAGCCCTCAGCACACTGGGTATGCTTATGGGTTATAATTTTGACAGGGCTGACCTCGCTGCCAAGTACCATCAAAAAGCATTTGATATTTACAAAAAACTCAAAGACCAAGGCAAATTCTCAGAGCAGCAAATGAAAGCTTTTTTGATAGAAACTGCCCTACCTACTTACCAATATGTGCTTGATGAAGAGAACAGTGGCAGAAGAACCCGAAAAGCATTCAAAACCTACAAAGATTTGGAAGTAGTATTTACTAAATATCTCAACGAATCAGTAGAAAAAGCACAAAAACAACTATCTAGCACTAATTCAGAGCTTACAGAGAAGAAAGTGTCAGAAAAAAAACTTATCCTAGACAAGCTCAAGCTCTCTGGAAATTTAGAGGCTAAAGAGATAGAAGCCATCGCCCTGGCAGATAGCCTCACCATCCGTGAGCTAGAAAGCAAAACCCAAGCAATGGTCTTGCTCAAAGAAAAAGCAAAATCTGAAAGACTTGCCCTAGAAAAATTACAAAAACAAAGTGAGCTAGACAAGCACGAACTGCTTAATTTCACCCTTATCTTGGGCATCAGCTTAGGCTCAGCATTGCTTTTAATGATTGTGTGGTTTTGGTGGAAACAAGTCAAAAGTAACCAACTCCTCATAGAACAAAAGGAAGCTCTTGCTCAAAAAAATCAAGAAATCAACTTACAGAAAAAAGAAATAGAAGAGCAAAGAGATAACATCGAGCAAACAAATGCCATACTCTCCCAACAAAAAGAAGAGATAGAAGCACAGCGTGATAACTTATCCGAACTGCACGAACAGGTCATCCAGCAAAGAGATGAAGCAAATAACTTGCTGCTCAATATCCTACCCGCTGAGATAGCCCAAGAACTCAAAGAAACAGGGCATGCCACGCCTAGACACTATGATATGGCAACAGTGCTTTTTACAGATTTTAAGGGCTTTACACAAATCTCCGAAAAACTCACCCCCGAACAAATCATACACGAGCTAGATTACTGCTTCTTGAAATTTGATGAAATCATAGAAAAATATGGGGTAGAAAAAATCAAAACCATCGGTGATGCTTATATGTGTGCAGGCGGAATACCTCTCCCCAACCGCAGCAATGCCATAGATGTAGTAAAAGCAGGCTTAGAAATGAAAGAATTTATGGAGCGCTTCAAGGCCGAAAAACAAGCC
This sequence comes from Microscillaceae bacterium, assembly GCA_011390205.1. Classification (GTDB taxonomy): domain Bacteria; phylum Bacteroidota; class Bacteroidia; order Cytophagales; family Microscillaceae; genus JAABSX01. The sequence goes on along the minus strand of JAABSX010000009.1, from coordinate 72,114 downwards.
AAGGGAGAATCCGTATGGGAGCTACGAATAGGCATACACACGGGGCCACTCGTGGCAGGGGTCATTGGCAAAAATAAATTTGCGTATGACATCTGGGGCGATACCGTAAATATCGCAGCCCGAATGGAATCTAGCGGAGAAGTAGGAAAGGTAAATATCTCTGAGACAACTTACAAACTCGTGAAATCACACTTCCAATGTACGCACAGGGGGAAAATAGCCGCTAAAAACAAAGGAGAAATAGATATGTATTTTGTAGAAAAAAAGACATCTCTTTTCCAAGGTATCAATAATCTCAAAGCACAAGTACATAACATTGGCGCTTGAGTAAATTGAAAATTACTCAATACACTGATTTTCAGCTACTTCATTACTTACGCCTATTTAGTTTATATTATTTCTTATCTAATGTGCTGATAATTAGCACATTGCCAAACGAACACATTTATTTATAATTAGATAATCATATAAACTGTTTTAGTAAAGATGCTTAGAGCGGAAATTTTTACTAAAAAATCAGCAAACACCCTGTGGTTATCAGGGTGTTTATCGTCTTATTTGTACTTTTCTTTTAGTTTGTCTGGAAATTCTTTCAAGAATTTTTTCACCTTTGGCACAGTTACCTGCTGCACATAAGCACTTTCAGGGTGAATCTCATAATAATTCTGGTGATACTCTTCAGCACGATAAAACACCTCAAAATCATCTACTTGGGTTACTATTTTTTGATTGTACTTGCCCGATTTGCCTAGCTTCTTTATATAAGCCTCTATCTGTTGCTTTTCTTCTGTATTCTGATAAAAAACAGCCGAACGGTACTGTTTGCCCACATCTGGCCCTTGTCTATTGAGCTGGGTGGGGTCATGGGTGGCAAAAAATATCTCCAACAAGGTTTCATAACTCACCACTTCGGGGTCATAAAACAACATCACGGCCTCTGCATGCCCTGTGCTGCCCTGCCCTACTTCTTCGTAAGTGGGGTTGAGTTCTTCGCCTCCTGTATAGCCCGAAAACACATCTTTTACTCCCTCTACTCGCTCAAAAACAGCCTCTGTACACCAAAAACAGCCCCCAGCAAAGACAGCCTTAAGATGCCCAGGCGGAACCGCAATTTGCACTGCCTGCTTTGCTGACTTTGTGCGATTATCTGAAGAGTCATTCTGCCCAGAAGAACAAGCATACTGCAGCAATGTAATTGCCAACAATGCCATCAAATAAAATCTAGTATTCATGTTTTTATGTTTTATGTCTCATTAAATATTACTGTTGTATTTAGACTATTTTGTCAGAAACTATGATTTACTGTCCCTAATTATTTTATATCTTCACGAAGCAACAACAAATTTAAAAACACAAAAGATACAAAAAAGATTTATACTGTTGGCTTACCTAGATTTAATTGCACTTTTCATTTAAAAATTGTGTAAATCAAAGTTTTTAATTAGTTTTAGGTAGTATTTTATCCATTCACCTAATTTCAAAAGTTTAGATATGAACGAGCAAAACGAAAACACCACACCTTCTTCTATCGGCAAAGAAACAGAATTACACAATTTCAGCATCGATGTAGTAGTAGAAATTCCCAAAGGAAGCCGAAATAAATATGAATATGACTATGAAAGGCGCATGATTCGCTATGACAGAATGTTATTTTCTTCGGTACATTATCCAAGTGATTATGGTTTTTTTCCAGAGACACTTGCCCGTGACGGAGACCCCCTTGATGCCCTAGTGCTGGTTACTGAGCCTACCTTCCCTGGATGTCTGATAGAAGTACGCCCTGTAGGGCTATTTAATATGAGAGATGAAAAAGGTCCCGACGAAAAAATACTTTGTGTACCCGTAAGTGACCCTATCTGGAATCATATTTTCCGCCTTGACCAAATTGCCCCACATTTGAAGCTAGAGATTGAGCATTTCTTCAAGGTCTATAAAGATTTAGAAAAGAAAAAAGTAGGCGTAGAAGGCTGGGATGATGAGAAAGCCGCCCTACAAGCCATCAAAGACTCTCAACAACTCTACCTAGACAGCAAGTGGAAAACCACCCGAAAATAAAGAGATTTAGCATCAAGCAAAGAAACCTTTGCTCGTACATTCTGTGTACAAGTGAAGGCTCTTCTATGAGATTCTTCAAAAATATATCTGACAGAAAAAACAAAACCCTTAGCACCCTACAAAGCAGCGAGATACATAACCATACGGCATAAATAGCACTTTTTGGATGCTGAGATGTGGCACTTTTTGAAAAATATCTCGTCTGCCATAAATGCACAGTAGTAGGAATAAAACCTTAAAATCATTCTAAATTGATTTTTATCATTGATATTGCCAAAACTTATCCCCTCCTTTGTAGAAAATAAATCTAGGTGCACAAAATAATCTCCATATTCCTTTTGACATTCTTTAGCTTAGGAGCCTTGATACCCAAAAGCGATATGGAAGAACTGTTTAAAATCCCTAATCTTATCCAGCATTACCAAACCAACCACACCGACCTAAGCTTTGGAGACTTCTTGGCAGCTCATTATAACGAAGCAGACCACAGCGACCAAGACCATGAGCAGCTACCCCTTAAGCACCACCACCACCAAGGCCTACAGCTATTTGATGTTTTAGTACCTGCAATACATTCAGATTTTCTAGCCATTTCATTAACAACACCTGCTAGCCTAACACCCAAAATTGTTCCTGAATACCATTTCTTATACTCTCCTATTTTCTCTCCGCCACCCCAAGTTTAAATTTGCTTCACTCTTGCTCGTGCAAGGTAAGCTTACAAGGTGTCTCGTATCTGTGCCACGTCAGTGTCCAGCGTAAGCCAAGTGCGTATTTTTGTATCCGTATGAGTGTTTTAATATCCGTGCGAGGTGCGACACCTCACACCCGAATAAGAAAATTTTAAACAACATTAAATAATGATAGACAACCTGATTTCTTTTAGCATCAAGAACAAGCTGATTATCTTGATGCTGACCTTTGCCTGGATTATTTGGGGAAGTTATTCCCTGACCCAGCTCCCTATAGATGCCGTGCCAGACATCACCAACAACCAAGTACAGCTCATTACCCAATCGCCCAATTACTCTGCACAAGAGATAGAGCGATTCATTACAGCTCCTCTTGAGCTTGCCTTGGGCAATGTCCAGAAAGTGGAAGAAATTCGCTCCATTTCACGCTTCGGGATTTCGGTCATTACCGTAGTTTTTGAAGATGGTGTAGATGTGTATAGAGCAAGACAATGGGTAACAGAGCAGGTCAGCACCGTGAGCATTCCACCCGAAATGGGGATGCCCGAAATGACCCCTGTAAGCACTGGTTTGGGTGAGATTTACCAATATGTACTCCGCCCCATAGCAGGATACGAACAAAAATATAACGCAATGGAGCTGCGCACACTCCAAGATTGGCTTGTGAAAAGGCAGTTATCGGGCATCGCAGGCGTGGTAGAAATCAACAGCTTCGGAGGTTTTGTAAAACAATACGAAGTAGCCATCCGTCCCGAAGAACTCAGAGCCTACAACATTACCCTAGATGAAGTCTATGAGGCACTACAGAGCAACAACCAAAACACAGGAGGGAGCTACATCGAGAAAAACAGCCAAGCCTACTTTATCAGAGGCGAAGGCATGGTATCTAGCAAAGAAGACATTGCCCAGATTGTGGTCAAAAATGTAGAGGGAATCCCCATCCTTATTAGAAATATCGCTGAAATCCGCTTTGGAAGTGCCGTAAGGTACGGAGCAATGAGCCAAGACGGCAAGGGCGAAGTAGTGGGCGGCATCGTGATGATGCTCAAAGGAGCCAACTCTGCCGATGTGATTGAACGTGTGAAAACCAGAGTAGCTCAGATTCAGCGTTCACTGCCAGAAGGGGTAGAAATCAAGGCATTTTTAGACCGCTCCGAATTGGTCAATAGAGCCATCAATACTGTTCAGACCAATTTATTAGAAGGCGGCTTAATCGTCGTTTTTGTACTGGTGCTGTTCTTGGGCAATGTGCGGGCTGGCTTGGTGGTCGCTTCGGTGATTCCGCTGTCATTGCTTTTTGCCTTGGGGATGATGAATATTTTTGGGGTATCTGCCAATTTGATGAGCTTAGGAGCGATTGATTTTGGACTGGTAGTAGATGGTGCAGTCATTATCGTGGAGGCAATCATTCACCGAATCTACCATACTTACCCCAATCAGACCCTCACAAAGGTAGAAATGGATGCAAGTGTCTTAAAATCCTCTACTCAAATCCGAAAATCAGCTGCCTTTGGTGAGATTATCATCCTGATAGTGTATCTACCGATACTGACCCTCACAGGCATTGAAGGGAAGATGTTTGGCCCGATGGCTAAGACTGTAGGCTTCGCCATTTTAGGGGCTTTGATTTTATCACTGACGTATGTGCCTGCGATGTCTGCTTTGTTTTTAAGTAGAAAAATCGTTGTCAAGCAAAATTTTTCGGACAGAATGATTGCTTTTTTTCAGAGAATTTACCGTCCTATCCTGCTGCGTGCCTTGAGAATGAAAACACTGGTAGTGGGTCTTGCATTGCTTTTATTGGTGTTTTCTCTAGGTGTTTTTTCACAAATGGGAGGTGAGTTTATCCCCAAACTAGATGAAGGAGATATGGCACTGGAGGTCAGATTACAAACAGGGACGAGCCTCAGCCAGACCGTCAAAGTATCGGGGCAGATGGAAGCGATTTTGCTAGGATTTCCAGAGGTGATTACCGCAGTTTCTAAAGTAGGGACTTCTGAAATCCCGACCGACCCCATGCCCATAGAAGCCAATGACCTCATGGTGGTGCTTAAAGATAAATCTGAATGGACTACTGCCAAGACCAAAGATGAGTTGATTGAGAAAATGGAAGAGGCTCTAGCGGTCATTCCTGGGGTGGCCGTAGAGTTTCAGCAGCCCATAGAGATGCGTTTTAATGAGCTGATTACAGGTATCAAATCAGATGTAGCTGTGCAGATTTATGGAGAAGATTTAGGCACATTGGCACAAAAAGCCCAAGAAGTAGCCAAAAATATCAGAAATATCAAAGGCGTGGCAGACCTCAAAGTAGAAGCCGTAGAAGGTTTGCCACAGATGCAAATCACCTATCAAAGACCTCAAATCGCACAATATGGACTCATGATAGATGACCTTAACCGACAAATCCGAATGGCTTTTGCAGGAGAGGTAGCTGGGCAGGTCTATGAAGGCGAAAAACGCTTTGACCTCGTGCTACGCTATGCCCCTGAAGCCCGAAAAGGCATCCAGAGCCTTGAGAATCTCTATGTTGATTTGCCCAATGAAGGCGGACAAATCCCGATGAGCCAAGTCGCCAACATTGATTTTGTGGATGCTCCCGTGCAGATTTCTAGAGAAAATACACGCCGCCGAATCACCGTAGGGCTCAATGTAAGAGGGCGTGATGTAGAAAGTGTAGTCCATGAAATCCAAGCCAAACTCAAGCAAAGTGTCGGTCTGCCCGCAGGCTATTACTTCAAATATGGAGGACAATTTGAAAATCTCCAAAAAGCCAAAGACCGTCTGATGATTGCCGTGCCGCTTTCGTTGGGGCTGATTTTCAGTCTGTTGTATTTTACCTTTGGCTCTATCAAGCAAAGTGTTTTGATTTTTATGGCAATTCCTTTTTCTGCCATTGGGGGGATATTTGCCCTTTGGCTACGTGGGATGCCTTTTAGTATCTCGGCAGGCGTTGGGTTTATTGCCCTTTTTGGGGTAGCCGTATTGAATGGAATCGTGCTGATTGGGTATTTTAATGACCTCGAAGACGAAGGAATGCACAATATCTACAGACGCATCTTAGAAGGCACTCAAGTCAGGCTTCGCCCTGTGTTGATGACAGCCACCGTGGCGAGTTTGGGCTTTTTTCCGATGGCTTTCTCGGCAGGCTCAGGAGCAGAAGTGCAGAAACCCCTTGCTACAGTAGTCATTGGAGGGCTATTCACAGCTACTGCCCTGACCTTGCTGGTGATTCCAATTCTCTATGCTTGGGCAGGTGGCAGAAATGAACCCATCCATTTTGGCAAAAGAAATTTTTCTAAATCCATCACAGTCGGAAGTTTATTCTTAGGAATGATATTACTCGGAAATATTGCACAGGCTCAAAATACGCCTCAAGAGATTGACCTCGAGCAAGCCCTCAATCAGGCATACCAAAACAATGAAAGTCTGAAAATAGCCGATTTGCCCATCAGGCAAGCAGACTACCAAGCCAAACACAAACTGACGCTAGACCCACTGGATATTCAGATGCAGTTTGGCAATGTCAATAATGCAGAGACAGATATGAGTATCAGTGTGGTGCAGTCTTTTGCCCTGCCAAGTGTCTATCGCCGCAAAAAAGAATTTTACGAAGCTCAAAGTCAGCTAGGCACAAAAGCAAAGCAAATTACCCAAAACGAACTCACTTATCAGGTAAAACAAGCCTATTACCAATGGCTTTTTTTGTATGAAAAAAGGACACTGCTTCAGTCTAGAGATAGTCTTTTGCAAGACCTCCAGAGGGTAGCTTCTGTAAGGGTCAGCACAGGAGAAATCTCTCCGGTGGAGCTGAACCGAGCCGAGCTTGAAGCAGGGCAGACGCACCAACAACTCAAAGAAGTAGCACAGGAAATACAAATTCAGATGCAAGTATTGCAGCTTTTGCTCAATACCCCCACAGAGCTTCGCCCCGCTCAGGCACAAATGCCTCGCCCACAAAACGAAGCACTCACACTGGATGCACTAGATAACCCTACACTCAGCTACTTACAGCAGCAAGAAAAACTACAATTGGCACAAAGCCAATGGTACAAAATGCAAAAGAAACCCAGTTTGCAGGCAGGGTATTTCAATATGCGTGAATCAGGGACCTTTAACAGACACGTACTCATCGCAGGGCTCAGCATCCCGATAGGGCGAAGTGAGGCTAAAAATGCCCAAGAACTCGCAAAAATGCAAGCCGATATGACAGCCCAAGAGCGTGCCTACAAGCAAAGACAGCTTACGCAACATCTCAAAGTATTGCAAGATAAAATCATACAAAATAACCAAAAAAGAAGCTACTACGAAGGAGAGGCCCTTAGCCTGGCCCAAAGCATCCAAGCAAAAGCACAAAAAAGCTACCGACTAGGCGAAATGGATTATTACCAATTTGCCCAGACTCGCCAAGAGGTTTTCTTGATTCAGCAAACTTACCTTCAGACCTTGTTGGCACATCACCTCTTGCAAAGTGAAATGGAATACTTAAATGGAAATTAGAAACTTTAAAATAAAAAAACGCATGAAAATATATTCAATAATCGCCCTCGTCAGTCTGCTCATAGGCGTAGCCGCTTGTGGCTCTTATGAGCAAAAAGAAGCAAATACAGAACCTGAGAAAGCCCTTGTGCAAAACAGCCATGAACTCAGCCTTGACCAAGACCAAATCAAAAAAATAGGACTTACTTGGGCAGAAAGCCAAAACAAAGTACTCTCAGCATCTATCTTTGTGAATGGAAAAGTAGATGTGCCACCCCAAAATCAAGCCACCGTACACGCTCGACAAGAGGGTTTTGTGCAGTCTATCAAGATATTGCCAGGTGATTTTGTGAAAAAAGGACAAACCCTTGCCGTCTTAGAAAATCGTGATTACCTCAAAACGCAAGAGATGTACCTCAATACCCGAAGCGAGCTTCAATACCTCCAGCAAGAACTCAAAAGACAGCAAGCCCTGCGTGCCGAAGACATCAATGCCCAAAAAACCCTCCAACAAGTAGAGCGAGATGTGCAAATCAAGCATGCCCAAGAAGCCAGCCTCAGACAGCAACTTGCACTGCTAGGGCTAAACACCCAGAACCTACAAGCCCAGAATATACAGGCTTATTTTAGCATCACTAGCCCTATCAATGGCTATGTAGAAACGGTAGAACTTAGCCTTGGGGAGTTTGTGAGAATGGATAAGCCCTTGATTAAAATCAAAGGAACAGAACACAAGCATTTGGAACTCATGATCTTTGAAAAAGAAGCTACACAGGTGAGCAAAGGACAAAAAATCACCTTTCAAGTGCCCAGCTTAGGTGCAGAACGCTATGAAGCTGAAGTGTTTTTGGTGGGGCAGAGTTTTGAGCAAACCTCCAAAAGCATCAATGTGCATGCCCATATCCTAAACCCTGAGGTAGAGCAAAAGCTAGTCCCTGGTATGTTTGTCAATGCTGATATTTTGATGCCTGCCCAAACCCACAGCACCCTACCCGAAGAGGCCATTGTGCAAGAGGGTAAGAATTATTATGTCTTTACCAAAATCAAAGAACAGGGAAAAAAGGTCTTTTTTAATAAAATTGCTGTCAAAGTTTTTAATACACAGCAAGGCTTCACGGCTTTTGCACCTGAGAAAGCCCTGCCCCCAAAAACGGAATTTGTGCATCAAGGAGCGTATTACCTCCAAGCCCAGTTGATGAATGCAGGAGAAGACGAATAAACTCCAGCCCAAAAAACTACCCACCCAACCCCCAAATAAGGTACTATAAGAACACGTCTTACCCGAGGGGGTTGCTAGGCCAAAGTCTGTAAGACCAATGAGCATATTTTAAAAGAATACAGCTATTTTTGTGTTATGAATACATTGACAGCCAAAGGTGCAACTTTTACTGTGGCAATGTGTCTTATAGGTCAGTAGAAACACACTCAGAAAGTATTCGGATTGTCTGCCTCTAGCTTGTTTAAAAAAACTTTGATGACCCAAAATCTACTTACATTTAAATAAAATTGCATTGAAACCATACACAATCTCTAAAATACCTAGCACACAAAGAAAGAATTTTTTTTACAAAATGATGCAGTCTGTCTGTACAGGACTGTTGTGTGTATGTATGGGTCTTGTGCAGGTGCAAGCACAAGCACATTCTCAGGCTATTTTTGCCAATATGGAAATCTCTACCATGCAGATTCCTGTCAGTATCTCATGGGCTGAGATGGCACAGAAAATCAATCAACAGCTTCGTGGTCTGATTTACGAAGCCAAAGATATGGTCAAATCAGGCGAAAATGAATTTGACATCAAAGTATGGAAACTCAAGCCCATCGAGGTATCGGGCAGCAAAGAAGGGCTGCAGACACAGGCGGCCATCCGAATCAATATAAAAGGCATTTATAAAACAAGGGTCATGGGGCTTGCAGTAAGTCAGCAGATTGACCAAGACCTCAAACTCAATGTATCTCTAAGCACCCAGCTACGGATAGATACTGACTGGACTATCCAGAGTAAGAGTCAGCTTGTAAAATATGAATGGATAGAACAGCCCTATATGCAGTTTGGTTTTCTCAAAATCCCCCTTAGCTCTGTCATAGAGCCTATCATAGAAGAGCAAAAAGAACTTATTTTAGCAGAGGTAGATACACAAATCAAAGCAAACGTTAGATTCAAAGATGCCATCAATGCAGCTTGGAGGCAGTTTCAGACCCCTTTTCCTGCCTCTGAATGGGGCGAAGAGAAAACATGGCTCTGGTTCAAGCCCTCCAAACCCTTGCTAGGGCCACTCCAATATCTTGAAGAGGGATTGCAGGTCAATCTACACTTAGAGGCATTGAGTGAGTCTGTCCTTGCCATCAAACCTCAAAAAATAAGCATCCAGCCACTTACTGCACCTACTTATACCAGAGAAATCTCTCAGGCACAAGCCTCTCTGTGGGTCTATGGCTACACTGACTACGCCACAGCCCAAGCCAAAGCCAAAGAAACTTTTAGCAAAACGCCTTATTCATTTCGAAATAGCCGCTATGTGGTCTATGTCAAAGATGTCGCTTTTACACAAGAGGGAGAAGTATTCAAAATAGAATTAGACCTCAACGGCACAGTCAATGGGCGTGTGTATCTGCAAGGAAAGCCTTATTTTAACCCCAAAACCAAAAAATTTGAAATAGAGGATTTTGCCTATAATACCGAAGATGCTGATGTAAAAATCTCTAAATTTATGCGTTGGATGTTTGCCAAGAAAATCAAGCGACAAATACAAAAGGGCTTTGAAGATGCCCTAGAAGCACAGATAGAAGACATCCGAAAGGCAGTCAAGCAAAACTTGGCATCTTATCAGTTTGACCAATACAGCCAAATGCTGGGCGAGGTAGAAGAGTTTTATTTTGATAAAATCTGGATAGAGCAAGATACTGTCAAGGTCAGGGCACACCTCAAAGGTGTCTTTGAGGTGCAGCTCAGTAATTTTTAGATTTTGCTAAGAAGGATGCTCAAACATAGGCAAGGAGAAGCTCCGTAAATGCTAGAGAGTACTCTCCTAATTTTTTGCTTTGTGCTGTCGGGGCTTTGATTTTTTCTTCTGTCCAATCCTTGTACATTTGCTCAAAAGTCTTCATTTCTTTTAGAGAAAGCCAGTGAATCTGTGTACTGATATTGGCAGGTTTATTTTCTAAAATCATGTTTTCTACCACCGACCTAAACTCCTCATTGTGAAAGCGTGCTGTCCAGTTAGGCATCAAGATACTCATCATACTAGAGAAAAACTCTTCTGGAATCGGGGGCGAGCCTGCGCTCCCTTGTATGAAAAGTTTGATTTTTTTGTGGAATACTGTGAGGGATGTTTTATCAGCCAAAAAATTAAAGATGTCTTCCATTTTTTCGTGGATTTCTTGCACAGATTCATAGTGCAGTAGGCTCACAAACTGTATTTTACCTTCTTTTGCTTGAAAAATAATTTCAAAATCTCCGTCTCCCCTTTGCTCTACAGCATAGTTTTCATAATCAAACAAATGGGGTTCTATCATAGAGATGGCTTCTTGGCGTGCCTTAAAATTGTATCGGTTGATGCTTCTGAGAATGGGCTTTCCTTCTGAATCTACTAAGAAAAAGCCAAATTTTTCTTCATCTACGGAGGGGCGTAGCAGGATATGCTCAAAAAGATGTAATCCTTCACTTTGCAGGTTAAGCTCACGGACATCTTCCCAGAGTATTTTGATGGCTTGCAGTGCTTCTTGCTCACTTGTATAAGTTGCCAAGTAGTGCCAGCTTTCTTGTGAAGGCATATAAAAAAGCAAGTACCATGCTGCGTCTTTGTCTTCAGGATTTTTTTGCCCAAGTCTGTAGTTCTTCCAGTTGAGCCCTTCTCTCAAAAAGCCAATGGGCAAGAGATTTTCTTGATAAAAAATCATGTTTTTTCGGAGAGTCTCCTTGTCTTGGGGTATTTTTAGCTCTGTGATGTCTTCTTCATCTATGAGGTCAAAGTATTTTAAATCTTGTTTTTCATCTATATTTTGCGCTGCTAAATTGGTGATTTCTAGCCATTTTTGGGTCTGTATGGCGTCATCTTCCTCAAAGAAAGTAAGCTGTGTACGCTCTATAAATCCTAAGATAGAATGTTTTGCGAGATGATACTGGCTTGTATCTTGGAGGCTGTGCATGTTGATGCCCAGCATGGTGCTGAGTTTTACTTCTAGCCCTGACAGGTTTTCGGCGTAGTCTGTGGGTAGCAGATAGTTATATCCTTTGGCACGTGCTTGCCCCATTTGTGGCAGGTATTGAAAAAAGAGAGTTTTGTTTCGAATAGCAAATTTTTGAAAGCCATCCCTGTCAAAATAAAAATTCTTTTGGGAGGCTGTATAAGCCAAGTAGGTTTCACCATGGATTGCCAAGAGATAATCTAAGAAACGGTTGCGGCGGTTTCCGAAGTTATCTTGCTGCCTTGTCAATATTTCTAAACCTTGATAATAATCTTGGGGCAGATTTTCTTTGAGCAGAGCATCTTCTATCCAGTGGTTTTCTTGTCTTTGGTAAAGCTCTTTGGCACTAGGGGCTGTATCTAAGCTTTGTGCATAATAGCTTTTTTGTGATTGAGTATTGGGTGAAAAAAGCTCTCTGACGTGTGCGAGCTGTGCCAAGTAATTGCTCAGGATTTGCTCAAAAATCATTAAGAATCCTTTGAGCTGTTTGGCTTGTGCCTTTCGCTCAGTATCAGGCTGATGCGGGATGCCCTCCTCACCGATGCCATAGATAATAGGGAAATGATTTTGGATAGAGTAATATGCCTGAAGATTGAGATTGGTTCTGCCCTGAGGGATTTGTGTAAAAGCCTCTTGTACACGATAGACACGCTTTCGGGCTGATTCTAACTCATTGAGGTATCTTCTAAATATGACTTGGTCTATCTGGTCATAGTGTGCTGAGCCTTTGTAAAAATTAATGGTAAAATCAGTAGCTTGGGGCTGGCTGCCCAAAATAAGGCGAGGCTTCAGGTGAGGAGGGATAAAAAACTGGTTTTCATAAATTTTTTCACCTACTTTGAGGTACAAGTTTTTGACACTTACCACGCCTTGCACCTGCATGATAATCTTGATAATCTCAGAGATAGGTACAGTATTGGGCTTCTCTAGCAGCTCTTCTTCTTTGATAAAGCCGTGCTTCAAAAGAGGTCCCTCAAAGATGTTTTGTAAGGCTATGCCCTCTTTTTGCATTTCGGAGAGAGAATAAAACTGAATTTCGGGATTTAAAAATTCATTCAGTTCATAGTAGATTTTTGCAAGGATGCGCTCGAGTGCGTCTGCATTTTCTATTTCTATATCTGCATACAATGTAATGTAGATAGGCTCAAGGATGGTAATGTCTTCAAAATCTTCGCCGAGGTTTCTGTTTTCACAGAAAACTGTACGTATTTTTTCTTTGATGGTATCAGTATCAGAGATTTCAGACTCTAGGTCTGCAAAGATTCTGTAGAGTCCTACAAGGGTATTTTCTTCGGGATCGGTGGGCTGCAGCCAGACATTTCGGAGGTAGGGCACGGCATCTATGAGCATCTTACGGTAGTCTGTAACCGTGAGTGGGCGGCAAGGCAAAATCTGGTGTGGCAAGAAGAAAGGCTTGCTATTTTGTGAGCTTCCTGAGAGGTGGTCCTGAATTTCAAAATCTGTGCGGTAAGCAAGGTCAGTCAGTGCATAGCAAAGCTGTTCTAAGATAGTGATACCAGGGTCATGGTCATTGTAATCAGTCCAAAACTCTCCAGCCAGCTCTTGGATATACTGGATACCCTCTTGCCTCAGCCGCTCAAAATCTAGTGCAGGATTTTCGGGGCGTTGGTTAGAGATAGATTCAGGTGTTTTTATCATTTTGATTCATTGTTAAAGCACATAATATTAAGTAGCTCAAAGCTATTGGGGGTCTGTCTGCTGTTGCTGCTCCACAAGTTGTTGGTTTGCCTGTTCGTTGAGCTTTCCGATGAGCTCGAAGACTTCGGCAAAGGGCTGTTTGCCAAGTGCCTTAAAAATAAGATTGGCTTCTTCCAGACTGATATTAAATGTAATGTTTTGTGTATTTTTTTTACTCATTTTTTTACTCATTTTCTGATTGACACATTTTTTAGATACAGCACAAAATCTAAAGTAAAATAAAATTTGAAATAATGTGAATAACAGCATTTTTTTAGACTAATTATCGCTTTCAGACATCTGCCAAAAAAATAATTTAGGATAAAGGTAAGAATTTTATGGAATATTATTGCTAGTTATAAAAAAACTTCTTATGTTTATGTCCGAAGTACAAATAATACTGCTTTGGTGCATTCTATTAATCGAAAAGACAATATACATTTACTCGTAAATAATTTGCTTATACCTATCAGACCTTAAAATCTGTATGATGTAAGATAACACTAAAAATAACACACTAACCAATGGTATTTGAAGCATTAAAATCTGTATCCGAAAACCTTAATCGTTATCTCAAAAGTCGTTTTGGGATGAGCAAGGACAAAGTAATGCTCTCAAGTATAATGACAGATAGCTCTTCGCCCACCGAAAATAAGGACAAAATTGCGATTACGCTCGTCAATGTACAGCACGAAAAAACAGTACAAAGAGGGCAGTTAGTGTCAGGTATGCGCCCCCCCGTGTATCTTAATTTGTTTGTGCTTTTTTCTGTCTATTATGGAGAAGATGGCAGCTATGAAGAGTCTATCAAAGAACTTGCCGCCATTATTAGCTTTTTTCAGACCAATTATATCATGGATCAACAAAACTCCCCGAGCCTTGACCCACAGATAGACAAACTGGTATTTGAATTTGTAAATCAGGATATGCAAAACATGAATTATATCTGGAGCATGCTTGGTGGCAAATATGTCCCCTCTGTGCTTTACAAAGTAAGAATGGTTACCATTCAAGAAGGTGTTGCGGTTGAGTTTCCAGTGCCTTTCACGGGTTTTGGGCAAAACCAGTAGCCAATCAATGTTTTATATGTTTAAAAAAAAATAAAAGGGATTCTAACATCATAATATATAAACTGAAATGCTCGAATTACTCTTTCAATACCATACATTACTCAGCATTCAGACGAAGCATCATTATTATAAAGATGCAAAAGGAGGAGGCTTTCAGCTCAAACCCACAGAAAATACACAGAAAATCATGCAAAAAATGAGCATGATGCTAAAATCAAGTGATGGGCAAACACATATTCTATATGATGTAGGTAATATAGACCGCAGCGAAAAATACCTCAGCGAAAACCCCGACACATCCCTGCAGTTTTTGCTCTACTCTAATGAGCCTTACCTGATGAATATCACACAGCTCCCCCCCGAAGGAATAGGTAAAATCTTATACTTCCGAAACAAAGCCGAAGAAACCTTCCTGAGCCAGCAAGATTTGGTAAGCAGCAAAGACTTTTATAACTGCCGAAGCCAAAATAGCAGCTACCTCAACACACAAAATAAAAGCATAGAAATACAGCTCAAAGATGCACAAGGCACAGAAATATGGAAAAAACAAGTGGGTGCAAAGCAAAAAACCACTGTGCCCCTGGGTAATCTACCTTCTGGAATTTATAATCTGTCAGAAAGCAACAAAGAAACCGAAAAATTCGTGTACCTTTTCAAAGAATTTTCTCCAATACCACTTGCCCTGGTAGAGATTGACTTCAGAAACAAACTGGGCAAAGCTTTGCTAGACAAAATCAGAAACCAAGACAGCATCAGGCCTTGGAAGTTTGAGATACAATTTGAGACAAGGCAAACCTACTGGAAGTACTTCATAGTGCCAAAGTATGAAACAGGGCTGGAAGACCTCAGCATAGATCCAGGCAAAACCAAAGTAGATTTTAAAGGCCCTACAGATGCCCAACTGCCCAACGGACAAATGGCTTATCTCTTTGAATCTGCTCAGGCCCTCCCTATACAGCAGGCAGGACTATTTGAGTTTCAGTTAATTCAAAATAAAGACAACAAGGGCAAAAAAAATAAACGAATCGTGCAGCGCCTGCCCCTAGCCCGTGCAAATGCAATAAAGCCCGAAAATCGTGATGAATCTGCAAAAATTTATTCTGAAATATATGTTTACCTTTAACTTACTAAGTATTTATGGCAATTAAATTAGCAACTCCCGGAGTCTATATCGAGGAGAAAAATGCTTTCCCAAACTCCGTAGCAGCAATCGCAACTGCAGTACCTGCATTTGTGGGCTACACTGAGAAAGTAACTCGAAATGGTCAATCTCTCATTAACAAGCCAGTGCGAATTGGCTCTCTTACTGATTTTCAAAGTATTTTTGGAGGAGGATTTTCCCCTACCTTTGACATCAAAGAAGCAAGCAATGGCCCTTCTTATGATTTTGAGATAGAAGGAAAAGCCTACCAAGTAGTGCCCTCAAGCAACTCACGATTTATCTTGTATGATAGCATTCGTTTGTTTTTTGCCAATGGCGGCGGCACTTGCTATGTCGTTTCGGCAGGTAGCTATTATGCTCCTTCCAAAGCAGCTCCTGCAGCCCCCAAAGATCCCAAAGACCCTAAGTCTGCATCTGCCCCTGCTTCTGCCCCTGCGCCTAAGCCCAACACCATCTCTAAGAAAGCCCTAGAAGATGGTATCGGTGCCTTGGTACTAGAAGACGAACCCACGATGCTCGTCATCCCTGAAGCTGTTATGCTCGAAAAAGCTGATTGCTTTGCCCTGCAGCAAGCCATGGTGATGCACTGCGGCCTCAAAATGCGCGATAGATTCGCCATCGTAGATGTATTTGATGGCTATGAAGCCCGTACTTATGATGAGAAAGATGTCATCACCCAATTTAGAGAAGGCATCGGCAATAACAACCTAGATTTTGTGGCAGCTTATTACCCTTGGGTATATACGTCTATAGTGCAAAATGAAGAAGTAAGTTTTGACAACATTTCAGACATTAACAAACTGGCAGACCTGCTCACCAAAGAGGCTACTGAAAGCACCAGTGATGCCAAAAGAAGTGAAGAAATCAAGGTGGAAGTTGCCAAACTCAAAAACAGCCCTTCTGAAAGCTTAAACCAAACACTCAAAACCATTAGCCCTGCTTTTAAGACTATCTTAGACAAGGTGAAGATGCAGCTCAATATCCTCCCTCCTGCAGCTGGTATGGCAGGCGTATATTCCGCAGTGGATAACTCCAGAGGAGTCTGGAAAGCACCCGCCAATGTGGGCTTCAACAGTGTAATCACACCTACGGTCAAGCTCACACACGAAGACCAAGAAGACCTTAACATCACCGTAACGGGTAAATCTGTCAATGCCATCCGTACATTCACGGGTGAAGGCCCAGTGATATGGGGTGCACGCACCATGGACGGCAACAGCCAAGACTGGAGATACATTAACGTTCGCCGCACAATGATTTACATCGAGCAGTCCATTAAGTTTGCTGCCAAAGCATACGTGTTTGAGCCCAACACCTCCAACACTTGGGTGCTTATCCGTAGTATGATTTCTTCTTTCTTGAGTGATTTATGGAAGCAAGGCGGCTTGGTAGGGCTTACCCCTGGAGATGCCTATGAAGTACAAGTAGGCTTAGGTGCTACAATGACTCCTAATGACATCTTGGACGGAATCATGCGCATCACCGTGAAAGTGGCCATCTCTCGCCCTGCGGAGTTTATTGTCATTACTTTCCAACAAAAAATGCAAGAATCTTAATATTTAAAATTAAAAATTTATTTACCCTAAATCATTATTATTATGGCAGAACCTAGAGATTGGGCTTTAACCTCCTTCCACTTCACTGTGGAGTGGGGAGGTACTGAAATAAGTGCTCAAGAAGTAACTGGACTGAGCCTTAGCACAGAGTTTATTGAATACAGAGCGGGCAATGACCCTACCTTTGTCAAACAAAAAGTGCCTGGGCTAAAATCCTTTGAGAATATTACTGTCAAAAAAGGAATGTTCAGAGGAGATGTGGATTTCTATACTTGGTATGAAGATGTGCAATCTAACCCCAACAGACGTGAGAATATCGTCATTAATCTATTAGATGAAGAGCACAACCCCGTCATGAGCTGGACCATCGTCAATGCTTATCCGATTAAAATATCAGGGCCAGACTTGAATGGTGAAAACAATGCCATCGCAGTAGAGACGCTTGAGCTTGCGCACGAGGGCATCACCCTAGAAGCCGTAGGGTAAGTTACTTACTGATTTATTCAAGAAAACCAAAATAGAAGTGTATATCTAGGTATATCTCTGTTTTGGTTTCCTTACATGATATATAAAGATAACAAATCCTCAAGAGAGTTCTTTATGAGCAACTTCGTAAAAAATATTTTGTTTCCGCTGCCCCCAGCAGCTTATCACTTTGATGTACGAATCGTGGATGACCTATCAGGCCAGCCCCCTGACTTTAAATCTATGCTCAAAACAGGTGCAAAAGCCTTGTCCGAAGCGGGTTTTCAGGAGGTATCAGGGCTAAGTGCTACCATGACCACAGAGCCTATCACCGAAGGAGGCGAAAACCGCTTTGTGCACCAAGTACCTACACAAGTAAGCTACCCCAATCTATTGCTGAAACGAGGTGTAATTACCCGACTCTCTGCACTGAATATGTGGTGTGATGAATGTATCTTGCAGGCAAAGTTTCCGATAAAAACCAAAATAGTAGTGCTGACACTGCTAGACGTAAACCACAGCCCGATTATGGTCTGGAAGTTTGACAAGGCTTACCCTGTCAAATATGAGGTCTCAGGATTCAATGCTGAAAGCAATCAAATACTCATAGAAAATATAGAAATCGCTTACCAAAGAATGGAGAAAATGCCCCCTGCCGTACAAGCCGCTGCAGAGACAAAAAAGGTTGTCGTGAAAGGTGTCAAAGCTACCACCGCCAAAAAGCCATCTTTGCCAAGCACTTAGAGACGAACAATGACAAACCAAATATACCCATATGCCCATAGAAATCAAAGAACTGAACGTGAAGGTCAATGTCCAAGAATCTTTCAAACATAGCCATCCACCTAAAAACCATGTAGATAAAAAAACACTCCAAAATCTTAAAAAAGAAATTATGGCAGAGTGCCTAGAAAAAGTACAAGAACTCATAGACAGGCAATATGAGCGATGATAGAAAAATAAAATGCTTACAATACACATCTAGAAAAAAATCTAGCCCAATGTTATTTATCTTATGAGCACACCCAGTAGTACTACACAAGAGCTGAAAAAACTCAAAATCAGCCCCGCCACAGGAGGAGGTGAAGCCGATACTTTTACGGCTATGATTAACCCTGCCTCTATCAGCCACGAAGTAGTCATCAAATACAATGATGAAGTGCCACAAGGCAATGATGGTGCCCAACCCCGATACGTAAACACCGAGCCTGATACTTTTGGCTTCGAGCTATACATAGACGGTACAGGGGTGATAGACCCCAAGGCAAAACCTGTAAACGAACAGATAGACAAGTTTAAAAAGGTTACGCTTGAATACAAAGAAAGCAAACACGAGCCACAAGTCGTACTCATAGAATGGGGCACTTTTAGCCTTGAATGCAGGTTAGAGACACTTTCTATTGATTATACGATGTTTGCCCCTGACGGAAAGCCCCTCAGAGCTAAACTCACCACAAAATTTATAGGCTATGTAAAGCCCAAAGACCAAAATGCCGCAAGCAGACAATCTCCTGACCTTACGCACATCGTAACCGTAATATCAGGAGATACGCTGCCCTTACTCTGCGAAAAAATGTACGGAAATGGAGGGCTTTACTTACAGATTGCCCAAATCAACGGTTTGGTTAATTTTAGATACCTTCAGCCTGGTACAGAACTCTTATTCCCACCCATCGCTAAATAAATCACATGGCCAACTCATTATTATCAGACAATACTTCACTCATAAGTTACTCTATTCTCATTGCAGGGCAAGAAATCTCCCAAATACTCGACATCATGTCCATACAAATCAGCAATGAGCTGAACCGAATCCCTTATGCAAAAATCAAAATCACCGATGGAGGAAGTGCCGAAGATGATAAATTCTTAGGAGGAAACTCCAGCAACTACGAGCCAGGAAAAGAAATTGAAATCAAATTAGGATATGAAACCTCCGAAAAAACTGTCTTCAAGGGCATCATCACCAAACACGCCATGAAAATCAGCAACGGAAAGGCTTACCTCTTGGTAGAGTGCAGGCACAAAGCCGTCAAAATGACCATAGGAAGAAAAAATAAAATCTATACCAACAAAAAAGACAGCGAAATCATCAGTGAAATTATCCAAGCACACGGGCTCACAAAAGAAGTAGAAGCCACCACATTTAAACACGAACAACTCGTGCAGCACTATGCCTCAGACTGGGATTTTGTGCTGATGCGTGCAGACCTTAACGGAATGCTCATCTGTGCTGATGTCGATAAACTCAAAATCAAAGAGCCTGACTTTGGAGCTACTGCCAAATATGAAGTAGAATACGGCATCACACTCTATGACCTAGATGTGGAGGTGGATGCCCGAAATCAATACAAGGCAGCGACTGCCATTAGCTGGGATGCAGACAAACAAGAAATCGTGGAAGCCTCAGGAGCAACCAACTCAGGCAAACTCGCAGGCAATTTTACTTCAAGCAAACTGGCAGATGTCATCGGGCTGGAAGAATACCTGATACAGACCCCCACGAGTATCCCCTCGGCAATGCTCAAGACTTGGGCTACTGCCAAATTAACCAAAAGCAAACTGGCAATGATTCAGGGCTCTGTTACTTTTAGAGGCGTTGATAATGTCATCCCAGGAGATATCCTAGAGCTCAAAGGGCTCAGTGAAAGATTTAACGGAAATGTATTTATAGAAGGAGTATTCCATACCATAGAAAATGGAGAATGGAAAACCAAAGCAAAAATAGGCATGAGTGATGAATGGTATGCCGAAACACAAGCACAAATCAATGCCCCCCAAAGCAGTGGCTATACGCCTGGCATACAAGGGCTTACACTAGGAGTCGTCAAACAAATCCACGAAGACCCCAACGGAGCATACAGAATCAAGGTAACACTCCCCATTCTAAAAAATGACAATACACAGATCTGGGCACGTATGTCTAGCTTATATGCTACCACAAGTGCAGGCTTTTTCTTTTATCCAGAAATAGGGGATGAGGTGCTGGTCGGCTTTGTCAATAATGACCCACAAAACCCCATCATCCTGGGAAGTATGTTTAATAAAGTAAATAAAACACCCCTAGAGCCCAATGATAAAAACAACGAAAAAGCCATCGTTACCAAAAATCAACTCAAAATTCACTTTGAAGATGAAAAAAAAATCATTACCATAGAAACCCCAGGAGGCAACATTGTAGTGCTAGATGATGATGCCAGCACCATCACCATCACTGACATCAACAAAAATAACATAGAAATGGCCGAAAGCGGAATCACCCTAAACAGCCCCAAAGACATTAACATCAAAGCAGATGGAGCAATTAACCTAGAAGCTGTCAAAAGTATCACCCTCAAATCTTCTGGAGATGATGTGGCTGCCGAAGGGCTCAATGTGAAACTAAAAGGCTCGGTAGGCTTCGCAGCAGAAGGCTCTGCTACCGCAGAGGTGAAAGCCTCAGGGCAGACAACCATCAAGGGGGGAGTCGTAATGATTAATTAAAAATAGACAATGAACCAATTATCAGCAATCTACTGATTTATAATTCTTAAAACTTACTTTTAAAATATGCCCCCAGCCGCAAGACTCACAGACATGCACGTCTGCCCCATGACCACAGGCCCTGTGCCACACGTAGGTGGCCCTATCTTAGGCCCTGGTATCCCCACAGTACTCATCGCAGGAATGCCCGCCGCTGTCATGGGAGATTCGGCCACCTGTGTAGGCCCTCCTGACACCATCGCCAAGGGCTCTGCCACAGTGATGATAGGAGGAAAACCCGCCGCACGCATGGGAGATACCTGCGCACACGGAGGCTCTATAGTGCTAGGTGCACCCACAGTAATGATAGGAGGATAAAGCAACATATAAACACAAAACAATGCAAGAACATAAAAAAACTTTCTTAGGTATCGGGTGGAAATTTCCCCCTACTTTTGATAAAAAAAGCAGAAGTGTAGTGATGGTCTCAGAAGACAAAGACATTCAAGAAAGCTTGTTTATCTTACTAGCTACTCGCCCAGGTGAGCGTGTAATGCTGCCACAATATGGCTGTGATACCACCAGCCTCATCTTTGAAACTATCAACACGACAAGCCTTACATTCTTACAAAGACTCATAGAAAGGGCCATCAAATACTACGAGCCCCGCATCACCCTAGAGAGTGTCAATATCTCCACAGATGAAATGCTAGACGGAAAGCTGCTCATAGACATCCATTATACCATCAAAACAACCAATGCACGCAGCAACATGGTCTATCCTTATTATATATTGGAAGGTACAAACCTGACCCGAAATCAAAACTTTGACTAATCACAAACAAGCATCATAGCATCATTATAAAATCATGGAAATTAAAGATTTTAGTAAACTTACCAAACACAGCACAAGCCAAGAAGGGCGATTCTTAGAAGCCCTCGATTTTGAATATGTCAAAATAGACGAACGCTCTTTTGAAGATTTGCTTCGCTTTATGTATGGGTTTTCTAAATTAATCCGATTTTATAACCTCGAAAACCAACCCGACGGAGACTGGTCTGCCTTTATCAATGACGAAACAGTCATCCTTTCTAGCATCAAACAAATAGACCCCAGCGAGATAGAAGCAAGATTCAGAACCTATGCCGAAAAGGCAAATCTCTTCAAAAGACCTCAAAAAAAAATACACTATCTCCAGAAATGCTTCACAGAGATTCATCAGATTGCTATGATGTTTGATAACTGGTTCATGAAATTCAAACACATAGAAATGTTTGCCAATATACAGCTTCGTGCAAGAGATGAAATCCTGAATGCCATCGATACCAAACTCTCGCAAGCACTCATACGCCTCAAAGCCCTAGACCAAAACACAGACAATATCTGGCAAGAACTGACCTATAAAACACAAGACTACAGCACATTCAATGTGTCTTGGGAGCTATACAAAGATGAACTAGAAGAAATCAAACTAGACGGAGAAACACAAGAGGAAAAAGTCAGGTACCTTCTCTTTGACTTAGAAAAAATCTTCCAGAGTTTTTATGAAAGCCTCGTATTCTTAAAAAGCCAAGCAGATAACTACCTCAGCCAATCACTCAAAAATGACGGACACTACCCCGAAGTAGCCCTGATGATTACCTTCCTGAAGCTCTTTGAGCATTCACAAAACCACCTCAATGACTTATCCAGAAGGTACTTAGAGTTTTATTACCGCACAGTATTGCAGGAGGAGTTCAAGCCTCCCATCTATGACCAGGTCTATCTGAGCTTTCAGACCAATGACAATGCCGCACACGCTTGGATTAGAACCAATACCGAATTTATAGGAGGTGAATACAACACAGGCGAAAACATCCTCTACAAAGTGAACCGTGATTTGCTCGTCAATAGAGCCCAAATCGCAGAATTATATACCCTGTTTTTAGAGACTTCTACACTCAGTATCAGAGGGCGAAAAAAACAACTCATCACCAATACACTCGCCAACCAGCTCAGTATCAAAGAGATGCTCCCTAGCGCTGAGCAGCAAGAGCATAAATCTTATGCCATCTTCGGAGAAAAACAAAGCGATAAAAGTATCTACGAACGCACCATGCAAAATGCTGACATCGGCTTCGCAGTAGCATCCCCAGCTTTTTTCTTATCACAAGGTGAAAGAGAGCTTTCTGTTACTTTTGTGTTTAATGCCGCCTCTTATCAGCACCTGACACAATACCTCCACGATTTTAATTTCTTGACAGAAGACAGCATCCAAGAGGTCTTTATCAAAAGTTTCTTGGAGGCTTTTCATCTTGAAATCACCACCCCTGAGGGCTGGCTCTCTGTCCATAAATATGTGGTTACGCAAGAGAAATTTCCCGCAGACAGTGAGCAGTTTAATGCTCTTAATATTAAATTTGATATCTCTTCGGATGCCCCTGCTTGGAGTGCTTACCGAAAAGAAATCCACCAAGAAAGTTACCAAACACAACTCCCTGTCCTGAAGGTCTTGCTCAATAGCAATTCTTATATCTACCCTTACTCTCTGATGCAGCAACTTACCCTGGAGCAAATCATGATTCAGACCCACTCCAGAGAGGTCAAAGACATTCATTTATACAGTGATATAGGCACTCTAGACCCTACCAATCCTTTTATGCCCTTTGGGGCTGTGCCCAATGTAGGCTCTTACTTTATCATAGGAAGCCACGAGATTTTTCAAAAATCACTCAATGACCTCAGCATCGACATAGAATGGTTTAACCTGCCACGCACAAGCAGTGGCTTCTTGGGCTATTATCAAGATTATGATGCAGAGATAGACAATACTTCTTTTGAAGTAAAATTATCTATCTTGGATGCTGGAAGATGGAAGCCTCAGCAAATAGAAAACCAACAGATTTTTAAGCTGTTTCGTACCCAAAACAAGGGATTCAACGGAAATATCAATGAAGATACCATACAACCCGCCACAGCACTCTCTAACACTACCCGCCTCAAAAACATAGACATCATCAAGATACAACTGCCCCACAACTATGCAGACATACAGCAAAATACGCCTTACTCTAACATGGCAAAGAGGGGCTTCATCAAGCTAGAACTGCACGGCCCTGAGATTGCCTTTGGCCATACACTCTACCCCTCCGTACTCTCAGAGATAGTAACCCAGAATGCCAAATCTAGCTTTATAGACATGGCAAAAAGAGGGTTTGCCAAAAAAGAACCAAAACCGCTGCCAAGGCAACCCTATACCCCTCAAATAAAAAATATTTCACTCAATTATACATCTTCCTCAGTGATTTCGCTCACCGATGCCGCTTCTAGTGCCCAAGCAAGCCAAAGAGGACAGTTTTATCACATTTATCCATTTGGAGACAACCTCGTCTATCCTCAGCAGACCTACACCCCTACGCATATCTTGCCCGATTTTCATTATCAAGGGGCTTTGCTCATAGGGCTCAATAACCTTACTCCTCCTGAAAGAATTTCTATTCTGTTTGAGATGAGTGAAGGGTTTTCAAACTCTTCCGAAGAGAGTGCCCCCGTCATAGAATGGAGCTACTTGGCAAATGACCAATGGGAAAACCTCTCCCCCTCCCGAATTTTACTTGATGAGACACTGGGCTTCGTCAAGACAGGCATCATAGAAATAGAGCTGCCCCGTGATATAAAAAAAGGAAATACCATCCTCCGTCAAGATTTGTTTTGGCTCAGGGTCGCCGCCATACAAAACGTAGAAAATGCCTCAAAACTCTCTGGAATCTGTACACAGGTGCTAAGGGCTACACTTGTAAACCTACACGAAGAAGGCACGCATTTACACAAAGCCCTTCCTGCATTTACCATAGAGCGTTCGGTGATTAATCTGCCTGGTATTCAGCGCATTACGCAGCCCTTAGATTCTTTTGGAGGAAGCCCACAAGAAGAAAGCAAGGCTTTTTATACGCGCCTCAGCGAAAGGCTGAGACACAAGCAAAGGGCCATCACGGCTTGGGATTATGAGCGGCTTATCCTCGAGAAGTTTCCTCAGATTCAAAAAGCAACTTGCCTCTCTAACATGAGCAGCAGCCAGATTTACCACTCAGGCAGTGTACTCATCGTGGTCAGCCCTTATGTAGATTACAAAAAAGAAATAGACCCACAAGTCAGCCGTGAGCAACTCTATGAGATTAAAAGCTACTTACAAAACTATATATCTCCTTTTGTGCAGCTAGAAGTCAGAAACCCTGCCTATGAGCGTGTGAAAATCATCTGTGCTGTGCAGTTTGCTTCAGGCTATAATTATGGGCTATACCTCCAAAAACTGAGTGAAGACATCAACAAATACCTCAAACAAGGGATGCTCCAGAGTGGCAAAACCATAGAGTTAGGTGGTAAAATCAATACCTCAGATATTCTTAGTTTTATGCGTACCTTGGAGTACATAGAGTTCATCACCAAATTTTCAATGGTGCAGACAGCACAAGACTTTCAGGGTAATTTTATGCTCTTGGATACGGCAAGAGAAGGAGATTCTAAATCTTTCTTACAGGCTACAAAGCCTTGGTCCACACTCATCCCAGCAGAGAACCACCAGATTACGCTCCTAGATGGCAGAGAGGAAATGAACTCTTCGCAGGCGGGTATCTCTGATTTGGGTTTAGGAAATGAATTTATTGTAGAAGATTAATCTTCCTGAGTAATTGTGCTGATTTGCCGATTTGATAATGTGCCAATTATCAGTATATTACGCAGAATATAAGGGAGACGCAGGAAGCCTCCCACAAAACTCCGTAGGAGGAATATTTGTAAGAATCAATAGAAATTATGTACAAACTCCGTAGAAGTGAAATATCTCTGACAATGCATTACAATTTGAGCATATTGGGCTTCTCTACAAAAACGAACAATTAAAACTTATTACTACTTAATTATCATTTAAAAATATGCCTTTACAAAATCGCAATACACTTAAAAGTTATTTTAGAAAAGGACAAATGCCCTCCGAAGGACACTTTAATGACCTCATAGAATCTATGCTCAATAAAGTAGATGATGGCATGTCTAAAACCATTGATGAAGGGCTGCAGCTCTCCCCCATTGGCACTTCTAAAAAACTGGTCAGCTTCTTCAAAAGTATTGAAGAGAAAAACCCCGCCTGGAGCATGGAAGTGGACGCAGGCAATGCCACGCTTGAATTTAACAATCAGCTCGGTGATACGGTCTTATCTCTGCAAACAGACGGGAAAGTAGGCATTAACCAAAAAAAAGCAGCCTATACCCTAGATGTGCACGGCCCCGTAGGCATGCAAGGGAGAGTAGGCACACTGAAGCAAGGTACTATCCCTGCTGATGGAAAATGGCACCCTATCATAGAGGAGCTTACAGGATGCCACGCCCTAGAAATCGTGGCTGGTGTGGGTAAGAAAAAAACAGGAAAATACGCCATCATCCATGCGTTTGCACTGAGCACCTTCGGAAAATCTCGAAACCAAATCAAAACAAACCAAGCCTACTATGGTGTACGCTGTAATAAACTCGAACTGAGATGGACAGGAGATACATACAACTATCAGCTAGAGATGCGCACCCGATGTAGTTTTGACAGTGATGGCACCATCGTAGCCCAATACCAAATAGGAAGCCTTTGGTTTGATGCAGGAATGGATGGCAGTGTGGTCTATTAGAAAGCCCAACTTTTTATATTGACAAAGCGTTATGTAAAAGGTAATTATGACATATATCTTCTTTATTTTCAAAAAATATTGTGTGCAGACAGTAAAAATGCACTGCCCCTAACAGACAGTAAGTAGCACTTAAATTCTTTTAGTATGAAAAAGCAGCACATCGATGATGATGATTTAAGAAAAATCATAGAAAAAGCGCATCAACTCACCGCAGCAGAGCAAAACAAGCTCAGCCTGGAAGATGTCAAAAAAACAGCAGAAGAGCTCGGCATCTCCCCTCAAAAGGTAAACATGGCCTATGAAATGCTCGAAGAAGAAAAAAGACAAAAACTCAAAGACAAAAAACGCTCAAGTATATTCTATACCCAAGTAATTACTTTTGTAATCGTCATATCTGCCATTTTTTATTGGGGGCTAAAGCCAAGCCCCAAAGCAGTGCCCTATCAAGGAAAAGTAAAAATGCTGATAGCCAGCAGCCTCAACGGGCTGGCTCCTAAAAATGACCTTAAAGAAGTAAAACTCTTTCAACACAGCAAAATATACAGCTTTTTCAGACTCATGGATGTCAAAAAAAGCCTCCAAATTGAATGGAAATTTATAGACCCCACAGGAGAAATCTTTGACCAAAACAAACAACAAATCGTCCCTGACAATGGCACTGCCATCGCAAAGGCGACCCTGAACCTGCCCATTAGTGCTCCCATAGGAGATTGGAAAGTACAACTTTGGGTAGAGGACAAACTGTACCAAATCTTCCCACTAAAAGTCTCTTACGGACACTTTGATGCCCTACTTACCAGCAAACTAGGCACAAGCGAACGCAAAACACCCGCCGCCGAAGATGTCAAAGATACTTACATCAAAGGAAAAGATGAACTCGTGCTTTGCTACCTCTATTGGGGACTGATTAGCAAGGAAAGAATAGGCGAAGTCGCTTGGAAATGGATAGACCCAGATGGAAACATCGCCCGAGAAGGAGTGCTGCAAGCTACCCCAAGCCTAGATGTAGGCTGGTATAGGGCAAACCACGGGCTCACCATCGATAAAGCCAAAGCTGGCAACTGGAAAGTAGAAGTATATTATGATGACATCAAAATCTCAACGCTTCCTTTCACAATCAAATAAATGAGGCTTCCTAGACACACAAAACTCAGTGTATTCTGTCACTTCTATATACTAAGTTCTGGATAATCTCGGCTTCGGCCTCGAGCAAAAACTCAAGCCGAGCCTCTACCTCTGCTTCAGGAGCGTACTCTTTGGCCAATCTGATGAAGTTTACGTAATGACTCGCCTCCGAAATCATCAAATCATGGTAAAAAGATTTTAGGGCATCTTCTGAAATATGCAAAGAAAGCAACCTAAAACGCTCACAACTGCGGGCTTCTATCAGTGCATTCGTCAGCAATTTATCCATCAGCCTCCGCTCAGCCGAGCCACCTTTTCGCTCCAGTTGTGTAAGCTCAATGACATACTCATCTTTGCGGGCTTTGCCCAAACTGATATTTCGCTTTTTCATCTCACGCAGCACCATCCTGAAATGCCCCCATTCTTCTGCCACTACAGGTGTGAGCATTTCCACCAATTTGTCTTTGTCAGGGTGGGTAACAATGAGTGAAATACAGCTTGTCGCTGCCTTTTGCTCACAGTAAGCATGGTCTATCAGTATCTCCGCAATGTTTTTTTCTGCAATATTGACCCAGCGAGGGTCAGTGGGTAATTTTAAACCTAACATAGATTTTTATAGATAATTAAGAGGTAAATCAACAATCATTGTTTTGTAAACTACTGACTACAAACACTTCAAGCACTCAGTTTATTTTTTTGATGGCTTTTTTAGAAAATTATTTGAAGCAATCTCTCTTGAATGAAGCAATTTTATCTTCACAAAAATAAGAAATTTATCCTACTCCGTTCTACACATTTCTCTCAAATTATCCTTCCCCACAAAATGAAGGAAATAACCCAGCCTTGTTTGACTTCCTTCATAAGCACAGAATGATATGGCAGCAAAAAAGACAAACAGCCAAGTTTGCAAGACTGCAAACAGATAGATTTAATATTCCTTCTATTTTTTCGTTATCAAGTCCGAGTAGTAAATTTCAAGAAAAAAACAGACATCTGTCTAAATTCTTTACTTTTGCTGTAGGTTTTGAATAAAAAATTGACCCACACCACCACCCATGATTTTGAGAATACTTCCTTACTTGTTTTGCCTCATCTCTAGCTTGGCCTGGGCTCAAGACCCACACTTATCTCAGTTTTTTGCGACTCCCACAGGCATCAATCCTGCTTTTACTGGCATCACACAGCAGACAAGATTTAACTTTAACTTTCGCTCACAATGGCCACAGCTCCCTGGAGAGTACCTCAGTTATCAAGTAGGCTATGACCAAGGCTTCGGAGAATCTCGAAATGGGCTAGGACTGCTTTTTAGTCTTGACCAAGCTGGCTCGGCAGGGGTTCGGTCTGTGCAAGCCCAAGCCCTCTATGCTTACACGCTTCCCCTCGAAGACTTTGCCCTCCGTGCAGGGCTGATGCTGGGCTATGGCAACAGAAGCCTCAACCATTATCAACTTCTCTTCGGCGACCAACTCAGCCAAACAGGGCTCACAGGTGCACCTACTCAAGAGGATGAACTCAGCAATGTCAATGTCAATTACTGGGATGTGGGCCTGGGTTTTTTGTTTTATGGAGAAAATTTTTGGCTAGGGGTATCAGGCCATCACCTCAACGAACCTAACCAATCTCTGGTAGGAAATGAAGACATCCTCCCCCGCAAGATTTCTGTCCATGGGGGCTTCAAACTGACTTCTTATGGGCATAGCCGCAGCAAAAGAGATGGCTATACTATGGCGCTCAGTCCTGGCTTTTATTACAGTCAGCAAGGCAATACCAAGCAGCTAGACCTCGGGGCAAATGGCTTCATAGACCCACTCATACTTGGGCTTTGGTATCGTGGAGTACCTATTCAGCCCTCATTTAACAGTGCCGTGGCCACCATGGCAGGCTTTCGCTACAAAGGCTATCAGTTTTTGTATAGCTTTGATATGCCCGTAGGGCGTTTTGCCTCTATGACAGGGGGGGCACACGAAATCTCTATGGCGCTAGATGTGGGTAATTTTCAGGCACGCAAAAAATTCAGAAGAAAAAGCGGGATAGTGCTCTTCCCTGATTTGGTACATTAGGTTTTTGATATTTTTTGAGAATTGAGACCCAACAATCTCCCATGTTTAAAGGTTTGTGTTTAGCTTTGTGTGCATAAACCTTTAAATATTAAATTATGTATTATTCATTTCTTTTTATACATTCTTGGCTTCGCTGGGCGGTGCTTATCTTGGCGGTCATTGTCATCATAAAATCATTGAGTGGCTGGCTAGGCAAAAAACCCTTCACAAGCTCAGACAGCAAGTTCTCTGTCTTCTTGGTTGCTTCGGCTCATTTGCAGCTATTGCTCGGGCTGATTTTGTATTTTGTGTATAGCCCTAATGGCATTGCCGCTTTTCAGAGTGGGGCAAATGTGATGAAAGACAGTGCTGTGAGATACTGGGCAGTAGAGCATATTTCTATGATGATTCTGGCAGTCGTATTCATACAGATAGGCAGGACACTCTCCAAAAAAGCCAAAACCGCCCTTGCCAAACACAAAAAACTTGCTATTTTTACAATCATAGGTTTGTTACTTGTCCTAAGCCGCATCCCTTGGGACCAAGTCAGGATGTTTAGAGGGCTCTAAATAATCAATCTTCCTCGTGCTTTGCCTGAAAATTTAGCTTCACTCTTTTGCCTTGAAACCATAAAGAGTGAAGGGGCTTGCCTAACTTATCCAGACAATCAAACGCTCCTTGTGGCTAAGAAGCTGGTAGTTTAAAAATAAATATATGAAAACAGTCTTAAAAAACTCATTTATCAAAATGAACTTTGACAGTTCAGAAAAATTTATGGAAGCTACCTGGACCACGCCCGTAACCATGGAGCGTGAAGAATACAGAGAAGTAATGAAATCGTTCTTACAAGTCTTACAAGAGTGTAAACCCAAGAAATTACTCACTGACAGCAGAGGTGCTGGGTATGTAATTGTCCCCAACGACCAAGACTGGATAAATACGAATATTTATCCTCAAGCAGCCCAAGCAGGACTGAGCCAGATTGCATTTGTGCTGGGTGCAGATTTGTTCGTAAGCATAAGTTTGGAACAAATGGCAGATGACAGTCAGGAAAATAAAGACATCAAAGAGGTACTCCGACAACGTTTTTTTGATGATTATGACAAAGCCAAGAAATGGCTGCTGTCATAAGAAAAGTAAATAAATTCCCTTGGTTTGGAATCCTAAAGTATATTTTCAATAGGTAAATGTGCTAATTATCAATATATCATACAAGATGTAGCATCCACTAAATCTGTTTAAATACCACCCTGCTCTACAAAAATAAAAATAGTACAAATCCCAAGATATTTTTACGGAGTATCTTCCTGATAATCAAGAGATTGATACGTGGTGCTCTCTGAAAAAGTGCCACGTCTTTATAAAATCTACAATGGCATGGTCAGACAAATACAAAGCTACCTTACTTGGCTTTGTTTAACGTCTTTTATGAAAAAAAATGCACTATCTTTACAAAACATTACGCACAAAAATTTAATGCCCGTTTTTTTATCTTGCTTACTTTACTATCTTAGCATTGAAAAGCAGTACGAACCCATTCTAAAACCGCATATATAATTAAATGTAAGCCTCCCTAGGCGTTAAAGGTTATATTATTACGCTTGTGTATTTTATATAAACATATCATTATGTGTTTGTATTGTAACCAAACGACTTAATCAAGTCATGAGTTTAGAGTATTATTTGTTTTTTTATTACACCATAATTAATTTTTTAATCATATCCATTTAGAATATGCCAAACTTTACTTATCAAAACATCACCAAGACCTTGATTTGTAGCCTATTCGTGCAAAAAATCAGTAAAATAGGGCTTACCCTCTTAGGGGTACTCCTTTTTTGCTTGCTAAGCACGAATGCCCACAGTCAGTCGCCCGGGCTTATCTTCAAACCCTCCACAGATTTAGGAGGAGTACGCCCACTAGACCCCGACAGAGATGGCTACGCCTCCACCCTTGGCGGCCCCTTTCTGACGAATGACGAAACCGAAAGCGAAATCCCGTTTCGTAAAATCCCTGCCAAAGATGAGCCTAACTCTGATGTAGCCACAGGCCCCAGTTGCGGATTCACGGATTTTGTGCAGAATACCAATAAATACTCTGCCGCTACTGCCTTCCAGAATATAGGGGGAGTAGATTATCTCTATTTCCGATTCCGCTTGGGTGGTTTTAGCCCTGCCTCCAAAGGCTACAGCATCTTGATAGATACTGACCAACTATTTGGAACAGCAGACCCCAATTACAATACTTACAACCCTGGCTTCGAGATAGAAGTACAGTATGTTACCAACTTTGGTGTGAGGGTGTATAATGTAGATGGACTTACCTCAGGAAATGGAACGCTCATCACTACTTATCCTGAATCACAACACGCCCAAAAAGTCATTGCACTTACTACAGATTGTGGTAATCTAGATGTATTCTATGATTTCTTTATACCCTTTTCTATTTTAGAAGCAGCACCTTTTGGCCTTACCACAGCTACTCCACTGCGCATGGTGGCCAATACCGTACAAAGCACACAAGGAGCATTACAAGGCCCTATCTCAGACATAGGAGGCACAGAAAAAAGCGGCATCGCTGGCTTTACAGAGATGATAGACCTTCAGCCTGGCACTTCGGTATCGGGTATCGCAGGAGGGGCGATTGTAGTACGGTCAGATACACCTACCATCAATGGCCCCATTGAAAGTAGTGCTAATGCCATTACGGGTACTTCCACAGAGCCGGAGGGTTCTACCATCAGAGTAACGATTAATGGCACTACTTATACCACTACAGTATTAGCAGGAGGTAATTGGACACTTGACCTTACAGCTATTCCGCTTACCCTCACCGCAGGCTGGACAGTTTCTGCAACCGCCGAAAATACCACCGATAGTGAGTTAGAATCTTTTCAAACAAGTAGTTTGACGGTGATTACGGCGTGTACTGTCCTAACAGACTTAACAGGTTTCACCAATTGTGCAGGAAAAGCTTATGAAGCAACAGGAACTTTTCCTACTGGTACAACTGTAAACTTTTATTACTCCAACGCAACAGCAAATCCATTACTAATAGCCGACAATGACCCAACAGGTGGCTATGTTTATAATTGTCAAAATCCAATTGTAACGTCTGTATGTAATGCAGGTACTGGCAACTGCCTTCCTAATGGAACTTTTTTTATAGAACAAACTAATGCAGATGGTTGTAAATCTAATATTATATCAGATTGTAGAGGTAATTCGACTTCTACTTCCACAGTAGCTATAACTGGCTATCAATTAGGAAACCCAGGCTTAGTTTCAGGCACAGGTACAGCTAACTCTTGGGTATATTTATTTGTAGGCAGTACAACTGCGGAAGGAAGATATGTAGGAACAGTACAAATAAGTGCTTCAGGTACATGGAGTATATCTACCAAAGTATTGGCAAGTGATCAGTTTAGAGCAAGGACAACCAATGCTGCCACATCTTGTTGGTCTCTGACAGCAGGCACTTTAACAGTTCCTGCCTCTTCTCCTAACCCTCCTGTAGTAAACGGTCCCATATACAATGGCAATACCACAGTATCAGGAACAAGTGATGCAGCAGTAGGTAGTACTATCACAGTATATAAAAATGGGGTTTCTATAGGGACAACTACGGTTCTAGCTAATGGCACTTGGGAACTTACGGGCATTTCTCCAGCTTTAGCCACGGGTGAAGATATCACTGCCACGGTAACAGTTTCAGGTGCGATGAGTGGAGTTTCCAATACAATAGTAGTATCAGGCAATCAATCCACCAAAATAGCCGATGTAGCACTCATAGGAGCAGTAAACTACCAAGAGGGAGGCACAACAGTACAAGTAGATTTCCCCTCATTGGCAGCAGGAGAAATCGTAAAACTTTACGTAGATGGGGTAGAAATCGCTTCTTATACGGCTACAGGTGGAGAAACTACCTTTGATTTTACAGCAGCACTTGATGGCAATGACCAATTTGATGCTTTTGCCCTCTATACAGATGGCGTACTTTCTGCCACCGTAACGGAGGTAGGAAGGTCACCAAGCCCTATAGGTGCTACCCAAATCGTAGATTGTGTCAATCCTGACCTTGCTACTGAAGAATTGGAAGTATCTGCAGTAGATGCCTGTGATAACAGCACTGTTACCATCAATATGCTCAACTCCGATGCAGGGATTATCTATGAGCTACTAGATGGTGCTACACAAATCGCCCCTTCACGCATCGGTACTGGCGGTACAGCCCCTAGCTCTACAATTACTTTCCTTACCTTCAATCTAGGCACGAGCGATTACCTAGATTTGAAAATCCGTGCGATTCGTTTCTCAGGTTCAGAACCTTTCTGTAATACCATCAAAGACCAACCTACAACCATCACTACTTACGCTCCACCTGCAGATGCGCCACTGACGCCTACCATAGTCTCTCCTGGTACGATAGCCTCAGGCACAGCCGCTACAGTCATCATTAACCCTACTGAGGGGGCAGATGTAACTTATACCCTTTACAATAAAGCAGATGATTCACAGGTAAGTGCCTCTACAGCAGGCAATGGTGGCTCACTCAGCATTACTACCAATGTTACTTTCACAAGTAATGTAGATATCTATGTGATTGCTCGCAAGACACACACCACTCCTGACCCTGATTTGGTCTGTGATTTGACCTTGACTACAGAGGCACGTTTTGAAGTAAAACTACCTCCTACTGCCAAGCCTGATATTAATAATACCCTCCCAGGCATGGCAGTTACGGGCAGTGTACTCGCCAATGATACTGACCCCGATGGTGGGACACTCAGCGTAAACACTACACCTACAGTAGCCCCTGCCAATGGTACTTTGGTGCTCAATATTGATGGTACTTATACCTATCAGCCCAATGCTGGTTTTGTAGGAGAAGATACCTTTACTTATGAGGTGTGTAGTAGTACATCAGGTTTTTGTAGCACTGCAGTAGTAGTGATTAATGTCTATGATACTTCGGATAATACAGCCTCTGCCAACAATGCTCCAGTAGTGCATAATGATGTGGCAGAGACTGTAACAGATGTAACCGTAACAGGAAATGTACTCAGCAATGACTTTGACCCTGACGCAGGGCAGACGCTGAGCGTAACCCCCGCCACTAGTGTAGCCATCACAGGAGGTACTTATAGTATAGATGCCAATGGTAATTATACCTTTGTGCCTACTACTGGCTTTACAGGAACGACCAGTTTTACCTACACTGTCTGTGATGATGGCTCGCCACAAGCTTGCGAAACGGCTACTGTTAATATCACGGTTTCTGCTCCTGCTCCTGCAGCAGCCAACAATGCACCCTTTGCTCAAGATGATGCCATACAGGCAGAAGCAGGGGTGGCTTATACTGCTACCCTTGCCAATGGCTTGCTCATCAATGATTTTGACCCTGAGGGAGGAGCATTGACAGTCAATACTACTCCAGTAACAGCCCCAAGCCATGGTGCAGTAACACTCAATGCCGATGGTACTTATACCTATACGCCTGCGGCAGGATATTACGGGCCTGATAGCTTTACTTATCAAGTTTGTGACCCAGGACCTTTGTGTGATGTGGCTACAGTGTATGTGATGGTGCAGCCTCGCAGCCCTAGCTCACAGCCCGACATCAACAATACCTTGATGAATACGCCTGTAGCTGGCAATGTACTCACCAATGACCAAGACCCGCAAGGCCTAGCACTCACCGTAAATACTACCCCTGTCAGTGGACCTAGCAATGGCAGTATTGTATTGAATGCAGACGGTACTTACACTTACACGCCTAACTTTGGTTTCCAAGGTGAAGACGTAGTTACTTATCAGACTTGCAACAGTGCAGGAGTTTGCCAAAACAATACATTGACCATCAAAGTACAACAGCAGTTGTTTGACCCAATTACTATGTCTGCCGTGAATAATCCTCCCGTAGCCAACAATGATGTAGGACAGACCATCGCAGGAGTAACTCTTGCAGGAAATGTTACTGGAAATGATTTTGACAGAGATTTGCAGATAATCACAGTAAGTGAAGTCAATGGAGTGTCAGGAAACGTAGGAGCACCCGTAGCGATTACAGGTGGCTCAGTTACACTAGGGAGCGATGGAACTTACAGTTTCGTGCCTAATGCAGGCTTTGTAGGCACTACAAGCTTTACCTATACCATCACAGACAATGACGGCTCACCGCTTAGCTCTACGGCTACAGTAAATATTACCGTTTACCCTGACCATGATGCCTTGAATAATGCACCTTTTGCACAGGATGATGCAGGTTTTGTGTTCCAGAATACCACTGCAGCACCTACCTCTTTGCCTGGCAATGTACTTGTGAATGACTTTGACCCAAAAGGCACTAATCCGATGACGGGTACTGTCAGTCTAGTAAGTGGTGCTGGCGTGAGCAATGGTTCACTAGTACTGAATACAGATGGCTCTTATACTTACATCCCTACACTGGGTTATACTGGTCCTGACCAGTTTACTTATCAAGTATGTGATGCTGGCACACCTGCTTTGTGTGATGTAGCCACAGTATATCTTACCGTACAGGCTGCTGCACCACTGCCTCCAGTGGCGAGAAATGACATTGCCAATACCTTGAAAGACAGCCCAGTAATAGGCCCTATCTTAGAAAATGATGCGGATGTTTATGGGCTAAGACTGACAGCAAACCCTACACTTGTACCTGCACTTCCTCTCTCTGGACCTAATAATGGTGCAGTAGTATTTAATGCAGATGGTACTTATACCTATACCCCTACAGCTGGGTATGTGGGGCCTGATAGCTTTGTCTATGAAGTCTGTAACAGTGCAGGCTTATGTAATCAAGCAGTAGTTACACTCAATGTGGTAGATCCAGCCACTACCGTCAATGTAGCCCCTGTAGTACAAAATGACGCTGCAGAGACCATCGAGGATAGCCCAGTAAGTGGAAATGTACTTGCCAATGATTTTGATTACAATACTGGAGATACTTTCACAGTTACTCAAATCAATGGTGCTACTTTTACTTCTGGAGGTACTATAAATCTTACCAATGGTGATCTTGTTATGAACTCAGATGGTACTTACACATATACACCAGACCCAGGCTATGCAGGTCTTGAGACATTTACCTATCAGACCTGTGATAATGGAAGCCCAGTAGAGTGTGCTACTGCCACTGTAAGCATCACCGTCTATCCTACAGGTACGCCTAGTGTGCCTTTTGCACAGAATGATGCGTATGTAACGGCAGTAGATGCACCCATCACACGTAGTGTATTTGGCAATGATTCTAATCTTGGCACTGTTACTTCGGTAAATGTTATTACTCCTCCAAGCAATGGAGGGCTCACAGGCCCAGATAATACTGGGGCTTTCACTTACACTCCTGATGCAAGCTACTCAGGCCCAGATTACTTTGTCTATGAAATTTGCAATGCCAATGGCTGCTCAAGTGCTACGGTTTCTATGCTTACTTTTGCGGCAGGAGGCTCACTTCCCCTAGATTTACTCAGCTTCCAAGCCGAGAAGGTAGGTGAGCAAGTAAAACTCACATGGGTTACCATCAATGAGATAGAAGTAAGCCATTTTGAGATCGAAAGAAGTGCAGATGGGCAAAACTTCAGCAAGATTGGTGCAGTAGATGCACGCAATGCAGGCATAGAAGTAAGCAATTATGTATTCGTAGATGCGGCAGCCCTTGCAGGGAGCAATTATTACCGCTTCAAGCAAGTAGAGCAAGACGGAAGCTCGGTTTTCTCACCGATGGCATTTGTTAGTTTTGTGCAAGATTTGGTATTGGATGTTTATCCTAACCCTGCCACAGACTTCATCACCATCAAACTCAGCACCGCACAGGCAGAGGCTCAGGTAAGCCTGATGGATGCCAAGGGGCAGCAGCTGCAAAATACGCAGGCAAAAACTGATGCAGAAGGAAAGCTTAAGATGAATGTAAGCAGCCTCAAAGCAGGGACTTATTATTTACAAATCAATGTAAATGGTCAGACACTAAACAGAATGCTGGTGAAGTACTAATCTAAGCAAAGCACTGTATTTTTCTGAAAACTTTTAATACCCTCCTTCGGGAGGGTATTTTTTTGTAGAGGGGGTTTGAAGCACAGCGCCACGAGCTGATTTTATCTAAGAGGCAAGCCATTCATCTAATTTTTGAAAAGTGTCTTGTGCTGACAGGATGATTTCTTGTTCTTTGTCAGGGTTTTTGTCGGCAAACTCTAGCAGCAGATTCTGAAAACCCTCCCACATATCTTTGAGATTTTGTTTGCCGTAGCTATTAAAATAAGAAGCACCTTTTTGGGCTTCCAAGCCGAGACTTTGCTTGAGCTGCCTCCCGAGCACTTGCCCGCCGAGCGTAGAGCCCTCGATGACATAGAGAAACCCAATTTTTTGGGCTTGAGTCTGGAGTGCAGGTGTTTTTTGGCAGCTTTCTAGTTGCTGTATTTCACTCTGTGCAAAGCCAAAGAAGTGCAGGTCTTGAGCAATGAGAGGTGTTTTTTTTCTTTCTTGAATATCAAATTGGTATTCTTGCCAAAGTGAATCATGCAAGAGCTGAGGTTCACAGGCTTGGTAAAACCCATAAAATTTTGACAGCAATTTTATATATTCCTCTTGGGTAATGGTATTTTGTATGATTGCCTTTGTGAGTTTGTTTTTTTCTATGTCATCGTGATGATTTCGGGTAGCGTGCTTGATTTCTTTCAAAATGCTCTCGCCAATGCTTTTTTTCATGTTTATGTCTGTTTTTTAATGTGTCTTTAAATGCCATGGTTTCGAGCGAATATCAGGCTGTGTAAATATTCAGGCACGAAACTCACTTTACATAAGTTTATCTTAACACAAAATACAAAGCAATGGTTATTTTTGGTCTATTTATATGTTTTTGAAAAAACAAACTTACCATTGGCAATACTCTCCTGAGCGGTAAGTACTTGTTCTTAAATAGTTTATACTATCCTAGCTTGCAACTGTACTTACTGTTCAGTTGTTGCTGGATTAATTTGGTGACAATTGAGTGGTAAAATTTGCTCCAGAATAATGTAAACTAAATATGCTCACCCACTTTCCGCACCCTCTTTTTATGAATGAA
Source organism: Microscillaceae bacterium (assembly GCA_011390205.1). Lineage (GTDB taxonomy): Bacteria > Bacteroidota > Bacteroidia > Cytophagales > Microscillaceae > JAABSX01. The sequence goes on along the minus strand of JAABSX010000009.1, from coordinate 33,392 downwards.
TGATTTACAAGTAAAACGATATAAGATTTCACACCTACGGTGTTTCTGTTTCTTGACATGACATTTTCTACAAAGATTTCAGTCCTAACGGACTTAAAAAAGCCGTAGGCTTGTCATCTTTGTAGCCTAAGAGAGCAAAAAATATGTCCACCACCTTTAGGTATGGTATCTTTGACCTAAATCAAGGAATAGTTAAGAAAGGGTGCGGAAGGAGGGTGCTCAGATACTTACTTGTCTTTACAAAGCACAAAAAAATCCCTTGCGTTTTTTTCAAAACACAAGGGATTTTTTGATGGAGAATGTCCTAATTATTTTCTTGCTTTGGCAATAGAAGTTACGTCTATAAACGAGCTTGCACCTTCACCCTGCACGATGGGCATGACTCCATTCCATTTTTCAATGGCTTTGAGTTGGATAATTTTATCATCTACAGCCTCCCTTACGAGGCGTTGGGCATCGGCTTCACCTTGTGCTTCTACCCGTGCCTGCTCTGCCTCTGTGCGGATACGCTCAAGGTCATTGACGGCAGTGAGGGCTTTTTGCTTGGCTACTTCTTTGAGTTCGATGGCTTTGTTAAACTCAGGCGAGAAGCTAAAATCCACGATAGAAAAGTCAGTAACGATGATGTTATTAGTCCCTAGCCTCTTTTTGATGTAGTTATAGACATCATCTTTTACCTTAGAGCGTTTGGTGATGAGCTCTTCGGCGGTGTAGCGTGCAGAGGCAGATTTTACAGACTCTTGGATGGTAGGGTGGATAATATTTGTCTCATAATCTACTCCCAATTCTTGGTAAATCTTAGAAGCATATTGCTGTGATAAATAAAAATTGAGTGCTACCTTAGAAGTTACAATCTGCAAATCACGTGAAGAAGCAGTGGCTTCTACCTCTAGCTTTTGCACCCTTACATTCAAAGGGATGACCTTGGTGCGGACAGGGATGACCATGTGAATCCCTTCGGGCAATACTGTCTTTTGGACTGCTCCAAAATGTGTAACTACGCCCACTGTGCCAGGCTGAATGGTTACGAACATCATGGATAAAACCACAAAAACCAGCAGAACTACCGCACCGCCTATGATTAGACCTGTTTTTTTCATTGTGTTATAGATTTGTTTAAAAGTAATTTAGTAAATATTTATTTGAATATGCTTTTGATTACGGAAATAGTACATAAATCGTTTTTTGATATTCAGTACTACCAAACGATTTCTAATGTGTTTTGGCTATTCCAAGTTGTTTTTATCTCTAATTCACCTGTTGTAGCATTATATCTGTAGCCTGATTTGGGTATTCTCTTTTGATTTACCATTACTTTTTTAGGGGCAAGATTTGCACCAAAAATTTGCAGGGTAATTTCTCTGTATTGGGGTGCATTTTCGTAAGTATTTGCATCTTTTTGGATGGTTATTTTTTGAAAATACTTGTTTTTTTGATACGCCAACTTCCAAAGTTCGTACAGTCCCTTTTCAAAAGCTTGGCGAGTTTTGCCATCATCCTCATAGACAACAGAATAAGCTTCGTAGATGTTTGGGCTGAGATAAAACTCAATGCTCATTTTTGCGGAGCTATACTCCTCTGTATTTTGGGTGGCTGCCACTTTCGGGATAAATGCTCCAGCCTTGGCAAAGACAGGAATATTTTCGGCTTGGGTGGGTATGGTCATCCACTGACCACCTTCGTAGCGTTTTTTGCTCCAGTAGTCATACCATGTTGCATTTTTGGGCAGGTATATCTCGCGTTCTTTCTGCCCCGCTTCTAGGATAGGAGCTACCAGAAAGGCATCTCCCCAGAGGTAAGTATCCCCGATTTCTAGCACTTCTTCATGGCTTGTATCTTCAAAAAATAGAGGACGCATCAGTGGCTTTCCCTCCGTATGGTTTTGAAAGGCCATCGTATAGTGATAGGGCAGCAGTTCGTACCTGAGTTTGATGGATTTTCTGACGATTTGCTGAATGCTGTCTTCATAAAAAACAGGCTCTGCAGGCACGGCATCTTGCATGTGCGGGCGGTACACAGGCTGAAACACCCCGTATTGCAGCCACCTTCCATACAGTTCTTCATTGGGCTTATCTCCTGCAAAGCCTCCCAAGTCTGAGTGCATGTATGCCAAGCCTGCCAAGCCCATATTGAGTGCCAAGGCAGGCTGTGCTTGTAGCCCCCCCCACGACCTAGACACATCTCCCGACCAAGGAATCAGCCCAAATCTCTGAGAGCCTGCAAAACCGCCCCGCATCAAAATAAAAGGTCTTAGGGCTGGAAAATCGTTTTTGTAGCCCTCAAAAATCGTTTTTGCCCAATAATGACCATAAATATTGTGTACGTCCTCTGCCTTGCCCGCAATGTGCCGCATGCCTGTGGGGTGCATTTCTGGCTCACCCAAATCTCCCCAAGAGCCTGCTACCCCCTGCAATGCGAGTCTTTTGTATTGTTGCCAAAGCCAATCTTGAGCTTTTGGCTTAAAAATATCAATCAATCCAGCTGCTCCAAAGTAAAAATCAGGGATGATGCTCGTCTTGCCGCTGTCATCTAGGGCAAGAAGTTTATTTTCAGAAAGGTATTCAAAGTTTTTAGAATTGCTCAGCACAAAAGGCTGTGAAATCAGGACAGTTTTGACTCCTTTTTTGAGAAAATCTCTTACCATTCCTTCCCCATCAGGCCAGCTAGGGGCATACCAGTCTAGGTCGCCCATTGCCACGCTTTTTTTAATCTCTCCTTTGCCATACCAGTAGTGGTCAAGAATGATGGCATCTACAGGAAAATCTTCTTCAGGAAATTTGGCAAGAATCTCTCTAGCCTGTGCCTCCGTTCGGTAGCCATAGCGTGAGGCAAAATTGCCCAATACCCACCTAGGAGGGAGAGGCTGCTTTCCTGTGAGGTCAGTATAGGCATCTAAGATTTGATAAAAATCATCTCCTGCCACGAGGTAATAAGTCATTTTACCCCCTGTGGTCTCAAACCTGAGTGTGTTGGGGTCGGTTTTTCCTAAGTCTATGAATCCCTTGGGGGCATTGTCAAAATAAATGAGGTATTTCTTAGAAGACATCACCATTGGAATATTGTAATTCATCAGCTCGGAGTGTGCTTCATAGCCATAATGCGGGCGGTTGTAGAGTTCTAATCGGTAGCCCCTGCGGCTGAGGGGCAAAGCACGCTCCCCTGTGCCGTAGAGTTTTTCTTTAGTGCCTAACTGAAAGGAGAAACCCTGCAGGCTATCCTCATCAAAAAAGCCCGCTTGCGCTGCGGAGGTAAGGGAATTGTATTTGTAAGAAAAGCGGATGCTACAATCTTCTTTGCTCATCTGCAGCCTAATGCCAGAGGTATTGAGCATAATGGTAGTTCGGTTTTCGGTCATTTCAGCTCCAGCATTTTGGGGCTGCATTACCACTGCGTGAGAAGAGTCAGGATTTGTGAAGCCATTTTTTTCAAAAGAAACTTCTATGATTTTATCAGAAAAGGGGCGGATACTGAGCAAGCCATCATTGCTTTTGACTTGGAGTATCTGATTTTTCCAAGTATGGCTTTGGTAGATTCTTTGGTTGTTCTGGGCCAAGCCTAAGGAGCAGAATCCTATGAAGCATAACAAGACGGAGATAAAATATTTCATAAACTGCTTTTGATTGGTTTTATAGTACTTTAAAAAGCAAGTTTAAGAAAAAAACAGGAAGTAATCAGTTTTTTGCTGATAATCCTTCCTGTCTTGAGACAATTTAGGCTTGAAAGCCCAATTTTTTGGCACTTGGTTTTCCAAAAAACTCTTCTTCGCAGAGTTCTTTCAGTTCTTGAAGTTGGAGTTGTTCATTTTTGAGGATGTGCCCTAAGATATATTTTCGGCAGATGTTATTGATTTGCCCACCTGAGAGGGTGTATTCTTTGGCAAGTATTTTGGCATCTTCTTCACTGACATCGGGCATTTTATCTCTCCATATTCTGAAGCTTGTATCTTGGTCGGGCGTATGAAAAGCAATTTTGTACAAGAATCTCCGCTCAAAAGCACTGTCAAGATTCATATTTAGGTTAGAAGTAGCGATTAAAATTCCTTCAAAATCTTCTAACTCTTGTAGCAGGATATTCTGCATACTGTTGTTCATTTGGTCCACACTTGAGTTTACCTCATATCGTTTGCTGATGAGTGCGTCTGATTCATTAAAAAACAAAATAGGATAAACGGGGTAATATTCACAAGCTTGGCGGTAAGTTTTGAAGATTTGTTTGATTCTTTTTTCAGATTCTCCCACGTATTTATCTCTGATGGCTGAGATATCTACCATCATCAGAGGGCGGTTGGTCGCATGGGCGATGTTATGCGCTATCTGGGTTTTGCCTGTGCCTGGTGTGCCATAAAACAGCACTGTAAGCCCTGAGGGCATTCCGTAGTGTTTGAATTTGGTTGTGGCTATTTGGTAGTTTTCATCTTGGAGGAGGTTCATCAGTGCACTGACTTGTTTTTCTTCTTTTTCATTAAAAAAAAGATTGACGGGCTTGATGTTTTCGGGGTTAAATAGCAGACAGTTTTTGGGCTGAAAGCTTTTAGATTTTTCGATGACATTTCCATCTTCTTCAAAGAGTAAGTCCACGGCTTTGTCTGTGAGGGCGAGTTCTTTTCCACCATAAAAATTATCATCTACAAAAGACACGAGTTCTTTGTCAAATAAGACTGACTGCCCCGACAGGAGTTGTTTTTTGACACGTATTTTGCTGCCCATAGAGTCATAGACATAATAGACATAGCGCTCTATGTCAGCTTCATTAGAGTCATTGGCATAAGCATAGCAAAGATAAAGTAAGAGTAGAGTATCATCTCCGCTTAGCTGAAGCGAAATCAGCTTTTGGATAAGTGAAAATTTTTCTTCTTTTTTTGCCAAGGTAAATACTTCGGCGAAAAGCTCCTCTGTGCTGATGCCGTTTCGCTCTCTTTCACAAATCATTTCATTGATTTTCTCGATGACTTCATAGACATCCTCAAAGTGATTATTCTTAGGGATGGGTTTATTGAGTGAGATGGCATTGAAGATATAAGTAGAGATGTGAAAGCGGGTAGCGATTACGGTAAGGTCATAGCCTGAGTTTTTGACAAGCAGCCGCTTGCTCACTAGGCCATCAAGCACAGGGGATAAGCCCACAATGAGGAAGGGGTTACAGCCCAGGTACTGTGTCAGGCTGTCTAAGTCAGTTTCTTTGCCACTGATGCTCATCGCAAACATTACCGAGAAGAGCCAACACTCATCTTCATTGCAATGTAAAAAACCTCCCACTATCTTTAAATCTTCTTTTAGGGCTTTGATGAGTTTTCTTTTTTTGATGTCTGTAAGTTCGGAATCCTTAAATGTATTGGCTATTTTTTCTATACTTTTAAGAATAAGATTAGGTTCTACATTTTGCATTTTGATATGAGGTTTGGTCAGTGTGATTGTATGCTATTTTTACTGATTTGAGCCAAATCAATAAAATTCACATTTTATATACTCTTTTTTTGACAAAGAGTTGGCTTCATTTACCAAATAACGAAGGTAAGAAATAAACTTGACGAATAAAATTTAATTAGACAGTAATTAAATGCTCTAAATGCTGACTGCAAGGCAGTGCTACTGCACAAGTTTAGACGAGATACGCTCTTCTTTATTTTTGGAAAAAGAATGTATATTTTTTTCTGAAATACGTTTGTTACTTTATACGAAGCAATCAATTTTCAACAAAATTAAATCACAATGAAATACGTATGGAATCCTGCCTTGTTATTTTTATTACTTACGCTTTTTTCTAACTGCAAAAACGAAGAAGTAAACTCAGGTATTGTTACTGATTTGAGAGGTGAGCAAGAAGCTACTGATACACAAGGGGCTGTCTATCGGGTGGGCTATACCCAAGTGAATAGTATCAATCAAAATCCTTTTGTAGAAAAAAAAGATGCCAACGGTACAGTCATTTGGTTTAAAACCTATGAAAACACTGCCGTAGATGGGCGGGCTGTTTTGGTAGCCATAGATTCAGAAGATGTGCCTTGGGTTGTCTTTACTGTAGATGGTGGAAGCACTTCGGGAGACTATATCACCCAAAAAGAAGTAGAAGAAGGTGCTTTCAGCAATGTATTTTTGTCAGGCTATGGTAAAGGCGGAGGAGCTAAAGTCTGCATACTTACCAAGCTGAACCCGAGCACAGGCAAAATCGCCAGAGGCACATTCGTAATGTCTCGCACCAATGAAGGTGATGTTAATTCAATAGATAAAACCAACAGTTTCTCAGCGGCTTTGCTTGGTTTTGATGATGGAGAGGTAGTCTTAGAAGGCAATTCTTGGTTTTTACCGCCTTCTGCTGAGGCTACTGCCAGTAATTTTAGGCATCACCCCGATGCTACTGCCGAAAATAAAACAGACAATAGCTGGAGAATTCAGATGGCTTTCCCGAGTGATTTATCAAAGATTAACCGAAGCACGATTATTCGTCCGTAACAGAATGGAGCAATACTTCTTTATAGTTGTATGCGAAGATATTTAAAAATGCTGACTAGAGGAAAAATACCTCTCACAGACGATATACAGGCTGTCTAGTGCAAACATAAGCCAAGTAGTGATTGTGCCAGAAGTGGAATGAGCGATGTTTTGGATTAAACTACTTCTAGTAAATCATTGACCTGCTTGATGAGGTTACGTGTAGAAAAGGGTTTGGTAAGGTATAAATCAGCTCCGAGCGCATATCCAAATTCTATTTCACTTTCTTTAGCTTTGGCACTTAAGAAGATAACTTTGGTGTCTTGAGTGAGTGTGTTATTTTTGATATATCTGCATACTTCGTAGCCATCTACTTCAGGCATCATGATGTCAAGGATGACAATTTCGGGATTTTCTTGATGAATAATAGTGAGTGCTTCTTTGCCATCACGAGCAATAAATACATAGTAGCCTTGTTTTTTCATCAGAAACTCAAGGGACAGCAATATATTAGGCTCATCATCCACCAATAAGACTTTTTTCATGGCATTTAGTTTGGGTATTAATATTCAAATTAACTCTATTTTTACCCTCAAAGTTATATTTTAGGCTAAAGTTTATAGAAGTTCTTTGGATAGGTAAATTTTTTTTACCTCTCGAGGGAGTCGTATCAGGCTTTATTTTTTTAGATAAGTGCGGAAGGGAATTCGAAAAATAAACTTACTATATCCCCCCTCTTGAGATTCTACCCAGATATGTCCTTGGTGGTATTGTACTATTTTCTTGCAGATAGCCAGTCCTAGCCCGCTGCCTTTAGGTTTTCTGATATTTTGGTCTTCAGCTTGGTAAAATTTTTCGAAGATAAGCTCATGCAGTTCGGGCTTGATGCCTGGGCCATCATCAGCCACTGAGATACAGATGTGCTCGTCATCCATTTTAGTGGCTACAGTGATTTTGTGTTTGGCAAATTTAGTGGCATTAGAGATAAGGTTCAGGATTACTTGAAGAAGCTGGTCTTTGTCTGCGTAGATAGGCAAGATATTCTCTACAAGCCCCAATCGGAGGCAGAGGTTTTTTTCGTGAAATACTTGCAGCATAGATTCTAATGCCTCCTGAATCACTTCGTTGATGTCTAAGAGTGTGAGGTGGAGCTTGCGTGTGCCAGATTCAAAGCGCTCAAGCTCCAGCACTTGATTGATGAGCCGCTCCATGCGGTTGGTTTCTTTGATGATGGTGGTCAAGAATTGTTGTTTTTCATCTACTTCTAAGTCATGGTTATCAAATAAAATCTCGGAGAATGCTCGGATAGATGTAATGGGCGTACGCATTTCGTGTGTTACTGTGGAGATAAATTCATTTTTTTGGTCATCATTTTTTGTAAGTTGTAGGTTGGCTTTTTGCAGCTCTAGGCTTGTTTTTTCGAGGGCTTTTGTTTTTTCTTGAAGTTCTTTATTGAGTGAGATAAGTTCTTGTGATTCTTTTAGGATGCTTACTACTTCTTGTATTCTGATTTCTTCCTCTTCTTTTACTACAGAGGCGATGAGTGTGCGTGCGGCAGCTACCCCTATAGTGCCAGAGAGTAGCCGCTCTGTGTAGCTAATGAGGTAAGCATCTGCTTGAGGTTTTTTTTGCCAGTCTTTGCCATAGATTTCCGAAAACTTCTGGAGAGCCTCTTGTGTGCGAACCTTGCCCAAGAAATTTATCAAAAGCATTTTCAAATCTTGTAAATAGGCTGTCCCTTTCCATGTAATCGTGCTGATGTCTGTGGTGTAGTATTGCTGGATATTGACAAAAATCTCTGCTTGGTTTCTTTCTTTAGAAGACTGCACAAAATAAGTAGAGCCTCCTAGATAAACCAATACATTGACGAGCAAACTCCAAAACACAGCCTGCGAGATAGGGTCTAGGGCATCTAGCCCAAAAAGGGCATAGGGTTTGAGCCAATACATCCCCCAAAGCCCTCTCTCCACAAAATCTGGCGAAATCCGCTCTATCACAGGCAGTGTAGGTAGCACCAAAGTATAAAACCAAATTAAAAAACCTGATAAAAGCCCCCAAAGCGCTCCTGTTTTGTTGCCATATCTCCAATAGACCCCCCCAATGATAGAAGGGGCAAACTGTGCAATCCCGACAAAAGATATCAGGCCAATAGACACCAGAGAGGTCTGCACAGACACAACGCTGTAATAAAAATAAGCCAAGTGTAAGATTAAAATAATGCTCAATCGCCGTATAAAAAGCAGAAACTGCCCCAAGTGTGTGGTATAGCGTCTTTTGAGGATAGGAACACTGACCAGAATGGGCATAATGAGGTTGTTGCTCAACATCACACTCAAAGCAATGGTAGAAACTATAATCATACTCGTGGCTGCCGAAAAACCACCCAAATACACAAAAGCCGCCAATAGCTGCTGCCCCTCTGCCAGTGGCAAAGCCAGCACATACATATCCGCCTCTATGCCTTGCTCAGAGAGTAAAATATGCCCACCAAAAGCAATCGGAAGCACAAAAAGATTAAACAAAAATAAATACAAAGGAAAAAGCCAAAAAGCCGTATCTAAATGCTTCAGACTCACATTCTCAATGGCAGAAACCTGAAACTGACGGGGCAAAAACAAAAAAGCAAGCATAGACAGCACCGTCATAAAAAACCACTCACTTACCTGAGAGGCATCAGAAAGGGTATATTGAGAAACCAGCTGTGGAGATGTCTGTGTCTGTGAAAATAAATCCTCTACGCCATCAAATACAAAAAAAGTAACAAAAACCCCAATACTCAGAAAAGCAACCAACTTAATGATAGACTCAAAAGCAATGGCAACCATGAGCCCCTCATGCCGCTCTGTGGTCTCTACTTTTTGTGTGCCAAACAAAATAGTGAAAATGACCAAAACCCACATAATCAAGAAAGTGGAATCTTCCATCATATGTGTCGGCTCAAAATTGCTCTGGCTCGTGATTCTTCCAAAACTCAATGAGATGGCCTTAAGCTGAAGCGCAATGTAAGGCATCACCCCCAAAAGACTCACCAAAGCCACTACACCCGCCAAAGAAGAACTCTGCCCATATCTTGAAGAGATAAAATCTGCAATCGTGGTGATGTGCTTAAACCTGCATATCCGTATGATTTTGCGCATAAGTAGCCACCAAAAAGGAATCACCAAAGTAGGGCCTAAGAAAATGGTCAAAAAATCTATCCCTTCACGAGTAGCACGCCCCACACTGCCGTAATATGTCCAAGCAGTGCAATACACCGTCAGTGTCAGGGTATAGACATAAGGGTTATTGACCAAACTCTTGCCCTGCTTGGCTCGGTACTCCCCCCAGTATGCCAGCAAAAATAGCAAGCCAAGGTAAGCTCCAGAAAGCCCTATGATGAATAAATCTGACATGTTTGCTGCTTTTTAGTGTACATCCTTATTAAAATATACTACTTCAAACGCCCTTTGGGAGTGCGTGATAAATAAAATAACCCAACAATCACCAGCAGCCAAAGCCCAAAAACATAGACATAAAGCAAAGGAATGCCCAGTAAAAACAGAGAGGGCTTGTTAAAAATCCCGAGAATGGGATAGTTAAACAACAAAATAAAACAAAAAACCAGCAATAGAATCTTTCGCCCGTTGATTTTTCTTGAAATAGTTTGTTTGCCCATGTGCTGTTTTCTTTTTTAGTTACAATTATTACTTTGAAAAGTTTAATAAATTTAGATGAAAAAATAAAACTCTCAAAATACTGAGTCAAAAAATATACAATCCGCCAAAATGAAAAAGGACTTTCACTAAAAAACAAGCTTTCATTTGCTTAGCAACCCAAAAAAGTTTATTTTTGCAGTCTTAATTTTTGAGAATGCATTAACAGGAGTATAAAAATGAAAAGAACTTTCCAACCCTCGAAAAGAAAACGCCGTAACAAGCACGGGTTTCGTGAGCGAATGGCCACCAAGAATGGCCGTAAGGTATTGGCACGCCGCCGTGCAAAAGGGCGTAAAAAGCTCACTGTATCTGATGGACCACGTTTTCGTAGCTAAAACATGGGCCACATGCTAGATTATTAGAGGGTCAGCTGTGTACATTTTGTATCAAACTGATCCTTTTTTTTATGAAAAAAAACTTTCCTAAATCCGAAAGACTACGCTATAAGCCTGGCATATCGGCACTCTTCAAAACCAAAAATGGGGCATTCACTTTTCCCTTCAAGATAGCATATATCAGGCACGAACAGGCATCTCCTATCCCTCCGCAGGTACTCATCACTGTTTCTAAGAAAAATTTTAAAAAAGCCATTGACCGCAACTGGATTAAAAGAAGGATCAAGGAACTGTATAGGCTGAATAAGAGTATATTAAGCAATGAAGAAGGGCTATACACCCTAAAATACATTGCTTTCGTGTATGTGGCCAAAGAAAAAATGCCATACAAGCAGATGAAAAAAAAACTTATCAATCTTCTTGCTTCTATTAAATCTTAGCAACCATACTACTATGCAAAAGACTTATCAGACAGGATTTCAGGATGAACAAGATTTATAATTTGTCTGATTTCTATACAAGCTATTCCTAAACTGCCACAAAAATCGCTCTATGTATCCTATGATTCTATGTAGCTCTTTATTTTATACAGTAGTTTGCTTAGAGAGTTTAAGGCCTTGTTCTTACTATGTGTAAATTATGAGTCGGGAAGTCTGATTGTCAACCACTTACATAATAAACAGCACACCTTAATAAGCTCATTTTTTCTTTTCTCTCTTGCATAGATTTCAGGGCCAGATTTAGGGTATTTTGAACATTTACTGTCTTTTCAGGCTAAAAATTGGTTTGGTGCAATTCTTGGTAATGATGCAAATCCTGTTAAAAACTTACATCAAATTCTTAGCTACACTCTGCAAGGATTCTATAATTGTAAATACTTTTGTGATGCTAAGTATCTAAGCAAAAATAGTTTGTGCCATTTTTTATCTAACATACTGATAATTAGCATATACCAAATTAATAAATTAGCACATTTACTTATTTATGTACATAATATACAAGTCTTTTTTACTTAGCGTTTCAGTTAGTAAATACACGAAAAAAATATTAAAAAGTGAGCAAACTATTAAATGAAAGCCTAACTGAAAAGAAGTAAAAAAAAATACATAAAAAAGAGCCCATACTTCAAATAATGCAAAATATACAGTCCTGCAAGATATTGCCATCACAAAAAGTTAGGTATGTTCGAGGAGTCAAACATCTTAAAAAATGTACTTACTTTCCAAAAAAACTTACAAAGCAAAATGAGGTTATATAAGGTGTATTATTTTTAGTAAATAGTTTCTTTTGCATTTTGACAATGACACAACATATAAACAAAGAGTGTGAAAATTGATTTATCCCATATGTTCCTTTAGATAGATAAATATGCTTATCTGTAAATAGGTTAATATCTTGATAATCAATGTATTGTATAAAAGATAATTGCAACTAATTTTGAACAAACATTTATGAATACGCCTCTTTCACTTCCTGATTTTTTAGAAAATATTTGGCAGACATTGCGCAGGGCAAGTGCAGACAAAAAACATCCTTTCAGGTATTTTTCATTGGGCTCTATGCATGCCTCAGGGCCAAGGCAGCGGACTGTAGCACTGCGCAAAATAGATACACAGGCCCATTTGTGGATTTATACAGATTATAGGGCAGAAAAAATAAGTCATTTTAGGCAGTTTCCTCAGGCATCTTTGCTATTTTTTGACCCTAAGAAATGGCTACAAGTGCAGATAAATGCCCAAGTATTGATTCATTACCAAGATACTGAAAGCCAGCAAATATGGAAGAATATCAGCCCTCATGCACGCAAAGATTACAGCAGTATGCTAGCTCCTGGCACAGCACTCAGTGAAGGCGACAAGCCGATGTATGGTAGTGCAGAGAAAGAAAATTATTTTTGCAGATTGGAGTTTATCCCGACACATCTTGAAATATTACAAATAAGCCGAGAAGAGCATCAGCGGGCAAGCTTTGTTTGTTTAGAGAATGAATGGGAAGGTAGTTGGCTTGTTCCCTAGGAACTTAACCCTTCATTTTGAGGTTTGTGGAAAATGTTTTCTGCTAAAACTTAACTGAAAAATCTCCAGAAAAGACAAAATATCTATGAAAAATTATATCAATAAATTGGGCTGGACTGGGCTTTCTTCACAGACCAAAGGTGGCTTTCTTGTATTCTTAGGGGCTATTTTTTTTTCTACAAAGGCTATTTTTGTGAAGCTTGCCTACCAATATGAGGTAGAATCCATTGATTTATTGGCTTTGAGAATGCTTTTTTCGCTGCCCTTTTTTTTGATGATGGTGTATCTTCAGCACAAGCCCAAGCAAGGAGAGGTGGTGCTTCACCGCCAAGATTGGTGGAGCATCTTGGCATTGGGGATTTTGGGTTATTATCTGGCAAGTTTATTTGATTTTTGGGGCTTACAATACATCACTGCTAGTCTGGAGCGGCTTGTCTTGTTTGCCTATCCTACCATTGTATTGCTGGTGTCGGCAGTACTGTATCATAAGCCCATCAAACAAGCGCAATTATTTGCTTTGTTTTTGACTTATTTGGGGATATTGATTGCTTTTTGGGGAGATTTTCAGCTAGACCCATCTCCTAGGGTGATTTGGGGTAGTCTGTTAGTGTTTGTGTCTGCCATTACTTTTGCTTTTTACCTTATCGGGAGTGGGCAGATGATTCCACGTCTGGGCTCTTTGCGGTTTAATGCCTTGGCTATGACGGGTGCATCTATAGGCGTACTTGCACATGCTTGGGTCGTCAATGGCTTAGATGTGCTGGGCTTCGCACCTGAAGTATATGGCTACAGCATCGGAATGGCACTGGTAGCTACTGTTTTTGCCTCTTTTTTACTGACAGCGGGTATTTCTAAGGTAGGAGCAAGTAATGCGGCTATTATCTCTAGCATAGGGCCTATCTCTACGATTATTTTGGCAAATATTTTTTTGGGAGAAGTTATTTCTGGTTTTCAGATTATCGGGACAGCCTTCGTGATGCTGGGTGTGCTGATGATTACCCTCAAAAAAGAAAATACAACAGCTAAAAAAGCAGTCTCTTAAAAAAAGATTCAGCTTTCCGATTTTGGTGATTCTCCACATACTCCATGAAAAGTAATACAAATTAAATACCTTCAAGTACTTATTTTGCACTTAACACACTATAAAATTAAATATTTATTGACTAAGACAAATGAAATACGTAAGTTTATCGTAAGATATAAAGATATTTAATCTGATTACAATTTCATGAAAAGAGATATTCACCTTATCCCTATCTCCAGGCAGCATCATCAAATGCTGATGCTTGCACAGCTTCTCAAAAAAAACGCCCCTCCTTACAAAGGTCTGCCCTCAGACTTGGTAGGCAAAGCACATTATGCTTTGCTCAAATTTAAAACACTCATCAAGCCACATTTTCAGAATGAAGAGGATAACCTTATCGCAAAACTCCGCAATTATGACCCCGATGTAGAGCAGCTTTGCCAAGAAATATTGGAAGAACATCAGAATTTAGAAGAGAGCTTTGAGCAAATCAGACAACACCACCTCAGTGAAGACATCCTTGATACACTAGGAAAACAGCTGGAGCTGCATATCCGAAAAGAAGAAAGGGTTTTTTTTCAGATGATTCAAGAAAAACTCAAACCCGAAGAAATGGAAAAAATAGGCCAAAATCTTATATAAATTATTCTTAAGTAAATGTGCCAATCTTCAATAAATCATACAAGACATAGTAAGAACCAAATATATTTAAGCACCCATAACTATTTATATAAACAAGTAAAAAACTAAACATGAATCAAAGTACAGAAAATGTGATGCTATTGACTGCCTTCGTGCTAGATGTGCTCCGTGAGGTAGAAAACCTTGAAAGCAGCACCGATACCACTCCACTCAAAAAAATGACCGATAACTATGACCTGAGCAATCCTTATGAGATGATTCCTATGCAGCTATACAATGATATGTGTGCATGGGTAGAGCAGCAGCTCGGAGAAGAAGCCATCATTAAAGTAGGGTTTGCAATAGGAGAAACTGTCTACCCCTCACTTATTGATAATGGAATCATACAAGAAGAAAATGAACCCCTAGACATTATGGAAGGGCTTATCATTGCAGCATCTTCTATGGTACAAGACCCCGAAGAGAGAGGCTGGGAAATTATAAAAGATACCAACGAAAGCCTTCACTTGCGCCGCACACAGACTTTTAATGGCAAGCTACAATTTGGGCTGCTCAAAGGGCTTATCCAAAAATCAAATGCCAAAGAGGTAAACGTAAGCTATTTAAAACAAATAAGCCAAGGAGATGAATTTGATGAATACCTTGTTACTTGGGAAAATGAATAAACAGCAGATGGATTCCTAGGGTTATCATGGCCTGTCTTTGCCACAGATGAGGTATATTTGAGGCAAAGACAAGCCAACACAACTATAAACTACAAAAAAATGAGAACAGAGAAGCCTGTATTTATTCCATATACACCCACAAAACTGAGTGAAGCACAGAGCCTCGAAAGAAGCAAGACCTATTATGAATACATGGACAAAAGACGCTCTCTAAGGATGTTTTCTGATAGACCTGTAGCAAAAGAGATTATCCAAAATATCCTTAGAACAGCCTCTACCGCCCCCTCTGGCGCTCACAAACAGCCTTGGACTTTTTGCGCCATCTCTGCCCCAGATTTAAAACATAAAATAAGGCACGCCGCCGAAAAAGAAGAGTACGAAGGCTACCACAGGCGGATGTCTGAAGAGTGGCTCAATGATTTAAAACCATTTGATACTGACTGGCAAAAGCCTTTTCTGGAGGTAGCACCCTGGCTCATTGTGGTGTTTCGTAAAATCTATGGACTCAATGAAAAAGGAGAGAAAATAAACCACTACTATGTCAATGAATCCGTAGGACTTGCAGCAGGGTTTATGCTTGCAGCCATTCACCAAGCAGGACTGGTGGCACTCACACACACCCCCAGCCCTATGAATTTTTTGGGCAAGCTACTCAACCGACCAAGCCACGAAAAACCCTTTCTGCTCCTGCCCGTGGGCTATGCCCCAGAAGATGCACAAGTGCCTCTGCTTACACGGAAGCCACTAGAAGAAATAAGCGTTTTTTATGAATAAATGAAGTACTATGGCATAATCCATAAAAATCCAAGAGAGTTAATTGCCTGAAAATCAAAATTTTATAAAAAACACCAAGTAACTTCTATGGCTCAAATTATTTAATTAATAAATTTCTCATTATCTTAGAAATAAAATGAGAACCTTGTTTATTCATTTGTAAAAAATAATGAATTTTTAGAACCTATACATTATGAAAAATTTTTATATCTCAGGAGAAGAAGAGCGCCCAACCATTGATTTTAATGCAGAAACAGGAATTCTTGAAATCTCTGATAGTTCATATCCTGAATATACCAATGATATTTATAATCCTGCCATGGACTGGCTGGAAGAGTACCTCAAAGAGTCAGAAAGAAAGATTACATTTAATTTCAGATTAGATTATTTTAATACAAGTACTTCTTTTAGATTTCAACAGATTATCAATAGACTGAATGAGTATCACCTTAATCAGGCAGGAGATGTTACGATTAACTGGTATTATGAAGAAGGAGACATAGATATGTTTGAGAATGGAGAGGATTATTCCAAAGATTGTAAAGTAGGATTTTATCTTCTTTCATATTAGATGCCTCAAATGAGGGCGGATGTCTTGTGTGATGAAGATAAGTAAAACACAAGACATCTTGATTTCTTACACTTTTAATGGAAGAACTTTACAATACTAGCAAAACTTATGGATGTTTCCCAACCCCCTGAATAGTAAAAAAAGGTTTTTGTACAAAAAACAATTCCACTGAATTAAATCTATTCTGCCTAAAACCTATTCCTAAAAGCACGTAATTCAATAAATACCAAATAAAAACCCATGGACAAAAAGGAAAAATTACAAAATATAGAGGAAAAAGTTACGCAGCTTACCCAAAAAAGAAAAGAGTTGTTTAATGAATGGGCATACCTCATCAAAAAAAATGAGCGCCTCTACGAGCTTGACAATGAATATGACCCCGAAATCACCAAGCAAGTCGATAAGCTACTCAAAGAGCAAAAATCTATTAGTAAAAAAATCATGAAACTGCTCGAACAGGCCGATAATTTTATCATAGACGAATAAAGGTTTATTCTACCCAATACTCTGTATATCAATGCACAGCAAATGGTGATTGTATCATAAAAACAATAACTTTAGACATTCCAAAAACTAAAACGAATCCAAGCTGTTTCAAAACTATATTCTACTTTAAGGGTTAAAGTAGCCTCCATAGAGTTCTCCAAACTTATTGTCTAATCTAGTTTTATGCTGAATATCATCATCATCGGGGGGGGGCTTGCTGGGCTGCTCAATGCCATACAGCTCGCCAAAGCAGGGCTTTCGGTCTGTGTTATAGAGAAAAATGAGTACCCTTTTCATAGAGTCTGCGGAGAGTACATTTCAAATGAAACACTTCCCTTCTTAAAAAGCATCGGGTTAGACCCCTTTAAACTGGGTGCTGTTGCACTAGATGAGTTTGCGGTAAGCTCTCCCAAAGGGCATAGCCTCAAAATGCCTCTAGACTTGGGGGGCTTCGGAATTTCCCGCTTCACACTTGACAATGCCTTGTATAAAATAGCCCTCAACCATGGAGTAGAATTTTTGCTCAAAACAAAAGTGCTAGAAGTTACACAAGCTTCAGGTACTTTTTTGGTCAAGACAGACAAAGCAGGGCAGCTTACAGCAGCATTTTGTATAGGGGCTTACGGAAAGCGTTCTAACTTAGACCAAAGCCTTGGCAGGGCATTTTTTAAAAAACGCTCCCCCTATGTGGGCATTAAATACCATATCCGCACTGATATTCACCCTTCTGCACAGATTGCCTTGCATAATTTTGCGGATGGTTACTGTGGAATCTCTAGGATAGAAGAAGATAAATACTGCCTGTGCTACCTCACTACCCGTGAAAATCTCAGAAAATCAGGCAATATTCCTACATTAGAGAAAGAGATACTGCAGCAGAATCCTTTTTTACGCCAGATATTTTTTCAATCATCTTTTGTCTTTGAGCAGCCTTTAGTCATCAATGAAATTTCTTTTGCTCCCAAACCCTTGATAGAAGAAGGAATCGTGATGTGTGGAGATACCGCAGGAATGATTGCCCCTCTCTGTGGCAATGGCATGGCCATGGCCATCCACAGTGCAAAGATTCTGTCGGAATTGGTGATTCTGTATTTTCAAAAACAAATCAGTAGAGAAGAACTAGAGAAGCACTACACACAGACTTGGCAGCGGCTTTTTGCTCGGAGGTTATGGGCAGGGCGTACGATTCAGAAGTATTTCGGACATCCTCGTTTGAGTGAATTGCTGCTGGGGGCAGGCAAGATTTTCCCACCCATCGCCAAGGTGCTAATGGGCAAAACACACGGAAAGCCCTTTTGATGAATTTTAATAGTTCTACTTCTCAAAAAAAAGAGGCCGCTTGTAGGATATTCTCCCAAAAAGCGACCTTTTTTTATTTCTATATTCTGCGTAAACTTCTAATTATCCTACACTACCTTCTAAGCTAATGGCAAGTAATTTTTGCGCCTCTACCGCAAATTCCATCGGAAGTTGTTTTAAGACTTCTTTGGCATAGCCATTGACGATGAGTGCCACGGCAGTCTCAGGGTCTATGCCACGCTGTGTGCAATAGAACAACTGGTCTTCACCGATTTTGGAGGTAGTCGCCTCATGCTCTACGATTGCAGTAGGGTTATCTATTTCTATGTAAGGAAAAGTATGTGCTCCACAACGGTCGCCCATCAAGAGAGAATCACATTGAGAGAAGTTACGGGCGTTTTCGGCACGTTTGAATACTTTCACTTGTCCTCTGTATGAGTTTTGGCTTTTACCTGCCGAGATACCTTTAGAGACGATGCGGCTTTTGGTATTTTTGCCAATGTGAATCATCTTCGTACCTGTATCAGCTTGTTGGTGATTATTGGTAACAGCGACCGAATAAAATTCACCAATAGAGTTATCACCTTTTAAGATACAGCTAGGATATTTCCAAGTGATGGCAGAGCCTGTTTCTACTTGTGTCCAAGAGATTTTTGAGTTTTTGCCTTCGCAAATTCCTCTTTTGGTTACAAAGTTATAGATTCCACCTTTGCCATTTTTATCACCAGGGTACCAGTTTTGTACAGTAGAGTATTTGATTTCGGCATCATCCATAGCGATAAGCTCTACTACGGCCGCGTGCATTTGATTTTCATCACGCATAGGTGCTGTGCAACCCTCTAAGTAGCTTACATAACTGCGCTCATCTGCCACTAAAAGTGTTCTTTCAAACTGACCTGTATTGGCGGCATTGATACGAAAATAAGTAGAAAGCTCCATAGGGCAGCGAACTCCTTTAGGAATATAACAAAAAGAACCATCACTAAATACGGCTGAGTTAAGGGCTGCAAAATAGTTATCACTAGGCGGGACTACCTTGCCTAGATATTTACGAACCAGCTCAGGATGTTCTTGGATGGCCTCGCTCATTGAGCAGAAGATAATGCCCATCTCGCCTAGTTTTGCTTTGAAAGTAGTGCCAATAGACACACTGTCAATGACTGCATCTACGGCTACTCCAGTGAGCCTTTTTTGTTCGTTAAGTGAGATACCTAGTTTCTCAAAAGTAGCCAATAACTCAGGATCAACTTCTTCTAAGCTTTTGGGCTTTGCGCTTTGCTTGGGTGCAGCGTAATAAATGGCATCTTGAAAATCAATGGGAGGATATTTTATATTTGCCCATTCAGGTTCTTTCATAGTGAGCCAGTGTCGGTAAGCATTGAGCCTCCACTCTAGCATCCACTCGGGTTCTTCTTTTTTGGCAGAGATGAACCTCACGATGTCTTCGTTGAGTCCTTTGGGTGCAGAATCCATTTCTATGATGGTCTCCCAGCCGTATTTATAGTCAGAGTTGATATGATTCTCTAAAAGTTCAGTTTCTTTTCCCATAATTTTAAAAAATGATTAGCCTTTATTTAGACTGATTATAAGTAACACAAATATATAACATTAATTCCAAAATAATGTTCCAAAATATTTGTTTTTTGTAATATGTTAGAATTTTCAGGAATTGTGCCACCAAATCAAGCTTTTGTTGAAGCACATAAGCAACTACATAAGTATAATTTGCTGACATCCATTCATATACAGCACAAAAAATCAGAACAAGTGAATCACCGAAAGGTAAAGCGGCAAACCAAAAATAATATTGAACGGAAATGTTACTGCCAGTGCCATGGGCAAGAATATACCTGGGTTTGCCTTGGGTACGGCTATTTTCATGGCAGCAGGCACAGCGATGTATGAGGCACTGGCTGCCAAAACCGCCAATAAAAATCTATCTCCTGTGCTGCTCATCACCAAGCCACTCAAAGCCGCTACCGTGCAGCCATTGATAACAGGGATGACGATGGCAAACACACTCGTAAACCAGCCGTTTTTTAAGAAATCGTCTATTTTTCTGCCGCTCGTGATGCCCATATCTAGCAAGAAAATGGCCAAAAAGCCTTTATAAATATCTGTAGTGAAGGGGCGGATGCCTTCTGCCTGCTGTTCATTGGCAAGCAAGCCTATCACGAGGCTGCCCAAGATGAGCATGACGCTTCCATTGGTGAATGAATGCCTGATAATATGGCTTAATTTGCCTTTGCTGGCTTCTTTGGGGCCGTAGATTCTGATTAAAACCACCCCAAACACAATGGCGGGGGCTTCCATCAATGCCATGATGGCCACCAAATGCCCTCCAAAATCGATTTTTTGAATCTCTAAAAATGCCACTGCAGTTACAAAAGTAACCGCACTCACTGAGCCATAAGTAGAGGCAATCGCTCCTGAGTCTTCTATGCTTAGCTTACGCTTCAAAATAAAAAAAGTATAAATAGGAATTAAACAAGCTACTCCTAGTCCTAAAATCACTGACCATAAAATCTCTAAATTAAATGTGCTATGTGATAACTCTTGCCCCCCTTTAAAACCAATAGAAAATAGGAGATACAGCGAAATAAACTTGCCAGAACTTTCTGGAATCTCGAGGTCGCTTTTGAGCTTGACTGCTACCACGCCGAGCACAAAAAATAAGAAAGCTGGATTGGTGAGGTTTGAAATCAATAAATCTAAATTCATAGTATCAGGGTTACTATTTTGGAAATAAAAATCATAATGCTGCTACAAAGGTCTAAAAAAGTGGGCAGATATTGTCATGATTCACAAATATCTGCCAAGGCAGGTGGGCTTCTTATTTGATAAAACAATGCCCAAAAAAAGACAATCACAGAAACGAAGGATTGCCCTTCTGAGTATTCTTAACAATCACTTAACATTTCATCAAAAAATGAAGCAAAAGAAAAATTGAATCTTTGAATACTTTTCTTGAAATTTGCATAAATAGAGACTGTATAATATTTCTCACAATAGTTTAGAATAACAAAAGCCAACATTGCAACAATCCACTGTAGAATCCTTTGAGGCAATCATTCAGCATTGCAAAACACTTCTTGAAAAAAAGCACCAAGACTATGGCTCGGCATGGCGTGTGCTAAGGCTACCCTCTATCACTGACCAGATTTTCATCAAAGCCAAACGAATCCGCTCTATCCAAGAAAAAGGAACTCAAAAAATAGAGGAAAATGTAGAAAGTGAGTTTATAGGCATTATTAATTACTGTGCCATGGCATTGATTCAAATGAACCTCGAGGCAGATACACCCCTAGAAATGAAGTGGGAAACCCTCAGCAAGTGCTATGATGAGCAAATTACTAAAATCAAGACATTGCTCAGTAATAAAAACCACGATTATGGAGAGGCTTGGAGAGATATGCGCATCAGCTCTATGACAGATTTAATCTTGATGAAACTCTTGCGCATCAAACAGATAGAGGACAATGCGGGCAAAACACTCGTATCTGAGGGGGTAGAGTCTATTTATCAAGATATGATTAACTATGCTATTTTTTGTTTAATTAAAATACAAAATGGACAATGAAAATTCTTAACCATATTATTCGCTTTTTTGTAGGAGGTTTGTTTATTTTTTCGGGATTAATCAAACTCAACGACCCTGTAGGCACAGAGATAAAGCTAGAAGAATACTTTGAGGTCTTCGCAAGTGATACCTCGCTGGGCTTGTCTGCATTGAGTGGGCTTTGGGAGTTTTTGATTCCCTACAGTCTTTCTCTTGCCATCTTTTTGAGTGTGCTTGAGGTGGTGCTAGGGGCTAACTTGCTGATAATGCACAGGGTAAAATTTACGATATGGTCATTGTTTTTGACCATTGTATTCTTTACATTTCTGACCTTTTACTCGGCTTATTTTGATAAAGTAACAGACTGTGGCTGTTTTGGAGATGCCATCAAACTGACTCCTTGGCAGTCATTTACCAAAGACATTGTGCTTTTTATTTTGATTTTTGTGCTGCTAGTGCAGCGTACGCCTTTGGGTGCGCATCGCTCAAGCTGGGCTAAATTTGGGCTGTCATTGGTGGCTACTATAGCTTCTTTTGGTTTGGCAGTGTATGCCGTCAATTATTTGCCTCCACTAGATTTTAGGGCTTACCACATCGGGGCAAAAATCCCTGACAATATGAAAAACTCAGCCGAGCTAAAATACGGCAAGGATACTTATATTTATACTGACCTGAAGACAGGCGAAGATGTATCTTTTGAAACTTGGGACAACAAATACGGAGACACTACACGCTACAAATACAAAGATTTTCAGAGACCTTTGCTCAACCCTGAAGCCCTTGCCAAAATTACGGATTTTAGTGTGAGTGATACCCAAGGAGCAGACATGACAGAGGCTACTTTTGAGGGTGAAAAACTCTTGGTGATTATTCCTGATATTCAACGAAGCAGTGTTAAATTTCTAAAAGAAATAAACGAACTCGGGCGAAGCCTTGAAAAAACCAAGATTAAAACATGGGTATTTACAGCCTCAGATTATCAATCTTATGAGGCATTCAGGACAGAGTACCAGTTCTCATTGCCCTATTATTTTGTGGATAAGACAGTCTTGAAAACCATGATTCGGGCCAATCCTGGGCTGATGTATCTCAAAGAAGGCGTAGTGATAAACAAGTGGCATTACAATGATTTGCCAGATGTAAGCGATTTTAAGTAAATAAATCAGAGAGGATGTGCAAGGTTTTTGCAATACAATTCTTATTTTTGGAAGTAGCAGGTCAGGTAGGTGATTCACAGATAGGTTTAAAACAAGGTGATAAAACATGATTTATTTTATACTTAAAAGACTCGGTTATGGTTTCCTCGTGATTTTTGGGGTGATTGTGGTGATTTTTACACTCTTTTATGTGCTTCCAGGAGACCCTGTAGCAGCCATCTTAGGGCCAAGAGGTGATGCCGAAACACGCCAGAACCTCACAGAAGAACTCGGGCTAGATCAGCCTACCATCTATCAGTTTGTGTATTACCTCAATGATTTATCTCCTATCAGTATCCATAGCAATACCCCAAAATCTCAGGAAAAATATGGTTATAACCCACTTTTTGAAGTAGGCAAGCAAGTGGTAGTCTCCAAAACTCCTTATCTCAGAAGATCATACCAGACCAATAAAAGAGTAGATGAAATTTTGTTTGAAGATATACAAGGCACATTGATTTTGGCGATGGTTGCCATGTTTTTTGCCACCATTATCGGGATGTTCTTTGGAGTTATTGCAGCACTTCGGCAAAATACTTGGGTAGATTATACCCTTGTAACTGTCTCAGTGTTGGGTATTTCTATTCCCTCTTTTGTGGCTGCCATTTTGATATCCACTATCTTTGGTTTTTATCTTTCTGAATATACAGGGCTCAAACTCACAGGCTCACTCTGGGAGCTAAACCGCTTCACGGGGCAGAAGGAGTTACAGCTTCGCAACCTAGTACTGCCCACACTTACCTTGGCACTCCGTCCGCTTTCTATCATTGTGCAGCTCACCCGCAGCTCTATGCTTGAGGTGCTTTCACAAGATTATATCCGCACTGCCAAAGCCAAAGGGCTGCTTTTCTACCAAGTAGTCTTCAAACACGCCCTTAAAAACGCCCTTAATCCTGTGATTACGGCAGTATCGGGCTGGTTAGCATCACTCATGGCAGGGGCATTTTTCATAGAATATGTCTTTAACTGGAAGGGATTAGGACGCACCACCATCAGAGCCGTAGAGAATCTTGACCTACCCATCGTCATGGGCGCTACGATTGTCATTGCCTTTATCTTTGTGATTATCAATATCTTGGTAGATATCTTATACGCCACGATTGACCCCAAGGTAAGGCTGTCGTAGTCTGGCTGTATAGATATTTTTTTGTGTAGTAACTGGCAGATGCAGTCTTATGATTTCGAGTTTCTATAAAAATTAGGCTTGCCTAAAATACTTTTTTCATTCTCTTGGGCTTATCAAGGGCCGAAAAAAGCTCAAAATATGCGAGTTCCAAACTTCATAGGCACAAAATAAATTGACTGGGTGCTAGAGTGCGTATCAGAGAGGTGTGCACACAAAGCATACCTCAACCTGACACAGCAACCCAATTAGAGATTTTTTTCAAGTGATTGTATGATTCTTTCTTTGTCCTTGATGCTTTCCTCTTGTAATCTAAGCACCTTGTTCATAGATTCAATCTCTTTTTGTAAATCTTCAATCACTTGGTTCTTCTCTTTCACATCTGATGCAATGGGCATGGTACTCGTAATACTGCCATATTGATCACCGAAGATGACATAGAACCAATTAATGTTGGGAAAGCTCTCCATCAGTCTAAGGATTACCTCAGCCCTAGGAATGGCCCTGCCCTTGATGTAACTATTAATACCTGAATTGGTAGTGTGAATCATCTCAGCAATGTCTTTTTGCTGCATTCTGGTGATTTCTAGGGCTTCTACAAAACGTGGACCCATGCCTTCTCGATCTAAATCTACATTCATATGAATAAACGGTTTATATGGATAAAATAAATTTAATTACAAAAAAAGTTTTTTATTGAATAGTGTGTGTCAGAGAGGTATGCACACAAAGCACACCTCAACCTGACACAGCAGCCCAATTAGAGATTTTTTTCAAGTGATCGTATGATTCTTTCCTTGTCCTTGATGCTTTCCTCTTGTAATCTAAGCACCTTGTTCATAGATTGAATCTCTTTTTGTAAATCTTCAATCACTCGGTCTTTCTCTTTTACATCTGATGCGATGGGCATGGTACTCGTGATGCTGCCATATTGATCACCAAAGATGACATAAAACCAGTTAATGTTAGGAAAGCTTTCCATCAGCCTAAGGATTACCTCAGCCCTAGGAATGGCCCTGCCTTTTATGTAACTATTAACACCTGCATTGGTGGTGTGAATCATCTCAGCAATTTCATTTTGCTGCATTCTGGTGATTCCTAGGGCTTCTACAAAACGTGAACCCATGCCTTCTCGATCTAAATCTGCGGTCATAATATATAAGGGGTTTATGTTAAAACTAAAAACTAAAAATAAATTCTGTACTGAAGAGTGCGTGCCAGAGAGGTGTGCTTTGTATGCATACCTCAAACTGACACAGCAACCCAATTAGAGATTTTTTTCAAGCGTTTGAATGATTCTTTCCTTGTCCTTGATGCTTTTCTCTTGTAGTTTAAGCAGCTTGTTTATAGATTGAATCTCTTTTTGCAAATTTTCAATCACTCGGTCTTTCTCTTTTACATCTGATGCAATAGGCATTGTGCTTGTGATGCTGCCATAGTGATCACCGAAGATGACATAAAACCAATTAATGTTAGGGAAGCTTTCCATCAGCCTAAGAATTACCTCAGCCCTAGGAATGGATCTACCCTTGAGGTAACTATTAAGACCTCCATTGGTAGTATGAATCGTCTCAGCAAGTTCATTTTGCTGCATTCTGGTGATTTCTAGGGCTTCTACAAAACGTGGGCCCATGCTTTTGCGATCTAAGTCTATGGTCATATGAGTAAAGTATTAATAATTATTTACTTAAATAAATTTCACTTCACAAAACTATATATAAAAAAAATTATAAAAAAATAAATTTTAAAAAAAGATAAAAAAATTATAAATAATACCCTCATTTTATTTAAAAATCTGTATTTAAGCTTTTATGGGGAAGTAACTGGGAGGATATATCAGTGCTTCAAAGATATTTTTTTTGAAATGCTTAAACATGATGAAAAGTTTGTAACTAAATTAGCCAACCAAACAATCACTAACCTATGAATAAATCCGAAATAATAGCTCAGTATCAGCAGCGACAGGCTGATTTTGAAGAAAAAGCACAAAAGTTACAGATTCGCATCAATCAAATCTCTTGGTTACGCCTGATGGCATTTTTAATGGCAGCACTATTGGTCTATGTCATTGCACAGCAAGGGGCGTATCTTTGGGCAAACCTGACGGCAGTCTTGGCGCTTGTCTTGTTCTTTTATCTGGTAAAAGTGCACGCCAACCTCAAAACCCAAAGAAACCATATGGTGCAGCTTGCACACATCAACCGATACGAAGCCGAAGCCCTGCAAGGGCAAAGTCATTCACTTTTTGAAGATGGTGAAGAATACCGTAATCCCACACACCCCTACGCCAATGATTTAGATATTTTTGGAAAAAAATCCATCTTCCAGTTTTTAAACCGTACTGCCTGCCGCCTCGGCAAAGACAAACTTGCGGAGTGGCTCACACAGCCCCTCAGCAGCACAGAGCTGATAAAGAAGCAACATGGCGCTTTGAAAGATTTGAAAGAGAGGCTTGATTACCGCCAAAGTTTTCAAGCAGAGGGAGCCCTGCACCAAGAAAAATCCGAAGAACTCAAGGCACTTTTAGACTGGCTGAAATCACCTGTAACCATGCCACGCCAAAGAATCTATCCTGTGATGTTGATTCTCTTTCCTACCATTACGCTAGGCATTGTCTTGATTGCTTTGCTAGGTTTGATACAGGCAAGGATGATATTTATCCCAGTGTTGATTCAGCTTAGCATCGTGAGTATGCACCTCCCAAAACTGATGCGGCACTCCAAGGAGGTCAGTGAAAGGGCTAAATTTCTTCACAAACACAGCAAACTATTTGCGCGCATAGAAGCCCAAAAATTTGAAGATATTCACCTACAAGAATTACAAAAGCAACTCATCTCTGTAGATAAATCTGCCAGCAAATCACTCGGGAGGCTTGCCAATATTATCGGCAATATGGAACAAGGCAGCAGCCTGATGGGTCTGATATTCAATGGCTTAGGGATGTGGAGCTTGCAGTATCTCTATCGGTTGGAGCAATGGCAAGAAGCCCAAAAAGAAGACATCGGGCTGTGGTTTGAGGCTTTGGCTCACTTTGATGCCCTGCACAGTCTGAGTAATTTGCATTATAATTATCCTAGCTATACCTTCCCTGAGATAATCCCCGAAGAGCAGGCATTTAGCCTTGAAGGGCTAGGCCTAGGGCATCCTCTTTTGCTAGAAGAAGACAGAGTGAATAACCCCGTGAGCCTTGCACACCTTGGGCAGCTCATCTTAATTACAGGAGCAAATATGGCAGGAAAAAGCACCTATCTGCGTACTGTGGGCGTAAATCTAGTCTTAGGAATGGCAGGTGCACCAGTCTGTGCCCAGCAGCTCCGCTTCAAGCCCATTGAGATTTATACCAGCATGCGTACCCAAGATTCTCTGCAAGCCAATGAATCTTTTTTTTATGCAGAGCTCAAAAGATTACAGACCATGGTGGAGCTGCTCAAAGCAGGCAAATCTCTCTTTATCATTTTGGATGAAATCTTAAAAGGCACCAACTCTGCCGACCAGCACGCAGGCTCAAAAGCCCTCATAGAGCAGCTCATCCGCCGAAAAGGCGTGGGCTTGATAGCTACCCATGATTTATCTTTGGGTGAATTGGCAGGAAAATATCCCAAATATCTCCGAAATCAATGCTTCGAGATAGACATTATCCAAGAGGAGCTACAGTTTGATTATCAGCTCAGGCAAGGACTCAGCCAAAACCTCAATGCTACTTTTTTGATGAAAAAAATGGGCATCACGGAGTAAAAGTCATTTCTCAATTCATCAAAAAAAAACAGCAGAAACTTTCTTAGACAGTTTCTGCTGTTTTTTTGTGTAAGGAAAGAGTGATTTATTTTTTAGAATTATCAGGGCGTAGTTTACGCACTTGCTGCCCTGTTTGCCACATTTCAGATTCACGGATTTCACGCAGCTCTTCGTTGAGCTTCACACGGTAATCTTCTTGGCGGTTTGCCTCAATGGTGATTTTGGCTTCGTTGCCTGTGGCTACACTGTTGTATAAATCCTTGAAAACAGGCAGCACAGCTTCTTTAAAGCGGGGTTTCCAGTCTAGAGCACCTCTTTGGGCAGTAGTAGAGCAGTTGGCATACATCCAGTCCATGCCGTTTTCAGCCACGAGTTTGATAAGGCTTTCGGTTAGTTCTTCTACAGTTTCGTTGAATGCCTCAGAGGGGGAGTGTCCATTGGCACGCAAGGTTTCGTATTGCGCTTCCATGACCCCAGCCAAAGCTCCCATTAAGATGCCCCGCTCACCTGTGAGGTCGCTATAGACTTCTTTTTGGAAAGTAGTTTCAAACAAATAGCCTGAGCCTACGCCTATGCCTAGGGCAATGGTTTTGTCAAAAGCCTTGCCTGTAGCATCTTGGAAAATGGCATAGCTTGAGTTCAAGCCTTTGCCTTCTAAGAACAACCTTCGTAAGCTTGTGCCTGAGCCTTTGGGTGCAATCAAAGCCACATCTATATCTGCTGGAGGGATGATATCCGTTTGGTCGTGGTAAGTAATCCCGAAGCCGTGTGAGAAATACAGCATCTTGCCTGCAGTGAGGTGCTTTTTGAGGGTGGGCCAGCAAGCGATTTGCCCTGCATCTGAGAGCAAATTAAAGATAACAGTGCCTTTCTCAGCAGCTTCTTCTACACTAAAAAGTGTTTCGCCAGGTACCCAGCCATCTTTGACAGCTTGCTCATAAGAGGGAGAAGGATGACGCTGCCCAATGATGACATTAAAGCCATTGTCTTTGAGATTGAGTGCCTGTCCAGGGCCTTGTACACCATAGCCTATCACGGCAATGGTTTCGTCTTTGAGCACTTCGAGTGCTTTGCTAAGCGGAAATTCTTCACGGGTAACTACGTTTTCTTCTGTGCCGCCAAAATTGATTTTTGCCATTTTATTAAGTGAATTTAGAGTTTAAATCTCACTGCCAGACAAACCTAAGCAGTAAATGATTATGAATTGATATTTGATGAATAAATTAAAATTAGATGAGTTTTTTAGTTGCTGAAGGCACTTTTGTCTTTGATAGTGAGTGATGTAGTATCTAGCTGCATATTCAGGGGTGCTTCTTTGGGGATAGCCACTCGCCCCGAACGGGCAAAATTAAGCAAGCCAAAAGGCAGCAACTGCTGCATCAATAGATGTATCTCCACTTCATGCCCTGTTTTTTCTATGACCATAAAATCAGATTCTATGGAGATAATCCTTGCATGGTGATTTCTTACCAGTTGCTCCACGGCAGTTTGATTAGTCAGTGCAATGGTAGGCAATTTAAAAAGTGCTACTTCCTGAAAAATCAATTCATCATCTTCGTGGTAATTTGCTTGCAGTACTTCTATTTGTTTTTCTATCTGTAGCACCAAGTTCCCAATGGCTTCTGGCAAAATACTGATGAGCAAGGTCATACAGTGAATCCCTTCCCAGACCGTAGAAGAGGTGGTGAGACTCTCAATATTTATTTTTCGCCTTGTCAAGATAGAAGTAAGCCTGCTCAGCAAACCTACCTGATTTTCACAGTAGATAGTAATGGTATAAAATTTAGTTTCCATAATATAGTCAAGCTCTATGCCCCAAAAGAGGGACTGTTTATGTTTTTTGTAAGTGAACTTTTAGCCCCCTTTGGAGGCTAGGAGGCCTATTTACTCTAGCCTAATATCTGATACGCTTGCACCAGAGGGCACCATCGGGAATACATTGTCTTCTTTTTCTACGATTACCTCCAGAAAATAAGCATTGGGAGAGGCAAGCATTTCTTCTAAAGCTGTGGGCAGCTCTTCACGTGTCTGTACTTTGTAGGCTTGGATTCCGAACGCCTCTGCTAATTTGATAAAATCAGGGTTTTGCATTTCTGTCTCAGAGTAGCGTCTTTCAAAGAAAAGCTGTTGCCACTGACGCACCATGCCCATGTAGCCATTGTTAAGTACGATTACCTTGACAGGGATTTTGTATTGCATCATCATCCCCAATTCTTGGAAAGTCATTTGATAGCCCGCATCTCCGATAATTGCCACTACTTGCCTATCCATAGCACCTAGTTTTGCACCAATGGCAGCAGGCAGGGCAAAGCCCATTGTACCTAGTCCGCCAGAAGTGATGATGCTGTTTTTTTCTAAAAAACCATAGTAACGAGAGGCAACCATCTGATGCTGCCCTACATCGGTTACGACTGCGGCTTTGCCTTCGGTCATGTCAGAGAGCATTTTGATGACCTCCGCCATTTTGAGCAAGGGCGTTTCGCCACTCAAATCTTGTGAAATCACTTTTTGCTGCTCTTCCTCATCACAAGCTTTAAATTCGGCATGCCATGCCGTATGTTTGTTAGGTTTTAAAAGTGGCAAAAGAGCTTGAAGAGCATCTTTGGCATCCGCCAATACTGCCACATCGGCATGGATGTTTTTATTAATTTCGGCTGGGTCTATTTCTATATGAATAACCTTTGCCTGCTTGGCATATCGCTTGGTGTCGCCTGTTACTCGGTCATCAAAACGCATTCCTACGGCTATCAATACATCACATTCGTTGGTCTTGATATTAGGCCCATAATTGCCGTGCATGCCTAGATAGCCCACATATTGGGGGTGATTTACCGCAATGGCAGAAAGCCCCAAGAGTGTACTTGCAGCAGGAATATCTGTTTTAGAAAGTAAGGTATCTAGCTCACTTTCCGCTTCGGCAAGCGTAACGCCATGCCCGATGAGTAAAAAAGGTTTTTTGGCTTGGTTAATTAAATATGCTGCCTCTTGGATAGCATTTTTGTCTAAGGTAGGCACAGGGCGGTAGCTACGCAAAGAGCGACAAGGACGATAGCTAAAATCGGTCAGTTCTACCTGTGCATTTTTGGTAATGTCAATCAATACGGGGCCTGGGCGTCCATTTTGGGCAATGTAAAAAGCCTTGGCGATAACCTCTGGAATCTCAGCTGCACGGGTGATTTGGTAATTCCATTTGGTAACAGGAATAGAAACGCCCATTACGTCTGCTTCTTGGAAAGCATCTGTACCCAATAAATGACTGGGAACTTGCCCTGTGATACACACCAGCGGGGTAGAATCCATAAAAGCATCTGTAATCCCTGTAATCAAATTCGTGGCCCCAGGCCCAGAAGTAGCCAAACAAACTCCAGCGCGGTTTTGTACCCGAGCATAGCCTTGTGCAGCGTGTATTGCTCCCTGCTCGTGGCGGGCTAGATAATGCGTAATCTTATCACGGTATTGATACAACATATCATAGACAGGCATAATAGCGCCGCCAGGGTAGCCAAAAATAAGCTCCGTACCCTCTGCAATCAGCGAAAGAAGTAGGGCTTCAGAGCCCAAAATGCCTTTTCTGGTCATGAGTGGTTTGTCTTTGGCTACTTCTTCTGGGGCAAGCATTGGTGCTTCAAAAGATTGGTAAGGGTCTAAGGTATCTTTCATGTTCATTATCATTTGTCAATGGTGAATTATCAGTTCTCAATGGTGAGTTGGTAACTGACAACCCTCAAAGCTGACAATTAACAACTGGTAATCTTTAAACGAGGTGTAAAATTAATGACTGTTAGTCATTTTATGAAATAATAGTCATTATTTTTTTTATTTTTCTCTCCTACCACGCCGTAGGCATCTGTTTTACTGCGTAGCTTTTCCTTTTTTATCGTGCCATAGGCATCCGCTTGATGGCCTAGTCTTTCAATACCCCCTCAGACTGCCAACGAATGGCAGCAAAAAAATCAATAAACTTATGCGGGGTTAATCTCAGATTATCCTCAAAAAGTCCTGTCTGTTTCTATGTTGTATCTATGGTATTGCCCTCCACTAAATATATAGACAATGGGGTAAGTCCATTTGAGAACAGCATCTATTTTGGTAAAGCTTAGTTTTCTCCAGTTGGTAGCATTGATGGTGCGTGGGTAGCCTTGATCTACTTTGTTGGTGCTCATATCATAGCGTAAGTATTGGTTATCTTTAAAAAAGTATATTTTATTGCCAGACCATCTAAAAGCAGCATCTACACTACTAAACATCTGACTACCTCCCCACATAGCCTGAATATTCTTAGGATATCCCGCATCCGTTTTATTGGTGGCTACATCATATCTTACATATTGTGTGCCTCTAAATAAATATACTTTTTGAGTAACCTCCCAATAAAAAGCCGCATCTATTCTGTCAAAAGGCACTCCATTCCAATCTTTGAGGCTCATAGGCTCTAAGATGGTTCTTTCATCATAATTCCATTGGATGTATTTATCCTTATAAAATAAATACGTTCTCCCTTGCGAATATTCTGTGGCAGCATCTACACTTGGAAAAGGAATCCCATACCAGCCCCAAGCCAAGCTAGTAGGGCGTAATGCTTGTGGCCCTGGTGGAACTGGAGGAGTAGGTTTGATGGGTTTAGTAGGTTTAGTAGGTTTAGTGGGTGTGGTGGGTGTGGTGGGTTTGATAGGTTTGGGGTAGATTTGAGCAATAAATCTTTTGTCTGTTTCGGAGAGTACCGTATTCCAAGGCACTTCATAGTCGCCGATAGTATGCTCATTAGGGACGGCGTAGTGCATGATAGAAAGCCTGTCATATTCACTGTATTGTGTGATTTGATGGTTATAGCGTCTAAAAACACTCCTATCTACTTTCTCTCTATTCCAGCCTTGCTGGGCATAGTAAGCATATACTTTTTCCTTGTTCCACGGGATAGGGGCAGCAGGGTGAGAATGCTCGTGAATTAGACCTAGTGCATGCCCAAATTCGTGCAAAGTAGTACGACTAAACTCTCTATCGTTTGTCTTTTCATTAAACCATCCATAATTCATGGTGGGCAAATGACTGGCTATGGAGAGCGCATCTTTGCCCAAATAAGACCAAGACCCTTTGCCTTGCTCAAATGCAATTCGTATTTGGGCATTTGCATTGTCTGCCACAAACCTTAAACTAATATGCGCATACTGACTCCATTCTTGGGCGTATTGTCTTACTTTTGCTCTCACAAACTCACTCCCACCGATAAATTTTACGCTGATTACTTGCCCATTGTCCCAGAACTTTTGCTTGTCACCTGCCATTTTTTTCATAGCACCTTCAGAAGAGAGCACATCAGCCGAAGGTATTAATTCTACACATACATTTTGAGCTTGGCTTACACTCAAAAAACAAAGAAAACAGAAAGTAAAAGTAAGAAAAGTAAATTTTAGATTCATAAGTTATTGATTATTAGGTGATTAAGTTACTTTTTTCTGATTCGTTGACGATGAAGATTTCTACTGTGCTAGTGAGAGGAGGAATTTTTACTACCCTTACCTTCTTCTCTTTTTTCAATAATTAAATATAATTTTATGTCTAAAATCAAAACATACAAGCAAGAGCAGGAATCAAAGCTAACCATTTATTAATTTCGTAATAAATATAGTACACCAATGCGACTGTGACAAAAAACGTTCTTATATAAATTTTTTTTTCTTGTATCCTAAAATATGTACTTGTTAAATAATCCTTATTCATAGTTTTACCTTTTACTCCATCCTTCGTACCGCCATTTATAGCAGGTGTATTCCGTTCTGTAAAACTTACACAAATCTATACATTTGCTGTTTACTTCCTGCTTCATAGTGTCTCCTTGCCCTAGGGC
>JAABSX010000099.1 GCA_011390205.1 Microscillaceae bacterium | reverse complement strand
GGAAATAAATCAAATGTTATTTTTTCAAGTATCTCCATAGAAATATCAGGAGTAAAGTCATCATCTCCTAGCTCAGTAAATATACCTAGTTCTCTGCGATATTCAAAGACTTTTTTTGCCACACAGTCTCTTGATTCATCTGATTTCATCGTCTCTTCCGCCTTTTCTACATCACTCGGAAAACATTCACAAGTTTCGAGTGCTATTTTTCTTACCAAAGCAGGGTCTATTTCTTGGGCAAATGAGAGTTGTGCGCAGCCCAACCCAAATAGCAGGGTTATCATTAGTTGTATTTTTTTCATAAAATCTTAAAATTTATTTTTTTAATCAGCAAGTGTTATCAAATTGATTTGTTTGTAAATCTCCATTTTTCTAGTTTTAGGATTGAGTATTTCTGTTTCATTAAACTCGATATAGACTGTTTTCTTTTTAGTAGATGCTAGCTCATCTATCAACAGTTCATTACCATAAAAACGGTTAAGCCAAAGAAACTCTCTGTTTTCTTTTTCTTTATTCTCTACCACAATAAAAGTCAGATTATCAATTTGCTTGATTTCTTTGATTATACCCGAAAAAGAAAATTCATATTCTTCTACTTCATATTCGGCAGGTTCTTCTATCATTTCATCTTCTTTATATGCTTCCTTTAGTTGTTCATCTCTTATTTTCATCAGATGTATAAAATCAGGACAATCTCTGTACAAAAAAGGCGTTAGACGCGTTCCAAGAGAGATAGACACTTTGCGTTGTACCTCTCCATTTTCTAGTTCTTCTTCGCTTAAATCTGTAAAAATATTTAACTCTTTGCGATACTTCAATATCTTAGCATTGGTACATTGTTGTAACATCAAAGACTCTTGTTCTAAGTCAGTATCTGATATTTCCAAGTTTTGATAACAACCACAGACATCATTGGCGATTTTTTTGATGAGTGTAGTATCATACTTTAGCGTAATCTGCCCTTGTGCTGGGCAGTATAGGTAGGTGAAAAACATACTTAACAAAGCATATCTCCATAAATTTGTTTTGTTCATAAATTAGAGTTGTCGTTTAGACATTTATAAATATTCGATAAGTTAGCATACTGTTTATACAGCTATTCTGTTACCAATTAGTTTTATTTTTTCTGATAATCTTTTAACGGCTTACTTTCAGCGCAAATAAGTACCCCGAAGCTCCAGCTTCAGACTTAAATCAGGCTAAATAATGGTTAATGATTAATTGTCAGTTGTTAGTTATTTAAGTATTTGATTAGTAAGGCTTTACAAATGAAAATATCGGAACTTATTTTTTACTCTTTCCTTAGCACATAGCTGCTTGCTGCCGAAATGACTCGACCAAACCTAAACAAAGTTTCAATCAATTATTTTTTAACATACAAGACTGCTAGATGAAGGTATAATTTATGAAAACAATCCACCTCAAAGTTTGCTTTTCATGCCATTTGGTTGTGTGATGGGAAAGTGATACGTCTATTGTGTTGTTTGAACTTAGACTTGTATCTTGTAGCTTTGCAAAAAGATGATTGATTGAAATTACATATTTAAAACAGAATGAAAATGATAAAGAGAAACCCCTACTGGTCTTAGCGTCTTGACTCGCAACAGCAAACTGCTTTGAGCCTCTCGCTCAGAGCAAACTTTCACGAATCATTTAAACTCAAATATAAAATAAAATTCTGAAAATAAATCCCAATCAATAACCAAACTACGACTTCATGATGCAAAAACCTTTGGTCCGAGGGAGACCCGTCAGACCAGTTTGGACTCATTATCAATGGCTTAATAACCCAATAATTAATAACTTATAACTAATCTCTAACTTAGCACTCATCCCTTAAATCGGATCTACATCTATCACTATCTGTACTTTTTTATAGACACGGCTTGTGATGACTTCCTCTACTTTGTCTTGAATATATTTTTTGACTGCCTTCAAATCTACATTATCTCGCTCTATTTTGATAAGGAGATTGTATAAATATTGGTTGCGGATGCGATGCACAAGGGCAGGTTCGGGGCCTAATACCCTTGCTCTGCCTAGCTTTTCTATCAGTTTTTGGGCAAGTTGTTGGGCGGCATCTTCGCTCAGGCGTTGGTCTAAGTGCTTGGTAGTGAGGCGAATCAAGCGTGTAAAAGGCGGATAAGCAAAAGAAGAACGCTCTTCAATTTCGGAGAGGTACATCGCTTCGTAATCATTTTTGATAATTTTGCCTAGAATCTCTTGCCCCACGTCATAAGTCTGGATGACGACCTCCCCAGGTTTGTCTTTTCGCCCTGCTCTCCCACTTACTTGGGTCATAATCTGAAAAGCTCGCTCATGAGCCCTAAAATCAGGGAAGTTTAAGATTCTATCTGCATCAAAGATTCCTACTAGGCTCACATTGTCAAAGTCTAGCCCTTTGCTAATCATTTGTGTGCCTACTAGGATGTCAATTTGGTGATTTTCAAATTCTTGCAAGATTCTTTGATAGCTGTTTTTGGTACGAGTCGTGTCTAAATCCATCCGCTGAATACGTGCTTCAGGGAAAAATATCTTTAAGTCATCTTCTATTTTTTCAGTGCCTAGTCCTACGGTTTCTATGCGTGTAGATCCGCACGAAGAACAAACTCTAGGCGGAGGAGCTTGGTGTCCGCAGTAATGACAACGCAATTGATTGCTGTGCATGTGGTAGGTCAGGCTCACATCACAATTGGTGCAACGGGGAATCCAAGCACATTCTCGGCAGGTCATGTAAGGAGCGTATCCCCTTCTATTTTGAAACAAAATGACTTGTTCCTTTTTATCGAGCCTAGCTTTTATTTCTTCTATTAACTTGGAAGAGAAATGTCCTTTAAGTGTTTTTGCTTTCTTTTCGGCACGGGTATCTACAAGGTAAATATCGGGCATTTGTGCATTTCCGAAGCGTTCGGTGAGCTGTATGAGTCCATATTTGCCCGTCTGGGCGTGGTAGTAGGTTTCGGTAGAAGGAGTTGCCGAGCCAAGCAGTACTTTGCAGTGCTGCTGTAGGGCTATCACCAAGGCCATATCTCGGGCGTGGTATCGGGGAGCAGGGTCATATTGCTTGTAAGAAGTTTCGTGTTCTTCATCCACGATAATCAGCCCTAAATTATCAAAAGGCAAGAAAATACCCGAACGCACTGCCACCACAAAGCTAAATTTACCAGTGATGACCCCTTGCCAAGTCTCGACACGCTCATTGTCTGAAAATTTAGAATGATAGACCCCCATTTGGCTGCCGAATATTTTTCTGAGGCGAGCCACTATCTGGGTAGTCAGAGCGATTTCAGGCAAGAGATACAGCACTTGAGAGCCACTTTCTAATACTTTTCGGATGAGGTCTATGTAGATTTCAGTTTTGCCACTACCTGTTACCCCTTGCAGCAGCACCACGTTTTTATCTTGAAACTGTGTCATAATGTCATCGCTACTGCGTTGCTGTGTTTCGGAGAGGGTAAACTGTGCGGAAGCATCGGGGCTTATTTCTTCAAAACGGGAGACTGTAACCTCAAACTCCTCAAAGATTTCGTTTTTGGTCAGGGTTTTGAGGGCAGCGTCAGAAACTTCTTGATTTTTGAGAAATTCAGACTTATCCATTCCTTTCTCATTCAATGTCCAATCTTTGAAGACGGGCACATGGCGAAGGTAAAAGAGTAGATTATTCAGTTGCTTAGGTTTGCTTTCTAATTTTTGAGAAAGATTTTCTAGTTCTTGCTTGCTGAGATAATCTCGGGTCAGGCGTATTTTTTTAATGACCTTAGGCTGGTAGCGTTCTTTGATTTCTTCAAAAACGATGATGAGTGATTTGCCAATCAATGATTTAATCAGGTGGTAAATATTTTTGATGCTTGCGGCTTCGGCAGCCTCCTCGTAAGTCAGGGATGGTTTTTCTTTGAGTGCTTCTAAGAGTTGAAGTTCTTTTTCGTTGATTTCTTTGTCTGCCCACTCTGCTCCAGGTCTGAGCTGTATGCGTGATTGGCTAGATATTTTTAAGCCCGAAGGCATTGCCACGTTCAAGACCTCCCCCATGGTGCAGAGGTAGTAATCAGCCATCCATTTGAAGAGCTGTAGCTGTGTAGGCATCAGCATAGGAGATTCATCCAAGAGCTCAAGCACATACTTCGCCGTATATTTTGAGGGTGGATTCTGATGGATTCGGGCTATCACTGCCGTCAGCACCTTCCGAGACCCAAAAGGCACAATTACCCTTGCCCCCACCGAAAGTTCCTCATTCATCTCAGCAGGCACTCTGTAAGTAAATAAGCCTGGCACAGGTACGGGCAGCAGCACATCGACAAACTGTGTTTCACTGAAAGAGTCATTTGTACCCGTGTTTTCGTTTGTTTTTTTATGTTCTGTGTCTGATTCCATATTCAAAAAGTTAGTCAAGTCATTGGAGGTGCATCCTTCAAAGCCTCTTCAAATGATTTTTAAAGGTACTGAGAAATCAAGAAATTTACTAGAGTTTGGACAGCTTCCTAAGCATAAAAAATAATCCTACTAAGAGGTGCTAGGCTTCCCTTTTGGGGTCTAATCTTTTTTGAGCGATTTTAAAATACGCTTCGTCTAGCTCATAGCCCACAAAAGAACGCTGGAGGGCAAGTGCTGCCACGCCTGTGCTTCCGCTGCCCATAAAGGGGTCTAATACTGTCTGATTTTCAAAACTAATGAGCTTTACGAGGTGCTGCATCAATGCTACAGGCTTGAGTGTGGGATGATGATTAAAATCTTCGGCGTGCTGGCGCACTTTCGGAATCAAAAAGAACTTATCGTAGCCATCTTCAAAGGCTTCCGTTCTGAGGATATTGGCGGCTACTCTTCCCTCAGGGTGTGGGTTATGCCCTACTTTGCCCTCGCCTTTGGCATAAGGGATGCGTGTCTGCTCTAAATTCAATGCTCCTGTGCCATATTTGATGATATTTTGAGCTACATTCAAGCCTTTTTCTATGGGTTTTTGTACCAGAATGATGGGTTCGTAGGCAGGTTTGATGCCTAGCCCTGCCCCTGCATACTGCTGGGCCAGTTCGGAACTAGGGGCATATTTGGGTTTTTCTTTTTGAGGGGAGTAATTCTCCGCACCTCCTTTTTGATACCCTTGCACATAATTATATTTGCCAATCACCTCA
Organism: Microscillaceae bacterium; assembly: GCA_011390205.1. Taxonomy (GTDB): domain Bacteria; phylum Bacteroidota; class Bacteroidia; order Cytophagales; family Microscillaceae; genus JAABSX01. Next base: position 3,058 of record JAABSX010000099.1, on the reverse strand, counting down.
CTTTTGATGCCTAGCTCCTTGTCAATGCCTAGAGCCACAGCACGGCTTTTGGGCATGCCATTGAGGTAAGCCCAGAAGAGAACATCTTTTATCAAAAAACCACTGTCTTCTAAATTAACCATTAATCGGTGCATCAGCCTGACCGAAGAAAAGACCAGACCAAAAGCACCACTTTTGAGCACTCTCAGGCCATCTTCCCAGATTTGGGGCTGCGGCAAAGCCTTGTCCCATTCGTGGTTTTGATAAGCAATCCCATAGGGTGGGTCAGTGATGAGGGCATCTACAGAAGCATCCGCCAATTTTTCTAAGCCATAGCAAGAGTCTGGATAAATCTGATGAGTGGGAGTTTGTATGTTTTTGGGGGGCATAAGCAATGCTAAGTTTGTGGGTTAAAGCTACTACAAATCTGTGTGTTTTGCAAGTAAGGCAGCATTGTTATTCTATAATTTAAGTGTATGAAATTCATTCTAAGCAACATTATTAACGCAGATTTAACAGCATACTAATTGCCTCATAATCAAGCTTTTACGGAATACTAAAATACATACATAAAATCATAAATAATTGACAATCAGATACCTTTCAAATATCTAGGTACTTTAATTCTGGCAATCTACACCACTTGCTTTACAGAAACCACACCAACAAAGTATAACTCGCCTCGTAAGTCTAAAAAGTATTTAAAATTATACATCAACATGAAAAAAAATTTAGCCTTAATTTTAATCAGCCTCTTTATGGGCGCTTGCAGCAGCATCAGGCAAATGGAAGTAAACATCCCCAAACCTGCTCTCTTTGAGCTGCCCGCAGATATCAAAAGAGTTGCCATCATAGACCGCTCCGAAGGAAACGCCACCACAATCATAGAAGGGGCACTGACAGGAGAAATGGTAGGAATCGACAAAATCTTGTCTCAAGAGTGTATCTCAGGACTCACACAGATGCTCAACCTCAACGACAAGCTACAAGTAACCAGACACTCGGAAAGACTCAAAGCCCCCAATACGACCTCCACAGGATTTGGGGCTAACTTGGATTGGGCTATAGTGGACCAGATTGCACAGCAGAATAATGCCGATGCCCTGCTTGTCTTGGAATATTTTGACTCAGATTACAACATCAGAGACCAAACCAAACCCAATAATGTAGGCACTGTACTCGTGCAGGGCTACGCCAGTGTAACAGGTGGATTTAGAATCTACGATACTAAAAACAGGACAATTATTTACGAAAGAGGTCTCTCTAAATCAAGAAACTTTGGAGAGACTGCCGCAACTAGAGAAATGGCCATTGCAAAGCTCATCAAAGGCTCAACAGCCCTCAAATCACTCAGCAATGAGCTAGGAAAAAGCATCGGGCGTAGGTTTACCGCTTACTATACATGGGAAGACAGAATTATCTTCAAGGGTAAATCTCAGCAAGCACAAGTAGGTGAGCGATACATCCTCAGCCAAAGCTACCAAGAGGCCGTAACCACTCTCAGCAAAGCACTCGAGGTAGAATCTGATATGAAAGAAAAAGGTAGAATTTGTCATAATTTAGGCTATTGTTACGAAGTACTGGGAGATTTGCAGCGTTCCAAAACTTGGCTCACCAAAGGCTACACAGAATATGGCAACGACAAATCACTCGCCTACCTCAACACCATCAACCAAAGAATCACAGAGGAAGAAATTATAGAGAGACAGAGAAATAAATAAATCTCTAGTTCGAGCGAGAATCTTTGAATTTTATAGCAAAATAAATGCATAACTTGTAGCAAAAGGGCAGGCTCTTTCACTACAAGTTATGCCTTTTACACTAACACCAAGCAAGCCAAAATTTGTGTTTTATTGAGCTGAGGGAAATATTGCAAAATTTCTTCTATGCTCATATCGTCAGCCAACCAGCTCAACACATCATAGACCGTGATTCTAGTACCTTTGATGCAAGGCTTACCAAATCGGATTTCTGGATTAATAGATAAATATTCTTGGTATTTCATATTGATTTATTTTTTACTCTGTAATTATTAAGATATAAATTTGGACATAAAGCAATAAAAATTTATTTTTGTTTTGTAATAAAATTGATGCAAAATACAACTAAAAATTCTACACTTTAACATACCAAAACGAATGGCAAAGAAAAAAGGATTAATAGAAAATACTGTTGGAAAAGTAGTAGAAGGTGCAGTAAAGGGTGTGGATAATTTATTAGATGTTATTGTTAGTCCATTTTCAGAAGAATCTAAAAAAAACAAACCTGTTAAGAAATCTACTCCTAAAAATACACAAAAAACTACAAAGACTAAAAAACCAAGTACGAATACAACTACAAAAACTACAGTTTCCAAAACTATCACAATCAAACAGACTACAACTACTACCACTAAAAATGCTGGTTCAAAAAAGACAATGACTAAAAAGAAATAATCGTTGTTGGGGTTCGGCTTAGTATAATCAATACTCAATTTCAAGCTCCATGAAGTTATCATTGATGATATTTATCTTTAATGGCAATCCTTCAATGTTTGTACCCAGCTCGAAGCCAGCTTTGTTTGCAATTTTTATTTTTTTTGCTCCATTTTCTTTTCCAGCTTTGATAATATCGCTCGCTAGTTTACTCTGAGCCTCAATAGTGTTTTCTGGCGAAAGCAATTTATAGATTGCCCAGCCTAAAGGACTTATTATCCATCCATGACTTTTCAATAATGACTTCGCTTGCTCAAACCCTTTTTTTGTGGTTAAATCGTAGTTATGTTCCATTTTCTTGTATTTTAATTTTTATCAACTCTATAAAGACCTTCTCAAATATACTCCCCACTTCCAAACTTCCAAACCCCACACCTTCAACTAAACAAAAAATACCTTAACTTTGTAATCAGAAAGAAATGGTAAAATAGCAAGAATAGATTAGATATAAAAAATATGAACCAACAAGAAACGCAGGCATACAAGCCTAAGAATCATCTCAGAGTGGTTACGGCAGCTTCACTCTTTGATGGGCATGATGCTGCTATCAATTTGATGCGCCGTATTATTCAGGCATCTGGGGCAGAAGTCATACACCTTGGGCA
>JAABSX010000098.1 GCA_011390205.1 Microscillaceae bacterium | reverse complement strand
TGTAATGGACTGTAAAGGATTTGTAATGAACTGTAATTTGAAGGTAAAGTGTGTGCTACGTCCATACATTGAAAAGTACTGTACCTATCAAAATTACAAGGGTTTTCTATTCACCTGCTTGCTGTAATACTAGCGTCTGCTAAGATAAGTCTTGAGAGTTTCCACATTTTTTTTGCTCAAAGTCCTCTAATTTTATTTTTAGGCATCTGGTAAATTTTCTATATCTAGCAGGTCTTTGGGGCGACCTACTGCCTTTTTGTTTTTGATAAGGTCTTTGATACCAATAAAATTCACAGAAATATTATCCATTTGTACCTCCCATCTATTTTGATAAGCCTCCTCAAAACTGACACCTAGAGCATCACTCAATATTTCAATTTTAAAGGGAACTTCACCAAAAGATATAAATCCTCCTTTATCATTTTCGTCTATCAGAAAGTCTTCTACACGAAAGTCATATACATCAAAACCAAACTCAATCATTACTAAAAGCATGTTTTCAGCATTTTCTTTGCTTGGATTTATCCATATATCAATATCTCCTGTAGCACGCACATAGCCATGCACTGCCACTGCATAACCACCAATTACAAGATACTTAATCTTGTGTTTATTGAGGAGTTCTAAAAACTTCTTAAATACTGGCTCGAGTGCTTCGTTGCTTATCTCCCTCATTTTTTAAACTAAATGTGATTTTTCTTAATTTTTGTAGAGCTATCAATCTTTCGGCTGGAGTTTTATCTTTCCATAACTCCCAAGCCCTTGATTTTTCTGTAAATGCTATCCTTTCTATTTTGTATTTTTGCATATTACTATTTTTTTAAAATCTCCAATACCCTCGCTTTTTACTCTTCTCCTGTTTTTGATTTCATATTCTTTTCAAGGTTTTAATGCTCGATAAAATACTAGCGTCTGCTAAGATAAGTCTTGAGGGTTTCCACATCTTTTTTTAGGTTTTCTTCACTATCATTTAGCCAAGATATATTCTGCTCAGCAAGGGCTTCCATAAAAGCCCGATAAGTTTTTCCACTCAATTCGGCTGCCTGTGACATATATAATTTCCCTGTTTCTAGTAATTTACTTGCTACCAAGAAGTGAAACCCCTGCTCATCTAGGTCTATATTTTGTGGAAGTTGTATGTGATAATGTAACATTGAAATTAAGTTTAAAAAGTTCTTAAACAAATATACACAATTTTCCTTTCTAAAAAACTAGTATCATAAAGCCTCCCAAAGGAAAAGTCTAGTTACATTTTTTTCAAACTAGACTGTATTTATTTGTCGAATCTAGGTTTAAATTTTTTAGTTTCTTTGAACTCATAGCATATAAAATGATAACTGTCTAACCATCTGTATAAAATTGCCTTATGCATAGCCACGCAAGGCTAACTCAACATGGCTATGTCCATACATTGAAAAGTACTGTCCTTATCAAAATTACAAGGGCTCCTTTCTACCTTTCTTTCTACCCCATAGACTAGAGTATAAACAAGCTGTACTTAGTTAGTCGCTCAGTGTACTGAGTTATGGTTTGGGATTACTTAGGTCTTTCATAATGTAGCCTGAGCCTCTGGCTCGGGTAGTATAGCTTTACCCGAGCCAGAGTGAGCATACACTAAAAAACTTTTGAAACAGTGTACTAAGTTAGATGCTACACAATCGGTTGGTGCCGAAATGGCTTAGTGAAGTCTAAACAAAGATTTGGGTGAATCGCCATTTCTAAAACACCAACCGAGGAGCAGTGGTACTAATTTTGGGGAGCATTATATTTGTACAGTATTGTAAGGCTTTGTATTCTTCAAAATCTAGTGTCTCCATACAGCAAAGTTAAGTAGCATATCTTATATTTGCAGTACTGGAAAATTAAAATATTTAAAAAAATAATAATTAAATCTAATGAACATGAAAAAATTAATCCTCCTTACCTCTTTTGTTATCATCATTATTGGTCTATCAGGTCAATACCTCACTGCCCAAACTAAGATAAAAGCTTTTGGATTTAACCTAGATGTGCCCACAGGCTGGAAAACGACAGACAACCAAAAAGATCCAGATTTTGCCTATGTCAATATGTATCTTCCAGAGCGTGCCTCAGAAGTATTTATTGATGTAAATCAGATTAAAGGGAGTTCTTCCGAAATAGTAAATGCACTTAGTATGCAAATTCGTAATAGTATGAAAGGTATTAAGATGAAAACCAATGGATTGACAGATGAAGTCATCGGAGATAAACTCCAATCCTTCGCCAGCGAAAGTGGACAACAATTCTTAACCTTTGAACATTGGGAACGAAATAACCCTGATAAAAAACAGCGATATATTTTAGTGTTTATTGCTAGATTAGGAGAAGGTTTTACAGTCTTTACTGGACAAGAAATCTCTACTCCTAATACTATCCCAGCATATTATAAAACTATCAGAAACATATTAGAGAATGCCCATAAATAACCCAAAATGAAAAAACTACTATAGTCTGTTTTATATAGGCAAGGCAAGCATAAATATCTTCTTGGCTCAGTTCTTCATAATCTTGCAAAATATCTTCTATGCTCATACCAATAGAAAGCCAACGCAATACATCAAATACCGTAATCCTTGTGCCTTTGATGCAAGGCTTCCCAAAGCGTTTTTGAGGGTCTATGCTAATTTTATCTTTATAATTCATATTCTTTTGTGTTTATCATGTGAAATTTATACACTCAACCAAAGTGCCAATGCTATATAAAACTCCCCCTTCGGAGCTTGGAGGGCTGCTGTGCCAAACTCCTCCAACACCCTCGCCTCTTTCCACAGAAAAGACACTTTATGATAGTTAATTTTATCAAGTTTATGCCACTTTTTGCTTATAAAGATGCACCTAAAATTCTATAAACATTCGGCTAATATTTGCTACATCTCCTAAAATGCTTTTAGCATCTTCCAATGATTGATATTTGTTGGTGAGCAAAACTGGTAATTTCACCTTGATTTAGCCAATCTACACATAACTCTCCCCTTTATTACTCCTAAATATCTCTTATTTCTTTGAATTAACAAGGAAAATAGAGGAAAGAAAGCCCAAAATGGGGTATAAATTGTCATCTCTTGAGGGCAATCCTAGTTTTTTCGAGTTTGTAAGCTACTTGTAAACAACTTGTAGGCAACTGTAATGGACTGTAATCAGCTTGTAGAGGATATGTGATGAACTGTAAGGGGGCTGTACTCAGTTGGTCTGATGAGTTTTTTACTAAGTGTATTCTTGATTTTAGATGATTTGTGAAGATTGCTTATGCTATTTTTCTTAAGTATTTACTAATTGCTCCAATGCCTTTTGAATGAGCTTAGGTGAAAATAATTGTTGTTTTCTATCTGGTTTTTTCTCCCAGTTATACACCAAGTCTTGAATTTGTGAAAGCTCTTGGCTTTGGCTTTTGTTTTTTGCCCAATGCACAGTAGATAGAAGTTCCATTCCAAAAGGGGTTTCATAGCCCCTGATACTTTTAGCAACAGATTTCAAGCGATTCTTTTGGACCTCACTACAGTGCTGCTCTACAAAATTTTTAATCTTTTCGATTTTGGCTAAGTTAAGCTCTATTTCTGCATCAGGTTTGCTATCTGCAATGCGTTTTTCTGCCCAGAGATAAGTGCCTTCTAAATGCTCTAACCATTTACGTAGATTATCAGCATAAGTACCATAATAGTGTGCCTTGAAGCGAAGTCCTAAATCTTCTCCTGATTCTTGTAAGAAGTAGGCTAATTTCTGTACTTCAAGTAGTGTAAGACTGTAGCCTAACTCTTGATACTGTAAAAGTAAAGCCAAAAGCATTGCACTACTTTCTGTGAGTTTCAAGTTTGTATCTTCTTCTTTTTTAGCAGGAATCACCTCAGAAGGTTCATACAAATATACTTTCACATGGGCTAGTTGCTCCATAGCATCTTCTATCATCAATTTTACTTTTGTCCACTCTAAGCCCCCATTGCCACAGCCCAAAGGTGGGATGGCAATAGATTGAATATTGAGTCTCTGAATTTGCAAGACCAAATCTTCTAAACCCTTGGCAACAAAAGCATACTGAGAGGGTTTACGCCAATCTTTTTTTGTAGGAAAGTTGATGATGTGTTGAGGGTTGAGTATCTGTTGGGTATGTGTAATAAACATAGTGCCTACTCTCACCTCAGCATTTTGGCAGGCTTTTTTGTATAGCTTGAAGTTTTCTGAAAACTGCTCCTTAAAAAGTAAGGCTATCCCCTTCCCCATTACACCCACTGTGTTCACAGTATTGACTAGTGCCTCTGCTTTGCTTTCTAATAAATTACCTGTTGTGTATTCAATCATCTCAGTAGTACATTTGTGGAAGTGTATATATAGGAATTGATAAAGCCTTTTTCTTAAGTTCTTTTGCTATGACTTGCCCTATGTCTTCTTTATAAACAGCTATTCCTGTGATTAAATCTAAAGGGAAATTTTGATATACCAAAAACTCTGCTTGCTTTTTTTCTTTATTGAGGTCTTCAGAGTTGCCATGTGTTTTTTTCCAAACATTGTACTCTAACTGATTAATCACTTCCCAGTCTAACTTATCTAAATTGGCTATTTGGTTGTAAAAGTTTGCGTATCCTAGTACTGCATGCCTATCTGTAAACACAAACTCACACTTGCTTTGAGCCACTTTTTCTACGGTGCTTATGAGGTAAATAATTTCTGATTGCCCACCTTCATAGCCTGCCACTTTATTTTTGTGAATAAGGTATAGCATAGGCATTTTGTAAGCAAAATAAAAAGGCACATAATCAGATAGGTTGCCGAAAGGAGAAATATCTACTGCTCTTTCATCTCGGCGAGTGATTAAAGTACTATGACCAATATTTTGATAATTGGGGCATTTTTGAGGGCTATTAGGGCAATGCAGACCCATAGACAACAGACAATCTAAATTTTGGTAATGAACCATTCTAAAAATAAGTGTTTCGCCTGTTTGTGAGTTCATGTTTTTACTTATAAAACTACTTCAATACACTCCTACTCTACGTCTTTTGTAACAAGGGAAAAGATAATAATCATTTTACCTTGATTTAGCCAATCTACCCACAACTCTCTTCCTTATCAAGCCTAAATATCTCTTATTTCTTTGAATTAACAAGGAAAATAGAGGAAAGAAAGCCCAAAATGGGGTATAAATTGTCATCTCTTGAGGGCAATCCTAGTTTTTTCGAGTTTGTAATGAGCTTGTAAGCTACTTGTAAAGAATTGTAATGAACTGTAAGCCGTTTGTAACGAACTGTAATAGACTGTAACCAGCTTGTAATGAACTTGTAAAGAACTGTAATTTGGGAGTAAAGGCTCTCTCTTCCAAGTAAATTCTTTTATAGATAATGATAACTGTCTAACAATCTATATAAACTTGCCTTATGCATAGCCACACAAGTCCAGCTCAACATGACTATGTCCATACATTGAAAAGTACTGTCCTTATCAAATCACAAGGTTTCCTTTACACCTTGCTTGCTACCTCATAGCCCCATTATCCTTGCCAAGCACATAATACAAGGTTTCCTTTTTACCTTCCCTCCTACTCCATAGAACAATTATTCTTGCCAAGTCCATGAGGCTAAGTGAAGAACCTTATTGAATTCCTGTCCTTAGTTAGATTTTTAATGTCCTTAGTTATGGTTTGGAGTTACTTAGTTAGATGCTGAGTGTACTTAGTTATGGTTTTAGATAACTTAGTTAAATTTTGACTGTACTTAGTTATAGTTTTGGATTACTTAGTTAGGTGCTGAATGTACTTAGTTATGGTTTGGGATAACTTTTAGAAAGCTTACTTGAGTTTACACTATTTTCCTAATCACGACTATTCCGTTATTCTTAGCAGCATCACTGTTCACATTTAATGATAACATCGTTTATTCGTTTATTTTTTTCACGAAAAAACGATTTTATTGTTATTTGGAGAGTGGTTCTAATTTTTGTTTAACGAAATAATCGTGATTACAAGAAACTAGCTGTTCGGATATATGCGTACTGATTCTAAGGCAAGATTTAAAAGTTAATGTAAATCCGATTTATTAACCTCATAAGTTCTGATTTACAGTATTATAAAGTGTAAACAAACATTAAAGTGAATCGCCATTTCTGAAATACCAACTAAAAGAGGAGTTTTAGTTTGTAATTTTAATTCATAATTCTTACATTGCCAATACACAAAATTATCTTTTATATTATGATAAAGCTACTCAAAAACTACAGCATTATTATGTTATTCTGCCTGTTAAACTTCCCCCTGCAGGCACAGGTAAATGGGGAAAATGTACGTGCTTTTACAGCAAAAGGTGAGAAACATAGTTCTAACCCCAACTCTCACGAGGAATATAATTATGAGTACAACTCTTACTTTGAAAATGTAAGAGATAAAATATGGGTCAATCTCAAAAAATTCGACAAACCTCCTGTACCAGATTCTGATGAAACTACTTTTAGTGGCTTTCTCATGGAAGTTAGGCGAGATGAATGGTCTGTTTATTTAAAACGGGTTTATTTTGCAGATGGTGAATGGCAAAACTATCCAAGCGGTGATGCTCAATATGATTTATATAAAAAAGAAGTAACATATAGTCTTCCTTCTGTACATGGTAGGCCTTCTGTAATACTTGAACAAGAGCAAATGTTAAATACCAGCTACGCTCCGAAGATAGATTTCCCAACAGAACATCAGGAAGCAGTAAGTGCACTACAAGCTGTATTTGATAAGCATGGCATTAATCAAAAAGCAGAAGTAGAAGTAGAAGTAGAAGTAAACGGGCGCAATGTAAAATACGTTGCCTTATCACCTGCTCAGGATGATAATTGGCAAAACGTAACTGCTATTACTACAAAAAGTGTAAGTACTACTGCTGATCGCTACGAGTTTGAAGGATATTTTGAAGAGATACAAAATCATATATGGGTACACATGACAGAGTATAAGCAACCACTAAAAGAAGGTACTGATCGAACAACCTATTATAATTTTTTTCAGGAGATAAGTAGAGATGAATCTAGTATTCAGTTAGTAGAAGTTAAACTCCAAAACAAAGAGTGGGTTAGAGCTAAAAGTGTTTACAAGTTCTATTTCCAACGTAAAGAACAAGTGTTTAAGAGGGAGTCAGGTGAAGAGATCATTATGACAGATATTATTAGTACCAGTTCAAGTCCTAAAACAGAATATCCAGAAAAGCACAGTAAAGTAGTAAATGCATTTCAAGCTGAGTTTGATAAGCAGGTTAGTAATCAAAAAGCAGAAGTAGAGGTAAACGGACGCAATGTAAAATACATTGCCTTATCACCTACAGATTACTTTTGTAATGTAGAAGGTAAAGTATGGGTAAAGATAAGCATGTTTAATCCCCCTCCCCCTAATGGCCCAGATGCTTCAGTTTCATATATGTTAGAGACACCTAGAGGTGACTGGACGGTTATTCTCCGACAGGTCTCTCTGGAAAACGGAGAGTGGCATATTCTCGGACGTGACCATGAATTTAATCTTAATCACAAAAAGTTGTATAGCTACTATGGAGGCGAAAGGTCAAAGCAAAGTGAGGACATCAAAGTTGTGTCACTTGACCCCCAAACGAATTATTCTGCACAATACGAAAGAGCAAAAAAGTATCTAGATGGAGAAAAGCAAAAAAGGGAGAAGATTGAAGAGGGCTTGAGAAAAGAAGCTGAAGAAAGGCGACAACAAGAAGCCAAAAGACAGGAACAGATAGCAAGGGAGCAGGCAGAGGAAAGAGCAAGACAGGAACAGGTAGCAAGGGAGCAGGCAGAGGAAAGAGCTAGGCAGGAACAGATAGCAAGGGAGCAGGCAGAGGAAAGAGCCAGGCAGGAACAGATAGCAAGGAAGCAGGCAGAGCGTGAAAGGCTTGCTCGAGAGACAGCTCAAAGACCTGCTGAAATGGTCAATACCGTAGGAAAGGGATTTTTCCGTATCAAGGCAGGCTATAATAGTTATTACTTGAGATATGACTATAAGGACGCTAACACTCCCAGACCTGATGGCCCTTCTCAATCACGCTTACAAAATACCTATGGTTTTAACGCTGTAAGGGATAAATACAAGGACGCTGAAGCTTCCATATTTAAAGTAGTCCCTTTATCTACTGATGGTACTGTCTATGCACTTGCCCTATATAGTAGAGCAGACGATAATTACTTTCTAGGGTATATACTTAGTCGGGAGCATAATTTTAATAAGGCTGAATTACAACATGTTGAAACTGTTGAAGAGCTCATGGAACACACAAATTTGCACTGGAAGTTTATTCCACCTCCTAGAGGTGGTTTTTTACAGATGATGTCTCTAGATGAACGAAATACCTTGAAAATAAAGTGGGTGGAGAGATCCAATAGAGGCACGCCTTACCTACATTATTATTGTGTCATGGAAGCACCTAGTAGCAAACCTGATACACAGGTGTTCATGCCAGAAA
>JAABSX010000097.1 GCA_011390205.1 Microscillaceae bacterium | reverse complement strand
CATTTCGTAGTCCATTGCTACTGATTCTTCTACTGCTGTATTATTCTGCATCTTCTGAGTCATCATAGGAGCACCACTTGTTGCCCTCATTTCTCGAGCATAATACCCGTAAAGTCCAAAGCCGTAGCTATCCATTCCGTACCAGTTGAGGTAATCATAACTTACAGAAGCACTCGGCACATAATTATTCCAGCCTTCTTCATAGAATCTATAGTAAGCATTGCTGAAGCCTTCACCCACAGACCAACCCATGCGAGCAGAATTGTAATTGAGGATATCCATATACCAACTATGGGTTCTAAATACATCTAGAGAAGCATCATACAAAGTAGCAACCATCTCAGAGGCTACTTTTTCGCCTTGTTTGCCTTTGATGTTGATTTTCCATTTTTCTTTTTCACCAGGCATCAGCTTATCACGGAAGGTTTCAAAAGTAATTTCTAGTTCCTTGTTGGTGTAAGGCACACTGACCGTTTGGCTGTGCTGATAAGTGCGATTGTCTTTGATGAAAGTATAATACAAGGCAAAGTTCCCTCTGTATTCTTCTTTGATAGGGATTTCTAGGGTTTGAGTTTTGTTATCTAATTTTATCCATTGTTTTTGGATAATCACTCCTTCGTGTTCTACTTCAAACAAAGCCTGAATCTTGGCAGTGCTTCCTACTTTCAGGATTGCTTTTTCGTCAGGTTCTCCACGCATTTTGAGGGCTTGGTAGTCATCCATGGTAGGGATGACAGGTTGATTGAGGTTAGGGCTAAATACGGTGAAGTATTCTACAGATTTCACTTCTTGGCCGTATTTGTCTTGGGCGGTGAGTTCTATTTTATACTGTCCTGTTTTCCATTTTTTGATATTCTCGAGGGCAAGTACTTTTTCTTTGTCTGTATCAAAATTTTGCTTAAATACATCTTCTGCTACATCCCAAGTGTAGATATTATTTTCGTCTTTGTAGAGGTCATTGGGCAAATCTTTGTGCCAATCTTGCTCAGAGTAGATAAATTTATCAGGCATTTCCCAGTTGCGTGAGCGGTAAGCATTGTCTGGACTTTTTAAGCGTTGGATGAGGAGCGAGCCTTTGGCAGGTTCAAACTCTCCGCCTAAGTTGGTAGAGTTAAGTTTGATTTCGGCTTTTTCACTATTGTCCCAAGCTTTGGGGATATTGGCACTGATTTCTAGAGCTTTGTAGGCAATAGAGACAGAGGTTTGTTGGCTGTGGGTCTCTCCATTAATATCTGTAACATCTGCATAGACCGTATAAGTAAAAACAGGGGAAGATTCGGGTGATACGCTGGCATCTGCCAATGCTGTAAAATCTATCTTGAATTTGCCTGCTTCGTCTGTTTGGGTAGTGCCATTGGTGATTTCCATTTGGGGAGAAGTAGGATAATAGCCCCAGCGATAATACCACCAATACGGAAAGCGTGCTTCACGGACTACCCTGTAGCTGACGGCTGCCTCGCTGATGTTTGCCCCTGAATAAGCCACGGCTTTGCCTTCTACTTGGATATTTTCACCCAATCTGTAGCTTCCCTTGACAGACTCAAAACTGACTTCAAACTTGGGGCGTTTGTAGTCTTCTACTGAAAAACTAGTACTTCCTAAGTTTTGAATACCTTGGCTGCTGAGTACTCTAAGGTTTTGCCCCAGGCTCAAATTCTCATCCTCGAGATTGTTCCAGACCTTGAGTTGTGCTGTAGTTGCACCATATTGTCTTGCAATTCTGTATAGGTTTTCACCTTGTTTTACGGTATGAATGATTTCTTTGACGGAGCCAGTAGCAAGAATTTCAAGACGCATTTGTCCATTCAGCCCTGAATTAGGAAGGGTAAACTTACCTTGCACACTGCCATATTCATTGCTTGTGAGGTTGAGGTCTGCTACTCTTTGTCCATTGACATCATATAAAAACACTGTGGTAGCCACGTTGGGCAATACACGGCTGTCTTTTTTGCCTTTTTCTAATATGATTGCCTTGAAATAAAGTGTCTGCCCAGGTCTATAGATTGCTCTATCTGTAAAGAAAAAAGCCTGTGATCGAGGAGCATAAGAATCATCTCGCTTGTATTGCGAAAAATTGCGTTCCGTCTCAAATACATCATTCCCTTTCTTAAAAATGGCGATAATTGAACCATTTCGTCTATTTTCATCTCCTTGATAAGGCACTTTAAAATAGCCCTCTGAATTACTTGTAAAATCCCCTAACTTTAAGGTCAGATACTTGCGTTTGTCGTAGTCATAATACTTTGATAAAACCTCTGCTTGCACACCATTCAGAGGCACACCCGAGCTGCGGTGAAGCACATAAAACTCCAATGAGCCATCTTTAGGGTTATTTCTTTGCAAATAGCCAATGTCTGTTACTTGGGTAAAGGCATAGCCTACAGTCTGTTTGTTGTAGGTAAAATTGGCATCATCGCTTGTCATAACAATGTACTCTCCTGCTGCCAAAGCAGGTATTTTTTCTTCTATGCTGTGGCTTTGGTAATCTCCTTCGTTGGGGAGTTCGCTTTGCCAAGTATGGATGGCTGATTTTTGGTTATAAAACTTGATAAGTTCTTGGTCATAGTTATAGCTATTGTTTTTTTGGGAGTTTTTTTCTATTTGTTCTTTGTCTTGTTTGTTGGTAGGGATGATTTTCCAATATACTTTTGATACGTTTTTATATTGAATCAAGGCAGGGTGCATCACTGAGCTGGCAAATATTTCTTGGCTATTGAGGGCCAAGCTTTTAGCAGTGATTTGGCTCTGAAGCGAGCGGGCTTGCTTTGCACCTACAGAGGCTGGAAATTTCTCAATGATTTTTGAGCAGAGTTCATAAGCCTCTTTGAGTTTCCATTGATTTTTACCTGTTTTGGGGTCATACTGACTGCCTTGTGCTTGAGTAAGTACTGCTATTTTGTAAGTTACTTCTGCCCAGATAGGGTATTGAGTACATTGAGTTTGTAGATTTTGGAGTGCTTCTAGGTATTGTGCGTCCTTTTCATCATTACTCAGATTATTATAGACCAGTGCCAGACGCTTCAAATCTATGTCTACCCAAAGCTCGGCATCACTGTCATTGATTCTGAATTTGAGCAGGTCTTGCAAAGTTTTCAAGGCATAAAAATCAAAAGAAAGACTGTCTTTAGTACTAAGATTAAGCTTCACAAACTCTTTGGCAGGCACGAGAAATTTTGGGTCATTGAGGCTAAACTGATAGGCGGGCTGTGCAAGTCCGTTTTCATTGTCAGTCAGAAAATCAATGGCTTGATGTGCCACAAAATCATACAAAGTAGGGCGGCGTTTTTGTCCTGTGGCATCTCCTTCATTGATTACTTCTTGGAAGGCATTTACATTGGTTTTTTGAAGCATCTGGGCTTCTTTGAGTGCAGCAAGGTGCTGTGTGAGTGTAGCCTCTACCAGCTTTTGTAAGTCCCAAGTTCGGATATCATCAGGGGCGACTTCGGTGGCAGTTCGGTTATAAAATTTATAGCGGTTATTTTGGTAATATTGCCAATAGACCTTCCCGAGCATAGATTGCAGCAGGGCTTTGGTGGGCTGTGTGGCTTGTTTGGCTTCTGCTTCAAAGGTCTGAATGGCTTTGAACTGAGCCTCTTCATCTATCATTGCCGTAAACTTCACTCTGTGAATGACCGCTTTGACGAGCTGCCCGTATTGGTTTTCTTTTTGGGCTTGGGCATAAATCAAATTTACGACCTCAATGGCAGATTGTGGCAGTTGCTTTTGGGTAAGGGAGTCCACTTTTTGCCATGCTTTTGTATAAAAATCTTCAGGCATTTTCTGGGTATTGGTTTGGGCATTTCCGAAGGATAAAGTACTGAAAACCAGTGCCCCCCAGATTGCAAGTGAAAAGAAAAATTGTTTGAGCATCTTCATTTTTCTATGTTTGTTAGGTAAAATGTATTAAAACAAATATAGGTAATTACTTAAGAAATAATGAAACATTACAGCTTATCTCTTATTTTTTTTGGAGAATGGCTTAAGTTTGTGGGATAAAGAGAATTCGTGTGATTTCTTAAATCATTTTGCTACTTAGGGTGGTTTTAAGGGCGGATGCTTAAATTATACAAAAAAGTACGCCAAGACACTTTAAGATGTGTATTTTTGGGTGAGCGTAAATCAACACAAACCCAAAGTCATTTCTCTGAGTGCCTCTAAAAAATACAAGATTATTATTGAGAAGAATAGTAACACATGGGAATCAAAATACAAGAGATAAAAACGCCTATTTTAGAAGAAATGAAGCTCTTTGAAGAGAAGTTTCGAGGCTATATGAAAACTGAGGTATCTCTCCTAAACAAAATCATGGGCTATATCGTGAAGCGAAAAGGCAAGCAAATACGCCCCATGTTTGTGTTTTTGATGGCAGGCACTTGTGGCAAAATAGATGATACGACCTACAGAGGGGCAGCCCTGATAGAGCTTCTGCACACGGCTACCCTAGTGCATGACGATGTGGTAGATGATGCCAACTACAGGCGAGGTTTTTTTTCTATCAATGCACTCTGGAAAAACAAAATAGCCGTGTTGGTAGGAGATTTTTTACTGTCTAGAGGCTTGTTGCTATCCATCGACAATGGGGACTTTGCACTCTTGCAGATCGTCTCTCATGCCGTCAGAGAAATGAGCGAAGGCGAACTTCTGCAAATAGAAAAAGCACGCAGGCTAGACATCACCGAAGACGTTTATTATGAGATTATTCGCCAAAAAACGGCCTCCCTTATTGCTTCTTGCTGTGGCGTAGGGGCTAGTTCGGTAGGAGCAGATGAAGCTGAAGTACAAAAAGCCCAAAAATTTGGTGAGAAAGTAGGCATGGCTTTTCAAATCAAAGATGATTTGTTTGACTATGGCAATGCCGAAATAGGCAAACCTCTAGGCATAGACATCAAAGAAAAGAAAATGACCTTACCCTTGATTTATGCACTTAACCAAGCAGGCTCTTCCGAAAAAAGACACATCATCAACCTTGTCAAAAACCAAAGCCACAAACCCCGCAAAGTACAAGAGGTGATAGAATTTGTGAAGCAAAGTGGAGGCATAGATTATACCCAAAAAGTAATGAAAGGATTTCAAGAAGAAGCCAATGAAATCTTAGCTACTTTTCCTGATTCTATCCACAGACAAGCCTTGTATGATTTGGTGCAGTTTACCATTGACAGGACAAAGTAGTTATTAGAATGGAGAATACAACAATGTAACAATACAACAGGGAGAATTTTAAAATTAGTACAAAACTATAAATTTTGGCTCTAAGCGATTTTACTGAGTAAATAAAGTAGAAGTAAATCTGTAAAACTCGTGTTCTAAAAAGAAGTATACCAATTAGAATCATATAACACCTAAATTTTTATAAAAATGATAATAAAAACTATGTTAATTTTTCTTTTTGCTGCTCTTATTTGGTTTCTTGTATCAGGTTATCGAGAAACGCAGGAAAGTGTTAAGTTGTATAACCTTTTAGAAGAGGTAGGTGTACTTACCGAGTCAGAAGTTGTGGAAATAAAAGAAGCAAAGCATGACAACCTCCAAAAAAGTTTTACTTATACTTATAGTTATACTTTTATTGTAAATTATGAAGTCCTAGGACAATACTACGCATTGCAATCTGTAACTGCTAGTAAAAACCCTGATGATTTACCTCAGATAGGTACAAAGATTTCCGTTTTATATAACCCTCAAAAACCCGAAGAGGCTATATTTGCCAAGGATTATGGCGATACAGAAATCGAGTCTAAGAGGACAATACTTCTCGCCCTGAAGGCTATTATTTCTGTGCTTGTAATAGCACTTCTTGTGGTAATAA
Source organism: Microscillaceae bacterium (assembly GCA_011390205.1). GTDB lineage: Bacteria > Bacteroidota > Bacteroidia > Cytophagales > Microscillaceae > JAABSX01. The sequence goes on along the minus strand of JAABSX010000097.1, from coordinate 3,509 downwards.
TTCTCCTCATTCGTCCTTTGTTTTTTTAATTATTAGAATGGAGAGTTTTTGTGGAGTAGCAAGGATGTAAGTCATAAATAAGAGGAAACCCCCTAAAAACTTATAAAATAATTCACCAAAAAATGACGTGGCAAAAGGTTGATTTGATATACATAAGAAGAAAAATCATTGACTGATACTTGGTCAAATGTACGGACATTGCCCAGATTCTTTAATGAAATAGACCAACTTGTTTTCCGTACCTTGTATCTAGCTTCTATATCCAAAAAAGAAATTGAGGGATTTTGCCCTTGCAAAGAGGGTAAAAAATAATCATAATTGACAAATACAAGTAGCTTTTCAGAAGGCTTGACAATGATTTTGAATGTATTCATTAGACTTTGGTTAGCAAAACGCTCCCCATTCTCTGTTTTAGATACACTCCAAGAGTAGTTTAAGATATTCTCAAAGTTGACCTTAATATCAAAAGCAGTTTTGAAAAATAGTTCCTGATTTAGCATATGGTTGCTGTTCTCTCTGAGTGTTTCATTGCCTATGCTATTGAAGTAGGTCATAAAGTTATAATTGCTCTGTATCCGAATGGTACTTTCTATGGGGTCAATGTATTTTTCTATCATTACATTGAGTCCTTTCATAGTATTAGACTCGGGCAAGAAAAAACGAACTGTACGAGTGCTATTGGGTTGGATGACAAACCTGCTGAAATAATTTCCTACCCTGAGAGAGTACATACCCATAAAACTCATACGCAGACCACCTACCATATCATTCAGAGAGTATCCGCCATTGAGTGATATATTTTCAGAAATATCAAGGCTTGCTTCATTCAAACTTATATTTCTTGGAGAGAGCAATACAGGATTACTGATAAAATACTCCTCTGAAAAAGGTCTAGGCAAGTAAGAAGCATTCAAAGATAGGCTCGACCATCGTCCTATTTTATAGCTTAGCAAAGCACTAGGCTCAAGCAATAGTCTATGCTTTGCTAACTGCCTGGCCTGTGTATAGTCTTCTAATACTTGCTCCAAATAGCTTGCTTTAAACGATGTTTTTACTTTCCATCTCCTTCTCTCAAATTTATAATTCCCTCCTGCATATAGGCTTCTGTACTGGTATTGTTGGTCATTTTCAAACTCATCTAGGTTGGTACTTTCTTGGGTATTGAAGCCTAAAAGATTCGCATTAAAAAAGCTATTGTAAGCAATTCCCCCCAAATAAACCTCATACTTCTGTTCATTGGATGCATTGTTTTTGCCCTTGCTGCCCATTAAGCTGGCATTGACATCAAAATACTCTTTTCTAAATTCAGTAGATTGTATATTGGTATCAAACATATCACTTTGATAGACAGCAGGTGAGAAAAAATAATTTTGAGGGGTTTGGTGTGTTACATAATGCCCTGTAATTTGTAGTGCGGCATTTTTTGAAATCCTATTGGTATAGACAAACTTATTTTTTGATAAATAGGCAGCGGTATTTAAGGCATTATCAAAAGCAGTCATATTGTTCTGTAGCACAGCATTGGAAGTATTTATCTTTTCAAAATCATAGCTGCCATGGTATTCTAGCATAGATTTCTTTGAAAGGTTGTAGTTCATTTGCAGCTTGCCTACATAGCGTTGGGGGATTTTCTGAATAGAAATTTCATCTGTAGTACTAAAAATTTCATCGTTAAAATTATAGTCGTTTTGAGTAAATTGCTCTGAGCTAATCTTGTCATTCAAATAAAATGCATTCAGCTTGATTTTTAAGCGTTTTTTGACCTTGAATACAGCATTGTAGCTTCCAAAAAGTGTGTTGTTAAAGTTGCTTCGCTGAGGACCTACAGAGGTACTAAAAAAACTATCAGAGATGTATTTCTTAGCAAACATTAGAGGGTTTCGTTGGGCATCTATCTCTTCTGAGTATTCAGCATAGCTGTAGGGGGTATTGTTTCTGCCTACATTGTTATAACTCAAAGTAGCAAAAGACTTGTACTTACTAGCAATACCTAATAAAGTACTACTCAAATCAGTAGCAGGGCTAGTCTCTTCTGTGAGAAAAAGCCCAAGACTTGGCTGTATATTGCCTGAGTATTCTGTCTTTGTTTTTTTGAGCACTAGGTTAAGTGCTACATCTTCTTTTCCATCTAGCCCATGGAGTAGAGGATTCTCATTGTAGTTTTCTATGGCTTCTACTTCCTCTACCATATTGACATCAATATTGCGTGTGCCTATGGCGTAGTTGGAGTCAAAGAGATTATCCCCATCTAGGTTGACTGTCTTTATGTCCTTACCCTTGTATTTGATAGACCCTGTATTTTCATTGACTTCTATACCTGGTAGTTTTTTAATCAAATCTTCTATCTTTTGCTCTGAGCCATCACGATAAGCATCTACATGAAAGCTGAGTGTATCTCCACGCCGCTCAAAATGTTTGGTATCTGCTATGATGATTTCATCCAATTGTATGATGGCTGGCTCTAATACAAAATCAAGTGTATAAGCTTGGGGCAAAAGTTGATTTATAAGGTAAGTACTTTTTTTATAACCTAAGCAAGATACTTCTATCCAAACAGAGGTATATTTTTTCTTAATCTCTAATTGATACCTTCCATCTCTTGCCAAAGTAAACTCTTTGATTTGTACTGCACTCGCAGAGTCTTTCAAGATAATTTGAGCCTGTGGAATTTTCTCGCCTGTAAGACTCTCTACCTTGCCACTGATGCTTTGTGCACTCAACAAGACAGGAAAACACAGTAAAAATAGGATGTTTTTGATATGAAAAAGCATAGCTAATTTTCCCCAGTTTATCTTCTGACGCCCAACTGTAATTGATTATCATAGAAAAGCTAAAACTCTGCCCCAACTCCGCTATGCAAACCTGGATAGATAATTTCTACAGAAGGAATCATCAAAGATAGTTTGAAGCCTTCTGTCTCAGGCCTGGTTGAACGTACATATTTCCCATATCTTTTAAAGCCATCCGCATAAACTCTTACAAAATCACCCCAAGTTAAATTAGTGTACTCTGCAATGTCGGGAATGGGTATGTCTCCTTTGTAATTGGTCTCTAGGCGTTCAGCTATCCAATTCACTTTATCATCATCCAAAGAACTTACCTTTAGTATCAGCCCAGGCAAGCCACTGAATTTCCAAGGACCATCAGAGAGAGGAATACTAGGCGCATAAAATGCTACATAGTCTCTTCCTCTGAAGTGTGTTTTGGCTGCAAAGCATTTCTGTTTTAGGATAGTCATGGTATCAGGCAATAGTTCCCAAGAAAAATCAGGAATACTATCTTTTACATATTGTCTTTCTTTAAAAAAGCGTGATGCTTCATAGGGAGAGTAGATAAAACCTTCCTTTTTATCTTTTAGAAAGATAAGATGCATTTTTTTATCTTTCTCACTAGCTGTCTCTTGTCTGGTGTAATTGAAGGGAATGAGTACACTTAGAGTATCATTCATAATATATCTATCTGTTATTCGTTCTGAAGAACCGTCTGTCGCAGCTCGTTCTATATTTTTC
>JAABSX010000096.1 GCA_011390205.1 Microscillaceae bacterium | reverse complement strand
ACTTTTCAATGTATGGACGTAGCACACACTTTACCTTCAAATTACAGTTCATTACAAATCCTTTACAGTCCATTACAGTTCTTTACAGTCCATTACAGTTTTTTACCAGTTCATTACAATTCTTTACAAGTAGCTTACAAGCTCATTACAAACTCGGAAAAACTAGGATTGCCCTCAAGAGATGACAATTTATACCCCATTTTGGGCTTTCTTTCCTCTATTTTCCTTGTTAATTCAAAGAAATAAGAGATATTTAGGCTTGATAAAGGGGAGAGATGTGGGTAGATTGGCTAAAATAAGGATAAAACTCAATTCAAATCAATGAAAAACAATGATTCGGTCATCAGAGATAACTATAGTAGAGGTAAGGTAGCAGACTTCCTGAGGGAAAACACCAAAGAAGGGGCAGACCTTTCTATTGTATCTGCTTTTTTTACGATGCAGGCATACGGAATGCTCAAAAAGAAATTTAATGCCATCAATCATCTTCGTTTTTTGTTTGGAGAGCCTAACTTCTTAAAAATAGATGACTCCAAAGAGAAGAAGTCTTTCAGAATCGTAGAGGATAGACTAGACCTAACCAATGCCTTACAGCAAAAAGCACAAGCAAAAGCTTGCTATGATTGGATTCAAGAAAAAGTAGAAATCAAGTCTATGACCAAGCCTGATTTTCTACACGGCAAACTTTACCATATTCAAAACCCCAATAACCAAGAACCACACGCAGTATTAGGTAGCTCTAACTTTACGGTCAGTGGTTTGGGCTATGGCAAAAAACCCAACATAGAGCTAAACTATGTCATCCAAGACAAAAGAGACCTCTTAGAACTCAAAGAATGGTTTGATGAAATATGGGAAGGCAGAGCAAAAGATGTAAGTGTAGTAGATGTCAAAGATAAAGTACTAGAGCACCTTACTCGTCTCTATGCCAACAACAGCCCTGAGTTTATCTACTACAAGACCCTGTTTCATATCTTTGAAGACTACCTCACTGAGACTCAAAACAGCAATATTTTTGATGAGAACCTCAGCTTTACCAGTACTGATATATGGGAGACCCTTTTTAAGTTTCAAAAGGATGGGGTAATCTCTATCATCAACAAACTCAAAGCCTTCAATGGCTGTATCTTGGCAGACAGTGTGGGCTTGGGCAAAACTTACCAGGCACTTGCCGTTATCAAGTATTTTGAACTCAAAAATGACCGTGTATTGGTGCTGTGTCCTAAAAAACTGCAAGAAAACTGGACAGTCTATTCTTCTGTTTACAATAGCACACTCAACCCATTCAATGCAGATAGACTGAATAAATTTGCCTATCAAGTGCTTTGCCACACAGACTTGAGCCGTGAAAAAGGAAACCGTGATGGAATCAATTTTGAAACTTTTAACTGGGGAGCTTATGATTTGGTGGTGATAGACGAATCGCACAACTTCCGCAACAATACCAAAGGCAAGAAAGATGAAGATGGTAGTGTCATCGCTAAAAGCCGTTATGAAAGACTCTTAGAAGACATCATACAGCAAGGAGCAAAGACCAAAGTACTCTTACTCTCTGCTACCCCTGTCAATAACAACCTCACCGACCTACGCAATCAGCTTGACTTCATCACTGAAGGAGATAAAAAAGCCTTTACCAGTAATCTTAATATTCAAGATTATCATAGCACACTCAATACTGCTCAAACGACCTTTAAAAATTGGTTAAAAAGAAGAGAAAGCAAAGAGAAGTTCTTGATGGCATTGAGTTCTGATTTCTTTACCCTGCTTGATCAGCTTACCATCGCGCGCTCACGCAAGCACATAGAGCAGTATTACCAAGAAGAAATGCAGAAAATAGGGGCATTTCCCGAAAGAAAGAAACCTCGCTCAATCTATGCACCGATAGACTCTGAAGGGATGTTTAGTACTTTTGATGAAATCAGCGAGATGATAGAAAAATACAAATTGGCTATCTTTAGCCCCTCAGAGTTTGTAAAAAAAGAGTTCCACTCCATCTATGAGAAAACCAAAGTCAAAAACTTTAGCCAATCTGAACGTGAGCATCACCTCGTAGGGATGATGAAGATGAACTTCCTCAAACGCTTAGAAAGCTCTGTCTTTGCCTTTGCGATTACGATGGAAAGAACCTACAACAAAATCAAAGCCCTAGAAGAACGCATAGAAAAGTTTAAAGCCTATAAAGAACAAAATCAAAAGATAGAATTTGAGAACATAGACCTAGAAGATACCGAAGACGAAGAACTCTTAGATGCCCTCCAAATCGGTGAGAAATACGTCTATAACCTCTCTCACCTTGATTTTGATGAATGGCTCAAAGCACTCAAAGAAGATCGAAAGCAAATCAATAAATTATGGAAAGATGCCAAAGATGTAAGCATAGAGAGAGATGCTAAACTTGCACAACTTAAACAACTCATACAGGCACAAGTAAAAGAACCTAGCCTGACCAAAGACAAGAAACCTGTCAAAAAGATGGTTGTCTTTACGGCTTTTGCTGATACGGCTACTTATCTTTACAAAGCCCTAGAAGACTGGGCAAAGAACACACTAGGCATACACATTGCCCTCGTTACTGGGGGAAGTTCTGCCAATCATAGCACACTGGGCAAGGCTGAATTTAATGAGATATTGACCAACTTTTCTCCTATCTCTAAGAAAAGAGAAAAATTAGTCAACTTACCCCAAGATGAAGAAATAGACCTACTCATCGCTACAGACTGTATCTCAGAGGGGCAAAACCTCCAAGACTGTAATCAACTGATTAACTATGATATTCATTGGAATCCTGTCAGGATTATACAACGCTTTGGGCGAATAGACCGAATTGGTAGCCAACACACAACGATTCAGATGATTAATTTCTGGGCTACCAAAGACCTAGACAAATACCTCAAACTAGAAAGCCGTGTCAAGGCTAGAATGGCTCTAGTGGACATCACAGGCACAGGAGAAGATGACCTCCTCAGTGAAGAGCAAGTAAGCCAAGACCTTAAATTTAGAGATGAGCAACTCAAAAGACTCAAAGAGGAAGTACTAGACCCCGAAGACTCAGAGGAAAGCATCAGTTTGACAGATTTCTCCTTAGATGATTTTAGGATAGATTTGGTGAATTTTATTCAAAAAAATCAAGATTCGCTCTCCGCTGCTCCCTTAGGATTGTATGCTGTAGTGCCTTCTAAAAGCGATAAATATTCACTGCAAGCGGGAGTTATCTTTTGTCTCAGACAAAAACCTTCACTTGGGCAAGAAAAAAAGGCATCTCCCTCACAGACCAATCCCTTGCACCCTTATTACTTGGTCTATATCAGTGAGGATGGAAAACAAGTACTGGGTACTTTTGTGCAAGCCAAGAAGATACTTGAAATCTTTAAGACTGCCTGTTATGGCAAAACAAAAGCTTTTCAAGAACTCTGCGATATCTTTGATGCGGCCACAGACAATGGGAAAAACATGAAAGTCTATGATGAACTACTCCAAAAAGCAATGAAGGCTACCTTAGAGAGCTTTAATAAAAGAGAAGCTGTCAGCCTGACCAAAAGCAGGAGTGCAATGATTACGGCTAAAAGTGAAAAAGCCACCAATAAAGAAGATTTTGAACTGATTACCTGGCTGGTGATAAAGGATTAAAAATAAAAAGGCTAAATCTGATGATATGAATATTTTTAAACATGGAAGCACTTGGCTCAGAGCTGATTTTCATTTACATACAATGGCAGATAGGGAGTTCCTCTTTCCTAACCCTGAACAAAATCGTTCTTTTAAAAAAGAATATGTAGCCAAGCTAAAAGAGCAAGAAATCTCTTTAGGTGTCATTACCAATCATAATAAATTTGATTTGGCAGAGTTCAAAAGTTTACGAAATCATGCGCTAAAAAATGAAATCTATCTTATGGCTGGGGTAGAGTTATCAGTAAATGATGGCAAAAATGGAGTACATTGCTTGATAGTATTTGATTATGAAAGTTGGGTAAAAAATAATGAAGATTTTATCAATCAATTTTTAACGGCTGCTTTTGAAGGCATTGCTAACCGTGAAAACGAAAATACAAGTTGTAACTACAGCTTAAATGAAACCCTAGAAAAGTTAGAAGAACATCGCCAAAAAGGACGGGATAGCTTTATGATTATGGCACATGTGCATCAAAGTAAAGGTTTTTTAGAAGAACTTGAGGGTGGGCGTATCCAGCATCTTGTAAAACAAGAACTATTTAAAAATACAGTTTTAGGCTTTCAGAAATTTAGAAAATATGATGATATAAATAAACTCAAACAATGGTATGAAAAAGAAGAGGAAATTCCTGCCTTTTTAGAAGGCTCTGACTGTAAGAATATACAAGAGGTTGGTCAAGCCCACAAACAAAATGAAAATGAAATGAAATGCTACCTCAAATTAGGTGATTTTAGTTTTGAGGCGGTTAAATATGCCTTAGTACATCACAGAGAACGAGTAAGTAGCCAAGCCCCCTCTATTCAAGATTACTATCTAAGAAAAATAATTATTGAGCAGAATGAAGAAAAAGATAATTTAGAAATCCCTTTTAGCCCTGATTTGAATACCATCATAGGAGTACGTGGCGGTGGTAAATCTACCCTATTGGAAACGATTCGCTTCGCCATAGGTGAAAGAGCGACAAGTAATACTGACTACAAAGAGCAAGTAGTGCATAGACTTGTGGGTGAAGGTAAAAAAATACACCTTGAATTTGCTGATAAAAACCAAGAAACCATCTACACTACTGAAAGAACTTGGGGAACAAGTATAAAAGTACTCAACTCGGAAGGGGAGATTATACCCAATCTACAACCTGATAACTTCATCAAAGTAGCCTACTTTGGGCAAAAAGACCTAGAAGACATGGGTAAAGACTTCAATGAGAAAATCATTAAAGAAAAATTACTCAAAAAAGAACTCGATTCTATTGAAGAAGAAATCAGGCAAGCCAAAATGCAAATTAACGAAACACTTAATAAATTATCCAAAGCAAAACAAGAATTAAATAGTAAAGAAATAGTACAAAATAAAATAGCCGTACTCGAAGAAAAAATCAAAAAGTTTGAAGAATACAACCTACAAGATTTAATTGCCAAAGAACTTAACTACAGCAATGATGAGCAAGAAATAGAGCGAGTGATTGAAGACTGGCAAATGATGATGAAAGATGTACTAGAAAAAATACAAGAGTACAGCCTAAGTGATTACAACACCTATAAATCTAAGCAAGTAGAAAATCAAAGTATTTTTCAAGAAAAAATCCCTACTGAAGTACAGAAATTTAAAAAATTATTTGAAGATATTACAAAACAACTTAGTGAAAACACTGATAATTACCTTCTCAATAACTTGTTAAAAATCAAAAAAGAGTTCTCGCAGCAGCATCAAGCACTGGTTAGTGAATTTGAAGAAAAGAAAAAAGTCATCAATGACCCTGATATTGACATAGAAAAACACAAGCAAAACCAAAAACACCTCAATAGCCAAAAGTATGTATTAAGTGCCTTAGAAAGTAGCGAGGCAAAACTTGATAGCCTTCAAACGCAACTCAATCAAGAACTAAAAACTCTACAAACAACTTACCGACAAGAATTTGATTTTATTCAAAAAAAAATAGACAAACTGAATGACTTAGGTTTATCTTTCCGAATTGAAATGACTTTTGAGGGAGATAAAGAAGAGTTTAAAAATCAATTATTTGAGTATTGTAAGGGAGGAAACTTTATCAAAGAAATTCATATTAAAAAAATTACTGAGCAATATGCTAATTTAAGAGAGGTATATCAAGATTTGCAAAACACTGAAAGCCAATTACACAACATACTGAGTGGCAGTAATTTGTTAAGCAAGTTTCAAGAAAAATTTGAAGAAAACTCTTATCTTTGGCTTACACATCAAGCCCCTAATAAATATACATTTACATACAGAGATAAACCCTTAGAGCATTACTCTATCGGACAAAAAGCAACTGCACTAATTTCTTTCATTTTAGCCAATGAAGATACAGACCTATTTCTTATAGACCAACCCGAAGATGATTTAGACAACTTTACCGTTGCCAAAGAAATCATCAATAGAATAAAAGATTTAAAACCAAGTACTCAATTTATCTTTGTAACTCATAATCCTAATATTTTGGTTTTAGGAGATAGCGAACAAGTAATTATTTGTGAATATGATGACGAAATCCAAAAAATAAAATTCTCAGATATAGGAAGTATAGATAAACCAGAGATACAACAAAAAGCCATTAACATTATGGAAGGTGGCAAGGAAGCATTCGAACAAAGAAAAAATATCTATAAAATATGGAAGCAAAAGAACTCTTAAAACTTATCAGTCTAGGCGAAACCAGCTTTGTACAGTTTAAGCGAGATGTTACCAATGAAGTCGGCATTGCACAAGAAATGGTAGCCTTTAGCAATAGCAAAGGAGGTAAAATACTTATAGGCATAGATGATAAAACAGGCGATATTATCAATTTATCTTTTCAAGACATACAACGAATTAACAGAAACCTAGTCAATGCTGCACAGAACCATGTCAAAAGCCCTATTACGATTGAGAGTGAAAACATAGAGGTAGAAGGTAACAAAGTAATTGTAGTTACTATACCCGAAGGTACAGACAAGCCTTACATGGATAAAGAAGGACTAATTTTTATGAAAAATGGCTCTGACAAACGTAAAGTAATAAGCAAGGAAGAACTGTCAAGACTACTACAAAGCAGTGGAAATCTCTATGCCGAAGAAATGCTCATCCATAATAGTACTTATGAAGATATAGATACTAAAGATTTTAAGAAGTTTTATGAAAAAAAATATAAAATACCCTTTGAACCAGAGAAACTAAGTCAATACATAGAAAATCTGGGCTTAGGTAAACAAGGAAAACTTAATAAGGCAGGTGCTTTGCTCTTCACAAAATACCCTATTAAAAACATACCGAGTTTTTTCACTTTGGCTATATGGTTTAAGGGCTTTCACAAAGCAAGTTCTATCTACTTGAATGAAGATAAAATAGAAGGTACATTGAACCAACAATATCAGAGAGCTTTGACTTTTCTTGTAGATAGCCTACGTAAAGTGCAAGTAAATGATAACTTCAATAACACAGGACAACTTGAAATCCCTCTTATTACTATTCAAGAACTATTAATAAATGCCTTAGTACACAGAGATTATTTTATCAATGATACCATTAAGATTTTTATTTTCAATGATAGAATTGAAATTATTAGCCCAGGTGTTCTGCCCAACAACCTCACTGAAGAAAAAATAAGAATAGGGGTAAGAAAAAAACGTAACCCCCTAATAGACTCCTTCGCCTTTGATATATTAGACTACAAAGGAGCAGGCAGCGGTATCTTGCGTGCCTTACAAGCTTATCCTGATATTGATTTTATCAATGACAAAAAAGCCGAAGAGTTTAAAGTAATCATCAAAAGACCTCAAATTGACAGCTAGAACAATGAAAACAGAAATAAAAAATACACTCCAACAATTCGAAACCAGTGATGACCTCTACCAAAACACCCTACAACTCTTTGAGATTCTAGGCTATCAAAATGAACATACCCTAGAGCTACAAGATAAAACCTATCAAGGCTTTGTGCAGACTTTTGATGCCAATGAAATTTCAGAAGAAAAAGCCTTAACCAAGGACTGGAAGAAAATAGACTTCTGTTTGCAGATAGGAAACAATGTTTTTAAAGAAAAAGTAAATAATACTCACTTCTTAGAAAAATATGAGGCGTATATCATCTTTGCCTTAGAGCTAAAGCAAGAAAGCTATACCAAAACCCAACTCACACAAATCACCCGTGAACTCAACAAGCCTTTTATGATGCCTGCTTTGGTACTTTTTAAGTATGGCAGCTCCCTGACCCTCTCTGTGATAGACCGAAGGCTCAACAAAAAAGACGAAGACAAAGACGTGCTCAGCAAAGTAACCCTTATCAAAGACATCTCTATCAGCAAGCCACACCGTGCTCACATAGAAATATTGGCTGAGCTTGCCCTAGAGAGGCTACAAAACAAGTATAAAATCAAGAGTTTTCCTGATTTGCACAAAGCATGGAGAACTGTATTAGACCTCAAAGAACTCAACAAACGATTCTACAAAGAAATCGCTAACTGGTATTTCTGGGCAGTAGCCAATGTGAAATTCCCCTATCAGCACCTCAGCCAAGAAGAAAGATACCAAGACAAAAGCCCCGAAGAACTCCAAGAACTTGCCAACCAAAAGGCAATCATCAGGTTCATTACTCGCATCTTCTTTGTGTGGTTTCTCAAAGAAAAAAAACTTGTGCCTGAGCATTTATTTGATGAAAACAAACTGAGCGAACTCCTCCGAGATTTTGAGGCAGAGAGCAAAGCCTCTAATCAATACTACTTGGCTATCTTGCAAAACCTATTCTTTGCTACCCTCAATAGACCCAAAGCAGACCGAGCATTCGCCCTGAACCAAGCACACGTGAAAAATATAAACTCATACGGTGTAAACAATCTATACCGATATGAAAATCAGTTTGCAGATGCTGACACGCAAAAGATTATGGACATCTTTGATAGCATCCCTTTCTTGAATGGGGGCTTATTTGATAGCTTAGATGACAAGGAGAATAAGGTGATCATAGATGGCTTCTCAAGGGTGCAAAAAAATCAACCTATCTTCCCCAATCAACTACTCTTTGGTGAAGAGACAGAGGAATTTAGTGCGGCACTTGCCCAAATCTATCAAAGCAAAAAAGGAAACTATAAAGTAAAGGGTATATTCAAAATCTTTGAGAAATATAAATTTACCATAGAAGAGAACACCCCAGAAGAAGAAGATGTAGCCCTAGACCCTATGCTCATGGGTGAGGTATTTGAGAGCTTACTCGCCTACTACAACCCCGAAACCCAAGCCACTGCCCGAAAAGGGACAGGCAGCTTCTATACACCCAGAGAGATTGTAAACTATATGGTAGATGAAAGCCTCAAAGCGTATCTCCAGATAGACCTCAACAAGCCCCAAGTGATAGAAGAGCTAAGCCAAGAGCAAAAGCAAGAAATCGTAAAGAAAATATCTGAGGTAAAAATCCTGGACCCTGCCTGTGGCTCGGGTGCTTTCCCGATGGGGGTGCTCCAAAGAATGGTGCAAATCCTCCAAAGAGTGGACCCCAAAAACCAACTCTGGCAGAAAATACAAAAAGAAAAACTCTTTGAAGAGCTGGACCGTGTCTATGAAACCCACGACAAAGAAACAAGGCAACAAGAAGTAGAAAAACTCAACAATGTATTTGAAAAAAACTTAGAAGACTATGGCAGAAAACTCTACCTTATCCAGAACTGTATCTATGGGATAGACATTCAGGATATGGCGGTCCAGATTTCTAAGCTGCGTTTCTTCCTCTCTCTGGTCATAGAGCAAAACAATGAGAACATAGAACCTCTGCCCAACCTAGAGACCAAGTTTGTGGTAGCCAATACATTGATAGGAATTGACTTAAAAGGAATTAAATTTCTTGACAATGAAGATGACTCCAATGATAGCACTCAAAAACTCAGAAAAGAACTCGGAAAAGTACGAGAGAAATTTTTCAAAGCCAAAAGCCGAACAGAGAAAAAAAACCTGGAAAAACAAGACAAAGCTCTCCGTGAGCAAATAGCACATCACCTCGCCGATGGCATCAAAGACAGCAAAGACCAAGAAATCAGTGCATGCCAAGCCGAAATCGCAAAGCAAAAGATACTGCTCCAAGAAGCCGAAGCCATGCCCGATGAAATCAAAGAAATCATCACTACTGAACTCTTCGGAAAGGAAAATAAAAAGACCATCAACATCAAAAAGGATAAAATCAATGGCATCAAAAGCATTATCAAGACCAATGAAAGCATCATACAAAGACTAGAAAATGATACTGAAGCAGAGCAAATCAGAAAAAAAGCCTTGTTACTTGCACAATGGAGCCCTTATGACCAAAATCTCTCCTCTACTTGGTTTGATATGGAGTGGATGTTTGGCAT
>JAABSX010000095.1 GCA_011390205.1 Microscillaceae bacterium | reverse complement strand
ATCGTATTCCTCGTCTTCGTCAGATTCCTCACCCTCATCGTATTCCTCGTCTTCGTCAGATTCCTCACCCTCATCGTATTCCTCGTCTTCGTCAGATTCCTCACCCTCATCGTATTCCTCGTCTTCGTCAGATTCCTCACCCTCATCGTATTCCTCGTCTTCGTCAGATTCCTCACCCTCATCGTATTCCTCGTCTTCGTCAGATTCCTCACCCTCATCGTATTCCTCGTCTTCGTCAGATTCCTCACCCTCATCGTATTCCTCGTCTTCGTCAGATTCCTCACCCTCATCGTATTCCTCGTCTTCGTCAGATTCCTCACCCTCATCGTATTCCTCGTCTTCGTCAGATTCCTCGTCATCTAGGCTCGCAAACTCTTCATCGTCTTCAAATTCTTCTTCATCTGAATCCTCAAACTCAAAAGGCTCATCATCTTCAACTAGTACATCATCCTCGTCAAAATAGACTGCAAGATTTTCTGTCCAGTGGGCATCCTCAGGGTAGATGACTATGTATTCATCGCCATCCCAATATTCTTCATAATATACATCCCAATCACTATATTCAATGTCATCATATACATAAATGGGATAATTTTCATCTACAATTTCCTCTACTTCGTACCATTCAGGCTCAAGAATAGTTTTCTTTTCTTTGTAAATGGGTTTAATTTTTTTTGGGTCTAAATCCGCCTTTTGCCTGATTACCCAAGAATCATTGAGGTTAATTTTACCATCCATCAAATGTTCATATTTGATGTAGCAATAGCCTTTGTCTCCCCAGTTTGTGCCCCAAGAGTTACGCACAATGAATAATTTATCTGTATCAGAATACCCTACACACAACATAGCATGTGCTGAGTGTGCTCCGCCAAAGCCCACTTCACCTTTTTTAGGAATAGGCACTTCGCCTTTTTTTGCGGCTTCACCAAAAGATTTGTGCAGTCTCATCCCGAAAGAGATAGGATAGCCCTCTGCCAAGACTTTTCGCCAATCTTCTAGCTTAGTAGGTACTTTGTAAGCCTCTTCAAGTTTGAAAGCCCTGGCTTCTTTGTAGGCAGGCATAGGAGGCTGCACATAGATTTTGGACTCGATATAGTCCCATTTCTTTTCAGAGCAACAGCCGTGTTGTTTTAGTGCATCTATGCACCTATACATAAATGCGCCCGAATCTTGGTCGGTTGTGCCCATTAATTTTCGTGTGTTGTAATACAAAAATAAGCGACTTACATCTCCTTTGATGATTTTGCTTGATTGTACTTGTTTGCCTAGATATTCATAAGCACCTGCAAAGGCATTGGCGGCACAGCTTCCGATTTGTCCTTGATTCTCTACGGGTGTCATGAGAGGTCTCAAATCTACTGTTTTGGGGATTTTATCAGATTTTACTTTGGAAACATAATTTTCAAATTTTTTGGGTGTGGCTTTGTTTTCTAAGTAGCCTCCTATGACACGGAAGCTGCCATTGGATTGAATGCGATTGAGTTTACCTTTTTTCATTGTTGTGGGTAATCGTTAAGGGTTTAAAAAAATATTTTATTATAAATTAGCACAATATTAGTAAAATAAATTTTATCTCAAACGGTATCTGTACTTTTATTTCCAAAAATATTTATGCCTGTTTCAATAAAAATTTTATTTTCTTCTAATTTCACCAACTATACCGCCAGAATACCTAACTTTGTAAGAGCTTAGGGATTGGCTTGGAGCCGTTTAAACAGCGTAAACATAGCATGAGTCTCGCAGCTCCGACTAAAAATGGAATGTGTCTGTCAGCAAAAGAACCTTTTGAACAAAGCTCAAAACAAAAGTGAAATAACACATTGTATGTGGACACTGAATAAGACCAAGACTTCAAATTTGTAATGTGTAAGATTCAATAGGTGATAAAAGAGGTATGAAATCATTTATTTTAAATAAAAAAAATATAATTTATAATTCAAAAAATAAATTCAAATAAATATATCCCTTTCTAAAAGAAGTACGCAGCAAAATAAACCGTGATAAGCCCTGCCCTCGGGATTCAAGATAAAAGTGCCTAAGGACGGTTTGTGCGCCTTCTGTCTTTACAGTGTAGTTAATACTGTCGGAGGGGTTTTGAAACCTATTAGAAGTATATCGTCTCTCTGTTCTACTCCTTTCATGTGTTCTTCAAGTACTTTTTCAAGTATATTTTTTTGCTCTTCTAAGGGCAGGTGGGCTATTTCTTGGAGGGTTTTTGTGTAGTTATTTTCCCCAATTTTCTTTCTTTTGCTGTTGTTTTGGTCTATATAACCATCAGTAGCAAGGTAGATAAAGCTACCTTTGTTTAGTTTTACTTCTTGGTTTTCAAATGAAATGTGTTCATTTTGGTACCCACCAATAGATTTTCTGCTTCCTCTGACCCTAACCACGGCATCCGTTTTTTGGGGGTCAATGTAGTAAAAAGGATTCTTTGCTCCCGAGAATATTACTTTAGTTTGGTCTGAATCTGTATTCTGAATATTGAGTACAATGGCATCCATTCCGTAATTATTGCCTGTGTATTTTTGTTTGAGTGCCTTATAGACATCCTCATGTAGTCTTTGAAGTATGGTGGCAGGGTCTGTAATTTTTAGCACCCTCACAAGTTTATCAAGGAGGGAGTTTCCTATCAACGTCATGAAAGCACCTGGCACTCCATGCCCCGTACAGTCAGCCACAATGAAAATGATTTGATTATCTATTTTCTCCATCCAATAAAAATCTCCCGATACGGTGTCTTTAGGGCGATACAATACAAAGTGCTCTCCTAGTAGCCTAGACATTTTGTCTTGATAAGGTAGGATTGCCTCCTGAATGGTCAGAGCCGCATTGATACTTTGTCTGATTTGTCTATTTTTCTTTTCAAGTTCTTCTTTCTGTAGATTGATTTCTTGGTGCGTTTTGCTGAGTTCTATATTTGCTTGTTCTAAAAAATCTCTTTGTGTCATGAGTTCTTCTGACTGCTGATGAAGTTCTTCATTTTGTAATACTATTTCCTGCTGTTTCTCACTCAATAAGCCATTGATTTCCATGAGTTCTTCTGATTTTTGGAGAACTTCTTTGTTCTTGTTTTTTAGTTCTTCGGTTCGTTTTGCCACTCTTCGCTCAAGGATTGTGTTTTGTTTTTTGATGACATTAACTCTCCATCTTACCCCGATTACGGTTATCAAAATGATTAAAAATAAGACAAGCCCCTTAAACCAAAACGTATCCCACCAAGGGGGCAGAATGACAATCTTTAAGGCAGCTCCTTGGTCATTCCAAGTACCGTCATTATTACTTGCTTTTACCCTGAATATATATGTGCCAGCGGGTAAGTTTGTGTAAGTAGCTTCTTGTTTATCCTCTACATAGTTCCACTCTTTCTCAAAGTTTTCCATGATGTAAGCATACTGATTTTTTTCTGGGTGTGTATAGTTCAGTGCCACAAATTCTATGGTAAACACAGACTGTTTGTGGTCTAGTGTGATTTCTTCTGTGAATGAGATGTGCTCTTTTAAGGGAGAGTTGGGGTCATGATTGCTTACAGGTTTGTTAAAAAGTTTGAGACCCTTGATATACACCTTTGGCTTATAGGGGTTATTACGCATTTTGCTAGGGTCAAATACATTAAAGCCATTGCTTCCTCCTACCAGAATTTGACCTTCATTATCACGAAAAATGGCTGCACGAGCAAATTCATCTCCTTGCAATCCATCTTCTTTGAAGTAATTTTCGAAGGTTTGTTTTTCTATATTAAATTTGCTAAGCCCTCTAGCTGTGCTTACCCAAAGGTTACCTAATAAATCTTCTTCTATCCCTTTGATATGGTCATGTGGAAGTCCATCTTTTTTTCTATATATTTTGAAAGTCTGTGTTTTGGGAAGATAGAGATTCAGCCCTGAAACAGTCCCAACCCATATATTGCTTTTACTGTCTTCAAATATTACGTTGATAGATTGGTCGCTGATAGTCCCTGCCTTCTCTTCTGTGCTAAATATTTTTATTACTCCATCAGGTTTGATTTGATTTTTTGCTATGAATCCTAGCCCTGAGCGTGAGGCTATCCAAATGTTTTCTTGTCTATCACTAATGATGTACTGTGCATAGTTAAGCCCTTCTTTTATTAAGTTCTTACTCCACAGCATTTTATCTGTATTTATATCAAACACATTTAGCTTGTCTTCCCAAGAGAGTACATACATGAGGCCGTTTTTTCCACTTGTGCTGGCAAAACTGGTATTGTAACTAGATTTCCCCTCATCAGCTCTGATGGTCTTAAAAGAATTGCTCTTAAAATCATAAATATTCATTCCTCTGGTCCAGGTACCAAACCATATTCTATCTTTTTTATCTTTACTGGCAGAGATAATGGCATTTCCTGAAAGGGTAAATGGAGCTGGGCTAGACTGGCTGTAATTTGTAAATCTATCGGATTTCTTTTCCCATTTGCTGATACCTCCGCCATCTGTGGTAATCCAAATATTGTCATTCTCATCTTGCTGAAAACTAGTAACACTGTTATTTGCCAAGCCATCTACTTGTTGATAATGTTCAAATTTATCATAGAATTGATTATAGACCACATTTACTCCTTGATTAAATGTACCCACCCATATATTATGAAATCGGTCTTCATAAATTACCCAAGGAGAATTACTTTTGAGGCTGAATGGGTCATCTTTTTGATGTTTATAGACAGTAATGCTGTCTGTTTTGATGTCTAAAATATTGATGCCTCCATTTTCTATTCCTACCCATAATCTTTGTTTGCTATCTTCATAGATAACTCGGATGTAGCCTTCTGTGAGTATCCCCTTTGGGTAACTTTTCTCTAGTTTGACTTGATTGTCTTGAATCGAGATGAGTGATAAACCTTGGTTTGCATAACTTATCCAAAATTTATTTTTTTCAGAGCTGACAGCAAAATTTCTGATAAAATCCTCGCTCAGTCCTATACTTTTTTTGGTAAAATATTCAAATTTTTCATTTTTTTTATCAAATCTGGCTATGCCATTCCCGACAGTCCCAAGCCAAAGGTATTTCTGGTCACCTGTAAAAATAAATCGTATGGTTTCTTCTTCATTTTTACCTAAAAAATGTTTGTAAGTCTTAAACTGCTTTGTCTTGGGGTCAAAAGAAGTCAGAGGATTGTTTTCTATCGTAAACCAGATTAGCCCATCATCATCTTCATAGATAGATAAGACACTGTTAGAAGACATTTGCTTATTGGCATTGGCTCTTGTATAAGAGCTAAATTTTCCACTCTTTTGGTCAAAATAGCTCAACCCTCCGCCATCAGCACAAATCCATAGGTTGCCTTTCTTGTCTTCATAGATTTTATTGATGAGTGTGCTGACTATGGTAGTGCTATCAGTAGGGTCATGTTCGTAGATAGTATAATGATAGCCATCAAATTTATTGAGTCCATTGGCAGTGCCAAACCACATAAAATCTCTACTGTCTTGTATAATGGCAGATACATTGTTGCTTGAGATGCCTGAAGGAAGTGGGTGAAACTTTAGTTTGGGTACAGTTTGGGCACCTACAGCATGAATACAGGTAAAGATTATTAAAACTATAAATGTGATTCTCTGCATACCGAGCAATTTCCGAGTGTTTTTGTATAACAATATCTAAATGTCGCTGTAATTTATGCCTTTTTTTATGTCAAGCAATATTCTAATATGACTATTTTACAACTTAATCCAAAATTAATACCATAATTAGACAACAACGACTCCTTAATCTGATTTATTTGATGCATGACATGAACTCGGGGAAATTCAATATTTTGCTGAATCAAAATTCTTCTTCTAGATTCATCATTTAATATTTTGTGAGTTACAAATAATTTAAAATAATTTTATCTATCCAAACAATGGGAGTCTATATTTTCTTCCTACGCTTTTTGAGCTACGTTGTCAATGCTTGTTACCCACTTTCCGCACCCTCGGAATAAAATTTTACTATTTAGCTTTTGACAATATTTTATTTCATCGAAAATCACGAAAAATTTATTTACAAATAATATATTTTTTTAATTTTATTTTTACGACTCAAAATATTTTATATCTTAACTATTTAAGAATATTATTTCAGAATCAAGAGTCTTATTTTAAATGCCCCAAATAAAATATAAGGGTGCGGAAAGTGGGGTTGTTATATCAGCAGAGTATTTTTTCCATGATGACATACTCAATTCCCCCTTTTATGAATTGCTTTTCTGTTGCAATCATACCGAATTTGGCATAATAAGTTGACTTCTCTATTCTTGCATTGCACCATACTTTGTGCAGTTTTTTTTGTGCTACAATGTCCATGATTTCTTGTAGCAAGATAGTGCCGAAACCTTGCCCTTGATACTCGTGCAGTGTAGCAAACTTCCTAAACTGTGCTTCTTGATTGCTGATGAAAAGTGAAATCACTGAAATCATTTTATCATCCAAAAATAAACCATAGTGTGTACCTTGGTCATCTTCTGCTATGCGTACATAGTCTATCGGTTTATCTGGCCACATCACCTTATGACGAATGTGCAAGGTTTGCTCAGGAGTGATTTCGATTATTTGGGGTTGCATTTTGGGTTTGTTTGATAAAGTCAGTTGATTAGAACCCCTTATTTTAATAGGGCTTATTCCGACTTAAACACTAGATTTATATTGGTTTGCTTACCAGCAAGATTTGGTGGTAAGATTTACTTAATGTAAAAAGTCTGTACTAGCCCTTCAGGACTAGTACAGGTGACTTGTGTATCGTTGTTTCCCATTTTTAGGGTGTAAACCTTAGTGTCATTTGGGAATTTCACTTTTATTTTTGTTTCATTATTTGAGTAATCTAGTTCTATAATTTCAAGAAGTATTCTATTTGGATTGACTGAAGATGAATAATATATGTCCTTCAATGTCACATAGTAATCAAAATAGAGATACTCTTTAACAGCACCATCATTACCAAAAACAAACTTTGATCTAGAAGGGATGCAATGCATTACAATCCTAAATTTCTGTTCACTCTCGTCAGAGTTAATACAAGTGATATCGGTAAAGTTGTTTTCGAAAGATAACTGATATTGCTTAGAACTATTAGGAAAAGTGACAATCAGATTTTTATCACCAACTTTTCCGGATTTTATTTTTAATATCACTTGATCTAGATTATTATCTGTCCAATACCGTACTTCATTTAAGGTCTTAGAAAAACTTAAATACTTTGTTGTTTTTACTTGTTCGCCAACACTAGAATAAGTACTAGGGTAGTTATCCAAAACTTGTCCTTCTAATGAAGGAAAAATAGATGTTAGTAGAAGTAAAACTATAAAATATCTCATCATTACAATATTAAGAAATTTAGAGGATTTCTTCAAATGTATTGTGTTGAATCAAACAACAATATAATTCTTGTTTTTTCATAAAAATGTATCAATGCCTCCAGCTTTTCAAATCCGCTCCCTTGGGTGCACTTTGCTCTATGCGTTGTAAGATTTTATCTACATACATGGTATTGTATCTAAGTCTTGAGATGTGGTTAGGTTCTGTTTGGTCGCCATTCCAGCAGTGCTCTGCACGGTCGCCATAGTCTATTTCCCCTGCATAGTAAGGTTCAGTAGTACTTTCTAGAAAATCTTCGGCAAGATAGACCGCATTATTGAGATAAAAATTATCCATATCTCCACAGTAAATATGAATCTTTCCCTCTAGTTTTTTCCCGATTTTGCTCCAGTCACGCTGCATGATATAGTTTAAGTCATAATTTTCACGCCAATAGGCTGCCACAGTCGTATCTATTTTTCCTGTGAGTTTATCCCAAATGGGTTTTGGATAGCCATCTTCACCCACAGGAGAATAAACTGCTTCCCAGATATCCCACTGTGCCCCTGAACGGCTTTTTGTGCCTAGCATCAGTTCGTGGTGATTGGCTTCTTCTAAGGTACAATAGACATGCCCTAGATAATCACGCTTGCCAGGGCGAGGCGTTGTTTTGAACTGACTATCTTGGTAGTAAGCATTTTTGTCTTTGTAAATATCTACTACAGTGTAAGCCCTAAAATCAATAGGGTCGGGGCAGGCAGCAAAGCATCCATTGTATTCATCAGGGTAGAGTACTTGTGCAGCTAGAGCCTCCCATCCTCCTGTAGAGCCTCCATAGAGAAATCTTGCCCAGCCTTCGCCGATTCCTCTGTATTGTTTTTCTATGAAGGGGATTAATTCATAAGTAATGGCATCTCCATAAGGGCCGATATTGGCAGAATTGACCGCATAAGAATCATCATAAAAAGGGTTGGCATGCTGAATTTCAATCACTAGAAAGCGAGGTGTTTCGGGGGCAGTCCACCATTTGTAGAAGTTATGTGCTTCTTCTTGTACAATTTTATTATAGCCACTTACTTTAAATCTTTCTGAATAATCAAGCTCAAGGTCTGGGTCTGGTGGTATTTCTCTAAATCCTTCAAACTGTGCAGGAAAATGTCCGTGAAAGACACACAGCGGATATTTTGCTTGGGGATTCTTATCAAATCCTTCTGGCAATAATACAAAAGCCCCTAGGTACATGTCTCTTCCCCAGAAGTCGCTCAAGAGTTTACTGCGCATTTTTACGTATTTGATGTATTTGCTCTCCTTAGGAGCAGGCATAGGTGGGTTTTCTTGGTCTAGTACAATTTGAATGGTCTGATTCGTTTTTGGCGTAATCTTTATCTTTTGAGGGGTGCTGTAGAGATTCCCTGGGGCTACTCTTAGGTTTTGCCCTTCTCCTCTATCCATAGGGAGCTTTACGGTATGTCCATCAGCCTTTTTGAAGGTTTCGTAGCGGTGCAAAAGTGCCTGTACATAATACTCACCTTCGGGAATATCTTTCAGGCTACGAATGGGATAACCAAAGGCTTTTGCATCTATCACAGCAGCCTGATTAGGGGTAAGGTTTTCCACATCTATCCCAAAGCCTAGCTGTGAGTTGGGCTCATCACTCACCAAGAAACGGGGTTCTTGCTCATCGTGGGTAGCCAAAAAGAGCAATAACCTGCCATCAATGGCTTTTTTGCTTTTTTCTTTTGGAAAAGTAATGGAGAATTGTACACCTTGTGCCTTACTTTCTGAAAGTATCAAGCTCAGGAGTAGGCTACAAAGTATTATTTTTTGTAAAAGGTTTCTTTTCATAGTGAAATGTAATTGGATAAGTTGTTGGGTATTTTAATGTATTGATTATCAATGATTTATTGATATGAATAAGCCCTTGCGTTTAATTTTATTCCTTGGGAAGTCGGAATTTAAAGAACTTTTTTTAAATTCCTAGAACTTTCCTTTAACTTTGATAAAAAATAAACCAATGGAAGATCTCGAAATTTACTGCCCAAAATGTACTTGGGAGCCGCAAGCCGATGACATGTGGGAATGTTCTTGCGGACATAGCTGGAACACCTTTGATACACATGGCAAATGCCCTAGCTGTGGCTATGTTTGGCTAGATACTATGTGTCCCTCTTGCTTGAAGTGGTCTAAACACCACGATTGGTACCATAACCTGCCTGGTGTAGAGGCACTGATGGACGAAATAGCCGAAACAGTGGAGCAGAAGATTTATTTACCCAATAAAGCTTGAACAGATAGTATAGCTATTAAAAACTGATTTAGGGTAAGCTGCCTGAAATCTTGCTCATCACAGACTTGTTAAGTATCAAAGATAGCACTAGATTTGTGGAATAAATCCAATAAAATCTATGTTTAATTACGGAACTGATACTTTGACTGTCCAGAAAGCGATGGATATTGCTGAGGGCAAATTACCTACTAATATCTTATCCAATACACTTGCCCTGATAGCAACCTGCAGAGGGTATGTAGAAGGCATGGCAGTTTCTAACAAGGCTGTTTATGGTGTAAACACAGGTTTTGGACCTCTTTGTGATACCCAGATTTCAGCGACAGATACCAGCAAATTACAAGAAAATTTATTGCTTACACACGCTGTAGGTGTAGGCAAACCGATTGAGCCGAAGCTTTCTAAACTAATGATGATTTGCAAGGTGCATGCCCTTTGCAAAGGCTTTTCGGGCAT
>JAABSX010000094.1 GCA_011390205.1 Microscillaceae bacterium | reverse complement strand
AATTTTCCATGTAAAGTTTTAGCTTTTTATAATTTTAAAGGTGGTGTTGGTAAAACGTCTATTTGCTATGAAGTTTCTACGCACCTTTCTTTAATGGGTTATAATGTTCTTCTTGTTGATGCAGATCCACAAGCTCATTTATCTACAGCTCTTAGCTTTGATACAAGTCTTGAATATCCTACTCTATTTGATGTAATTATGAAGGATTTAATTCCTGAAACATCTATATGTAAAATTTTTCCAGGATTAGATTGCTTACCCGCCAACTTATCTTTAACAAGGCTTGAGACCGATCTTGACACTCTACCTCGTCGTGAAGAAAGGGTATCAATAGCTTTATCAAAATTAAAACCAAAGTATGATTTCATTATATTTGATTGTAACCCTACTATTAGCCGACTTAATATGAATATTGTGAGTTTTTCTGATATGTTACCTATTGTTGTGGAAACTCAACTTTTTGCTATTAACGGTCTTAAAATGCTTTTGCAAGATTTAGAAAAATTTTGTGATAGAATGATTATGGAAATGCCAAAGATTGTTGTAATTCCTAATAAATATGAAGAAAGAACCGCATCAGCAGGAGAGGCTATTTCTTTACTTAAAAAATATTATGGAAAATATGTTATACCAGATTTTGCTGTTAGAATGAGTGAAGAACTTAAATCTTCAACAAAACTAAACC
The DNA here is from genome assembly GCA_011390205.1 of Microscillaceae bacterium. Taxonomy (GTDB): domain Bacteria; phylum Bacteroidota; class Bacteroidia; order Cytophagales; family Microscillaceae; genus JAABSX01. The sequence continues at coordinate 9,381 of JAABSX010000094.1, read as the reverse complement.
TCCCCCTGGCACTTTTTTGTCGTTCGAACTCGATTGCTTTTGAAGATATAGTTGAAGTAATACACTATTTGTTAAAGCTCTGTTTTCCGAAAAGTACGCGGCCGCGTACCACCAAAGAATCTATATAACAAACAACTCTAGTGTACGCAGCCGCGTACTTTTAAAGGATCAAAAGTGGGAAAAGTAAAGTATAAAAAAATACCAAAAGATTTAGAAAGCATTGTTGCACCAGTTTTAAAAGGACAACATACGAGAAAATCAATATATAGTGTTTCCGCCGAGGTTTCTGAGCATTATATTTTAAGCGTAGATGTTTTGGTGCCATTTAGGCTTCAAGCAAGAAGTAATTTTTCAGATAAAGAAATAGAAGAATTGTCTCAATCAATCAAACGCCATGGTGTGAGACAACCACTGACTGTTATACCTTCTCCGACACAAAGTGAAAAATATGAGGTTGTAAGTGGAGAAAGACGATTACGCGCCGCAAAAAAAATAGGTTTAGATAAAGTCCCTTGTATACTCATACAGAATTACTCTGATGCAGAAGAAATTGCGCTTATTGAAAACATTCAAAGAGAAGATTTGCACCCTATAGAGATTGGGGTAGCCTTCAAAGAAATTTTGAGGAAAAATAAAGATCTTACAAATAGTGATTTAGCAAAAAAAATAGGGGTGTCCAAACAGTATGTTTCAGATAGTTTGTCTTATTGCAAAATTCCGAAAGACATTTGTAAAAAATTTATTGAAAAAGGTATAAGATCTAGAGATATTTTAAGAAGTGTTTTAAGGAAAGAAAATCAAAAAGAGTTTCTTGAAAAAATAATATCGAAGAAAGGTATAGAACATCCTTCTATATCTATTTTAAGAATTACTAAATTGGGAGAGTCGTTTAATATTCAATATAATGGACTAAAAAAAATATCAGAAGAAGAGTTAAAAAATCTAAAAAAAGAGCTTGATAAAATTTTTTATGATATTTCTGAGCTATAACTATGTTTTTGTAGTCTTTTAAGTTAAGACATCATAGACAGCCCAAACCCCCTCCGATATGATGTCTCCAAATTCGACATAACACTAGATAAGAGACACATCGTCTCCTTATCGATTTAGGAGACAATGCGGATGAAATGATAAAGGGTTTGATTTTTTTCTCCTTTTTTAGAAATAATATTTTTTTCTATTCCATAAATGAGGTCTCGGCTTGCTGTTGATGTTGATATGTCCTTATGAATTTCTAAATAATCCTTTCTTGTAAAGGGTGTCTTTCTCATTTTAAGAGCCGCATACTGAAGTCGTGATTGAGGAGTATTTGTTTGGGGTAAAGCCTCAGAGGTGTATTTTTTAAGGGCATCAATAATAAGCTCAAGAGAAAATTCTATAAATTTTGTTGAACTGCCATTTTGATCACATTCTCCAAGCACTCTGTAATACCGCTCTTGTTGATCTTTAATGAGTTCTTCAATAGAGAGATTCTGAAAAATCAGATTTTCTTTGACCAGAATTCTTTGCTGCCAGAATCTTCCAATACGACCATTACCATCCATAAAAGGATGAATGAATTCAAGCTCATAATGAAAAATACAAGCTTTTAGAAGAAGAGAGGTGTCTTGGTCATCAATTAAAAAGGCAAATAAATCCTCCATAAGAGTTGGAATATTATTTGCGGGAGGGGGAAGGTGCGTTATTTTCTGTCCCTTAAAAATACCAACATTATCTTTTCGCCATTCTCCTGCTTGTTCATTCAGTCCTTCCATTAAGGTTTTATGGGCCTTGAGTAAGTCTTTAGATGAAAAAGGATCAAGATTGGGAAAAATTTCGTATGTTTTGATCGCATTTTTAACCTCAAGGATATCTTTTTCAGGTCCCATAACTCTTTTGCCATCAAAGAGGTCTGTTACTTGATGAAGAGTGAGTGTATTGCCCTCTATGGCGAGAGAGGCTTGTATCGTACGTATGCTATTTGATTTGCGTAAGAGGACAGGAGCACTCTCAAGTTTTTGACCTGACAGCATTCCGATTTGTTGCCACACTTCTTGTAGAAGTTTTAGAATATAAGGAGAAAGGGAAAAGGGAGGTTTATAACTCATGTGCTGATAGTATCATTTGATAGCATCAAGATCAAGTTTTTATCCACCAAAGACGATAACTAAAAGGATTGCTTATGTCTTTTAAACAGATTTTATTCTTAATAAGAGAATAATGCCGCTTTTAAATAACCTCTCCGCCTTGTTCTATCCTGATTTTTGCCATTTTGTTATTTTTCTTTTGACATTGATAAAAAATTGTTTCAGGGTTTTATTATTACCTGATTTGTTAACGTTTTATTAATCAAATATCTAGGGAGAAATAAAAAAATGAATAAATTTCTTAGAGTTTTAGTGTTTTTCTTGATTGCTAATAATTTTCAGGCTCAATCCTCTGAACCCGATCTTTTTTTGACATATGAAGAAGATGCTTTAGGGCTTATTAAGCCTATCAGTATCCTTTCTTCTGAAGATTTGATGTGTATGACAGAAAATACAAGCTCTTCTCCCTCCGCAGAAAATATTAAAATGGATAAAATAGAACCATCAGAAGATCTTTTTATGCCCTTTGGAAATGCGGAGTTTAATGTTCAAGGGTCGAATTTTGATGAAAATGATTTTCTGAACATGAGTAGGTTGCCTATCAACGAGGGGGATTCAACCTTTTTTGGACTCTCAATCGATGGAGGCGGTATAAGAGGACTCATGCCAGCGTTGCTTATAGAGCACTTAGATGATATATTAAGGGAAGGAGAACATAAGGTTGGTGTAGAGAGGGTATTTGATGTTTTCGGTGGTACTTCTGTAGGAGGCCTTCTTTCTCTGGGGCTGTGTCATGGGAAAACGCCTTCATCACTTGTTTCCCTTTTTCAAGATCAGGGAGGAACCATTTTTCCGGCATCCAAGCGTTTTTTAATGCCCAAAAAAGTTAATAATTTTATTAACAACTGCAAAAGCCTCGTTTTCAGGCGCTATGATAATGAGCCCCTTAAAACACTTTTACAAAGCCCTGACTTTTTTGGTAGCAACCGCCTGAATGCCCTGGATAAAGATGTTGTGGTGACAGCTTGTGGCACAGATGGATTTCCGCATATTTTGAAGTCTCAACCCTTTTCTGAAGAAGGAGATGTAGACTACATAAACAGCCGAGATATTCCTATTTGGCAAGCAGCCTTAGCAACCTCTGCGGCACCCACCTTTTTTCCTGCTGTTCGTGTTAATTTTGCGTCATCTGGAGCCAAAGATTTAGTTGATGGTGGTATTTGGTGCAATAATCCTTCCTTTCTTGTTGCAACGCATATGGTCAAAAAATTTAAAGCTCCTTTACAAAAAATGCGAATTTTATCCTTAGGAACAGGCGAGTCTCCGGCAGACTGGCTTTCAAAATCAGGAGGGCAAATTTCTATGGCAGGACCTATCATAGATGTATTGATGAGAAGCAATAGTACAGGCACTCATATGATAATGTCGTCTCTATTTGGACAGAAGTATAAACGTATTAACCCCTTTTTGGAGAGTTCTATAGGATTGAATAGTACCTCTGATAGTGATCTCAGAACACTTCGTACAGCAGCTGAAACTGGTCAAGGGGATATCTCTGACTTTTTAACATTTAACAACGACATCATTAGATTAAAGCTAGAAGGTCAAAACTTGGCGCTGTAATTTTACAAGAGGGAACTGTTAGATGCTTAATTTTATTAATAAAAAATATTTTTTGACTTTAATGTTGCTGAGCAATATGTGTATTGCGTCACAAGAGTGGGTTGAGATTAACTTAGGAATCCAAGGTGAGAGTGAGACAGCTTTTTTTAACATGAGAGATACTTATCATATAGATATTATTGATAAAAAATTGGAAGATACCTTAGGTGACTATTCGCCCAAAACAGAAAAACTGGGGTCTGTCAATTATGCTGTTTTTACTGATTTTTATGAGGGTACGGGCGGCATTTTATCCTCTCCAACTTATCCTGATCCCACTGAATCTTTAGATATACAGTCCAAAATTGGTTATTGTGAAGCTCCACACACTTTTGATACTATTCAAGAAGATAGATCAAAAGTATGCGAACAAACATGTAGTAATAATGGACAAACGGATAGCAGAATAAAAGTTGCAGACGTGAGTCTTTGGCCATACCGCATAACTTGTTTTCTCAGTATGAGAATGAAAGATGAAGGTAATATAAGCCAAAATATGGGAACTGGTTTTCTTGTAGGTCCCTCTCATATTCTGACAGCTTGTCATAACTATCATCTTTGGGTCAGTCAATCTAAGAAGTCTATAGCACAACGAATAGGCTGTTTTCCTTTACATTATGTAGAAGGGTCTCGTGATATTTCAATAGAGACTCTTTTAAGTAATGGCTATCCTTATTCGGCAAGCGTTTGTAAAGTCTATCTTAAAAAAAAATATACTGAAAGCCCTGAACATCTTGGTGATGATCTTGCTCTTTTTGTTTTAGATAAACCTATAGGGCTTCAACTAGGATGGGGCGGCATGGCGGCACTGTGCAATAAAGATTTTATTAGAAATGCTTTAATTAATATCCACGGATATCCAAGAGATTCCAAGAAAGACGACCTTAAGTGCAAAAATCGGATGTATGGCATGAATGGCGTTGTGGGTGATCTCCATCAATCGCAATCAATCCTTTATAATAACATAGATGCAACAGGTGGACAGAGCGGATCAGGGGTTTGGCTGAGGACTAGTTCAAATCCTGGGATATTATCCTTTAAGGGCCCTTATGCTATTGGTGTCCACACAGGCCCAGGTAGGGTTAATCGTTTTGAAAACAGGGCCGTTATTCTTCAAAAAGAAGATGTCGACTTTATTTCGAGAACAATAAGGTCTCATTTGCTTAAACCCAATATTATTGACTATCTTCGAAGTGAAGATGGAGGATGGAATCAAGAAAAAGTTGGAAACTTTATGATCAAAATAGGCGATGAGGCGGTAAACAATTTAGAGTCGTGTTTATCAAATTATAAAAAATTTGTTTTCTATAATGCTCTTTTTGGTCAAAACATTGAAGATATTCAAGATAAAAACGCTAAAAAAAATTTAGATTTATTATGCAAAGACGTATTTCTAAATTCTATTAAAAATCTGAGTCAAGAGGCTCAGGAATATGATAACCTTTCTGAAGCAATACTCCTTATTTTAATGAGAAAGAAAATTGTTGGGGACGAACATGTGTCTTCATCGGTCGCTTTTTCCTCTAATAAAACAACGTCATTTTTAAAGAAAATCCGTATTTCTATTAATAAAACAAAAATAAATGAAAATTTATCAAAGAGTAAAGTTTTAGATTTATCTGTAGAGAAACTGAATGCTGCTATATGTTCTAATTTAAAATTGTCTCCTGATGTAAAATTCAGTTTATTTTCTATAAATAATATCCTCTTTGGAGAATTAGCCCTTCTTATAAAAACAGTAGGATTATCTTTTGGTTGGAGTACATTAGTATTATATGGTCATCAATTTGAACCAGATCCGGAAGATATAAAAATTTTTAGAGAAAAAAAAATAGAAATTTATATGGAGAATAACAATTAAATTTATAGGAGTGCCATGTTTTTATTCAGGATTTTCTTTTTGTTGCTGTGGTCCCTTTTACCTCTGGGGGTATGGGGATCCTCTTTATCCCAACAGATAGAAAAATCTGAGCAAGACATTGTCGACTTTAGAAAAAAAATTCTTTTCTTTTTTGAACAAGAAAGAGAGCTCAAAAGCTTTAACAAAAGAATCTCTTGTTTTATTCCTGGAGAACCCTCTTTACAACTGCATGAAGAAGATCTTTTAAAAATAGCCTCTTGTTCTCCTTCAGGCGACATCATTAAGCAAAATGATCGAGGTAACCACCCTGTTTTTTCTTTTAATGGTGCCCATTTTAAAGCAGCAACACAACAGCATGGACTAGATCCTCTACGCGAATTGGCTGTTTATTTTCTCCAAAAAATGATGGTGGGAAAAGGCGTTCCGCCGTCTTTTTTGATGGGAGCAGTTGTGAGTCAGAATAGGAGAGTGCTTCTTCAGGTTTCACAAACTGTTGAGGGTTCTTCTTTTCATGAGACACTCAACTATTATCTTTCCTTAGAAGGTAAAAGGCCTTCAAAAAAAATAGAGTCTAAAAGCCTGACAAATTTTTTACTCATCAGTTTTTTAACCTGTCCTCAAGATGCAAAACCTGATAACTTTGTGATAGACTCTCATCATCGTTTATCTTGCATTGATAACGATCAAAACCTTGTTTTAGACTTAAGTATTTCCTCTCGAAAAGATAGTCCGTCTATTTATGATGATTTTGATTGGGGATCAGATTCTAGTGCGGATAAATCCACAGAAAGTCCTTCGTCCTTAAATACGTTGAAAAGTCAATTAGAAGATATATCGGTCGATATTAACCTTCGTAACATTTTTTGTTTTGATGATATTTTCATGGATCAAATAGTGGATGAAAAAACATGGAATAGAATTCAAGGTCTTTCTCCCTATGCTCTTATGATAGAGTGGCTCGCTATTTTAGATCAAAATAACCGTCTTTACGAAGATTTTCAGAAAAAGATGCTTTCTGAAGAAAGGACTTCAAAAGACGAGAGCGTCCCTTTTCCTCCCTTACTGACGTTGCGAGAGCTGGATATGAAAGTTCTGTTTCAGCGATTAAAAACTCTTTGTGCGTTAGATATTTCTCCTGACAAAAGGACATTTCATCATATATTTTCTCTGCTCAGCCCTTTGCCCTCCCTCTACTATGAAAGACTCTCTCAAGAATATCAAAATCCTCTTAAGGCTTTAAAAGATTTGTACCAAACGTCCTTTCCTTTTGAGAGTTATATAACGGAAAAAGAATATGTGGATGACAGTAAATTTCTGCATGAGGTTACTGAGTTATGGAAGAGAAAATATCTTGATACAGAAAATAAAGAAAGAATAAGCCCCAAGGAAATAGCGCGCTGTCTTTTTCAAAATAAACTCCCTCTTTATGAAGATATTAAATTGCAAGGATTAACCTCAAGAGGACTCACCTTTTGGCAGGATGTTTGTTATGAGAAGTCTATTTTTAGGCCTTGGGAAAGCGTTCTTGAACCTCATAAAAAGATGATTGAATCCTCCAAATCTTCATGGAAAATATTGTCCCATAATATGGGACCGGAAATTAGTTTCAATATTGATTCTCTTAAAGAAGATCCTGACCTTATTATTAAAGAAGAAAATTTATCATTTGAGAATCCTAATCCTACATTTGATTTTGAAAGAGAGTATGCTTCTCACACTCTTACCAATCTTATGATGGGGAGAGGTGCTTTGGATCCCCTTCTGATTCAACGTGGTAATAAACGCCTCTTAATTTTACAAAAACCAAGATTTTCTGGTAACCTTTTAGTTTGTAAGGATAATGAAGATCTTCTTGCAAAACTTGATTGTCAGAGTACTTCTGAGATGCTCTTAATTTCTATGATCACCAATATTATCCTTGATGGTCCGGAAAATTTTTTTATTCAACAGAGCGATTGCACATGTAAAGAAGCATGTAAGTGTCAAAAGCAATATCACCTTGTGCGCTTTAACCATCAAAATTCTCTAAGCCATACCTTTGAGGGAATTTGTTCTTTTTTATTTTTTCTTGAATCTATGAATCATAAAATTCATCCAGATTGTCTTTCTAAAATTATTTATAAAGATCCAAAATATGTTGAAAAAAATTACAAAGAAATGATGGAAAAGGGTCCTTTTCTAGGAGTTTATAGAGCTTGGGAAGCAATAAAAATTCAGAGTCGTTGCACTATTGATTCTCTTTGGGGTGAATTCAAAAAAAGAACCTCTTTTTTATCTTTGGATAGAAAATTGATCCATCGATTAAAAGATCGCCTTTATCACTTACATGATTTTTTGTGGGATTACAGTTTTTTAAACAAAGAGACCTTGGTTATGGAAACAAGACTGACTCACGCAGATGTTTTTTCTTTTTTAAAGCCAGATCTTAGAGAATCATATAAAGATTTCTTGGGAAAAGGATATAAAAAGGAATCGTGGGATAAATTTTATCTACCTAACGAAGACAAAACATTAGAACAATCCAATGCTTATATATCTGGAAAAAGTGTTGAGGAGTACGGAGATGAGTTTGTTGTTGTTGGTGAAAATGTGCCCCTTCAAAAAAAAATATGCCTAAAAGAAAAAATTGAGAATAATGAAGACTTTGATTTTTTTGTTAAGAACCTAGAATTCATTCCCGAATATAAACGTCGTAATACGATAAGCCATTCCAATTTATTCTCAATAACGGATGAGGTTTTAGTCGATAATTTTTTCGGCAAGATAGGAGGTTGCAAAAACAAATCTTTGTTTCTCAGGAATTTTACAATCCTTAAGAACAAACACCTCGAAAAAATAAATTTTAAATATCTTCAGTCTCTTTCTTTAGATTCTTGCCCTGAAATAACGGATCAGTTTTTTGAAATATTATCAAAAAATATAGATAGTAATCTTATTGAACTTTTTTTAGTTAACCTTCCTCAGGTCAAAAAATTTGGTCAAGAGCCATATAAGGGCTGGTTCGGTACTGTAACAGAACAATCTTTCAGATTTCCATTTTTAAGATCTTTAACATTTTTAAATATGCCAAACTTAGAATCAGTTTTTATCGATTGTCCCAAACTTTATAAAGAATATTTGATTATTGATAAAACGACACAATCAGAAATAAAAAAAAATAACCTTGATAAAATTAGAAGCATCAAAGATATCAAGACCAAGACTTCTGAAGTTTTTTTGTCAGATTTATCTACAAAAAATCCAACGGATGCAAGCCTAAGGCAGTTTTTAGAGATCCTTTCCTTAGCGCAGAAAAGCGGTAAACAGGTTGTATTCCCTTTTGTCTGTGCAGATCTAAATGGGTGTTCTGAAAACCTAAGAAAGAGATATTATGAAAATATAATACATTCTGCTTTGGATTTTTATTTTGAATCGAGGGACGACTCCTTGTTGAATCAAACTCCCTTGTCGTTTTTACTCAAAAATCATTTTAGAGACTGGAATGAAAAACGTTCTAGTATTTTATATTCTGGTGAAGAGTTATCTTTCCTAGATCTTCAAACACTTGGTGCTACTTATCAAAAACCTCAAAATGAAAATATTTTGCTTCAGCTTGATTTAGGAAAAATGAACAATATAAGTATTGAAAGAAATTTTCAAAACTTTTTACCTCTTTTACAAGGGAGTATTAAAGATCTTTACTTAAACGATATCAGATTTTCTCTTCAGCAATGGAAAAGTATGTGGCCTCTTCTGGATAAAATGACCAATCTCGAACGGCTTGTCTTATCTCGTATGAATTTTCCTTTAACA
>JAABSX010000093.1 GCA_011390205.1 Microscillaceae bacterium | reverse complement strand
TACGCAGATACATTTCATAGGCTTTCTCTTGCATGCCTAGTTTGGCAGCAAGGATGGCATGCACACAAGGCGAGAGTGAAGACTCATGCACCGTGCGAGGCTCATAAAATTCAAAATTTCGGCGGATGGTTTCTAGGTCATAGTTGTCTTCAAAACAATAAATGCCCTGCAAGGTATCTGCTTGTTTGATAAAACAAGAACGCAAGATTCTATCCCAAGACCATTTTTGGTTGAGGGGTAAATCTTTGGCGGGCAAGTCTTTGACCAAGATTTGCTCCTTGTCTAAGTAGCCATCTTGCTGAAGGAAAACACCTTTTTCTTTGTCTTCGGGGAAATACATATTTGCCCTGATGTCTTGCCATTTGACGGGTTCTCTTACTTCATCAAAGTTTGTTTTCTTCACAATGGCTTGGTATCTTTCTAAGTGATTTGCCTTGAGCCATTGTGCAGCTTCTTCGGCATAGCCCATGCACCAAGTAGCCATGAGGTTGGTGTACCAGTTATTGTTGATGTTATTTTCGTATTCGTTTGGCCCTGTTACGCCTAGCATGACATATTTTTGCTTGGCTTCGGAGTAGTTTACTCTTTGTGCCCAGAATCGGGCAATGCCTAGAAGCACCTCAAACCCATATTCTGCCAAGTAATCTTGGTCTCCAGTATAGTTGATATAATCATAAATGGCTCTAGCGATTGCACCGTTTCTATGAATTTCTTCAAAGGTAATTTCCCATTCATTGTGGCATTCTTCTCCATTCATCGTAACCATAGGGTAAAGTGCAGCCCCCTTATCGAAGCCTAGTTTTTGGGCATTTTCTATGGCTTTTTGGAGGTGTTTGTATCTATAGACGAGGAGATTTTTGGCTACCTTGGGGTCTGCCGTGGCGAGGTAAAATGCCAAGCAGTAGGCTTCTGTATCCCAGTAAGTGCTTCCGCCGTATTTTTCGCCTGTAAATCCTTTGGGGCCGATGTTGAGCCTTTGGTCTTCGCCAGTGTAGGTTTGGTTGAGCTGAAATATATTAAATCGGATGCCTTGCTGTGCCGCCACATCTCCCTCTATGACTATATCACTGTGTGCCCAGATTTCTGCCCAAGCAGCGGCATGCTCTTTTTTGAGGGCATCATATCCCTTCTCGAATGCCTTGTTTACTCTTTGCTTGCAGGTCTGCAATAGTTCGGCTTCGGCATAGTCTCTTGAGCTTACATTGCTGGCGTATTTGTAGAGTATGATTTCATCACCAGCCTGTACGTCTATGTCTGTCAGAATGCTTGCATACTTGGTTTGGGTGTGTGGCTGTGGCTGTGCTTTGATTTCTTCTCCATTTTTAAGAATCTGAAACTTCATGCCTGTGCTTACTATGAAGTTGGTTTTTTTGGTGCAGACCGTAATGTAAGCCTCACTGTCTTGAGCCTCTTCGTGGCGTGGGTTCCAAAATTTTTCGTCATAGTTTGCATCTTTATTGGCTACATCTCCATCTAGGTAAGGTTTGAGAGAAAGCGTACCAGAAAAATTTTCTATTTTGATGCTGTATCTCACTGCCCCGATTTCTCTATCGGCCATGCTCACAAATCGTTGTGTATCGACTTTGATTTGCTTGCCAGAGGGGAGTGCCGCAGTAAAATACCTCTGGAGATAGCCATCTTTCATATTGAGTACACGCAAAAAATGGCTCACTTGGCATTGTGCAAGGTCAAGTATTTCCTCATTTATTTTAACATCTATGCCTATCCAGTTGGGTGCATTGAGTACTTTGGCGAAGTATTCAGGGTAGCCGTTTTTCCACCAGCCCACACGGGTTTTGTCAGGATAATAAACACCTGCGAGGTAGCTTCCTGAGAGAGATTCGCCGCTGTATTGCTCTTCAAAGTTGGCTCTCTGCCCCATGTGTCCGTTGCCTATGCTGCACACACTCTCTGAGATACAGTTATATTCGGGCATCAGTCCTTCTTCTATGATGCACCATTCATCTTTTTTGAGGTAATTTTTCATTTTTTCGGGATGCTAAATTGTGAAATTTTCAGTCTATGATGATGTGTTTTTATAAGTTTTCTGTCATAATTCGGTAGTTCATCTCTTCAAAGCCAGAGATAATCATTTCTGCCTTGTGCAGTACTTCGGGGCTTCCTACACCTACGGCACGCATGCCTCCCTGGTGTGCTGCCTCTACTCCTTTTTCGGCATCTTCAAATACCACACAAAACTCAGGCGAGATGCCGAGCCCTTCGGCAGCCTTCAAAAACACTTCGGGGTTGGGCTTGGCTTCGCTGATGTTGGTTCCGTCCATAATGACCTCAAAATAGTCAATCATTTTAATCTGTGTCAGGATGGTTCGGGCATTTTTGCTGGCAGAGCCAAGTGCGATATTTACTTTATTTTCTTTGAGTTCGTCTAAAAATTGTTTTACTCCAGACAGAATGTCTTTGGGGGTCATTTGTGAGATATAGCCCAGAAACTCCTCGTTTTTTTGTGTCATTTTGGCATCAAAGGCCTCCTGGCTGAGGGTTTTGCCTCCCAATGCAAGGATAATTTTGAGAGATTCTACACGGCTTACTCCCTTGAGCTGCTCATTGTCTGCTTCTGTAAAGGGAATATCCATCTCTTGAGCCAGTTTTTGCCAAGCTAAGAAATGGTATTTGGCGGTATCTACGATTACGCCGTCAAGGTCAAAAATACAGGCATGGATAGGCTTTTTCATAAGTTTTGTTGATTGTATTATTCTAATAAATTTTAGTTTTTTTCAAGAAAACTGAATTTATTTATTTACCAAAATGTATAAATAATCCTTAAAAAACCAATCTATGCCACAAAAAAATCAAGATAAACTATCAAAACATTCTAAATATTTTTTGCAATCGATTACGGAATAACACTGAAAAGCTCTCCATGGGCTTATCTAAAAACAATAAACAGGTATTGGTTTTGGTATCAAAATTAAAGATAATTTTTGTACTTTTTGAACATGTCTTGCCACAAAATATAGCTAAAAACCCTGCTACCATATATTTTTGTGAACTTGAACATTTTATTGCCATTTTACCTAGCGGAAGCTTTGCGAATCCTTCTCTGCGAAAAAATAAAAGGATAGACAAGGACTCTACTTGCTTGGAGCTTGGAGCAGACGGATTCCTCTGATTCCAAAGAAGATTTCATAATGACTCCGTCTATTTCTTGAAATATTTACTTATTTTGCTGTAATCAATACCAAAGACAAATCTCCATGAAAAATGACTTGCGTGTAAACACCTGGGCTGAGCTACAAGAAGCACTCTTTAAGGACTCTTACCATGATACTTTGCAGAGATACCGCTCTCCTTATGTATATAGGGGCTTAGACAATGCAGCTTGGGATTTGAGAACAAGCCTGATGCGGCTCGAGGGAGAGTACCAAGGAGTAGAAAGGCATCTGGTGCGTAATTTTCATAAATATTCTAAGCGAATGACTCACTTTGAGAACTTGGATGCGTTCTGGGATACCCTTGCAATAGGGCAGCATTTTGGCTTGCCTACTCGCTTGCTTGACTGGACTTACTCACCTTATGTGGCTTTGCATTTTGCTACTTCGCAGCTATATCAGTTTGGGAAAGATGGCGTAATATGGGCGATTAACCATGAGAAAGTCATTGACTACCTGCCTGCCAAGCTCAAAGCCATTTTATTGGAAGAGGGTTCGAATAAATTTACGACCGACTCACTCAACCCTGTGTGCAGGTCTTGGAAGGAATTTGACTCGCTTCAGAAAGAAAAATTTGTGCTTTTTTTTGAACCTCCTTCGTTTGATGACCGCATCGTGAATCAGTTTGCACTCTTTTCTGCCATGTCTAGCAGTGAGGCGCTGCTCAATGAGTGGCTAGAGCAGCACCAAGATTTGTATTTCAGAATCGTGATTGCGGCAGATTTAAAATGGGAGGTGCGTGATAAGCTAGACCAAGCCAATATCAATGAGCGTGTGCTTTTCCCTGGCTTAGAGGGGCTTTCTATCTGGCTCAAGAGGCATTATAGCCCCAAAAAATAGTTTTACAGAACGGTTCTATGAAATCAAAATGTTAAACTCAAGAGTGTAGCCATCATAGACAAGGCTTTTGATTATTTTTGCGGTATCCAAAAAGGGCTTCGCTCTATCTCAAAAAAAACTATCTTGATGTTTAGAAAAATAACTCCTCCGATGGCACTGCCTCCCAAAATGCTGCCAGACAACCCAGAAGCACCTACCCTCAAAAAGTGGCTCATGCTTGTGTTTTTGGCTTTAATTTGGGGGAGTTCTTTTATTCTTATCAAAAAAGGCTTGGTTGTTTTTTCTCCCTCTCAGACCGCCGCCATCAGGCTCGTCGCTGCTTTTGTTACTTTGCTGGCTTTTTCTTTTGTCAGCTTGCGGGCAGTTCCTCGCTCTAAATGGGGGTATATCTTCATATCAGGTTTGATAGGCACTTTCATTCCTGCTTTTCTCTTTGCCTATGCACAGACCAAGCTAGAGAGTGCCTTGGCAGGTGTGCTTAACTCCCTCACACCTGTATTTACTTTTTTGATAGGTTGGCTTTTTTTCAGTCTTCGCCTGCGTCTCAAAGCGATGCTAGGCTTGTTGTTGGGCTTTTTGGGGGCCATCAGTTTGATTTTGATGGGCAAAGAATTGGGTCAGATTGAGCCCAACCCTTATGGCTTGCTGATTATTTTTGCTGCCATTTTGTATGGTTGCAATCTTAATTTTGTAAAGCATTACCTCAAAGGCCTGAAAGCTTTGCATATTTCTAGCCTTGTGCTGCTTTTTATGGGGCCTTTTGCTTTGGTTACTTTTTTTGTGGAAGGAGTGCCTCAGACCATTCAGAGCGAGCCAGCTAGTTTTTGGGCTTTGACGGCTTTAGTGTCTTTGGGCGTGTTTTCTACGGGGGTAGCTACTATTTTCTTTAACCGTCTTTTATTGGTTTCTAGCCCTGTGTTCACGAGTTCGGTTACTTATCTGATACCAATTGTGGCGATTTTTTGGGGCTTGATGGATGGGGAGCAGCTCATGCTGGGGCATTATCTGAGCATGGGCATCATCATATTGGGGGTGTGGCTGGTCAATTCGAGTAAATAGTTTGCCTGTATCGTTTCATTCATACTTACTACGAATCTGTCAGATTAAAAATCTTCGGCTCTGGAGTCGGGATTGCAAATACTATACAGCTGCATTTAAGTCATTGATTTTCAATAGTTTATAAACCTAGCTATTTAAGTGGTTATTTATGAGGCTTGTCCTCATTGGTGGAATACTATACAGCTAGATTTATTTCATTGATTTTCAATAGTTTATAAACCTAGCTGTTTAAGTGGTTATTTATGAGGCTTGTCCTCATTGGTGGAATCCAGACTAGCTGGTCTCTAAAGTCGGGATTGTAAAGCCCGACTAGCTAAATTAACAAGTTATTCATTGATCAATAACAACCAAATCACAAAAGCCATCGTAATGGATGATGTTGTTTTTAATTAAACCAATTAATTTCTTATGAAAAAACTAAATCTAATCTTTATCTTCTTCATCTTCATCAGCTTTCAAAGCTATGCACAGGTTATCCTTACTCCTAGAGTAGGTACTACTTTCTCTACTATCAATTTCAGTGATGAGCTTGGTGGAGGTGAAAAAAGTACTACTGGCTTGCTTGCTGGGGTAGAACTAGGCTTTGGTCTTATTCAAACAGGTATAAACTTTACTCAAAAAGGAGTAAAGGGCGAAGGTGACGGCCTTAATCTAACTATTACTACCAATTATATCGAGATTCCTTTGTTAGCTCGTGTAGGTTTTGGAAGTGATAACTTTAAAGTTTACGTAAATGCTGGACCTTCACTAGGCTTTGCACTCGGTGGTAAACTTAAAGGAGAAAGTGGTAGCGTCTCTGCTGAAGAAGACCTTACTTTTGGTAAAGGTGAAGATGACACTTTTGAGAACAGCATAGATTTTGGATTACAGTTTGGCACAGGCATTGGCTACACTGTTGGTCCAGGTCAAATCGTGCTTGACCTTCGTTATGGTCTAGGATTGTCTAACTTATTTGAGACTCCTGACGGTGCTAACCGCTCTGATTTTAAAAGTACTAACAATGTATTTGCAGTGAGCTTAGGATATGCTATCCTATTAGGTGGAAAATAATCCAATGTATTTTTACTCAAAAGAAGCGATGTACCCAACAGTACATCGCTTTTTTTATGAGATTTTTTGCCTCGTCTGATCAGAACTTCTTGACCCACTTTCCGCACCCTTATATTTCATTTGGGGCATTTAAAACAATATTCTTTAATTTTAAACAATATTTTTTAATATTTTAAATATTAAAAACTTTAATTTTTAAAAATTAAATCAAAATATATTATTTGCTAATAAATTTCTTACTAATTTTCAATAAAATAAAATGTCGTCAAAAGCTAAATAGTAAATTTTTATTCCGAGGGTGCAGAAAGTGGATTTAAGGACTATACTAAAAGAGCAAAGTCCTCAATGGGTTGGTTCTATGGTTTTAAAATAATGCATATTGCTTTTATCCTGATAAGCCTGCTATCAGTATCCCTAAATTGATCCAACAACACATAGCCTAATCCTGAGTATCACGTTAATTAAAAACCGATTCGGGCTCAGGCCATTGGTTTTTCTGACAGTAAATTCGGGCTGAGTGAAAAGACCAACAATGACACAATGCCTGTCTATTTTGTTATTGCCATTTTTATTGGTGTAATCCGCACTCCTTGACACTGCCTGTTTCCCACCACCAGCGTCCAGCACGATGATTTTCTCCTGATTTGATGGCACGTGTGCAAGGTTCACAGCCTATACTCGGAAAGTTTTTATCGTGTAAAGGATTATAAAGTAACTCATTTTTTTGTGCGAAAGCCTTTACCTGCTCTTCAGACCAGTAAAATAGTGGGTGAAATTTAAAAAGATGGTGTTTTTCGTTCCACTCGAGTTGCTGCATTTGCTGCCGATTGAGAGATTGCTCAGAGCGGATGCCCGTAATCCAGCAATCTACCCCTTGTAGTGCTTTATTCAGGGGTTTTACTTTGCGAATATGGCAGCATTCTTTGCGGTTTTCTACTGATTCATAAAAACTAAACAATCCTTTTTCTAGTTCTAATTGGCTCACTTCTTCCATCTCTGGGCTATAGACTTTGATTTCTTTGCCATAGTGGGCCTCCATTTGGTTTTTTAGCTCGAGGGTTTCTTTGAATAATCTTCCTGTATCAATCGTAAAAATTTTTATGGGGATATGGTGGCTAAAAATCAAGTGTGTAATCACCTGTGCCTCAAAACCAAAGCTGGTAGAATAGACGATTTTTCCTTCAAAATCCTGTGCTAGTTTTCTCAATTCTTTTACGATTTCGGATTCTGTAAATATTTTTTTTTGTAAGGAGGAGTTTGTCATTTGTATCATATTATCGTCTGAAATTTTATTTTCTAAAAAGTAAGGTTTATTAGGCATCTATATTTTACTGTAAGTGGTTTATTATGAGCTATGTATGCGTTTTAGGGATTAGGTTTGAATCCCTTGGTAAGGGCATTTAATTGCTTAATTTTTTCTTGAAAATCGCCTTTGAGTTGATTTCTGAATGCTTGCAGGTTGTCTAAGACTTCCTGTATGTCATCGGGCAGGCTTTCTTCTAAATAGGCTCGGATTCGCTTGGCAAGTGTAGGAGATTTGCCGTTGGTAGAAATGGCTATTTTTAAATCTCCTTTTTGGACTACTGAGCCGAGATAAAAATCACAGAGGGGAGGCGTGTCCGCCACATTGGTCAAAATGCCCAACTCTTCGGTTTTGGCTTTGATTTTGGCGTGTAGCTCGGCCTGGTCAGTAGCCAAAATTACTAGATTTCGTTTTTCTAAATCGTTCCATTCAAAGTTTCGCTCCACCAAGATTACTTGAGGGTGCAGGGTTGCTAGTTCTTTGATTTCCTCTCGGATAAAACCCGCTACAAGTGTAACTTTTGCTTCTGGGCTATTCCTCAAAATGGCTTCTAATTTTTCTAGCCCTACATTTCCGCCCCCTACTACTAGAGTATTGATTTGATGTAGTTTGATGAAAATAGGGAAAAGATTGTTTCCAGATTTTTTTTCTTCTAAGGCAGGAGCCTCTTGATTTTGATTTACTGTAGTCATTTGTTTGTTTATGCTTTATGGTAATAAACCTCTTCGAGAAGCCCTTGAATGGCTTTGTCTGACATTGCCAATTTTTCTCTCACTACTTCGCCAATGACCATTACGGCAGGTGAGCCGATATTTTCCCTTTGAGCCTCTGTGATAATCTCTTCTATGGTAGCCACTACTACTTTTTCTTGGGGTGTAGCACCATTTTGGATAATGGCGATAGGAGTGTTTTCTTTGCCAAGTGCTTTAAATTGTGCCACAATCTCAGCCAGTTTCTGAATGCCCATCAATACAATAATCGTAGCTGATGACTGTGCCGCTAATGCCAAGTCTGCCGAAAGTTGATGCGCTTGGGTAGTGCCTGTGATTACCCAAAAACTCTCACTCACACCACGCTGTGTAAGTGGAATTTGCTGAAGAGCAGGCAAAGCCAAAGCACTGCTAATGCCCGGAATCACAGTTACTTCTATCCCAAAACCCTCTGCATAAGCTATTTCTTCCGAAGCACGTCCAAATACAAAGGGGTCGCCTCCTTTGAGCCGCACTACTTCTCCATACTGAAAAGCATATTTTACAATCAATTCATTAATCTCTGACTGATTGTAAGAATGTTTGCCTGCACGCTTGCCTACACTGATTTTGAGCGCATCAGCAGGGGCATACTCTAGCAATTCAGCATTGGCAAGGGCATCATAGAGAATTACCTTTGCCTTTTGCAAGGCTTTAATGCCTTTCAGGGTAATAAGCTCGGCATCTCCTGGCCCCGCCCCTACAAGTATAAGTTTTTTTTTCATATTAAAATCCTCTTCAGCCCACCAGCACCCGAAGGGGGAGTTTGTTTGTTTATTAATTAATTATTCCTCCTTTGGGGGTTAGGGGGCTGAGAGGGCTGTCTCAAAAAATGCTGTGCTTCTGCCAAGTAGTTTCTCGCAAAATCTTCAGTAGGTTCACTTTGATTGATTTGCAAGACCAATTCCTCAAAAGTTTTCCCAAAATGCGCTAATGTTTTTTCTTTGAAATGCTCATCATACTTTTTGATGACCGTAATTTGTGCATTGCTTTGCACATCTTCGGTGAGTAGCCATGCTTTTGCCCCATTGATGAATACATTGTAAGCATGATAAATAGCATCTGCAAAACGATTTTCTGCAAAGGCTTCCATTGCCCACTCTAGCTTTTCTTCGGTTTCGTAGAGCAGGGTGCTTACCAAATCTATGATTACGCCAGCACATTCTCCTACGGCTTTTTGTACTTCAAAATTTTCTACATCTTCACGATTCTGCCCCCAGTCTAGAAAATCATCATCTTTGAGTGTGTCTAAATCGGTAAGGGGTTTGAGTAGATGGTAAAAATACATCTTGCCTTGCCTTTGGTAGTATTCTCCAAAATATTCACCCTCAAGGGCGTGGGCCTCATAGTCATTCAAAACCCAGCGCAATACCTCAGTTCCACGTTTGCTAGGTACTTTAATGACCTTTTCGGCAATCGTACCTTTGCCATTTTTATTGACCATGCCGCCCAAAAGTACTTGCAAAGCGGGTAATACTAAATTTCCTTTTTTGAGTGAACTCCCGTGAAAGCCAATTGCTGCAATGCTATGCTGTCCACAAGCATTGGGACAGCCACTAATTTTGATTTTGATGTCGTGGTTGTGGATTAACTCAGGATACTCTTTGCTAATGACTGCTTCTAAAGCCTTTGAAATACCTGTGCTACTTGAAATGCCCAAATTGCAAGTATCTGTGCCGGGGCAAGCCGTGATGTCTGCTGTGCTGTCAAAGCCAGGTGCTGCCAAGCCCAGTGCGTCTAAGGCAGTAAACAATGAAATGAGTGCTTCGGGGCGGACAAATTTGAGGAGGTAGCCTTGATTTACGGTAATTCTCAATTCATCAGCGGCGTGTTGCTTCACTATTTTTGCCAGTAGGCGTGCGGTGTCTGAGCTGATATTTCCCAAGGGTACTTTGAGATAGACTCCATAAAAGCCTGCCTGTTTTTGTTTGAAGGTGTTGGTTTTGAGCCATTTGGCATATTTTTCAGGGTCAGAAACCTCGTTGAAAGGATAGAGGGTATTTTCTGCAAGTGGCTCAGGTTGCTGCAAGGCTTCGGCTTCAATGGGATAAGTTTTGTAAGGCAGGGCTTTCCATTCTTGCTCAATGAGCTGCATCAATGCCTCCAAGCCTAGGTCTTTGAGCAAAAATTTCAGACGGGCTTTGTGTCTTCGGCTGCGCTCACCGTAGCGGTCAAATACACGCAAAGTTGCTTCTGTAAAAGGAAT
>JAABSX010000092.1 GCA_011390205.1 Microscillaceae bacterium | reverse complement strand
AAAGCCAATTTCTATGCGGACATCAGATGCTGCCATTTTTTTGACATCACAAGTAAAAGCAAAATATTTTGCCTTGTCTAACTCAAAGTTAGTAATGACAAGGGTTTGCGAAGTTCCCCAATATTGGGCAAATACTTGGTTAAGCCCTTCTGTAGGCAGCTCTTTTCCATCAATCACGAGTTTAGTAATTTTGGTTTCTTTGACATCACATTTGAAATCCGCCTCAGCTACATCAAGCAAGGTAAGTCGGTCTTCTTTAGGAGTTTCCTCCTCTTCTTTTTCTTTGGGGGTTTCTGTAACAGTGCTATCAGTCGCAGTGCTATCACTGTCATTGCTGTCTTTTTGCGTGCCACCACCACAGGCAAGCAAGCCTGCAAATAAAGTAATGCCTAAAAATTGGAAAATTTGTTTTTTCATTGTGTTAAAAATTAAATTGTTGAGAAAAAAGGGTTTGTAATTATTTTTAAAAGCATAAATAATCAGTTATTTACAATGTGGGCTAAATATTCTGTCAATTCCTGAATGTCTTGTAGTTCAGTACTTTTCGTCCATTCGTCTAAACTATAAGCATCTTGCTCGATTTCAGTAACTACAAATTGCAGGTTCTCAGGATTTTGTTGGATACTGATTTTGCTACGAGTACCTGCAGCATAATTACCCAGTGCTGTTTCGTAAACTTTTCCTTGTTTGAGGTCAGCAATAATCATTAAAATACGTTCATTCAAGTCTTGCATTTAGAATAGATTTTTTGGATAAAGTTTGGCGTCCGTTTGTTCCCGAAGCCCACAAGGCACGGTTATTAGCAGAGTTATAAATTGCTATATTGCCATCATTTTGTATGGCTAAGAATGCCCCATTGTTGCCTTGGGTATTGGTTGACCATACAGGAACAGCTATGTTTCCTATGATGTAAGGTCAAAAACTCCCCTTTCGGGGCTTGAGGGGCTTTTGATTCTGGTTTTTTAATAATACCAGTAAACCATCACTTGTTGATTGCCTGAAACACGTGGAATGAGTACTCTGCCATTCATGGTTACTTTTGCACCGATGGGGATATTTTTGGTTTCACTTTTTTCATTTACACTCACAAAAAAGCCATGCCTGCCTGCTTCTTTGCCTGCACCACCCTCTTCCCAAAGTATCTCTATGTGTGCAGTTTTGGTGCGGGCGTTGTCTAGCACGAAGGTACAGGAGGCTTTCGGGCCTTGGTAAGCAGCCATATAGCCATCAGTAGAGCGTTTGGCTATTTTGTAGCGTTCTTGGTCGCGTGGGCTCATGCTTTTGAGCATTTCAGCTTCTTTTTCTTCTGAAATTTGTTGTCCTGCGATAGATTCTTTGTCTTTGTATTCTTGGTAGAGGTCAGTCAGCATTTCATAGACTTGTTCATAGCGTTCTTTTGATTCAGCATCTAGTGTAATCAAGAAGTAGCCTTTTGCACCCGTGATTTGCATAAAATCACTTCCCTTTTGCTTGGCAGTAATCTCAAAGTTGATTTCTATGATATGCTCGCCCTCAGGTAGTCCTTTCAATACTTGAGCTACTTGGCGGGCGGTGTTGCGTGCCAATACATTTTGGTAGGCTTCTCTTTCTTTGCTAGCACTCGGAAATTTTCCATCTTTTTGATAAGCCAATGTAAAATTCTCAAAGAATAATTTTTCTGGAACAACCGCAATCACCAAATCATTGGTATTAAAAGCATCTTTTACGTAGTTTTTCATCTCTACTCGGTGGCTGTTTTCTTCTTCTGCACCATTGGCTTTGGCAATGATTTTTACTCTGTAATATTCTAAATTACTATCATCAGGCTTGGGGAGATATTCTAAAATATTTTTAGGTAATTTGAAGCGTGTGTAAATAAAATCTTTTCCTATAAATTCATTTACTTCTTTATCAGGTGCATTAAAATCATTGGTGAATGTTAAATAGCTAGGGAATTCTTCCAAAGTTTTGCCTGGTTCAGTTCCTGTTTTGCTAATGATTTGTACTTTTCCATTTTGCTTGAGTTGTGCTACAAGTACCTCCAATTCTTCTTTTTTAGAAGGTGTTTTTTGTGTACTTGTCTGACTTGAACTACCTTGTGTCTGTGTGTTTGTATTTTTAGGTTCTTCTTTTTTCTTTCCTAGTAGTTTATCTTTGGCTTTGTTGAGGTTAATTTGGGCTTGTGCAAAGCTAAATACTCCTACAAGAAACAACAGCGTTAATAAAAAGTGTAAGTTCGTTTTCATTTTCTTAATTGGGTTTAGGTTTTGTTTTAATCACTGAACAAACTTACGCTTACACGAAAAAAAAGCAAAAAAATAGGGGTGGACAAAGCGTGGACAATTCATAAGTATTTGGTTATGAATATTTTACAAACAAGTCTTTGGCTAAAACAAACAGGAAAATTTAATAAAAAATTGGAAAAACTTACTTGACGTTACGGGCTATCCCTGAGGATAATTCAAAATAAACTGGTGCAGTGCATTTTTTTCTTGTTCCTCTAAATTTTTACGCAGCCTGTAGCGACTTTTTTTAACTGATTCGGGATTTACGCCTAGCAAGTCGCCTGCCTGAATATCTTTCAAGCCTAGCTTCTCGATGGCACAAAGTTTAACCTCATTGCCAGAAAGTTGGGGAAAATTATTTCGCAATTTTTGGAAAAACTCGGGATAAATGCGTTCAAAATCTATTCTGAATTGAGTCCAATCATCTTCAGTAGAAATGCGTGCCTGAAGGAGTTTTCCTAGACTTGCTACTTTTTGTTGATTTTGGTCATTTTGGAGCATAGCTAGTTCTTCTTGAATCTCTAAAATAAACTCATCTTTTTCTAGCACTCCTGTTGCAAAGCTGATAAGTTCTTGTTCTTTGAGTTTGAGTGTAGCTTGAGTATTCCTAAGTTGGAGTTGTTTTACCCTGATGACGGCAAGTGCCAACCCAATCAAGACCAAAATCACAGCCAATGAGGCATAAAGCAGGAGCAGTTTACGCCCATTCTGAGAGTGGAGGAGTTTATTCTCTTGTTCTTTTTTTTCGGTTTCGTATTTGGTCTGCATTTCAGCAATTTGCTTGCTTTTTTGCTCAGAAAAAACAGAATCTTTGATAGCTATGTGTGCTTGCAATGTAGTAAAAGCCTTCTGATGATGATCCATTGCTGCGTGTAGTTCTGCCAAATCTTTCAAGGCTTCGGCTATATAGAGTTTCATTCCTGATTTTCTCAATAATTCTAATGATTTTTCAAGGTTTTTTTTGGCTTTTTGATATTCTTTTCCATCTCGGTAAATGACGGCTATGTTCATAAGATTAATAGCAATTCCTTCCTCATCATTTATTTTCTTGTCTATTGCCAAGGCTTTTTCATAAAATTCAAGGGCTTCTTTGTTTTTCTTTTGTGCTTTGTGGAGAAATCCGATGTTAGTATAACTGATAGAAAGTCCTTTCATAGACTGGTTTTTTTCGTGCAGGGTCATTGCTTTTTTGTAATAAGAAAGTGCCTCATCATATTGTTGAAGTACCGAGTAAGTATCTGCTATGCCGTTGTAGGTGTTGGCAATGGTATGCACATCACCAATTTCTTTTTTGATAGTGATGGCTTTTTTAAAGAATTGCAATGCCTTCTGGTAATTTTTTTGGTCGTAGTGAAGGTTTGCTATATTATTGCTGAGGCGTGCTTGTCCAGTTTTATCTTTAATTTTTTCGTATAGCTGTAAAGATTTGATAAAGTGCTCGAGGGCTGTATCAAAATTTCCTTCTTGGAAGTAAATTCCTCCAATACTTGCAAGGGTATGTGCTTTTACGAGTTGATGATTACTGCTTTCAGCCAGTTTAAGTGCCTTGTCAAAATATACTCTGGCTTCGGCAGTTTGATGATTAAACAACTTACTCTGCCCTATCTGATGCGTTGTGGCAGCTTGTCGCTTGGTATCGCCTATTTTTTGGGCTAAAACTAGTGCCTTTTCAGCATAATAGACAGAAGTATCAGGGTTCAGTGTAAGGTAGCGTAGTACTAGCCCAAGCATCATGTCAATGCGTGTGCTATCTGCTTTTTCATTTTTAATTTTTGACTTAAGTTCCTCTATCTCAGCAATTTGGGCTTTTGACTCGCCAAAAGTAACTACACTTAACAAAATACCCCAAAAGAATAAACAGCTAAAAATATTTTTTATGAATCCAATCATTTGCGAAGGAAATTATTGTTGAGAAAGTCATCAATTTAGTGTATATCCAACTTTCCGTACTCTATTTTAAATCATTGGCAATTTAAGATTTTTTATTAATTTTCAAATAAAAAGAAGATAGTTTAAAAGTAGAATTGAAATTTACTTTTTTAATCACCTTCCGTTCTCTACGTTGTTGTCTGTTCGTATTTGCTACTCCCCGATTCGTCAAGACACCAAGCACAGACAAGAAGATACAAACATTGAAATAATAAAATTCAAAATTGAATAATTCTAATATTTAACCTACTAAAATATTTTTCTTAATAAATCCATAACATTGGAGATAGTTCTTCTAAGTCTAAGCATGTTATTTTTGCGGTCAGATAATTAATTATAAAATAACCAAATACAAGACAAAACATGAAGAAAAATTTACACCAAAATACATCCACCTTTGCTTTTTTAGCTTGTTGGTTTTTGTTTTCCTTTTTCCAAATACAACCGGCTAGGGCACAAGAGGTGATAGCCAACTGGAATTTTGCAGGAACACCTGGTAATCAAGAGTTTACCACAGGAACGGGCGTAACTGGTGTGGCTGCAAGTAATTTTACAAGAGGGGCAGACTTGAATCCTGCATCTTCTGGTAGTTCTTTCAGTTCTAATGGCTGGAATGCAGGCGATGCACGTTACTTTAGCTTTGGATTCGTGGTGGCTACTGGGCAAAAAGTAGATTTGACCTCTCTCAAACTGGGTTCTCGCTCTTCTAATACAGGTCCCCGTGATATGGCACTGCAATACAGTGGTGATAATTTCACCACAGATTTAGCCACTTGGACAAGTGCAAACACATTCCTCAATCAGACCATAGACCTTTCAGCACTTACAAACTTGGAAGGTACGGTAGAGTTTAGGATTATTAGCAAAAGTGATGTTTCTGCCAATGGCGGCACAGTGGGTAGTACTGGTACTTTCAGAGTTGTGAATTTTTTTCCAGATGATACAGGGGTGAGTTTCATAGGCACAGTAGAAGCCATCACAGGCACGAACCCAAGCCTAAGTTTTGACCCTACAAGCATTGATTTTGGAGTGGTGAATATAGGTGAAGGTATTACAGATATTGCTTATACTTTGACTGGAAACAACCTGACAGAAGCCGTAAACATCACCGTACTTAGCCCTTTTACTTTGTCTAAAGATGGTATTGACTTTGCTCCAAGCATCGAGTTCTCTACAGCAGAGCTGGCCACTGAACAGAGCGTAAGCATCAGGCTAGACAACAGCAGTGTAGGCACATTTTCAGAAAATATTACGCATCAGACCAGCAGTTTAGATTTTCAGCTTGCTGTGAGTGCCTCGGTCATAGATCCTTTTAATATTTCCGAAAATTTCAATAACTCTTGTCCTACAGGGCTTCCTGCGGGATGGGTGGCATTTAGTAATGTAGGAAGCCAAGTGTGGGCTTGTACTACTTTTGGAAGAGGTGAAAGTAGCCCTACTGCTTCTGCTGCCCATGGGCTTCAGATGAACGGATTCTCTGGTGGTGGGGCACAGCTGAATGAAGATTGGCTCATTACACCCACTTTTAACCTAAGTAATTTTGATTTTCCTTTACTATCTTTTTGGAGCAGGGTAGCTTTTGCTGGGCCTCGTTTGCGTCTGTTGGTTTCTACAGATTATGTAAGCGGAGACCCTGTGGCTTCGGGTGCAAACTGGGTAGAAATCACTGACCGCTTTGCAACTGAAAATGTATGGACATTCTCGGAGAGCATCAATCTCTCGGCTTATAAAGCCACAGGCGTAAGTATTGCGTTTGTGTATCAGTCTTCTGCCGAAGAAGAAGCTGCTCGCTGGACTTTAGATGATTTTAAGTTGCTAAATTCAGAAAATCCTCCAGCGCCTTATTTGACTACTTCATTGGGAGATATTGATTATTTTCACTTTGGAAATGTAGCCTCAGGGCAGGTCTCCGAACTTGTGAAGTCCTTTGTTTTTTCGTTGAGTGATGCCGTTAATCCTTTGATTATCAATGCTGTAGGAGGGTTTGAGTTTTCTAAAAACAATACTGATTTTACTGCAAGCCTAAGCTACACAATAGAAGAAGCCGCCGCCAACAATACGGTTTATATCCGATTTGCACCCAATAGTGAAGGAGCTTTCAGTGGCGTGATTTCTCTTGAAAGTGGCTCTATCACAGTTCAGAAAGGTTTCTTGACAGGTGCAACCCTCGATAAAGAAGAAACTTTTGATGTAGTAAGCTGGAACATAGAGTGGTTTGGCTCTTCTAGCAATGACCCATCAGATGATAATTTGCAGTTACAAAATGTCAAGACCGTCATTGAAGATTTAGATGCAGACATATATGCCTTCCAAGAAATCGTAGATTTAGATAAATTTAAAGAGTTGGTGAATGCACTTGAGGGCTACAAAGGCTTCACTTCTCCGGCTGTATCTGCAGGAGCTAGTTTTGAGGAGGCTCAAAAACTTGCTTTCATTTACAAAACTGCGACAGTGGATTCACTCAGCACTCAAGTATTGCTACAGGGCGTAAACCCGAATGATTTGGTAAATTACCCTTCTACCACAGATAGATTTTGGGCAAGCGGAAGGCTTCCGTATATGTTTAAAGTCCGAGTAAATACCCAAGGAGGAGATAGAGAATTGGCACTCATCAATGTGCATACACGCTCTAATGGAGGGGGTGAAAGTACTACCAATCCTCGCTATGCTATGCGCCGCTACGATGTAGAAGTGCTAAAAGATTCTCTAGATGCGCATTTTGCAAATATGCCTCTGATTATTTTGGGAGATTACAATGATGATTTAGACGAAACCGTAGCCGACCAAACCGCCCCGACTGTGAATACTTCTGAATCTTCTTTTATCCGCTATGTCGAAGATTCAGAAAATTATGTGCCTGTTACGCTTAACCTCAGCAATGCAGGTTTGCGTACTTTCATCACTTTTGAAAATGTAATAGACCATGTCATTATCTCTGATGAGCTAGAGATAGATTGGCTTGTCAGTTCAGAAAGAATCGTGCAGCCTTTTGATTTGGTAAATAATTATGAAAGTACAACTTCTGACCATTTGCCTGTGATGGTTCGTTTTCAGCTAAGGCCCGAAAGCGTAACAGCATTGGGAGAATCCAATAACAGACTTGGCTCACAGGTGCGTATTTTCCCTAATCCTGTGCAAGAAAGAATGCAAGTACAAATAGAGAGTCATCTGAACGAACAGGGACAAATTTATTTGTATGATATGTATGGCAAAGCAATTTATCAGCAAACTGTGCAGCTACAGGCAGGGCAGAATAATTTGGAGATAAACCTAACTGACTTGGATGCAAGCACCAATGTCTTGATTCTTCAGGTAAAAACCATCAAACAAGGAACTTCACAGACTAGAATTTTGAAGTACTAAATGCTTAATTAAAAAAAAGGATAACTTGGAAAGCCATAAAAAGCACCAAGTCATTCCTTTTTTTGCCGTTATGATGATAAGTAAAGGCACTAGCAACGGCAGCAATTAATCTAGGTTTTTATAGAGTGCAAGTTTAAAATGCCTCTCCAATGTATATATAGAACCCTGTTTTTTCAGAGGTGAAAGCAAAATCTAAGCGTGTGTAGATGTCTTTTTTCTGGAAAATTAAAAACCGTAAGCCTGCCCCACCTGCCCATATCAGTTTTTTTAAATCAATATTGCGTGGTGTGTCAGCTATTGTAGCCACTGACCCAAACACAGTAGCCCCTATTCGCTTAGAAAAACCCAAAGGCAAGGGTAAAAACCGAAACTCAGTTTGAGCAGCTATCTGGTTTTTATCTCTGTATCGCCCTGTATAGTAGCCTCTCATAAGGCTTTCACCTCCCATTAATGAGAGTTGGTTGAAGGGAACATTTCCGCCATTGAACTGCCCAAACAACTGCGTTGCCCAGACATTGTGTTTTCCTACGGGCCGGTGGAGACGGGTATCCGAAATGATGGTATTAAAGCCAAAACTGCTAATGGCATCATTGTAATGCAAAAAAGCCAATTCAGAAAAGAAGCCTTTGCGTACATTCAGTACATTGTGGCGGTTGTCATAGACAATCCCTAGACCAACGCCTATGTTGGTAGAACCTTCTGCTCCTACGGGCAAATCAGTAAAAGTCTTGTCTTCGGGCGGTATAAAATCCACACGTGTTAGCCGCTGAAAATCAGCTTCTAAGCCTATGAAGAAATTAGTTACTACTTTGCGTAGCAGGCGCTGCTTTATCAAAATCTGGTTGGCATCTACTTTTGCTAGGTAATCTTTGGGCGTATCCAGCCCTATGCCATGGTAAAGCAATGGAAAACTCTGAAGACGCATCCTTCCTAACAAAAACCATCTGTCTTTATGGCTGTAAAGGGCATTATCAAACCAAAACCCATATTGATTTTCTAGGGTAAAAAAAGTAAACCCAGTTACCTCACTGAGGCGGTTGGTAGTGTCTCGCTTTGCATAGTAAATTAGTAGTGAATTAATTCCTATTTCTAGGTTGGTTTCGGGGGCATAGGCTAAGATAGGATAAACTAGGAGTTGTGGACGAGAAATATCACTTGTATCATTGATTAAGTTATTGATGTAGCGTTTAATAAAACCTTGTGATTGTGCTGTATTTGTGGAAAACACAACAACACAAAACAGCCAACCAATTGTCAGGAAGTATTTCATTTTATTGAATTATAGGGTAATTTATAGGCAAATGTATTTTTAAAAGATGACAGTACCAATAGATATATGTTTTTTAATTTTCTCCTTGTCAATCAAAAGAGTTTAGATACACTGACTGGTCTTGGATGTGCCTTTCACGTCTTGATTAATTGGTCTTGGGGTGATTTTTCTACTCATTTTTTGAGTAGCTTTGCCTATTCAAACTTAACTAAATTATCAAATAAACATATTATTTTTATGGAGTTGTTTCATGCTTTTACGATATTGATTGTGCTTTCGGCAGCTTTTGGCTATATCAACGAACGTTTTTTGAAACTTCCTGTTGCCATTGGCCTGATGATGATTGCCCTTGTGATGTCGCTCACGATGGTAAGTCTGGGAAGTGTATTTCCTGGAGTATTTGATGGACTTATCAGCCTTGTGCGAGGCATCAATTTTTCTAAAGTAGTGATGGAAGTAATGCTTAGTTTTTTGCTTTTTGCGGGAGCTTTGCACGTAGATATCAAGACACTTGCCAAAGAGCGAACTCCTATTATGGTGTTTGCAACATTGGGTGTACTTGCTTCTACATTTATCATCGGGGGGCTTATGTATGCCGTATTTACGTTTGTAGGGGCAAAAATAGACTTCATCTACTGTCTTTTGTTTGGTTCTTTGATTTCACCCACTGACCCTATTGCAGTGCTTGCCATCTTGAAAGAAGCCAAGCTTCCTAAGCAGTTAGAAGTTAAGATTGCGGGCGAGTCCTTGTTTAATGATGGGATTGCAGTAGTGATTTTTTTAAGTATCTATGCCATTGCGGATAGAGGTGTTGCAGAAGTAACCGTAGCCGAGATTAGTTGGTTGTTTTTAGAAGAAACAGGCGGCGGCTTATTGCTAGGTCTTTTGATGGGCTATGTAGGCTATCAGTTGCTCAAATCTATAGATTCTTATATGGTAGAAGTAATTATTACTTTGGCTATGGTGATGGGCGGCTATGCACTGGCCACACAGCTTCATTTTTCTGGACCTTTGGCTGTAGTAGTAGCAGGCCTGATTATGAATGACAGGGCACGCAGCCAAGCCATGTCAGATACCACTCGTGAATATGTAGATATGTTTTGGGAAATGCTAGACGAAATACTAAACGCCATTCTGTTTGTGCTGATAGGCTTAGAGATACTTGCCATTAACTTTAAGATAGACTTTTTGTGGGCAGGTGTAGTAGCAATTGTGGTGGTATTGTTCGCCCGGCTTATTTCTGTGGGAATACCTATTTCGCTGATGCGCCTTCGCAGAGATTTTGTTCCTAACACAGTCATTCTACTGACTTGGGGCGGTCTGCGTGGAGGGATATCAGTAGCCTTGGCCCTCTCACTGACCGAGGCCATGCAGCGTGATATCATTGTATCAGTTACGTATGTAGTTGTGGTGTTTTCTATCATTGTTCAGGGACTTACAATTAGCCCAATCGTAAAAAAAATGAATATTTCTGCTGCTGAATAAGAGGTGAAAAACATATTCTTTAGGCGTTTATATCGCTTCAATTTTTGGTTAAATTTGTGATAAATACAAAGATAATGGAAACAGAAAATAACGATTTAATTGAGTCAGATGCACAAGCTCAAGAGCTAGAAGACACAAGCGGTGATAAGTTACGCACTTACCCCTTTGGCGACCCCACCAAAGTAGATGTGGATATTCGAGAAGATAAAATGTCTGTTTTTCAGTATATGCGTGATTATGACCGACAAAGACTTATCATAGACCCAGCTTATCAGCGTAACTTCGTTTGGACACCCTACAAAATGAGCCGATTCATAGAGTCTATCTTATTGGGCTTTCCTCTTCCGCCTTTTTATGTAAATCAAACCGTAGAAAATAAATTGGTCATCATAGATGGTCTGCAACGAACGACTACATT
>JAABSX010000091.1 GCA_011390205.1 Microscillaceae bacterium | reverse complement strand
GTATGGGTTGTTTGAATGAAAAAAGGCAACTTATAAGGTTGCCTCAGTTTCGTAGGGTTGGATAGATGACATTCCCTGTAAACAGACAAGCGGTCATTATCCAATACCCTTTATTATCTTTAATGAATGAAAGTCTTGATTCTCGATACAAAAATAAGAATCATATATGAGAAAACCAAAATTTAGTTACCAAATTACTGTTGCGGAGAAATTTTTTGTAGAAAAATCCGCAGAATTGCTTCATAAAGAAACGATTGATTCTTTTAGACTGAGAATACACAACCCAAAATCATTGATGATAGAGTTGATACAAGTCATTCAAGATATTGACCTTAATAAATTAAAAAGAAAAGACTATGCGAAATTTTTGATAGAGGAATTTAAGAGAATTTTAGATGAAGAGAACGAACTTGAATTTAGGAGTATAAGTAAAAAATATTTACTGTCATTAATTGAGGTTGTCATTAAAGGGAATAAACTAGATTTTAAGAAAATTTATTATGCTACCAACCTAATCCTTAGAGATAATCAAGATTATTTGCAAATAATCTTTGAAACCATTAAATTAAATATTCAGGAACTGAATAAAAAAGAATCATTCAAGATAAAAGAATTAGATCAGCTTAATAGGCTGATAAGTTATTTTTTTGTAGAATTAAGAACAAGAGGATATTCAAAGGAGTATCTTAATAATTATGTTAGAACCATTTTTGGGTCTGGTGGAGGAACTTTTGACGACAGGTTGAGTATTCTGAGAAACTTAATTTATAAAACAAACGAAGAATTTTCAGTCATTGTAAAAATAGACTATCCCAATCATCTTCATAAAAGTATCAGTAAGTATTTTAAAAATGAACTTTTACAAAAGAGTGATTACCAAAGATTCATTACAAAGACTAATCAAAAAGTGGCTGATTTCTTAAAAAGTCATAAATCAAGCTTACTGCTCAGTTATAAGGTTGAGGCACTAGATTATTATTCTGCTACGGTAAAATTTAGAGAAAAAATAGCTAATAAATTGGACATCCTTCAATTCGGAAACAACAAGATAAGCTATGGTAGAGATATAGTAGTTATAGGTGGCAATGACTTAAAAAAATCTGATATTCAAAACATTGATTATCAAATAGATGGATATTATAATAGTGGTGTAGAATTACTAAATACATTCAGTAATAAAATTGAAACTATTCAAAATAGTAATAAAATTAGCCCTGAATCTATTAATAAATTAACATCAGGAGCAAGGTATTTCAGGCTAGGTAATGAGAGTAATGAGATAGAGAGTAAACTATTGAATTATTGGATTGGTCTAGAATATCTATTTTCAGTATATGATGCGGACGAATATACCTTACAAAGGATAGTAACTAACTTTAGTAATATTCATTCAATTGTCTATTTCAAGAAACTAATAGAAGATTTTCATCAAAACCTTGAATATCTTGGAGTTCATACCAATATACTTGATTATAGTCAGAATTTAAGCTATTTATTAGAGGAAACTACTTACACCTATTTAGAAAGTTTACTGCAAACCTTTCCACTACTAGCTTACAGAGCTAGTTATTTTAAGGAACGGCTACTAGCCCCTGAAAAAATAAAAGCGACTTTGAAGAAACATAGACAGAATATTGTATGGAATTTGAACAGAATTTATCGATTAAGAAATGAAATAGTGCATGATGCAGCACACAAAAAAGATATTACTACAATTACAGCGCATATCAAGTATTACTTAATTTTTACCATCACATCTCTTATCCACTTTTTTACAGAAGAACCCGTGGATATTAATTTAGATAATAAAATATCCATTGAAGATTTTTTTATGCTACAAGAGTTGAGGTTAGAGAATATAGATAAAAACGGCAATTTATTGAAGGATTTTGTGAGTATTAGTAATCCTTTAAAAAATGTGTTAAAATAGTAACCTTATGCTACCGCAAGCAGCCCTTCGCCAATGAAGTAGAGCGGATTGAGTTTTTGTTTGAGTTGTATAATTCGTATGTGTATGGGTTGTTTTGAGGCAGGTCTTGCACAAATACAAAAAATGTATGCGAATCTTTCTTTGAGATGATTGCTTGTTTATCTTTTGAAGAAGAAAAGAAAGTACAGAGATGTTTTCGTAAAATCCAGACCCTTGTTTGTATGTCTAAACCACTTGCTCCGATTGTTTTATTTGTCTATAATCGCCCACGGCATACTGAGCAGACTTTGATGGCATTGTCTGAGAACGAGCTTGCTGCTGACTCTCTGCTGTACATCTATGCTGATGGTTTTCAAGAAAATGGCACTGAGGAAGATGCCTTGAAGGTGGAGCAAGTGAGGCGTTGCATTGCTTCACAGCAAGGTTTTGCGGAGGTAAAGCTTATTTTTAGGGAGAAAAATCTAGGGCTTGCACAGAATATAATTCAAGGCATTACGGAGGTAGTAAACAGACACGGCAAGGTCATTGTGCTAGAAGATGATTTGCTGACTTCGCCTGGGTTTTTGAAATATATGAATGAGGCCCTTGATTTTTATGCACAAGAAGAGTGCGTGATGCACATCAATGCCTATATGTATCCGATAGGAAAGCACTTTCCTGAGACTTTCTTTTACAATGTCATCTCTAGCTGGGGCTGGGGCACTTGGGAGAGAGCATGGAAGTATTTTAGGCCTGATGCGGCTGCCCTCTGGAGCGAACTGGACCAACAAGAGAAGCTGTATCATTTTGATTTGAATGGCAGCAATACCTTTGTGAGGCATTTGGAAAGAAACATCACAGGCGAAATAGATACATGGGCTATCAAATGGTTGGCAAGTGTCTATCTGAAAGAAGGCTTTTGCCTTTGTCCTCGTCAGTCATTGATACAAAATATAGGCTTTGATGGCTCAGGCACACATAGCAACACCATAAAAATGCATGATATATCTCAATTAGCTAAAGAAATTAGTATAAAACCCATAATTTTGCAAGAGTATAACGGAATCAGAAATAAAATGCGTGCCTTTTATCGTTATGGTGGGGTAAGCTGGAGGCACAAAGCAAATTACTATTGGCAATATAGCAAAGGAAGGATTTATCAAAAGATGCCTTCTTTTCTCAAAAGAATCTACAAAAAAATCACTTGGTAAATTAATGAATATTCTACATATCAATACTACAGACAGTGGAGGTGCTGCCAAAGCGATGATTAGACTACACGAAGGACTCTTGCAGCGTGGCGTATCTTCAAAAGTACTGACACTCTATCACCAACCTTCTTCATACCCCAAAAAAGTATTTCCTTTTCATAACGGACATCACTCTCTCATAGACAAGGCTCGATATTCTTTGCTTTACCGCATAGACCACTATAAGAAAAAGCAAGCCCTCAAAAATAAACTTACCAACTATGAAATGTTTTCCTTCCCTTCTAGCATTTATGACCTGCACAAGCACCCCCTTGTCAAAGAAGCTGACCTCATACACCTGCATTGGGTAGGAGGGTTCTTAGATTATGATACTTTTTTTAGACAAATGGACAAGCCCATCGTCTGGACACTGCACGACCTGAACCCTTTCAGTGGGGGCTTTCACTATGCCAATGACTCCCTAAACCACCAAGATGAATTTGCAGAGATAGAAAGAGAGCACCTCAAAATTAAGAAGAATGCCCTCCTCTCGTGCCAAAACCTTAACATCATCTGCCTCAGCCGATGGATTAAACAAGTATCCGAAAAAACAGAGATATTCAAAGATTTTACGCATCACCTCATTGCCAATGGACTTGATGTGGACGTGTTTCACCCCCGACCTAAGGCACTTCTACGCAAAAAATTAGGGCTTCCCCCTGATAAAAAGATATTGCTCTTTGTGGCAGACAATATCCATAATGAGCGCAAAGGATTTCAATACCTACAAAAAGCATTGACCCAGCTGCACCGAAATGACTTTGTCTGTCTGCTTGTTGGAAATGACGAACAGCCCCTCGAAGAAGATTATTTTTTACCTTTGCACTTCATCAGTGAAGAGTCTGAGCTAGCAGAAGTATATGCCGCCGCAGATGTGTGTATCGTACCTTCACTAGAAGATAACCTCCCCAATACTGTCTTAGAAGCCATGGCAAGTGCTTTGCCTGTGATAGGCTTTGAGGTAGGAGGAATCCCTGATATGGTCTTGCACAATCAAAACGGATTCTTAGTGCCTCTCAGAGATAGTCAGATGCTTGCCCAAAGAATAGAGGAGATGCTATGCAATGATGCAATGCGAGAAAGATTTGGGGATAAAGCTAGAAAAATCGCTGAGGAATATTACTCTATAAAAAGGCAATCAAGCCAGTGCCTGGCACTTTATGAAGATATTCTGAATCTAGAGCATCAGAGCAATCACTCTTTAAGAACAAGCTAGAATGCCCACAAAAAAACCAACAGAAAGCCAGTAAAGATGTTCCTCTTGGTTTTTATAATTAAGTGTAAATATATAATTTTTTTTAATATCTTTGGCTCAATAGCTGATTATTTGCTGAGGTGGACCAATATCTTTTGGGTGTGGGCAGAAAGGTGAATCTCCCGAACAGAATAACCCCTATTGGCAACATATAATTTGTCGACATAACTAGGAATATCTACATCGAAGCGGCCTTCTGACTCAGTGCCCATGATTTTTTCTTCAATCCTTCCGTGTTGGTCAAACCAATACACAATAGGATTATGCAATACTCGGCTGGTAACTTTGCAGAAAACGTATCCAGAAATCTTTTTCATAGTCATTTTTGTTTAAGAATGTTTTTTATTTATTACAAAAATAGACGAAATCTGCAAGCTAATGGCTAAAATGAAACAAGACAGCAGACAGAAGTACCACAAAAAAAGAGATATTTGGAAGCAGAATGATAGAAAATAATTTATAACACTTTGTAAGCGAAAATAAATTACATAAGAATATCTCTTTCAAAACGAATTTTTGGGGATATTGGTAGGCAAAATCTCTGTTTAAAACATATTAGAGAGGAAAAAAGCATTCAGAAAATAAATGTAGGTTTTTAGTGAAAAAAGAACGGGAAATGATTTGTTTCCAGTTTTCTGAGAGTAACGTCTTTTATGAACCACAGAAAAGGAACACAAAGTGCATTTTCATCACTACAGAATCACAAAATGATAGGAGTTATGAGATACAGGCATTGTTGTAAAATGAGTATCTACAAAAATATTACAGCAAAAAAAATGTCCATTCTGATACCTTGTGTCAAGAATCTCAATTAGTTAGCAGTTGGGGCATAAATAGGACAAAGATTTATTTTCATATTGTGCCTTTTTTTTTGCATTTTTGTCGTCCGGCTTCAAAAGAAATTAAGAATAAGAATATGGAACATGTCTCTACATCATCTACCGAAACGGATTGTTACACGGTATGGGAAAACTGTCTAGGCTCTATCAAAGAGCAGATAGAACCTCAGACCTTCATGACTTGGTTTGAACCTATACATGCCTACAAACTAGAAGATAAAGTACTTACGATTCAAGTACCTAGTAAATTTTTTTATGAATATTTAGAAGAAAACTTTGTTCAAATTCTCCGTGAAGCGATTGACAAGGCTTTGGGCACTGAGGGCCGCTTGGCTTATTTTATCAAAGAAGATGAAGAGGAAGAAGAGGAGGAAAGAAAAAACTCGAATGGGAATTATCTAGGTGATATCACTAAAATCAAAGACAATCACCCCAAGAATGGAAAGTATAACAGAGGAAATGAGGACAATGGGCAGAGTTTTTTGTCTAACTTCACACTCAACCGCGCCTATACTTTTGACAACTTTATAGAAGGGGATTGTAACAGGCTTGCACGCTCAGCAGGAATGGCAGTCGCACGCAGGCCTGGGGTTACTTCTTTTAATCCGCTGATGCTTTATGGAGGGGTAGGCCTAGGCAAAACCCACCTCGTACAGGCGATTGGGAACTACATACAGACTTATGAGAAAGGCAGAGAGGTGGTTTATGTGTCGGCAGATAAGTTTACCAATCAGTTTATCGAGTCTTTAAAAAATCATAAATTAGAGTCATTCAATCATTTTTATATGCAAGTAGATGTATTGATGATTGATGACGTGCAGTTTTTATCAGGAAAAGACCGCACTCAAGAGATATTTTTTCATATTTTTAATCATCTTCACCAGTCAGGAAAGCAAATCATTATGACCAGTGATTGCCCTCCCATAGATTTGAAAGGGCTAGAAGAGCGTCTTTTATCACGTTTTAAATGGGGACTAACGGCAGACCTGAAGCAGCCTGACCTAGAGACACGCATGGCCATTATCCAAAAGAAAATTACAGACAATCACCTAGAATTGCCTGATAAAGTTATAGAATATTTGGCACACAGTGTAGATAGCAACATACGTGAGCTAGAAGGAGCGATTAACTCGCTCATCTGGCAAGCTACCTCTACACAGACTCCCATCAGCCTGCAGATGGCAAAAGAAACCGTAGAAAAAATAGTGCAATCTGTAGAAAGTCGTGAGATTAGCATCGACACCATCCAAAAGGTAGTCAGTGAGTATTTTGGGCTAACCATAGACAATCTGAAAGCAAAAACAAGGAAAAAAGAGATCGTTACTGCTCGGCAGATTGCGATGTATTTTGCTAAAGAATATACGGGGTTTTCATTAAAATCTATCGGTTATCACTTCGGAGGGAGAGACCACAGTACGGTTATCCATGCCATCCATACCGTCAATGATTTTATGATGGAAAAGAAAGAACTGAAGATACACATAGATGACCTAAGGCACAGAATGGAGCAGTAAACTAGGTTTATTTCAAACGGAAGTTATCTAACAAGAAAGCCTTCACTCTAAGGATATAAAAAAGAGTGAAGGCTTTTATATTTTGCATAAGCATTTAAACACATTCTTACTTGGCAAGGTGTTTTTTAGTCTATTTCTTCTACGGCCTTAAAAGTAAAAGGCAAATCTATGATTGACTCAAAATGCGTCCCTGTTTCACGCATGTCTTCATCTTCTTCTTCATAGTTCCATTCTACTTTTAGAGGATGATTCAGGTTGCTGTATTCTTCTACCTCTTCTTGATTTTCTTCTTCATCTTGGATTTTGCTACTTTGCTCATTTTCTTGCTCTTCATCTGAAACGGACTGTAGGTCTAAAAAGCTTTTTTCGGAGGCAAGGGCGGCTTTGTCTAGAGAATCTTTGGCTTGCTGAGAGGCTTCGCTGTCGTTGCTCTCTTCGGTGTAGCCATCTTGAAGTTGTTTTAAGTTTTTGAGCATATTGACGAGGTAATCTGCGGTGCTGGTGTTAAAGTAAATAAGCTTAAGCACAAATTTGGTAGTTTGCCCTTTTTTGTGTGTGATATAGCTCTCCACCCATTTCATGAGTGGGTCATAGAAATTCTCGGCATCCTCTGGGATGGATACGCCACTGATTTCCAAATAATTTTCTTCAAAACTGAACCTAACTGAGGGCGTTTTTGTGGTCTTCTCGATTATTATATCTTCCATTTTATGATTTATTTAAACATCATGACTCTAAATTAATCAAAATTTTTGTCTTTTGGTAATCAAATCTATTTCAGCTACTGTAAAAGTGCTTCCACCTACATAGAGGAGGTCTTTTTTACTTGCTTTTTCTTGGGCATATTGCATTGCTTTGTTTACATTTTGGTGAAATGTGGCCGATAAATGAAGCGCTTCTGCGGTTTCTTTGAGTTCATCGAGGGAGCTGCTTCTCGGAGAATCAAACATACAAAAATAGAAAGAGCTATTTTGTTGGGGAAACAGTTTGAGCATAGCCATAAGGTCTTTGTCTTTAGAAAATCCCAAGATAAGGTGCAGATGCTCATGGGCTGTGGCCTCTATAAGTTTATTTATTTCTTTGATGCCTCCTTCATTGTGTGCTACATCACAGACAATAAGTGGGTTTTGCTGTAATATTTGCCATCTGCCCTGAAGGTTTACATTTTCTTTGAGTTTTTCAATGCCATTTTTGATATTTTCAGGGCTAATTTTCCAGCCTTTTTCTTGGATAATTTCTAGGGTTTTGCAGACTCCCTTGAGGTTTTTTTGTTGGTGAATGCCCAGCAGGGGTGCTTTGACGTGTTGGATTAGAATTTTTTTATTCTGATAGATATCCAAATAAGTATCCGAAGCTATTTGAGATGCTTCTATTTGGTAGCTTTCTTCTGCAAAATAAATGGGGGCGTTTTGCTCTTGGGCTACTTTTTTAAACACAGGCAGGGTCTCTGTTTGTGTTTCGCTGATGATGGCAGGGGTGTTTTCTTTGATAATACCTGCTTTTTGGTAAGCAATCTCTGCCAGTGTGTGCCCTAAGATAGACTGATGGTCAAAGCTAATATTGGTAATCAGGGAAGCTTCAGGCTGAATGACATTGGTAGAGTCCCAGCGGCCACCTAGCCCTACTTCTATGACCGCAATGTCAATTCTTTTTTGGGCAAAATATGCGAAAGCCATCGCCACACTTATCTCATAAAAACTGGGCTGTACTTCTTGGATAAGCTCCATATGCTCCTTCACAAAGCGTAAAACCCACTCTTTTTCCACTTCTTGCCCCCCCACCTTGATGCGCTCCGTAAATGAGAAAAGATGTGGAGAAGTATATAAACCTACATGATAACCTGCTTCTTGCAAGATAGAGGCTAAATAATGGCAGCTACTTCCCTTGCCATTCGTGCCTGCGATGTGCAAGCTAGGAAATTCTCGCTCAGGGTTTCCAAGGGGAATGCATAGCTTTCGGATATTTTGAAGATTGGGGTTAAGGGCTTTTTCCCCCACTTTCTGAAAGACGTGAAGCTGTGCAAACAAGTATGCAATCGCCTCTTCATAAGTATTTATATTCAATGTGATAAGTATTAGCCTTTTTATTTTGATTTTAGCACATACGTAACAATCCCCCTAGATGTGCTTGCAGTACGGCTGCTTGAGCCATCGGGGGTGAGGTATGCCTTGAGTACTGCCTGTCTGTATTTTTCTACGATGCTTTTATCACTGACAGTCGTGCCAGGATAGCGTGGCTTTACTGACATGAAATACCCTTCTTCATCTACCAATACATCGAAAATAATCGTCCCTTCTGCATTGGAGTCATCCTTCACTATAGGTTCTGCTTCCCATCTCCATCCAGAGAGGCTCAGAGACGAGCCACCATTTCCGCCATTGCCTTCATAAAGTCCTTGTTCATTGATTCCATTTTCTTTGCCTTTGTTGCCTGCTTGATTTTTGTCATTTCCTTGCCCAGTTTCAGAGGGTTTTTGGTTGTTGGTAGTTACTTTTTTGGGTGGTGGCTGGTTTTGCTCTTCTTTGGGCTTATTGGTGGGTTTTGTATTGTTTTCACTGGTATTGACACGTGTATCAGAGATAGGTGATTCTTCTGTAGTTTCTATATTTTCGGTATTTGCATCTTGGTTAGGGTTATTATTTTCGGAAGTATTGTCATTATTGATAAAATCATCAATGCTTGCGGTATTTTCTCCACTTCCTACATCATCTGTGCCGTAGCTTACTTGCATCCCGTATTCAAAATCTTTGGGAGGGTAATCAAAGAAGTTTACCTTTATCAGATACAAGAGTATGACTATCCCTAAGCTAATCAGCACACTGATGATGAGTGCAAGCAATCTTCTTTGCTGTTCTTTGGTTTCTTGTTTTTTGATGGTAACTGCCATGGGGTATGAGTTTACTATTTTGTGGGTGATAAAAACTGATTGAATAGAATAAATATTATTCCATTGACTCTACTTTAGTGGCTATGGATACTTTTGCCCCCAGTCTGTTGCCAAGTGAAGCCACTTTTACGACGTGCTGTACTGCTACATCTTTATCTACATTGAGTACCATCACGATGTCTGTATTGCCAGGTACACGAAGAATGGCTGCTTTGATTTCTTCTTCAATATTGCTAGCCTCTACGGGCACTTCATTGACAAAATACTGCAGGTTATTGGTGATGGTTACTTGCATTTTGGGTGTAATGGTGGGGGCTTCTACGCTAGAGGGCAGGTTTACGGGGAGTGCTGCAGGAGTTACGAATGAAGAGGTAAGCATAAAAAAAATCAATAGCTGAAAAATAATATCAGTCATTGACGCCAAACTAAAATTGGTTTCTATTTTTTGGTTTGTCTTTAATTCCATGTGCTTTAATTTATTAGTTAACGTCTGTAAAGATATAATTTTTAACGAAATATATGTGTGTTTAGGGTATATTTTTGAGTCATTCTTTAGGGTTTTTGGTATTATAGATGTTTTTTTATAAAAAAATAAGCCTAGTGTAGGTAGTCAATGGTTTTTGGGTTTTATGTGATAACGATTCGATACCTAGGGCGTTTTGACGGATAGTTAATTTAATTTTTACAAATATTTCAGTCCTCTAGGCCTAAAATCTGTAGGCTTGCCATCTTTGTAGAAATAAGACAATCAAGTGAAATAAACACCGTAGGTGTGGCATCTGTGTCACCCAATCAAATAAATACTTTTCATCATATTCAATCTCAGATTTTCGTAAGAAATCAAGATACTCTGTGCAGGTTTTAGTAGATTCTTCACAACTTCACTTTTTTGTAAATATCTTCTAGTGCTATCTCACAATCACCAATTTTTATTTTTTCAGATAGGTTCTTGAAAATCTTGAGCAACCATTCATTTTCATTATTACGGAGATAGGTAGAAACATCAAAACTTTCGCTATTGATTAAGACATACTGTTGCAAGCTAGGCAAGGTCAAATAACAGCGCATTTTTTCGCCCCTGTCATAATCAGCCGTACTTTTAGATAAAACTTCTATCACAATGCTCGGGTTGAGCAACACATCTAAGCCTTGTCTTCTATCCTTGTCGAGTTGGATTTCTCCGCAGACTACCATCACATCAGGATAAGTAAATAGCTCACATTCAGGGAGTTTGAGAAGCATATCACTTGGGAAAACTTCGCAATTTGTACCTTCAAGACAGTTTCCTATTAGGCGCAATAAAGCTGCTACAATCTGATTATGGGCCAACTGCGCACCCGACATCGCAAGGACTTCTCCTGCTCGGTATTCGCTTTTAACATCAGCTTTTGCCTCATTCTCGAGGTATTCTTCTGGGCTTATTTTGGTAAGGGTTTGCATATCTTAGGTTTTTAAAAAGATGTTCATTACGCTAACAGTAAAGATACAAATTTTATTGCTACTTAACATAAGTGGGGA
>JAABSX010000090.1 GCA_011390205.1 Microscillaceae bacterium | reverse complement strand
ATGACACTCTGACTAGCCTGAGAATCAGTTTGCTGTTGTGGGTTACGCTTAATGCTACAACCTAAGACCAGACTGAGGGCTTATAATTATTCTTAGGTGGTGGCAGTTCATTGGGAACTTCATATTTTTCTTTTTCTATCTCATCTAAGATTTGCTCTTCGGTATAGATTTTTTGTATTTTGTTGATTACCCATATCAATTCTTCAGCCCTTTTTCTATTTGAACCCCAATCAAGAATAACACTAACTAGACTTACACTTTTGATATGATAACTATCTGCCCCTTCATTCCAAGTAATGTAGATTTTCTCGGAATAATTTTTATCACTATTCTTTCTCTTAGCTTCTATAATATTGTAGTCTTCATTATCACAATATAAAATATCTCATTTCAGTTTTTCACAGGCTTTTCTTACATACTGGGAGAAAATCTTTTTGTTTGTAATTTTAGCTGTCACATCTATTTCGTAGTGTGGTTTCCAGCCAAAAGAAAATTTATTCATCTGATTAATTTATTAAGAGTGTCTTATAAGTTGCTCAACTTATATCATAATTACAAAGTTTTTCTTAGTGCCCTCCTGCAAGCCTCTTTGCTTACACAGCAAGTCAAAAGCTCGTTCTACGAAATTCAAGCCAAGAGGATTGAAGCAGATGAAGGGTTTGGGTTTTTAAGGTCTGAAATCGTGTCTTACTCTACGGACGAATTTTGTTTGAAGAATCTTATCATAGAATATATCCAACCCAAAACTAGAAAATGAGCAAGAGCAACTTTGCCCATCTATCACTTTTATCTTTTTATTGTCATCATAAGTAATTTCTAAAATATAATTTGTTTCAATATCTTCACTTTGTCTTAAGTCTTGCTCAGGCTTTGAGAAATCTATTATGTAGTTTAACATTTCACAAAGTTCTTCAAATTCTTGTCTGTTATTTTTAGTTTCTTTTTTACTATTTTCAATCCACATACGTCCGTGATAATAAATAGAATCTTGGGTATATCTAATATCAAAATGAGGATTACAACATATATCATCATTAGAACTACCAAGAAAATTCACTTTGATTTCCTGAATCTTATGCTTGCTTGGATTAGGATTGTATTCAATAAGGTTATTTTTCCAAAAAATCAAAGTATCTCTTTTTCTTATGGTATTATCTGACTTTTCTTCGTGTAAATCTAATGGTTCATAATCATGAAAAATAGCAGGTATATTTTCTTTTTTGAGAGTTAAGCCTAAAAATCTTAATTGCTCTATACATCCTAGCTCAAAAGACGAACAATTTGTCTTGTCTTTGAAGTAATATGTAGAGTAAGGTCTTATTAGCTCAAATTCGTTATTAGGTTTTCCTAAAATAATAACAAAAATCTGTCCTCCCATCAATTCGTACCTATCTTTCAGTTCATAATACATAATCCCTATATCAGTATAGCCATTGTTATCAATATCTCCCTTGAAATAGGGTTTTACCTCTAAGTTATCATAAACAACTTTGCACACTTTTTTATGGAAAAAGTTGTAAACTGTATTAAAGCCAAACACAATATTTTCTTCTTTTAAGTAAATACTATCTTGACTTACTAGAAAATCTTTTACATCTTCTTCTGTTATCAAGCTGTCTATCCTATTTAAAATCTTTATTGTACTCTCCATCTCAACAACCTTGACTTTCGAGATATATGACTCATTACTTTTTTCTTGGCACGAACAAAATAAAATGATGAACAAAAAAAATACTTGGCTAAATTTCATATTTAATGGCTGTTTTAAAGTTTTTACAAATCATTAATGCTGTTCCCTCATGCAAGTCAAGAAACTTAAACAGCGAACCCAAAACCCATTCCACGAGGTAATGATTAAAAGCTAACTCGTGCAATAGTCTTCACTTGCACGGTAATCCTACCCTTTCCCCACCCCCTTCTGAATCACGTCTTTAATTGCAGAAAGGCCCTCGTTGAAGTTGGAGAGTTGCAAGAGGACTTGCCCCATGTGTTCGCCTGCGCCAATGTTGCGGAATTGGTTATTTTTACGGAAAGTCGTCTTGATGTCTTCCCAGCGTTGGGTTTCTTCGGGAGTGAGGAGTTGGTTCATTTCTTTGAACTTGAGCAAGTTTGCCTCTGCCCCTGTGGTGAGGGTTTGGGCTTCGTTTTCGTAGTGCGAGATGATGAGCGTTTTTAGCTCACGGTCGTTCATAATCGGGACAATCTTTTCGGCGATTTTGTTCATATCGCGGTAGGAGCCTTGGAGTTTGAAGGGCGGTTCGGTGCGGAACTCATCGCTTTGGGCTGCCGAGCGGATATATTCCATGTTATTTCGCAGGACATAATCCCGCACGATGAAGAGTTTTTTCAGCACTGCTACGATTTCATTGATTTCTTCGGAGGCATAATTGCCTTCTAGTTCCATACCTTCTCGGTTATCGGTTTCAGCGAGTCGGATAAGTGCATAGACATCTTTTTGGCTTCGAGTGGCGAGTTTGTTCAAAATAGGGTTAGAAGTAAGGCAGTTTTCTATGTAGCTCAGTTTAAAGACCTCCGCCGAATCGCCTATGATGTCGCCCAAGTTGTAGGTATCGGCACGGTTAGAGAGCATATCTGGGATTTGGAATTTGTCGCCACTTTCGGTGTAGGGGTTGCCTGCCATGGCTACGCATACCTTGCGTCCTCTGAGGTCATAAGTTTTGGGCTTGCCTTGATAGACTCCCTCTATTCTGCGCTGCCCATCACAGAGAGAGATAAACTTCTGCAAAAACTCAGGGTTGCAGTGCTGAATATCATCAATATAAATCATCACATTGTCGCCCATCTCAAAGGCAAGGTTGAGCTTGTTGATTTCCTCTCTTGCACTGGCGTTGTTGGCTTCGGCAGGGTCAAGAGAAGTAACCTGATGCCCTATGGCAGGGCCGTTGATTTTCATAAAAATAATCCCTAATCGGTTGGCAACATACTCCATGAGCGTAGTTTTGCCATAGCCCGGAGGCGAGATAAGC
The DNA here is from genome assembly GCA_011390205.1 of Microscillaceae bacterium. Lineage (GTDB taxonomy): Bacteria > Bacteroidota > Bacteroidia > Cytophagales > Microscillaceae > JAABSX01. The sequence goes on along the minus strand of JAABSX010000090.1, from coordinate 8,463 downwards.
AGCAGCATGCCCATGAGGTCAGTGCGTTTGCCTTCGCCTACTACACCCATTTGCTTGGCGAGGTTATCCCCGATGAGGGGCAAATAGACCTCATTGATGAGTTTGTTGCGTACAAAAGAGGAAAGCACTTTGGGTTTAAACTCATTCAGGCGGAGTTCTTCACGGAAGGCATCTGTCAGTTGTTTTTTCAAGTGAATGTATTGCTCAAAAAGCGGCACAGTGCGTTGCTCAAAGTCATTAAGTTTGAGCATAAAATCGTTGTAGTGCAAGTGGTAGTTTTTGTTTTGAATGACGCTATGCGAACCTGACAAACCTGCGATGTCTTGCTGAATAGAGGCGTGAATGACGTGCTTGTTGTCATAATTTTTATGAAACAACAGCGAGGCAGCTTCATCAATGTATTCTTCCACAAAGTCGACTTCTTGCGCTAAGTTGGCCGATTTCACAAAAGCCTCTACCCAAGTTCTGAGCAGTTCAAATTGTTCTTCGGGGGCATCGGCGAGGTCATTGAGCGACTGTTCGTAGAGGCGTGTATGTCCGCCTACTTTGAGATGTTTTTGAAAAGCCTCATAGATTTGGGTGGCTTCGGTACTGATGATAAAGTGGTCGCCTCTGATGATTTCATAAAAAAGATACGTACCTGCTAGGTCGGCTATTTCAGGTCTGAAAAGTGCCGATGTTTCTATAAATTGCTTGATTTCTTTTTGTAGTTCGGCTATTTCTTGCCTAAAATCTTTGCTATTCGGAAATACCTTCAAGATAGTGCCTATCCCTTTGAGTTGGCTGTGCAGCAGTTGGTGGCGTTTGGGCTGAAAAGTAGGCAGATATTCTTTCCAGAAATAAATGGCACAAGCGCGTGCTGTGGTAGGGTAGCGCAGCAGGTCTATGCGTTGATTGAGCTGTGCAAGTGCTTGCAAAATGAGGGCTGCATCTTGGTCGTGTACGCCTTTGGTATAGCTTTCTAAGTAGCGAGGTGCCATGTATTTTTGCACCATTGCTGTCAGGGCATCAAGTGGCATTTCGCTGATTTCAGCCAATGAGGGTAGTTTTTCGTGTGGCGTACCATTGCTTTTGCCATTGCTGCCTGCGCTTTGCTCTTGTTTTGCGATGCTTTGGTAGAGTTGGTAAGCAAGGTATTCGGCGCGATAAACTCGGTTATTTTCAGAGATGACCTCTTGTGTCCAGACTTCTTTGGTTTGGTTGAAGGCTTCATTTTTGATTTCTTGGAAGAAATTAGTGCCTGAAAGGTGGTAAAACATCTTTCCTTCACGCTGTATGACGGTCAGGTCAAGATTTTGCACATTGACCGAGAAGTTATGTTTCCCAAATTTGATGACATTTTCACCGCCCACAAAAATTTCTTGACGGTCTTTGAGCTGCCTTACGGTATCTTCTCTGATAGATTTTAACCTTGATTGGATTTCATCGGCTTTGACACTGTCTTCTAGAGCTACAAGTTTGTCTATGATGTCACGGATTTTTTCTATCATCAGGTCGGCGGCAAAGTAGCCATTGATTTCGCTGACCGACTCAAAAGTAGCTACACGGCTTTGTATGCCTTTCAAGATGCGGTCGGCGGCATTTTGCAGGGCAGTTGCTCTTCGGTTGAGTGCCTCTGTGAGTGCAAGTTTTTTACTTTCAAAAGCATTGTAAACTTCCTCACGCTTGGCAGTCAATTGCTCAATAAACTCTTCAAAATCACTAAATTTTCCTTCAAGCTCTTCGAGCTGTACCATGACCTTGGTCAGAAATTCCTCAGCTTTGGCGGGCGTGTCTGAGATGTCGAGGTAGTTTACTACACTTTGGCTCACGAGTTTTATTTGCGCCCCAAACTCCGCCATGGCTTCACCACTTCTCAAATCACGGCGTTTGTTGCGTGCTTGAGATTTTACTTGGTTGAGTTGTGCATAAATTCCTGAGATATTGTCTATGATTTGGGTAGTTTGTGTAGAGTCATCTATTTTTAGATTGCTGACAATGTCAATGAGCAAATCCAGTTCTTTGCCTGTTTGGTCTATTTTGGCTTCTGTGGCAGAGATTTGGGCTACTTTTTCACCTTTTTCTAGGTTGCTTTGGTGTTCGCTGACGGCTTTGCGGTAGTAGTCAAGGGATTGCGGTTTGAGCAAAAAGCGCACAGTATTTTCGGAGATATTCTCACTTTGTTCTGATAAAACAGCCTCGAAGCCCTCGATGCGTTCTAGGTCGGTATAGCGTAGTTCTTTGAGCGAAATACTTTCTCCCCTGAGTGTGCGTAGGTCTGCAAGGGTCTGCACGAATTGGTCTATTTTATCAAAATTGCTGCGTTTGATGCGGTCTTGGATTTCATCTATTTTTTTGGCAACTTCTTCTATTTGGCTTTGGGTATTTTTCTGCACTCTCGTAACCTTCTCGAACTCATCAATGGCAGCACTTGCCGATTTTTTGATTTCTAGCAGGGGTTCATTGAGTTGGAAAGTTTCGGCGTGGTTGAGCCAATAGTAAGTATCTAGCACTGTAGTACTTTGCTTGACCAAATCCATGTAAAGTGTCTGATAGATATCTTCTTTGGCAATTAGATTGAGGATTTCGGTCATTTCGGCCATACCCCGCACGATGTCTTTGTTGCCAATTTTGAAGAGGAAGTTTTCTTTGGAAATGGGTTGGATATAATCAGGACCTACATAAGGAGTTTGCCATATTTGTATGGAGTGATTTTTTGAGGCTTCTACTTGTGCTCTAAAATAGGCAATTTCTCCTTTTTCAAACATAGAAAAACCATTACAAACAATGGGGTTCTCTACTTTTTGCTGGATGAGGTTATAGGGTAACAGCACATAAACCCCTTCCTCGTCATTGTGGAAGATATACAAATGGTCTTCTCCATTGGGGGCTTGCAGGTGTTTTTCGAATTTTAAACGATCCAGCAAATTATTAAATTGCTTCAGCTCACCCGACTGTAAATAATACCCATTAGAAAAAATAAGTCCTTGATCATCAGGCAGTAAGATGCAGGCTTCTTCTATTTTATCTACTCTGATGGCTTGCTTTAGCTTGTCATTAAAGATGATGTAACGGTAGTTGGATTCTTGGTAAGGGCGAATCTTAAGCAAAATCAAATTGCCTAAATCCGAAAAATAATATTCTCCTTCGTCAAGGGTTTGTTTACGCTCTACGGGTTCGGCATAGATGCCTTCCCCCGAACTTGTATTGTCTTCTACTTTGATGGTAAGGTCACCGCCTACGGCTTCTACAAACACACGGTCATTGATAGAGATGTGTGGGTGTTGTCCTTCACGGTATGATTCACGTCTGGCTTTTTGCCATTCAAAAGCATGTTGCTTGGGATATTTGAATTCATATTCGCTTCTATTGTTGAGGTACTCGAGTTGGTTTCCTATGATTGCCCATTTGAATACTTTGATGTCTTCTATCTTTTTACCCACTTTAAAAACCATATAAAGGGAGGTATTAATAATGGCAAATTTCATAAATACAGTATCTTTATAAAACTTGTACATTTCTAAGAAGTCTAGCTCAAATTTTTCATTTTGAATCAGTTCAAGAGAAGTAACCTGAAAAGAGTGGTCTTCTACCTTGTATTTGAATACACTAAATACATCTATGAGTTGTGTAGATTTGAGTTTCATCTGTACATTGTATCCAAAGATAAATTGCCTCCCGATACTGACCATATCTCTGGGGATACAATTGTTTTCGGTTACGATGCGGTTATTGGCGATGAGTTTGGTTTCAATATTTCCAAAGACCTCTTTTCGAGCATTGTTGAGCTGGGCAAGGCATTGTTGTAGAATATCTCCTTGAGTCTCAAGTCGTTTTCGTATGATTTCATACGTGCCACCTTCTAGCTGTGCATTTTGTTTTTTATCTTTAAGCTCAGGGTTTGTAGTATCTTCTGCCATACTCTGTTGGGGGTTTGAGTTCGGTTTTATAAAAAATAGAGGGTAAATCAGTAAAATTACTTGGTATGATTCCTTTTTGTAGGTTTCATACCAAGTTTATTAATCGGCATTGTGCTGATACTTTTACAACCAATTATTCACTTTCTTATCTAGGACTCCTGCTTTCTGGGCACTGTTAAGCAAGTTATTAAGAACACCTTTGGTTTCATCATCGGTATCCATAGAGAGCAATTTCATAAGCAAAGCTGAGATACTTAGGTTTTTAACATCATTGCTTTCTAGGCCAAATTGATCTACGAATCCTTTTATTTTCTCGATGATGGTGTGGTTGCTATCTCCGTTGTTGCCATTTAGGAGGGCTTTTTTCACCCCTGTGAGGGCATCACTGCTGTTTATCATTTGGTCAAAGGCTTGACCTCTGGTGATGGCTTTCATTATATTTTCGTAGAACATTGTTTCTCCTCCCACGATATTGATTTTAGAGGATTTAAAAGCTTCGGCAAGAGCTTCGGATTGTGCGTGCGTGATTTCCTTCTGGATATTGATTTTAGCCATTTGGAGTTGGGTTTCTTGCTCCAGCTTGAGTTTAAACTCTTCATGTTCTCTGCCTACACCATCAAGTTTTTTCATGGCTTCGGCTTTGGCTTCTATCTTTTTGGCTTCGGCGAGGGCTTTTTTCTCCATTACCTCTGCTTCTGCCAGACCTTGTTTTTTGATAGAGTCTGCTTTTATATCAATGATTTTAGACTCTGCGATTCCTCTTTCTTCTAAGATTTTGACATCAATTCTGCCTTTTTCTTCTAGGATTTTAGCGTCAATGTGTCCTTTTTCTTCGTAGGCTTCGTTTTCAGAGGCCTGTTTGGCTTGAATGCCTTCGGCTTCTGCGAGTGCTTTTTGGCGGATGATGTTGGCTTCTGCTTGTCCTTGTTTGTCTAAGGCAGCAGATTTGGCTTCCATGACCCTTGCTTCGGATAGACCGATGGCGGCAGCCTCTTCGGCATTGGCATCTGCCATGATTTTTTTAGCTTCTGCTTTTTTATCCACTACTTCACGCTCGACGGTAGCCTCTATTTTGTCTTGCTCGGCTTTAAGTTCTGCTGCTTTTTTGCGGGCCTCGGCAGCTTTGATTTCTTTGACCAAGCCTTCTTCGGCAGCTTGTTCGGCGGCTGTGATGGCTACTTTCTTGATTCTGTCTGCATTTGCTTGTGCTCGTGTATCTTTGATTTTTTCTTCTTCGATCACAGTATCACGCTCTAGCTCTATTCGTTCTTTGATGGTCTTTTGAATATCTCTTCGGTCTTGCTCCACACTTTTGAGTTTCTCTATTTGGGCAAGTTCTACTGCTTTTTCACGCTCTGTGATGGCGATTTGCCTTTCTTTTTCTACTTCTTCACTTTTGCGAGCTTCTATGGCAAGTCTTTCTTTGTTGAGAATCATAATCTCCTTTTGCTTGCGTTCTTCGGCTTTTTCTACTTCTTCTTCGGTTTCTATCCTGGCACGTTCAGATTTGAGCAGCTCTTCTTGTTGGGTTTTGGCAATTACTGATTGGGTTCTTGCTTTGATAGAAGCGATGTCTTCTTTTTGTTTTTCTTCTTTGTCCACACCTTGCTTCTCCAAATCTATGACGGTCTCACGTGCTTCTACATCTTGTCTTTTGATTTCTTTTTCTTCATCTCTGCGAATCTGATTGGTGAGTTTGTGTTGCGTTGCAGTCAGTTCGGTGATTTTGCGAATACCTTTTGAGTCTAAGATATTAGAGGGATCAAGAAATTCTAATTTAGTTTGCTCCAAAAAATCAATCGCAGCACCTTCAAGAGAGTATCCATTTAGTTCTTCACCGATTTCGTCAAGCATTTCTTTTTTAAATTTATCTCGCTCACTGTATAGATCTTCAAAATCAAACTTCTTGCCTACGGTTTTGAGTGCTTCAGAGAATTTGGCATCAAAAAGCTGAATAAGCAGCTCACGGTCAGAGGCCCTGGCTGTACCAATGCTTTGTGCCACATTTTTAACAGCTTCTTCGGTTTTGTTTACCTTGATAAAGAAAGTTACTTTAATATCTGCTCTCATATTGTCTTGGCAAATAAGACCTTCTTTGCCCATACGCTCTAGAGTAAAGCTTTTGAGCGAAATGTCCATAATCTCAAGGCGATGGAGAACAGGTATAACCACTGTACCATTGAATTTTACTAAAATTCCTTTGCGTGTCGTGATGACAAAAGCTTGCCCTTGTATGGGTTTTTTGAACCATCTTGCAAACAAGACAAGTACACCTAGAGCAAGTACTATGAAAGTAGCTCCAGCGAAAATGAAAAGTTGTTCTGGCATAATTAGTTTGGTTAGTTTCTATGCACTCTACTTGTGAGGGCATAGTTGATTGTTTAAAAATATGATTAATAAAATGATGGAAATCCTATGACGAGGCATTGATCGAGATTAATCAATAAATGGCTCTACTAAAAAATAATTACCTTCCTCTTCATAATGTATTACGAGGGCTTGATATCCTTTTAATACTTCTTTTCCTTCTGTAGCCTTGGCACGCACAAGCAGGGGCGAACCATGCTGATTTGGGATACTTAATTGACTAATACGCTCATCATCTATTTGCAGGGTAGCCATTCCTATTCTTCCGATGATGTCTTGATTGGTTTTAAATTCATTTTCTTCATCCTCAAAAAGACTTTTCAGAGGAGCAGTACAAAATTTGGTCAATGACAAACTAAGTAATAAATTAGGAACCACCCATGCAAACACAAACATCGGAATCTTATCTCCTAGATAGTAATTGCCTAGCAAAGACCCAACCCATAAAAACAAAGACAAAAAGCTCAAGAAAATCATAAAAGGCACTTTGCCTAAGTTAAAAAAAGCCAAGAATGCAAGTGCAGGATTTAAACCTCCTTCTGCATCTACATCAGTATCTGTATCCACATCTGCATCTATGTCCACATCCACATCAGTATCTACATCAAAGTCAAATGACCCTAAATCTAGTACTCCGATAAATACCGTCAACCAATAGATAAAAACAATGATTAACAAGATAGTATAAAATAAATTAGCAGTCATAAAGGCTGCTTGAAATAATTCACCCATGGCAAATATAATTTGGTATATGTAAGATTAAGTAGTTCTATATACTTGATAGCCTGAAAATATGTTGCGTGTTTTTCATACTCCAAACATAATTTTTTTAACAAGATATTAACAATGCCTCAAATCTTGCTTTAGAGCTTGTCTAAAAATGTAAATTTGCAAAAGAGAGAATCAGTGCACAAACTTGTAGTTACCCAAAACAATAAGAATATGCAGACTCGATACGAATGCCTTACTGATTCTCAATGGGCAAAAATAGAAGAATATTTTCAAATTCAAAGGCAACACAAACATAATTTACGGGACGTGGTAGATGCCATATTATGGTATTTACGTGTAGGAAGTCAATGGCGTAATCTACCTTCTGGTTACCCCTCTTGAAAGGTTGTGTATTATTGTTTTCGTAAATGAAAATTAGATGGAACTTTACATAGAATAAAGGAAGGTTTAAACCAAAAAGAGCGGAAAAGACAAGGTAAATCGCCCACACCAAGTTTAGTATACACTGATAATCAGTCTGTTAAGACTGCTCCTTTTGAGATAATTTTGCTGTGTTTGCAATAGGAACTTCTGGTTGTAAGACTAAGAGTATTTCTGGTTAAATTTGGCATTTCTTTTGGTTAATCCTCGGAAAATTTCCCTAAGAAACACCTCTTTTTTATCGCACAAATTTATATTTGGCGGTCATATTGATACAAGATTTCAATTTTATATACTATATTTGGGCATCTAGTGTAAAATTCAGCATTTTCATACTCAAAACCTTGTAATCATAAAATAAAGAAGATGAAAACTAACTCCCAGCTATGCGTATTTTTCAGGTACGTTCAACCTATGCACAAAGGAGATACACAGATGAAATAGTGATTCAAAAAAAATTATGTGTCTATGCCCCAAAACATCATCATCCAAGAAATCTCCGAAGAAAAAATCAGCCTGAATATCAATGGGCAGGTGCAGGAGATTAAAAGCCAACTCGGCGAACTTAAAGAACTCCTCAAATCTCAAGAAAGCAAAACAGTACAATATGCCGATAAGATTTACAATATTGAGCATATCAATGAGGCAAATTTTGGTTTGCTTTCGGGTAAAAAGGCTTTCAATGAAAGCATTACAGAACGGCTAATTGAGGCAATACAACCTCACAATGTTTTTGCAGAAAAGCTGATTAACTATATGCAAAAAAATAATATTGAGAATTGGGCAAGTCAGGAAAAATACAATGGGAGAGCAAAAGAGATTCTAACTTCTAGCTATGTAGGCGTAATCGGAATGCAGCTGAGCCATTTGATGGGTATTGGTCAGAATGAGAATAAAAGTAGTGAGGAAAAAATTATTCCTTATATCAAGAAGTGCTTATACATAGCCAAATATAGCCTAGACTTGCTGAACTTTACATTTATCTCCAAGCTCTGGGATATGCACCAGAAAAACCCCCTAAAGCTTACAGACCAACAGCGGCAGA
>JAABSX010000008.1 GCA_011390205.1 Microscillaceae bacterium | reverse complement strand
CTCTATGTGTTCGAGAGATTCTGCAATCACAAAAGCTGCTACTCTGTGCCAAAAAGCAGTTTGATGTCTGGCTATCACGTGGTTCACAAAGGTGTAAGCCAAGATACCTGCACCTTTTTCTATTACTTGGATACGGTTTTCTTGCTCAGTCAGTTTTGGCTGACCAATTGCCTGAAAAGCTATTCTTACCATAGCTCTCATACTCTCGTTGCCAACGGTAGAGACTAGCTGAGGTTACTCCTAGCTCTTTGGCTAATTGAGGTACTTTACGCCCCTCTTGGATGAGTTTAATCGCTTGTTCTTTAAACTCTTTGCCGTAATGTTTTTTTATTGTACTCATAGTTTACTAAGTTAAGGATTATTTCTTAACTTGATGTCCGTGTAAAGTTAGCACGTCCAGTGTAAAAAGACGTTCCACTACAGAACAGCCTCAACAGCCATTTCTAAAATACCAACTATACCACAGTCCGTAGTTTCAGTTACGTTCAAACTACGGACGACGCTCTACGAAGAACTGGGAGATTTGATTGAAAAAACTAAGAATCATATGGTAAAATAAGGCAATTTTGGTTTTTCAAGATGTTTTAGGTCAAGATTCAGATTCCTTTGGATATTTAAGATGCCCTCGCCCCATTTTGAGCAACAATACGGCTTGCCTTTGATGGTATAGTTCTTTCATTTCAATTTGAATGGCATTCATGACCTCATCGTATTCTCCAAAAACTTGTGTGCTGAGCCCGTTGGTTTCTATACTCAGCCCCTGATGCTGTCGGAGGGCTTTGATGAAGTCTAAGATAATCTGTTCATAATCTTCTTGTAGAGGATAAAGACTAATTTCTATGGTAATTTGCATTTCTTGCGGATTTAAAGTTTTGTGATGCTCAGGTAAATATAGTGTTTAATGAGGAATGAAAGCGGGCATTACCCAGATTTTTGTGCGCTAAATTTTGCTAATAATTCAATTATTTTTTTTAATTTTCAAAAAAAAATAAGAATAAACAATGAAAACGTTGCCAAAACACTTTTTTACTTTCCTTCTTCTCTTTATTTTCTTTTCTGAAGGATTCTCACAAAAAAATAATGCACCCATACAGCGCTTAGAACCTGCCTTTTGGTGGGTAGAGATGAACAATCCCAACCTACAGCTCATTGTTTATGGGCAAAATATCTCTCAAAATGAGGTAAGTATTGACCATAAGGGTGTCAAACTCAAAACCACCACCAAGGTCAGTAACCCCAATTACCTGTTTTTAGACCTAGAAATCAGCAAAGATGCCCAAGCAGGAAAATTTCCGATTGTATTTAGGCAAGGTAAAAAAACCTTCACACACACCTATGAGCTAAAAAACCGCAACAAAGCAAAAAATATTCACCAAGGCTTTAGCAGCACAGATGCCATTTATTTACTGATGCCTGACCGCTTCGCCAATGGCAACCCCGACAACGACAATATAGCAGGGATGCTCGAGAAGCTAGACCGAAATGACCACTTTGGCAGACACGGCGGAGACCTCAAAGGCATTGCACAGCACCTTGATTACATTGCAGATTTGGGCTTTACGGCTCTTTGGCTTAACCCTGCTCTAGAGAATGACATGCCCAAGCAATCTTACCATGGCTATGCCATCACTGATTTTTATAAAACTGACCCCCGCATCGGCAGCAATGAAGAATACGTAAATTTGGTGGAATCTTGCCATCAAAAAGGGCTTAAAGTCATCATGGATATGGTCGTGAATCACTGTGGCACGAATTATTACTTTATCAAAGATTTACCCATGGAAGATTGGGCACATCAGTTTCCTGAGTTTACACGCTCAAACTACAGAGGCGTAACTCAAATAGACCCCTACCGTGCCGAGGGTGATTTTAAGCTCATGCTTCAGGGCTGGTTTGATACCACAATGGCAGACCTCAACCAAGAAAACCCCTTTGTGGCAACATACCTCATCCAAAATACCATCTGGTGGATAGAATATGCTGGGATTGACGGAATAAGAATGGATACCTATTCTTATCCATACAAAGCCTTTTTGGCTGATTGGGCAAAGGCTGTTTTTGACGAATATCCTCAATTTAACATCGTGGGTGAGGTCTGGGAATACCTCGCCACTACACAGGCACACTGGCTCAAAGGCTATGGTGATAACCCTGATGGCTATGAAAGTCATCTGCCAAGTGTTACTGATTTTGTGCTAAGTCAGGCATTTTCAGCTGCTTTTAATGAAGAAGAAAACTGGGATAAAGGCGTTTCACGTTTGTATTATACCCTTACCCAAGATAGAATCTACCCCGATGCCAATGGCTTGGTTACTTTCTTGGACAACCACGACACCCCTAGGTATTTTACTACTGTAGGTGAAGATACTAAGAAGCTTAAAATGGGCATTGCTACGCTTCTCACTACCAGAGGGATTCCACAAATCTATTATGGCACTGAGCTACTCATGACAGGCAACGGACATGATGAAGTGCGTGAGGAGTTTCCTGGAGGTTGGGCTGACCATCCCAAAAATGCCTTTACTAAAGAAGGACGTACAGAAGCCCAAAATGACATGTTTGATTATATGCAAACGCTGCTTCAGTGGCGTAAAAACACCCTCGTAGTTTCCCAAGGAAAACTCATGCACTACGTCCCCGAAAACGGTGTCTATGTTTATTTTAGATATGATGATGAGAACTGTGTGATGGTCATCTTGAATAACTCAGCAGACAAAACCCAGACCATCTCTACACAGAGATACCAGCAAAGAATGCAAGGCTACAGCAAAGCTCAAGACGTGTTAGGCAAAAAAACGATTACTGATTTATCACAGTTGAGCATCCCTGCCAAGTCTGCCTTGGTGCTGGAGTTGAAGAAATAATCAAACACAACGCTTTTCAGTAAACCTAAAAAAATCCTTTCTTAAATCTTGAAAGGATTTTTTATGGCTATTTTTATACTGTTAATGGATTGATTTATCTTTACCGACTCAAATACACCTCAAACGCACACAAACTATGAAAATCTTTTTGCCTTTTTTAATCATTTTAGTTGCGAATTCTTACCTTCTGGGGCAAAGCATACAGCCTCAGTTTGGGGCTTCTTATCGTCAATATGCCCGCACCGAAATAGTAGATATTTTGGGCAGCAACCGTTATGAAGGTGTAGAAATAGGACACAGTGAAATAGCACTTTTTGGAAATTTTGAGACAAATCTTGGCGAAAATACTTCCTTGTTTCATAGCATTGATTATACACTCTATCAGTTTACTTACCAAAACTGGCCCAATGGAGAGCCTGAGGCAGAAAGACCCGACCGCCTGCATGCACTCAACTATAACTTAAGTCTTCGCCAAAAATTTGCCAATTCTTGGCGTTTTATTTTAGATGTAAAGCCTGGCATTGCTACTGATTTTCAGAAAGATAGGGCTGAAAACGATTTTATATTTCAAGGAGCAGCACGAATACAAAAGCTATTTCGTGAGGATGAAAGTTTTTTATTGGGTATAGGGGCTAGTTACAATACCCTCTTAGGAGAGGCAAGTTGGCTGCCTACCCTTGATTTTTATTGGCAAAGCATTTCCCAAAAATTTTATACAGACATTAATTTTCCATTTAAAGGAGAAGCTGCTTTTTTGCCTAGCGAGAAGTTCAAACTAGGCTTAATAGGCAGGGTAACAGGCAATCAATTTAATTTTGTATCTCCAGTAGCTGATAATTTTGCTTTGAATGCGACACATGGAGGGGCTTTTTTGAGTGTAAATGTAAAAGAAAGAGTTTGGCTACAGCTAGAAGGAGGCTTAATCATAAACCGAACTTACGAAGGACGAGAAGGCGATAAAACTCGTACAGATTTAGACCCCGACAAATTAGAGCCTTATTACTTGCAAGTGAGCATGGTTCGCTTATTAAAAAAGTAATCCTTGTACTGACATACCCACCAATAAAGCAGTCAGCCTTCTTTTTATGTGGAGTACTGTGTGCTTTATTTTTGGTCTGGCTGTCGTAGCCCAGCCCAAAGGCTTCTAGTGCAGTCAACTGATATTTTATAATTCAGCAAAGGGAGATTTGCAAAAAATATGTAAGGTGTAAAAAGACGTTCCACTTTTTTAAAAAGTGGCACTTCTGTATGATGCCACTCATTATTAAAAATTAACTGATTGCACTACTAGCCTTTTAGCCCGTCAAGCTCATCAAGGTTGCTTGTTTTGAAATGCCGATGCACTTGAATGAGAATCCCTAGCGCCACGGCAGCTTCTGCGGCGGCTACCACCATCACAAACAAACCAAAGAAATTGCCCTGCAAGCGTTGCGGGTCATATTGGCTAAATGCAACTAGATTGAGGTTGGCGGCATTTAAGATGAGCTCTATGCCCATCAGCACCACCACCATATTTCGTTTGGTGATAATCAGCACGATGCCCACTGAAAACAGAAACGCAGCCAAAATCAAATAATAATTAATCGGAATCACGCTTTACACATTTTTTTATTTAAAAATCGGAAAACCAGGGCTGATAGGCAGCAAAATACGAAATGTAAGTACATTCTTAGGGATATTTTCTGAGCCTTTTTGATACAAAATCTGATGCCCATAGCTCAGATTCCAGAGGCTTGTGCCTATGCCTATTTCAGGTCTGAATCCTATATTATTTTGGTTTTCTTCCCAAAAATACCCCAAATGTGCTCCCAAAGAAAGAAAACCAATGCCATTGAGCCAAAAAGAAGCCTGTGCAGATTGCATCTTTCCATTAAGATTCAAAGCACCTGAAAGCCCCAAAGCCATCAAAAAAATGTCTTTGCGCCAAGCCCTTGCTACCCCGAGCTCTGCCACTGTAAACCGCCCCTGCTGTGCTGCTGCCGAAATGGCCCAGAATGCCCCTGCATATTTTTCTTCCAAATGCAGTTTTGTGTCAGGATGTGATTGCACAAAGTCTTTCACCGTGGGCTCTTTTAGGTTTCTATCCCAGAGGCTGACATATTCTAAGCTGCTCAGTGTATGGAGCACAGACGGGACTTCCCGAAAACGATTGTGTCCCAATTCTAAAAATCTTAGCTTCTTAAGCTCCGAAAATGAAGCGGGCAATGTACGCAAGGCATTGTCTGGCAAGTGAAGTTCTTGTAATTCTGAAAGCTCTCCTATGTTTTCGGGCAGTCGTCTGAGGTGATTGCCCCCAAACAAAAACCTAAACCCTCGCCCTGCTCGCAGATGCTCTAACTTAGAAAGTCTTGTAATCTCAGTTGGCAGCGTTTTCAGGTGATTGCCATACAGGTAAAGATGCTTTAGCGCAGTGAGCTGATAGACTACCTCAGGGATTTCTCTGAGTTGGTTATCTCCTACATCCAGATACCACAAGTGCTGCAGTTTTGAGAGGGAGGCGGGCAAGGTTTTGAGGGCATTGCTATAGACATCTATCCACTGTAATCTAGGAAAATCACCTATCCATTCAGGAAGTGTTTTGAGTTGATTCTCATAAAGGCTAATTTTTTGGAGATTGACAAACCTCTGTAGGCTTTCAGGGAGAGATTTCAGGTCTTTCTCTCCTAAATCTAACACGATGACCTTCTCGGGCGTTTTGAGGGCTTCCTTTAGTTTTGTAAATACCTCCTGACGCTTCAAATCAACAGGACTCAAGAGGGTATCTACCTGGGCCAGCACCGCAGAGGGGCAGCACAAAAAAAGCAGACAGCCCACGACAGAAAGAAAGCTAAAATGAAAATAGAAGTTTTGCCTCACAGGTTTATATCGTTTTCTTAAAGTCAAAGCTAAGTCTAAAGGTGCATATTTCAAATTATTCACCCTCATATTTAAGTTTTGCTCAAAGTTTTGCCAAGGTCTGACAGCAAAAAACCAATGCCCCGATAAAAGGACATTGGTTTTGGATGTATTTTTTTGGGATGCCATTTTATTCGCCCATGTCTTCCATGTCTTCTAGGTCATCTTCATCATTGGTAGCACTGCTTGCGGCTTTTCCTTTTTTAGGTGAAGGAGCTGCATTGGCGATTTCAGCCTTTATTTTTTGCTCAATCTCTAAGCCTAGCTCTGGAGTATCCAAGATGAGCTGCTTAACGGTCTCACGCCCTTGCCCTAGTTTGGTATCACCATACGAGAACCAAGAGCCAGATTTTTTGATGATGTTTAGCTCCACGCCGATGTCTAAAATCTCTCCTGCTTTTGAGATGCCTTCTCCATAGATGATGTCAAACTCTACTACTTTGAAGGGGGGGGCTACTTTATTTTTGACTACTTTGACACGGGTGCGGTTTCCGAGGATGTTGTCTGCGCTTTCTTTAATCTGACCGATTCGGCGAATATCAAGGCGAACAGACGCATAAAATTTAAGTGCATTACCGCCTGTGGTGGTTTCAGGGCTACCAAACATGACCCCGATTTTATCACGAAGCTGGTTAATAAAAATACAGCAGCATCCTGTACGATTAATGACTCCCGTGAGCTTACGCAATGCCTGAGACATCAAGCGTGCCTGAAGACCCATTTTGCTATCACCCATTTCGCCTTCTAGCTCTGCTTTGGGCACGAGGGCTGCCACAGAATCTATTACGATGATGTCAATAGCACCTGAGCGGATAAGATGCTCCGTAATCTCGAGGGCTTGCTCACCGCTATCAGGCTGTGAGATGAGTAAGTTTTCAGTATCTAGCCCTAGTTTCTCGGCATAGCTTTTATCAAAGGCGTGCTCTGCATCTACAAAGGCGGCAATGCCTCCAAGTTTTTGGGCTTCGGCGATGCAGTGCATCGCAAGGGTAGTTTTACCAGAAGATTCAGGGCCATAAATCTCTATTACTCTTCCTCGTGGAATTCCTCCTACTCCGAGGGCAATGTCTAAACCAAGTGAACCCGTAGGAATGGCAGCAACATCTACTACTTTTTCATCACTTAATCTCATCACAGTACCTTTGCCATAAGATTTCTCTAGCTTTTCAATGGTGGCTTGTAATACTTTTAATTTTTCAGCATTTGTGGACATAGATATAATATTTGAGGTGAAATATTTTGCTTAATTAGAATAAAAAAACAAACTTCACAAATAATTTGATAAAAATTTATTATTTGCTACAATTTTAATCAAAATTAGGTAGATTTATTAACATACCAAATAATTTGCACCATTTTTTATACCACAATGCTAAATTTTTTAATAATTAGATGCAAGCTCTTTTTTGCATTTTTGTTTTTTTCCTCTACCTGCTTGTATGCCCAGCTAGACAATCATTTGCTAGAAGAACGCTTCGATACTGAAAGCACAGAGGCAGGCAGTGTCTGGCTTAAGCTCCAGAGTTATAATTTTTTGCGTAATAATGAGTATTTTAACCCCATCATCTCGGGAGAAACCTTGCTAGGGACACAGCTCGGCAGCACAGTGCTTTACAAGCCTTTGCCTCAGCTAAGTATAGAAGGGGGAGTATTCTTTGCACAGGATTTTGGGCGGGACAATCTTAGAGCATTTAGTCCTATTTTCAGAATTAGCTACCAACAAGATTCTACCAAAATCATTTTCGGAAATCTGCATGCCAACTATGCACACCGCCTCATAGAGCCTTTGTATGGTTTTGAGCAAGCAATCAATAGGCGGCTAGAGCATGGGCTACAGCTTATCAGGCATCGCCCAAGGCTATACAGTGAGCTTTGGATAGATTGGCAGCAAATCGTGCCCGAAAACAAGGACAAACCCGAGATTTTTTGGGTGGGCTTCACAAGTGAATGGCGTTTTTTGTCTTCAAAAAATTTCCACCTTTCGCTTCCTCTGCAAATTACCTTGAGGCACACAGGGGGGCAAGACCTGAGTGTCCCTGTTTTGCTAGGAAACGAACTCAATGCTGCTGTCGGGCTCAAAGCACAGCAAGATTTTAGTGAAGGACTGTTTGTCAAAAAAATATATGCCGAGTTTTATGGCTTGCATTCTTCTGAGCAATACGGAGGTCCAAACGAGATAGACCGAAATGGAAACGGACTGTATTATAATTTAGGAATAGACACAAAGCCCGTCCACTTATTGTTTAGCCTCTGGCAAGGAGATGGATTTAACGCTACACAAGGAGGAGATTTGTATAAGTCTTTTTCTCAAAGAGGAGATGCTTTTTCTCAGGCAGAAAGAGCTTTGTTGTTTGTTCGTCTGTTTAGAGATTGGATAATCCAAGAGGATTTATCACTAAGTTTGCGGGCAGAACCTTATTATGATTTTCAGAATGAACTTCTAGAGTTTAGTTTTGGATTTTACATCACATACCGTCCTTTGTTTAGGATAGGACAAGTCATTCAAAAAAAATAATCTTATGAGCCATACATTTAATTTTAAAGAAGGAGAATTACTCCTCATAGATAAGCCCTTGCACTGGACTTCCTTTCAGGTGGTCAATAAAATCAAGCACGCCCTCAAAAAAGCAGAAGGAAAAATCAAAGTGGGGCACGCAGGCACACTTGACCCACTTGCCACGGGGCTTTTACTCATCGGTACGGGCAAGATGACCAAAGAGCTACAGCACTTGCAAGGCTTAGAAAAAGAATACACAGGGGTATTTATGTTGGGCAAGACTACCCCTTCTTTTGATGGGGAGACGGAGGTGAATGCTGAATTTGAAACGGCACATATCAGTGAGCAGCAAATCTTAGACACGGCCAAGCAATTTATGGGAGCTCAGACGCAGCTCCCGCCTATGCACTCTGCAGTGCAGGTAGATGGCAAAAGGCTGTATAAACTAGCCCGTGCAGGCAAAGAAATAGAATTGACTCCTCGCCCGATTCATATTTATGCCTTTGAGATTACCAAGATTGAGATGCCTGAGATACACTTCAGGGTGCAATGCTCTAAAGGTACATACATCCGAAGCCTTGCCAAAGATTTTGGGGCAGCACTGCAGTCGGGTGCTTATCTCTACGGGCTGTGCCGCACTTCTATCGGGGAGTATCTTCTGAAAGATGCGGATTCTTTAGAAGATTTTTTAAAGAAAATAAGCCCGATGCCTCTTCCTTCTTGAGCAGTTACGAAAAACAGAAAGAAATAGACTCATTTTCAGTCAACCGAGAATTACTTGTCTTTTCTTTCTTTCTCAGATTTATTTGCTTTTAACACATAAAAAAACACGAGCCCTACAAGTGCGATCTCTAGAACCAAGACTAAGATATAATCAGGAGTGAACATAAGTAGTCAGTTTTACTTTTTGCGGTTTGGTCTGATAAGCCAAGGTGTAAGCCAATTGTTATATTAAAACTTGATAAAATACTGCATTTCTGGCTTTCTGCAAAATCTGTGTACTTGGTAGCTTCTACTCAGCATTTTTTTCTTGAAACAAGCTTTTTCTATTTTGTTTTTGTAAGTAAAACATAATTCTGCATACCCATTGCTTGGGCAAGTTGCTCATCATAAACACGCTTATTTTGGCAAAAAACCCATATATTGCCAGTTTTCTTTCTTTTTTTAAGACTTTATAGCCATACATAGCCACGGCTTTTACATCCGAAACAGAAAATTTTTTGTTTGCCATCTCAGGTTGTGCATCATTTACGGTGGTCTGAAATGCAGTTTTTACAGGTCCAGGGCAAAGTGTAGTAACGCTTACCCCTTTGCTACGGACTTCTTCTCCGATGGCTTGTGAAAATGACACAAGAAAAGCCTTAGAAGCAAAATAGACTGACATCAGAGGGCTGGGTGCGAATGCTGATACAGATGCTACGTTTAATATTTTGCCTTTTCCTTTGGCAATCATCAAAGGCAAGAATAATCTTGTGAGATGCAAAGTAGCTAAAATATTGAGATGAATAATGGTTGCTTGTTTGTTCCAGTCACATTCAGCAAAAAAACCAAAATCGCCCATTCCTACATTGTTTATTAAGATATCAATGCTGATATTCTCAGATTTTAATTCGTCAAAAATCTCTTGAGCAGCAGTGTCTTTTGTCAAATCTTTACAAATGGTCTTAATCTTAATAGGGAAAGCATTTTCTATGACTTGTTTGGTTTCCCTCAATTCTTTTGCCCTAATATCAATCAAAACAAGATTACAAGAGTCTTCAGCGATTACCTCCGCAAATGCATGCCCTATGCCACCAGCAGCACCTGTAATGAGTACCGTTTTATTTTTCATTGTGAATGATATTTGATATTTACAAAGCTCAATTTATTTATTGTTTAAAGCATTGTAATATTTTATGTATTTGTTACATCTTTCACACATTTTATTTTTCAGGATATTCAGCCGAATCGTTTAAATCTGCAGTGGGGAAAATTTATCATTTTGTAGAAATCTGAGGGTGAGAAAAATAAGCTAGAGTAGAAGAGGGGAGGTAAATTGCTTACTTCCCCTTTTTTAATGTTTACTGGGCTTAGGGTTTTTCTTCTGGCTCAGGAGGTGTTTTTTTGTCTTTGCTCAAAAGGCTTCCAAAGAAATTTTTAGCATTTTTAGAGAGTTCGCCTATTTTTTCTTTAGCTCCCTCTGCCATATCTCCAAATTTTTCTTTGGCATCTTCTGTAAAATCTCCAAGACGCTCACTGAGTGTAGCATCATGCTCACCCGTGAGGGCTTCGTGTACTTCGGCTTTGATGAGCCAGCCTAGGTTTTTGGTGGCTGTGAGCACCTTGTCATCTACGGTATTGGCTACTCTTTTTTTGATAAAATCCAGTGCAGCTTCTGCGGCAAGATTTGCCTTGTCTTCGGGTAGGTCAGCATGTTGTGCTATGTATTTGCTTAATTCTTCCATAATGAAAAATGAATAAAATGTTTAGAAACTACCTACAAGTAAAGCATAAATCTTGAATAAAACAAAGAATTAAGTAAATGTGCTAACTCGTTGCTTTACTAACGGGCTAATTACCAATACATTAGAAAGTATTTAGTTATTTTAAATTGTCCATTTACTACATCACTGTTGCATTTTTCCATAGCTCAGAGCCTGCAATCTCTGGCTACGGAAAATGAGGTTAAGACTACTGCAATTCAAGAAATGTATAGGAGAGTATCCATTTATGTATCTTGCTCTAGGGTGCTGTGTCTATTTCCTGCGTTTTGACCACAAACAAGTGATAGGGATATTGATAAGGGCTTAACTCTACATAGTTCCACTCTTGACTCCAAGTATAGCTTTTATCACTGATGAGGTCATGCATCACCAAGGGAGTATTCGGTTGGATTCCCATTTGCTCATAAGGCAATCTCAGCATAGCACTTTGCGTGCTGTGTGGGTCTAGGTTTACGACCATCAGCACACGGTTGCTTCGGTCTGCAGATTCTTTATAATAAGCCAACAGGGCATCATTGCCTATTTCACATATTTGGATATTATTGGTAAACTGAAGGGCTAGGTTCTCTCTCCTAAATTGATTGACTTGGCGGATGATGCGTGTCAGTTTGGTTTCTTGAGTCCAGTCCCAGTGCTTTACTTCGTATTTTTCTGAGTCAAGGTATTCTTCTTTGCCTGGGTAAGGCTGATGCACTAGGTATTCATAGACGGGGCCGTATAAGCCATAATTGGCACTAAGAGTAGCCGCCATAAAGTAGCGAATCAAGAATAGATTTTCATTGCCATCTTGGAGAGGGTAGGGGTTAATATCAGGCGTATTGGGCCAAAAATTAGGTCTAAAATACTCTTTGCCTTCTCCTTGGCTGATTTCGCTCATGTATTCTATGAGTTCTTGCTTTGAGTTTCGCCAAGTATAATAAGTATAAGACTGCGTAAAGCCTGCTTTGGCGAGTTGGTGCATAACCTTGGGGCGAGTGAATGCCTCTGCCAAAAAGAGTGTATCAGGGTATTGTTTTTTGACTTCTCCAATCACCCATTCCCAAAACAAAAAAGACTTGGTATGTGGGTTATCTACCCTGAAAACCTTTACCCCCAAATCTGCCCAATAGATAAGAATACTCTTTAATTCTTCCCAAAGAGCTTTCCAAGCTTTGGTTTCAAAATTAATGGGTAGAATATCTTGGTATTTTTTGGGGGGATTTTCGGCATATTGCACCGAGCCATCGGGGCGCCAAGTAAACCATTCAGGATGCTCTTTGACGTAAGGGTGATTGGGCGAGCACTGCAAGGCATAATCTAAGGCAATCTCTATTCCGTGTTTTTGGGCAGTTTTGAGTAGGCTTTTAAAGTCTGCCAATGTCCCCAGTTCTGGATGAATTGCCTTGTGTCCTCCTTCTTCACTGCCAATCGCCCAAGGTGAGCCTACATCTTCGGGGGTAGGGCTGAGGGTGTTGTTTTTGCCTTTTCTAAAATCAGTGCCAATCGGGTGAATAGGCGGAAAGTACAAGGTATCAAATCCTAAATCTGCCACACGAGGGAGGAGTTTTTCACAATCTTTAAAAGTACCGTGCTTGCCTGCCGTTTGAGAGGCAGAGCGCGGAAAAAACTCATACCAAGCACTAAATACAGCTTTGTGTCTATCTACATAGACCTTGAATTTCTGCTCATATTCCGTTACAAATTTTTGCAAAGGATATTTGATGAATAAACCGTGCAATTCTTCACTTTGAGCGATTTCTATGGCAGTCTGGTATTCCTCTGCGTCTTCAAAGAGTGTAATCCAGTTTTTAATTTCAGTACTTTCAGACTGATTGGCGTGTTTGAGGAGATGCTGTAGGTATTGGATACCATCCAGAAGCTCTACATTGACGTGCTGCTTGTCTTTGATTTTTCGCTCTATATTGTGCTGCCAGTTGAGAGGGTGGTCTATCCAGCCCTGGACAGTATATTCATAATTGCCTTGTTTTTCTACTTTAAAGTCGGCTTGCCAGCGGTCATTGCCTTTGTCTATCATCAGGATATTTTTCCAGATACGCTGTGATTCGTGTTTGATGCAGAGATAAGCCTGCAGCACATCATGCCCATCTGCATAGATATCAGCTTCTACACTGACCACCTCACCGATGACTCTTTTAATGGCATATCTCCCGTGATTGATTTGGGGGGAGATGTTTTCTATGATGACTCTATTTTGTGGTTTCATCTTGTTTTAATCAAGTTAGCGTGATTTTTTCCTGAAAAATAAGAGGAAATAAGAAGCCACGCAAATATTATTTAAAAAAGAACTGATAGTATTTTTTTGCAATCGTTTGAGGAGCAAAAAAATATTTTTTTACCCTGTTGGGTCTTTGATTTCATCATTTATTCACGGCTGAGTGAGTCAGCATATTGGGTGGTCTTTTGGACTTGTTTTAAGTCTTTTTGGAGAGGCTGTGTAGAGGGGTACATCTTCTTTGCGGGGCTTATTGTAGGCAAAGACGAATACAATGAAAAGCAAGTAGGCTAAATTTTTCATAGGTATTGAGTTTTGAGGAATATTGGCTACAGAGTAGATTAATTTTACGCTTTTGTACGCAAACATTCATCCATTGATTGAAGACAATCTGTTGTTTTTTCAAAACTCATAGCTCAGCTTCAATGCCGTAAAATAATTGCGTGGCAATCCAGGGTAGTAGTATCTTGGCTGTGCATTGCCGAAGGCAGTGGCATTGATGAGTATTTGAGAGGCATATTTTTCATCTAATAGGTTCTGAATACCTGCATAAAAATCTATCCCCAATCCATTCTTCCAATTTTTTTGAAACCCCATTTTCATATTCCAAAGTGAATACGCTTCCGTAAAAAGGCGATTGTCATCTCTGATGGGCATTTTATCTACTGCCTGAAAATTGACATTTCCATAAATCCCCCATTCGGTGCTGAGGTCTATGCCTGCATTGAGCACTTGGCTAGGGACACCCGTAAGCACATTGCCCGAAAAATCATCCGCATCATCCACAAAATCTTGGAAAGTATAGTCATTGAGTGAGTAAGTCAGAAAGCTTTGAAGTCTTAACTTTGAAGTCAGACGAGTAAGGGCATAATGGAGAGAAAGTTCCAATCCTCTATGCCAAGTTTTGCCTGCATTGATGCCCACAAAAGCATCTTCGGCAGTGCGTCTTGCCACGAGTAAATCTTGCACAAACATCCAATAAAGCACCGCATCATATTGCAAGCGATTCTCTAAAATAGTACCCCTACTGCCCAATTCATAATTCCAGCCACGTTCGGGGCGGATATTGGGGTTAATTTGTCCTGAAGGAGTGAGGGTTTCTTCTACACTAGGAGGCGAAAATCCGTGACTTAATCCTAAGAAAACGCTTTGATTTTCGTTCCACTGATGGTTCAATGCTAGGCGAGGAGAAAGAATGGTATTGAAGTTATATGTTCCGCTCAGGTCTTCATTATCAGCCAAGAAAAAATCTTCTACTTGGTATTCGCTGCGGTTGAGGTTAAGCCCTGCGTCTAAGCTCCATTTTTCTCCAAATGTGAGGTGAGTCTGTGCAAACACATTGTAATAAGCCCTGATTTCTTGGTAATCACTCAGGATATTTCCCCTGACTTGGTTGCTGATTTGGTAGGTCTGCCAGCTATACCATTCTCTAAAATACTCTCCGCCAAAACTAGATTCTATCCCTATATTTCCTGTCTTTGTTTGGTGAATGGCTCGTCCTCTCAGCCCGATTCTTTGGTTATTTTCCCTCAAAATATTGAAGGGGCGAGGCTCATAGCTTGTTTTTAGGTTGCTAAACACACTGGTTTTGATTTCCCAGTTCTGCCCCAAATCTTGCTGATATGCCAAGCCTAGCAGCACTTTGTCATAGTCTTCAAAGCCTTCTGCAGATGCCCAGTTGGCAGCAGCCGCCTGTGGATTTTGGGCAAAAGTAAGGCTATCAATCGCACTAGGGATAAAAGCCTTTAAACCAATCCAAGAAACCAAAAAACTAAGATTTTTATTTTTTCCTGTGCTGATGTCTCCAGCAGCCGTGAGTGATTTTCTATCAAACTGGTTGTTGGCTCGCCAGCCATCGCTTTGGGTCTGGTTGTAGTTGAGGTTTAAGTTAAATTTATCAGAGCCAGTCTTAAAGCTGCTCACCCAACGCTGTAGTCCAAAAGAGCCTATTTGGCTTTGCTGGCTGAAGCGGGTTTGTTGGTAATCTGCTCGTTCAGACTTCATCAAAATTGTACCTCCTAGCCCTGTACCATAGATACTTGCGGCGGGGCCTTTGATGATTTCTATTCTTCCTAAGAGGCTCAAATCTATGTCCTCAATATCAGTAGAGCCTTCGCCCGAGGTGAGTGGGATTTCATTCCAGTAAGCCCTGATTTTAGAGGTGCCAAAGAGTGAGCGAGAGCCTATGCCCCGCATCGTGATTCGGTTGGTGCTGAGTGTGCCGCTTTGCATAAAAATCCCAGGTGTTCTGTTGAGGACGGGAGCAAGGTTAAGTTCATTGTCCCTTGTGATGTCTTGTCGGGTCAATACACTGATGGCACCTGTGGCATTGAGCAATGTATTGCTAGATTGATAAGCACTTACTTGGACTTCATTCAGAATAAGTGGGTTAGGTTGGAGCAGTATCTGCAAGACATCTGTTTGTTTGTCTATTTTTATTTTTTGGTTTAAATAACCCACGTGTGAAACCAGCAAAGAGTCCGCTTCAGTTTGTATCTCAAAATAACCTTTGTTGTTTGAGCTTGTGCCTTTGCCTCCTGCCAAAATACTTGCTTGTGTGACGGGCTGTCGGTTGTCTTGGTCAAGAATTCTTCCTTTGATGATAATCTGGGCAGAGAGGGTTTGACTTGCCAAGGTCAAAAGTGAGAAAGCAAATAATTTGTATAAACGTAAAATTCTTTTCATTCTGAATAGGGTGGTATTTTAAAAAATGCTGTACTTACTTTGCAAAACTAAATTAAAATAGCTTCTATCTTGATTTTTTTGGGGAGGCAAAGCACACAGGCTTGATATATAAAAGTATCTCTTAGATTTTTCTTGATTTTTTTTATACTTTTGGAAGCGAAAGTCAAAAGGCATTTTCTGGCTTGCTAAAATAAAAACATAGAGATTCCTCGATAAAAATAGAATTATGACCCGATATACTCACATAGACCACGAGCTTTTCGTGCAGAACCGTGCTAATTTTTGCAGACAAATGCAGCCCAATGCCTTGGCACTTTTTAATGCCAATGACATCATGCCTACCAATTCAGATGGCACGATGGCCTTTCGCCAAAACAGTGATTTGTTTTACCTCACAGGCGTGGACCAAGAGGAGAGCATTTTGATACTTTACCCCGAAGCCGCAGAAGAAAAATACAGAGAAATCTTATTCTTGAAAGAAACCAACGAAGAAATAGCCATTTGGGAGGGAGATAAACTCAGCAAAGAACAGGCTAAAGCAGTTTCGGGCATCGAGACCATTTACTGGCTCTCAGAGTTTCATACAGTGTTTAACATCCTGATGGGCTATTGCAGTGCTGCTTACCTCAACACCAATGAGCACAGCCGTGCTGTAGTAGAAGTAGAAACCCGAGACGCACGCTTCATCAAATGGTGCTTGGCAAAGTATCCGCTGCATAGCTATCACCGAGCTGCTCCGATAATGCAAAACCTCAGAGCCGTCAAATCAGCCGAAGAAGTAGCCCTCATTCAGCAAGCCTGCGACATCACCGAGAAAGGATTTAGAAGAATCCTCAGCTTTGTCAGACCTGAAGTAATGGAGTATGAAATAGAAGCCGAATACCTGCACGAGTTTGTACGCAACCGCTCAAGAGGCTTTGCATACTCGCCCATTATCGCCTCTGGGTTTAATGCTTGTGTGCTGCACTACATAGACAATGCCCTGCCCTGCAAGGCTGGAGATTTGCTCTTGATGGACGTGGGGGCAGAATACGCCAACTATGCCGCTGATATGACCCGAACCATTCCTGTAAGTGGCTGGTTTACTCCACGCCAAAAAGCTGTCTATAATGCCGTGCTGAGGGTGATGAAGCAAGCCACCGAAATGCTCCAGATAGGCAATGTATGGGATGAATACCACACAGCAGTAGGGGAGGTGATGACCAAAGAACTCGTAGATTTGAACCTGCTGAGTATGAATGAAGTCAATGCCCAACCCAAAGACAAACCTGCCTACAAAAAATATTTTATGCACGGCACCTCTCATCACCTTGGGCTAGATGTGCATGACCTTGGCGACAAATACCGTAGGTTCTTGGCCGGAATGGTGTTTACCTGTGAGCCAGGGATTTATATCAGAGAAGAAAACATCGGTATAAGGCTCGAGAATGATATTTTGATTACCAAATCTGGCAATGAAGATTTGATGAAAAATATCCCCATCGAGGCAGAAGAAATAGAAGAACTCATGAACAGTAACCCCGTCTAGGGATAGATTTTTGGGCTTTAGCTAAAAACAAAAAAATGATTAACTTATCACGAAAAGAAGTTTTTTTTGGGGGAATTCTTACATTTTCCTTCATCATGACGGTCTTCTTTTTTTATGTCTATCAGATATTTAATGCAGCCAACCTGCAGGTAGAAAAAGAGGATACCTATCTCTATATCCCGCAAGACACCAATTTTAAAGGGCTTCTGAAGATATTAGAAAAAGAAAAAATCGTAGATGATAAATTGTCTTTCGCCTTTTTATCCAAACTTTTTAATTATCAAGAGAATGTAAAACCAGGCAGGTACTTGATTAGGAAAAACACGAACAATCTCAATGCCATTCGGATGCTCAGGGCAGGGGCACAGAGTCCTATTCAGTTTACATTTAACAACCTCCGGACCAAAGAGGATTTTATCAAAAGAACGGCGGAGGTCTTTACTTTTCAAGAAGAAGCCCTCCGAAAAATACTCAATGATACAAGCCTTGTCAAGAAATACGACAAGGATACCAGCAGTATCCTGACACTTTTTTTGCCCAATACTTATGAGTTTTATTGGAATACTTCTGCCAACGCATTTATGGAAAGAATGCACAAAGAATACAAGAAGTTTTGGAACAAAACACGCCTCAGCAAAGCGAAAGCACTGAACCTTAGCCCCACAGAAGTAGCTATTTTGGCTTCTATCGTGCAGGCAGAGACCAACCAAGCCACCGAAAAGCCACGTGTGGCAGGGGTTTATATGAATCGGCTACAAAAAAACATGAAGCTAGAAGCAGACCCGACCTTGGTCTTCGCCTTGGGTGATTTTAGCATTCAGAGGGTCTTGAATCGGCACAAAAAAACAGACTCTCCTTACAATACATACCTCTATCAAGGGCTGCCTCCAGGGCCTATCAATATGCCCTCTGCACAATCTATAGATGCCGTGCTAGATTATGAAAATCATGGCTATCTTTTCTTTTGTGCCAAAGCTGATTTTTCGGGTTTTCATGCCTTTGCCAAAACCTATGATGAACACCTGAAAAATGCTCGGCTCTTTCAGGCAGCACTTGATATGAAAGGAATAAAGTGATGAAAGGGAATGTCTGTGTACTGCTGCCAGATTTCTCCAAAAAAATAGATTGAAAGAAAATAAATCCACAAAAAACATTTAACAACAAAAAACATGGCTCAATTTGCAGTTATTTTTGATATGGATGGTGTCATCGTAGATAGCAATCCTGCACATACCATCGCACTCAAACAGTTTTGTGCTCGGCACGGCTTTGACCTTACAGAAGAAGCACTCCGCCAAAAAATCTATGGCAGGGCGAACAAAGACTGGATTCGGAATTTGTTCGGAGACATTACCGAAGCCCAGCTCAAAGCTTATGCTACCGAAAAAGAAACCCTCTTTAGAGAAATCTATGCAGCAAGCATAGAAGCTGTGCCGGGGATGGAGTCCTTCCTAAAAAAATTAGAAGCTGCCCAGATTGACAAGGCAATCGGCACGTCTGCCCCACCCGAAAATGTAGAATTTACCCTCAGACACACAAAGTTAGGAGATTATTTTAGCACCATTCGCAACGAAAGCCACATTCAGAGAGGCAAGCCTGACCCAGAGATTTACCTTCTAGTGGCAGAGGCATTGGGCTACGCACCTGCACAGTGTGTCGTTTTTGAAGATTCACTTTCAGGGGTAGAATCAGCCAATAGGGCAGGCTGTAAGGTCATTGGGGTGAGCACTACACACACAGTTGAGGAGCTATCCAATACTTCTTTAGTGATTTCAGATTTCACATCGCTTGATTTGAGCCAAGTCGCAGCACTCTTTGAAGTCTAATATTTAGAGAATGTTACGGCATTTTAAGAAAATTTAACCTTCACTTTTTGATTCTTTGTATAACTTTGCGGCACACTAAAAAAATAATACAATGTCAGAAGATAAAACAAAACTAGCCTTTGGCAGACAAAATTACATGCTGTTAGGGCTCACCATTTTCGTAATTATTCTGGGGCTGGTCATTATGGCATCAGATTCTCAGGAGTTTGGCTTTGGGTTTTTGGGTCTTACATTAGGCCCAGTGATATTACTTTCGGGCTTTGTACTTGGCTTTTTTGCCATTTTACATACGCCAAAATCCGAGCAATAACCTATTCTCTGTTTGTAGATACACCAAACCACATTATAAATGAATTTTTGGGAAGCACTTATTTTAGCGATTGTAGAGGGACTTACGGAGTTTTTACCTGTTTCTTCTACAGGTCATATGATTATTTTTTCTGCTTTGATGGGTATCAATGAGGCCAGTTTCACGAAGGTGTTTGAAGTCAATATTCAGTTTGGGGCTATTTTATCAGTGGTAGTGCTTTATTGGCGGCGTTTCTTTACGCGCTTAGACTTTTATTTTAAACTTTTTGTGGCGTTTATCCCTGCGGCGGTGCTAGGCTTAAGTTTTGAAAAATACATTGACCAGCTTTTGGGGAGTGTAGTCGTAGTAGCTGTGATGCTTTTGATTGGGGGTGTGTTTTTGGTTTTTGTAGATAGCCTATTTCCCCAATCTACGGATGCACCCGAGCAGGAGATTAAGTACTCTACGGCGTTTATTGTTGGTTTTTTTCAATGTATTGCAATGATTCCTGGAGTATCTCGTTCTGCTGCATCCATTATTGGAGGGATGACTCAAGGCTGGAGCCGCAAGCAAGCTGCCGAATTTTCTTTTTTCTTGGCAGTGCCTACGATGCTAGCTGCGGCGGGTTACAAGCTTCTCAAAGATTTTGATAAGATACAGGTGGCTGACCTTCAAATACTGCTTTTCGGCAATGTGGTTGCTTTTATCGTGGCGATGTTTGCCATTCGTTTCTTTATTGATTTTCTGACTCGGTATGGGTTCAAAGCATTTGGCTACTACCGGATTGTGTTGGGGCTTACACTTCTTGTATTGATGGCTTTCGGGGTAGATTTAAAGATAACTTAGCATCTTGTAAGCTTTTTTTGTGTTTTTAAAACACTTAAATTCTAAATCCAATTACGAGTATGTCATCTGTTTGAGATTCATTTCCCTGCCAATCTTCTAGTTGTTGTGTGATGTGTTTGCCCTGTTCTTCCATAGGCAAGTGCTGTATTTCTTGGAGCATTTCCCTGATGCGGTGTCTGGCAAACTTTTTACGGTATTCTTCACTAAACTGGTCTTGATATCCATCCGAAAACATATAGAAAGAGGTATTTCCGTCTAGTTCTATTCTGTGTTTTTCAAAATCTCGGACGGTTTCTCCTTTTCTCATCCAGCCTCCTATGGGCATTTTATCTCCTTTGATGATGTTTAGCTCTCCTTTTTGGATATACATAAGAGAGTTTTTAGCTCCTGCAAAATCAATATACCCTGCATCATGGTCTATGATACAGAGGGTCAAGTCCATGCCATCTTGGTTGGTGTTATTCTGCTGTTTGAGGGTCTGACTGATGCTGCGGTGCAGCTCTGTGAGGATTTTATCTACTTCTCTTATTTTTTTAGATTCTATTATTTCGTTGAGCAAGTCATTCCCAATCATACTCATAAAAGCCCCTGGCACACCGTGCCCCGTGCAGTCAATGGCAGCGATGAGGGTTTTGTGGTTGCTCAGTCCTTTCAAGATAGACTCTTCTTTGCCTTCTACAATTACATTCTCATAGATAGGCTCAGGCTCAAGGGTAGCCAGCCAATAAAAATCACCGCTTACGATGTCTCTTGGTCTAAATATGACAAAAGAGTCGGGCAAGAAAGTTTTGATTTCTGACAAAGGTGGAAGCATCGCATCTTGTATTCTTTTGGCATAGGTGATGCTCTGTAAGATATTGTTATTTTTCTTTTCTAGGAGTTGTTTTCGCTTGCCCAGCTCTTCGGTTTGGTGTGCTAAGACCTGATTTTGTTCGTAGATTTCACGTGTTTTTATTTCTACGATATGCTCTAGTTCCTTTCTTTTTTGCTGTAGGTAATAAACTCTCCAGCGGATGATGCCATAAATCATTGCGATAGAAAGCAAGAAAACGAGCAGATAAAACTCCTTGGTTTGGTAGAAAAAAGGTTCTAATTTAAAGCTTAGTTTTACACCTTCCATATTCCAGACTCCGTCGTTATTGGCAGCAATGACCTGAAAAGTATAATTACCTGGGGGCAGGTTGGTATAGACAGCTTGTCTTTCTTTTTGGGCATCCACCCAATCAGGGTCAAACCCTATGAGTTTATATTTAAACTTCACTTTGGAAGAAGCCAGCAAGCTCAAAGCACTGTAATCTATGACCATACGCCGCATGCCAGCTTGCAGCACTATAAGCTTGTGAATATTTATTTTTTGGTTATCTGCCACTAAGAAATTGATGTGTATGGCAGGTGGGATATGATTTTTCGGCATTTTGTCAGGGTTAATGAGCACTACCCCTCCGTTGGTGGGTATCCAGATTTCCCCCTTGCTGTCTATGAGTGCATGTGCTGCCCCTGTGCAGTCTTCACTTTTCATGCCGTCATTTTTATCAAATATCTCCCAATGTATTTTTTTAATCTTGCCTTTTGCGTAGTCATTGAGGTCTTTTTTTTCTACTTTAATAAGGCCTCTGCTGGAGGTAAGCCAAATGTGCTTCTTTTTATCTTCCAAAAAATCAAAGGGGCTGTCATTGAGTAATCCGTCATTGGAGGTATAGTTAAAGAAGTTTCCATTTTCAAATCTACTGATTCCGCCATTGGTAACTATCCAAGTGATTCCTTCACTGTCAGTGTAGGTATTAAATACCAAATCACTCACCAGCCCATCTTTGGTGCTGTATTTTTTGATTTTGCCGTCGGGGCTGATGATATTGATGCCTGCATCATTGGTACCTATCCAGATGTTGCCTTTTTGGTCACTTTGGATAGACATGATAAAGTTGGAGCTAAGCCCTGAGTTTTGGTCTATGATTTCTAATGATCCATCTGTATGAATTTTAGCAATCCCTCCTGAGCGTGTGCCTATCCAGATATTTCCTTGTCTGTCTTCGAAGGCCAGTCTGGTGGCATCATCTGGAAGACCTTGTGCTTTGTCATAGACCGTTTCTTCTCCTGTGGGAGATACTTTGATAACTCCGCTAAAGGTAGCAATCCAGATATTGTTTTTACTGTCTTTGAGGATGTTAAATATTCTGACTTTGGGTCTGTCTGTTTTGAGTTTAAACTCTGATACTTCATTTCCTTTGATAAGGTTGATCGCACCATCATTCATTCCTAGTAGATACTGTCCGGGTTTGTATTCACAGATAGAGCCCACAGAGGCAGACGATAGCCCATCCTGATAGGTAAAGTTGGTAAATTTACCATCTTTGATTCTAAAAAGTCCGTTGCGGTAAGTAGCTATCCAGAGGCTTCCCTCTTCATCTAGGTGCAAATCTAGTACATTGGTGAGTGGTGTTTCTTTGCTATACGGAAATTTTTCCAGCTTTTTCTTGTAGTGATTATTGCGGTATAACCCTGTGGAAGTAGCTATCCAGAGGCTTTTGGATTTGTCTTGTAGGATTTTATGAACAATATTTTTTTGAAAATCTTTTACTGTATAGAATTTTCCATTTTCCATATAGACCAGCCCTTGGGTAGTGCCTACCCATAGTTTTTGTTGGTGGTCAAAGAAAATCTCTAAGATACTATTGACTGGCAAGCCATCTGCGGTAGTATATGCTTTGTAGGTATCTCCATCTTTGCAGACAAGCCCTTTTCCATCAGTGGCAAACCAGATTCTGTTTTTTTTATCTCGGGTCATTTTATAGACGGAGCCTTCATTGAGCAAAGGAATATTCAGTTTGCTGATTTTCTTGGTTTTGGGATTAAGTGCATACAGTCCTGTATTTCGCCCTCCTATGAGGTATCTTTCTGGGCTTTCAAAGAAAATGCTGTAGATAAACACAGAATCTAGCCCTATTTTCTCAAATTTTGAATCTTTGTATTTAAAAAGTCCACTGCCTTGTGTGCCTATCCAGAGTGAGCCATCAGGTGATTCTTGCAGCATTTGTATTAAATTGGTGCTGAATTTAGGGATGTTAGACTTGTTATAGTTTACAAATCTTACGCCATCAAAGCTCGTCAGCCCATCAAAGCCAGCCAGCCAGAGGTATCCGTCTTGGGTTTGTAAGACACGGCGCACATTGCTAGAGGGAAGCCCATTGTCAGTGTCCCATTGATTGAGGATATATTGTGTGAGCTGTTTGGAAGGAGATAGTTTGGCCTCGGAGTTTTGACCATGGCTGATGTCGAGCCCAATTATAAACGACAGAAGAAAAAATAGCAATCGGTATTTATTCACTTTTAGGCTATTATGTAAGCATATAAGAATGAGAGAATCACTTTATGTTAGCAAATCTTATGCAAAAAGAATACTTTTAATTCAGATAAAAGTGAACCATCTTCTACAAAGATAATCGATTTATGATAATAATGAAATATAAGCCTATCTAACCAAATATTTTTTGGTGAATAGTGTATAAAAAAGAAGCAATGAGCAGCCCGACAAGAGCACCTACTAAAATATCTAGAGGATAATGCACTCCTAGATAAATACGACTGTATGAAACCACAGCAGCCCAGACAAATAGCCAGCCAGCTTGCTTGGTGTTGTTTTTAAAAAATAGGAATAAAATCATTGCCAAACCAAAGGTATTGGCAGCATGTGAAGAGGCAAAGCCAAATGTTCCGCCTCTGTAGTCATTGACCAGATGTACTTTGCCCTGTAAGGCCTGTTCGTGGCTTGGGCGAGGGCGTTCAAAATAAGGCTTCATCACCTTAGAAGTAATACCATCTGCCAGTGCAATGGTTAGAATGACTGCTACTAAGACAGACCACACTCTTTTTTTAAACCACCAAACCATTAACCCAATCAACAAGAGATAGAAAGGTATCCATGTTTTTTTGTCGCTTATCCAGAGCATCACAGGGTCAAGCCATGTGCTGTGCTGCTGGTTGAGCCATAAAAACAAATCAGTATCAAATTCAAGCAGGGTTTCCATCGGTTTTAGGCTTTTCTTGGGGTTGATTTTGAAGGCAAATAAAAAGTTCGCTTCCTTGCCTTGGCTTGATGCTATTGTGGCAGGGTGCAAAGTGCTTGAAGTGAAAAGCATCACAAAAATACTGTTCTAAGTTTTTAGTGGTTTCACCAAAGGGAGGTTGTTTTCTATCTAGTAAAACATCTGCAAAAAGGACTCCCACCAATTTGCCATTGGGCTTTAATAATTTGGTCATTTTCTGGACATACGCTTCTCTCAGGCGAGGTTCTAAGGCACAAAAGAAAGTTTGCTCTATCACCAAATCAAAGTAGTGAGGCATGTCTAACTCAAAAAAATCACCCTGAATGAGGTGTTCTTTTGGAAAACTAGGGCATCTTTTCTGAAAATTTTCCAGAGGGCTAGTTGCAAGATCTATCACCCATACCTCTTCAAAACCCTGCTGATGCAAGTATTCTGCTTCATAGGCATTGCCTGCCCCAGGGATGAGGATACGAATGTTTTTATTTTTTAATTGCTCAATGTATGTCTTTAAAGGTGTAGAAGCCTCCCCGATGTCCCATTGTGTAAGCTGCATTTGGTAGCGGTTTTCCCAAAAAGAGCTATCAAAAGTAGTAGATTCCATATGAATGCAATGTTTTATTCAAAAAATCAAATTCAAATATAGGGATAAATCTGCAATGCTTCATCACAGAATCAGAGGCCAGTGTAAGCAGTGCTGAATAATTTCAAAAAAAGACCTATTTTTACAACTCAAAGTATCAAACAAAAAGGCAGAACTAGCTGTCATAATAAGTAAAACATGAAAATAACCCAAAAAGATGTACTCAAAGCCCTCAGCACAGTACAAGAGCCTGATTTAAAGCAAGACCTCGTGAGCTTGAATATGATTCAAGACATCATCGTGGGTGAGCAGCATGTGAGTTTTACGGTAGTACTTACCACACCTGCCTGCCCACTCAAAGAGCTAATTCGTAAAAACTGTACAGAAGCCATCCATCAGCACATAGATTCCTCCTTAGAAGTAAGTGTAAACCTGACCGCCAATGTTACTTCTACTCGGAGCAATGCCCCACTTCTGCCTGATGTCAAAAACATCATCGCCATTGCCTCTGGCAAAGGAGGCGTAGGTAAATCTACCATAACTGCCAACCTTGCCCTTGCACTACAGAAAACAGGTGCAAAAGTAGGGCTAATAGATGCGGATATATTTGGTCCCTCCATCCCTACAATGTTTGGGGTAGAAGAAGAAAAACCTTCCGTAGAGCAAATCAATGGACGTAACATGATTCTCCCCATTGAGCGCTTGGGCATCAAGATTATCTCTATGGGTTTTCTTTCACCAGCAGAAAGTGCCACCGTATGGAGAGGCCCCATGGCAAGCAAAGCCTTGCAGCAATTCATAGCCGATACCCTCTGGGGGGAGCTAGATTATCTTTTGATAGACCTGCCCCCAGGCACCAGTGATATTCACCTTACTCTTGTGCAGACGGTTCCTGTTACGGGTGTGGTCATTGTTACTACTCCCCAAAAAGTAGCCCTCAAAGATGCCCTCAAAGGCGTGGCTATGTTTAGACAACCACAGATTAATGTGCCTATTTTGGGTTTGGTAGAAAACATGGCTTACTTCACCCCTGAAGAGCTTCCTGATAATAAATACTACATCTTTGGGCAAGATGGTGGCAAAGATTTCGCACGTAACAATGTGCTGCCATTTTTGGGGCAGATTCCTCTTGTGCAAGGCATCCGTGAATCAGGAGATGCAGGCGTGCCCGCAGTAGAAAGTGGAGATGAAATCACACAAGCTGCTTTTATGGATTTGGCAGAAGCAGTAGCGCAGCAAATAGCCATCCGAAATGCAAACTTAGACCAAACAAAACGCGTGGAAATTAAAGTATAACTATTTTTGTTGTATTTTTACCCAGAATATTAATGGCAATAAAGGAAAAATAAGAGAATGGAATTAACCCTAAATACCCCTGAGCTGAGAGGCCGTGTAGAAAATGCTCTAGACAACATTCGCCCCTACCTGGCAGCAGATGGTGGAAATGTAAAAATATTAGAGATTACCGAAGAAGGCATCCTAAAAATAGAGCTTCTAGGCGCTTGTGGCTCTTGCCCTATGTCAGCCATGACCCTAAAGGCGGGTATCGAGGAATCAGTCCGAAAGTCAGTGCCCGAAATATCTAAAGTAGAGGCTGTCAATCTTACAGCGCTCCCATAGCAAAACACAGCACCTACTACGCCCATACATTTTCAAAAAAGACACAAGACAGATCCCAAAAGGGCAGTCTTGTGTCTTTTTTTATGCGTATTGTGGATTGTGCCTGTGCATAGTGAGTGTGTATAATTCTTCACAATGTGCTGATAATTGGCACACCACCCAACTAGCAGGCTTTGTGAGTTTTCTACACTTAGAAAGTCCAATATTAGATTTTACTTCCATAGGCCAGCAACTTGGGTTCACAGGCACATTGGTTCGGTTTTATTTAATTTATGGCATTTTTCTTCTAAAAAGTAAAACAAAATCAGTCTTTTATGAGTATTCTAAAAAAAAGTACTCGGTATGCATAATATTTTTCCGCTTTTCTTGGGAAATTTGTGGCAAGCGATGTAACTTTAAAAAATCAAATAAAACCCTTTGTTATTTATAAATAATAAAGAATAATTTAAAATAATTTCGAAAAGTTAAACTCTTATAAAAACATGGCAAAGCAATATTTTAGCAGACGCAACCTTAATTTTCTCCTCAAAGAAGTATTTGATGCTGCCTCTGTAACTCATCACCCCGAATTTTCACACATAGATGCCGAATCTATTGACATGATTATGGATGCCACCGTCCAGATTGCGGACAATATCTCTGAGCCCATCGCTCAAGAAATGGATCGCAAGCAAGCCGAATATGAGAATGGGGGCGTTACTGTTCACCCTAAAGTGAAAGACTACGTAACAGCCATGGGCGATGCTGGCCTGATAGGTGCAGCGGCTTCTTTTGAAGTAGGAGGCTCTCAGCTTCCTCACATCGTCAATGCCGCCTCTGGTTTTGTGTTAAGTGCTGCCAACAATGCCGTTACTTCCTATGTAGGTCTGACGGCAGGTGCTGCAGGGCTGATTGCAAGTTTTGGCTCTAAAGAATTGAAAGATACTTACCTTCCTGATATGTATGCAGGCAAGTGGCAAGGCACAATGTGTCTTACTGAGCCACAGGCAGGCAGCTCATTGCACTACATCACATCTTCTGCCAGCCCTATGGAGCAAGATGGAATGTATAAAATCAAAGGCCAAAAAATCTACATTACTTGTGGAGACCATGACCAAACCGAAAATGTAGTTCACCTTTATCTTGCCAAGATTGATGGTGCTCCTGCGGGCACTAAGGGCATTTCCCTTTTTGTAGTGCCTAAGTTTCGCATAGAAAATGGTGAATTGATAGACAATGATGTCAAAACCATTGGGATTTACCACAAAATGGGTCAAAAAGGTGCTCCTGCCATTCACCTTCAAGCTGGAGCAGATGACAACTGCTACGGATGGCTAGTCGGTGAGCCTCACCGTGGCTTGACTTATATGTTTCAGATGATGAATGAAGCCCGCATCGGTGTAGGCACTACGGGTGCTGCGATAGCCTCTACGGCCTATTATGCAGCCCTAGAATATGCCAATGAGCGTCCGCAAGGGCAACGCCTTGATGTAAAAGGGCAAGACCCCAATGCACCTCAGACGATGATTATCAATCACCCTGATGTGCGCCGTATGTTGCTTTTCCAAAAAGCAGTTACAGAGGGTTCTATGGCATTGATTTTCCAAGGGGCTAAATATGCCGATATGATTCACACCACAGAAGGCGAAGAAAAAGAGCGCTATCAGTTACTGCTTGATTTCCTTACGCCTGTCATCAAGACTTACCCTACCGAAATGGGCTTACAGTCTGTGAGTGCAGGTCTTCAGTGCTTTGGGGGTGCTGGTTATTGTGAAGATTTTCCTCTGGAGCGTCTCTACCGTGATATCAGAATCACCACCATCTATGAAGGTACTACAGGCATCCAATCACAAGCATTGCTAGGCAGAAACATCACCATGAAAAACGGCAAAGCTGCCATGGCTTACTTTGAAGAAGTAACCCGTGATATGAAAGCTGCCCGCACCTATGATGATTTGAAGCCCTATGCAGATAAACTCGCCAAATACGCACAGAAACTACAAGAAGTAACGCAGCACCTCATCGGATTTGCGATGAAAGGCGATGCGGAAAGATTCTTATCAGATGCGACACTTTATATGGAGTTCTTCGGTACAGTAGCCGTAGCTTGGCAGTGGCTTAAGCAAGCCACAGTAGCAAAAGAAGCACTTGTTACTAAAAACCCACAGGGAGATGAGCTGGCTTTCTATGAAAGTAAGCTACACACGATGCGCTTTTTCTATGCTTATGAGCTTCCCAAAACTGAAGGCTTGGCCACTCGCCTGCTTGATGATGAAGTACTCACATTGATAGAAAAAGAAAAGGAAATCCTTGTCTAAAAATAACACAGCAATAGCGATTATTAAATCATAAAACAGTAGGAGAAACTGACGCATTTTGTGTCAGTTTCTTTTTTTGTGGGCTATTATCAAAGTAGATAAAATCTGGAAAATCTGCTTTTAGAGCAATCCAAGTAAATGTGCCAATTATCAACACATGATGCGAAAAATCATCCAAACCAAATAAGTCTAAGTACTTAACTTAAAATCTAGGCTCCTTCTTTTCGGTATTTTAGCTGCATCCCGTGCAAAAAATTTCTCAAAAACTGGTCTTTGCACTCCCTGTATTGGCTCTGTGTGGGGCTGCGAAACAATGCACTCAACTCGTGCTTTGAGACCTTCATATCGACCAACTCATAGATTTCGAGAATGTCTATATCTGTCAGATTGAGTGCAATTCGGAGTTTTCTGAAGATAATATTGTTGGTCAGTGTTTTTTCGGGTTTGGGTGCTGGGCCTTCTTTTCTGCCTCTTTTATCACTGATGAGCCCGTTTAAGAAGATAGCAAAGGTCTTGTCGTGCAGGCTTTTAAACTCAGGGTCATCATCTTTTTTGAGCCAATCACTGACATCAGCCCTGCTCGCTTCGTAATCTGCAAGGGCAAAAATATCTATCATTTTAGAGTCAGTAAAATTAAAAGTATATCTAATCCTGCGTAGTATATCATTGTTGGTCATATTCGTTTTGTGTTTTGAGGGTTTTGAATAATGCACAAATATAGCTAAAACACTGCTTACTTTGAGTAGAAAGACCGCTTGATGTGCAAGATGGCTAGATTTTAAATTTGTTAATGTATTGTTAATGTATTGTTAATATACAAGTTTTAAATTTCTTTGAAAGGACTTTTTTCGTGATGTAGCTAGATTATTTTATCAACATACTTTAATAAAAAACCCATGAAAATCATCTTAAAAATTGCTGTATTTCTTTTTGTAGTGCAGGCTGGCTATGGTCAAGATTTACCTTCACCAAGTGCTACGAAAGTAGCTTATGAGTTTTATCAAGTTACTATGATTGAATCTGTAGTCCCTGCAGGTTTGGGCCGCTCTCGGATGCTTACTCGTGATGAGAAGGGCAGACAAGAGGAGCTAAAGTTAGATAACTTCTTTAGTGCTGTCGGTATTAATTTTAAGAATATTCAAGCAAATGAGGCAGTCTTAGGCATGAAAATGCAGTCTCTTTCTGATGAAGGCTGGGAGCTTAACAGCACGGCTGCTGGTGTCTATAGTGCAGATGCAAGCACAGGGATATTCATTACTCGTTATATATTTCGTCGCCCCAAGCAATAAGTCTTTTTTATCCATCAAAAAAACCTCTTTAGGCCTTCATAAACCTAAAGAGGTTTTTGTTTTTTGTAAAAAAAACACTTTTAAACTTGAATTAAACCCCTTTACTCTAAAAGCCAGTTTTTGGCATTTTGCTGTTCTTCATCTGCAAAATGCTTAATTTCAAATTGATTTTCTAATTCCATTAAAAAAAACTCTTCAAACATCATATCTACTGAAAGATTGGAGATAAACTCTTCAGGAACAATATGGGCGTATTTTTTTAGACCTGCTTCTATCCAGCCAGGGTTAAGCGTGTGTGCCATCCAGACTTGCTCATCAGGGGAAATAGGGTAGATAAAGTTTACGCAGTAATCGTATATTTTGCTGGGTTTTATTTCTTTAGAAACGCGTAGCCAGGTGTTGATTTCTTCTTTAAAATCTTCCTTATCCAT
This sequence comes from Microscillaceae bacterium, assembly GCA_011390205.1. Lineage (GTDB taxonomy): Bacteria > Bacteroidota > Bacteroidia > Cytophagales > Microscillaceae > JAABSX01. The sequence goes on along the minus strand of JAABSX010000008.1, from coordinate 82,655 downwards.
TTTTTCTGTTTCTTTAAACCAGTTGGAGTGCATTGTAGCTGTATCAGCATCATAGTGATGTGTGCAGTATTTAGAATTGTGCAAAACTTTCATAAGCCTTTTGTTTGTTAGATAATGTATTTATTCGGTTTTCTTTTTTTTAAATACTTTACGGGCTATGATTTTTTTGTGAGGAGGGCTTTATTCTCCCCAGAAATCAGCACCAAACCTTAACAACATAGTTTTTTGCTGCACTGCTGCATCTCCTTCTTTGTTGGTGCTTCCTACCATTGTAATCTCATCTTGTGCACTCATCCAAGCTTTAGCCACACTGCTGTTGCCAGGTTTGCTTATCAGGCGTACTTGCTTGGCTTGCCCTGTAATCCTGTCAAACCTCCCTAAGATAGCGTCTTGCCCTGAAAGTGGGTTACTATGTGTGCCTACTGCTATCAGGTCTCCATTATTGGCTGCCCAGACATCCACGAAATCCTCATTGTATAGGTTTAAGATGGTTCGCCATTCTTCTGCACTGCCTATCACATCAAACTGGGCGATAAAGGCATGGCTGCTATCTGCTTGGGCTTCTATGGTTTTGCCTACCAGTACATATTTTCCGTTTTGAAGCTGCATCACTGAGCTGCCGATACCTGAGAGGGTATTGATGGTGCTTTTGCCCTGAAACAGCCCTGTAGGGCTAAATTTCATGAGCATAGGGCTTCCTATTTGCTGCCCTGCTATCACGAATCCTCCGTCTTGGGTTCTATAGATAGATTCTGCACTACAGCTATTACAAATCTCTCTGGGCACTACATAAGGTGCAGAAAGTACTCCTTGAGCCGAATAACGGTTGAGCACTACCGAAGGCCTTCCTGAAGTAGCAAATGTACCCACGATGAGTAAATCTCCATTGGGAGCTTCTAATACATCTGTGAATTTTTCATCTTTATCTGAGCGAACAATCGTGCGCCATACTTCATTGCCTTGTCCATTCACTTTGAGTAGAAAGGCATCATTGTCATTGCTTTGATACTGAAAATATCCTAAAATCAAGATGCCTCCATTGACAGTTTCTCTGACGGCACGCACAAACATCTGCCCCGTTCCAAAGTTATTAAACTCACGGGGCCAACCTCCCATCATCTCTTGGCTTGAGTTAATCTTTGAAATCATCAGTGTACTGATGTTTTTTTGACCTGCCATCACAAAACCGCCCTCACTGATAGGGTATATTGCACTTCCTCGCTCACTGCTTGTTTCCTGTCCGTATTCGTGAAACTCCCCATCACTTGGAGTCTCTGTTTCTGGCAATACAATGATGCTTTTTTGGATAGAATCTTTTAATAAGCCTGTTTCTTTTAAAATCTCTACTTTTAGCCAGATGCTATACTGCCCGATAGAGTCATAGGTGAAGCTAGGAGAGGACTCTTCTGAGATTTGCCCAGATTTATCTCCAAAACGCCAAGCATAGGAGACAGCTCCAGAAGTACTGTTGCTAGGGGTAAACTGTACACGCTCGCCTACACGTACTACTGTGGGGTATTCAAAGTCAGCTCTAAAATTTACAAAGGGAATTTCATTAAAGGAGCTACAAGCATTCATCAGAAATGATAATCCCACAAAGACGAGTAAAGTTATTTTTTTAGACATCGATGTATTATTTTAAAATCTTGGGAAATATACAAATTTATATTATTTGAATCAAGATAAGTATTTAAAATAAATCATTTTTACGAAAAAAAACACGTAAGTGTATTGTTATGAGGCTTTTAATGCGCTATAAAATCAATGTTTCTAGTTTTTACTTTTCAATTTGGATAGAAAAGGCTAATTTTGAATTTATTAGCCAAATACAGAACCTAAGAATATGTTAGAAGATATACAAACCTTGAAGAGCCAAGTAGAGGCTTACCAGATAAATACACCCGAAGATTTAGAAGCATTCCGACTTAAGTTTGTCAAAAAAGAAATCCCTGCACTGATGGGCAATATGCGTAACATAGCCCCCGAAAACCGCAAAGATTACGGATTGGCAGTCAATGAATTGAAGGGATTGGCACAAGAAAAATTCAAGGCAATCCAAGATACACTTAAGGCAGCAAGCCTTGAGGCAGGTATCCAAGCACCCTTAGATATGACCCTCCCGATTGTGCCTCATCAGCTGGGCAGCGTGCACCCGCTTACACTGACTCAAAACAGAATCATTGAAATCTTTGAGCGCATCGGGTTTAATGTGGCTGATGGCCCTGAGATAGAAGATGACTGGCACAACTTCACGGCGCTTAACTTTCCGCCCAATCATCCTGCCCGTGAGATGCAAGATACCTTTTTCTTAGAAAAAGACCCTGACATCGCTTTGCGTACACATACCTCCTCGGTGCAAGTCCGTCTGATGGAAAACCAAAAACCGCCCATCCGAGCCATTATGCCTGGGCGTGTATTCAGGAATGAGGCAATCTCGGCAAGAGCACATTGTATTTTTCACCAAGTAGAAGGGCTGTATATAGATGAAAATGTAAGCCTGATAGATTTAAAACAGACCTTGTATCATTTTGCGAAGGAGATGTTTGGAAAAAACACAAAAATTCGTTTTCGTCCTTCTTATTTTCCGTTTACTGAGCCAAGCGCCGAGGTAGATATTTCTTGTAATATCTGTCAGGGTGATGGCTGTAATGTGTGTAAATATACAGGCTGGCTAGAGATAGGCGGCTCAGGGATGGTAGATCCGAATGTGCTTGAGAACTGTGGCATTGATTCAGAAAAATACACAGGTTTTGCCTTTGGGATGGGCATAGAGCGAATCACAATGCTTAAGTACCGTATCCAAGATTTGAGGCTGTTTACTGAGAACGATGTGCGTTTTTTAAAGCAATTCCGTAATTTGGTATAGTCATCCTGATAATCAAAAGATAAAACTTGGCACTTTTTGAAGAAGTACCAAGTTTCTACAAGATTTTTGCGTTTTACGGCGTAGCGTTTACAAAGTCCCAAGCACGTGTTTCAGACCAATAGAAGCCATCCTTGCTTTTGGCAGTGAATCCGCAATGCCCTCCTGTGTCAGGTGCTTCAAAATAGACATGGTTTAATTTTTTAAAAATCTCAAAAGGAAAGCAAGCTGGAGCCAGGAAAGGGTCATTTTGAGCATTGACTATCAGTGTAGGGCGTTTGATTTTATCTACATAATGGATAGAACTACTTTTGCTGTAGTAGTCTTCGGCATCTTCAAAGCCGTGCAGAGGTGCAGTGTAGTAGTTGTCAAAATCTTTCAGGGTGCGTATGTTGGCAAGGTATTCGGCACTGATGTCATTGGGCATAATGGCGGCTTTTCGTTTTACTTTGTGTGCCAGTTCTTTTTTAAATCTTTGGGCATAAATCCAGTTTTTGGGCTCACTCAGGCTTGCCGAGCAAGAAGACAAATGCAGTGGAACAGAAAAGACAACCGCCTTTTGAATCTCTTTGGGGGCTTTTTCTGCTTCTTCGCCAAGGTATTTGAGGGTCATGTTTCCTCCCAAACTAAACCCAATGAGGGCGATTTGTGCATATTTGCCCGTCTGTAGGGCATAGTTAATGACAGCCCTGAGGTCTTCTGTAGAGCCACTATGATAGAATCTTTTGAGTCTGTTAGGCTCACCGCTGCAGCCTCTATGATTCCAAGCAAGGGCATTCCATCCTTTTTGATAAAACTTTTTTGCCATTCCTTTTATATAGCCACGCATTGTATCACCTTCTAAGCCATGTGTGATAATGGCTAAGGAGCTGCTCCTGCTGCGGTAAGCCCAGTCAAGGTCTAAAAAATCACCATCTTGTAGGTTAATTCTCTCTCGCTGATAGGGGAGTCCTTTTACTTTTCTAAAAAGTGCAGGAATAATCGTCTCAAAATGACAGTTGGGCAAGTAAAAAGGCTTCTGATAGTCTGAAGTGATGACAGGCATATTTTTTTAATTTTGGATGATGGTAAGCAAATTTGTGTATGTTTTTGCAAAAAAACGAACCAAATTGGATTTACTTCTTCTTTTTTGGGTGTTTTTTTTGGAGAATTGCTCAATACTGACCTAATCTGGTATCAAACGAAGTAATCTCCGTGACGCTGATTTTTTGCTTCAAAAGAAATCAATTTAACATAGTAAAAGCGGATGAGCTATTTTTATAAAATGCTAAGAGGTTCATTATCAATGGATTAAATAAGATAATTCTTAGAATCAAAGCGATTCATTAAGATTTGCAAGCATTTTTGGCGTATATTTGGTATTAATTCCCAAATTGTGATTAATTTTACAAAAATGAGAAACATAAACAGTTTATCAAATCTTATTCCAAATATGGAATATTTATTGTCATAATTTTACGAATAAGCCCTAATATTAAGTTCGCAGCAAACTAAAAATACATCAACTATAATAATATATGGAAGCATTCAAAATATTTGTGGTAGAAGATGATGAGATGTATGCCCAAATACTATCTTATCACCTCTCATTAAACCCTGACTATGAAGTAGAGGTATTCACTTCTGCCAAAAAATGTTTAAACAACCTGCATCTCAAGCCTTCTGTGATTACACTTGATTATTCTATGCCTGATATGAGCGGGGGAGAATTGTTACAAAAAATCAAGGCCCAGCACCCTGATATTCCTGTGGTCATTGTATCTGGGCAAGATGACATCTCTACTGCCGTAAAGCTGCTCAAAGAAGGTGCTTATGATTATATCGTCAAAGATGATGATGCCAAAGAACGCATCTGGAACACCATTAGGCATATCCGAGAGAACCAAAGCCTCAAAGATGAAATTATTTATCTTAGAGAGGAAATAGGTAAAAAATATGAGTTTGGGAAGATTATCAAAGGCAATAGCCCTGCCATCAAGAAAGTATTTGACCTTATGGAAAAGGCTGCCAAAACCAACATCACTGTCTCTATCACTGGTGAAACAGGCACAGGCAAAGAGCTGGTAGCCAAAGCCATTCATTACAATTCTAAGCAAAACAAGAAAAACTTTGTGGCTGTCAATGTAGCTGCCATCCCCAAAGAACTCATAGAAAGTGAGATATTCGGACACGAAAAGGGCTCTTTTACGGGGGCTGCCACACGGCGTATCGGAAAATTTGAGGAGGCACACCAAGGCACTATTTTCTTGGATGAAATCGGTGAAATGGACCTCAACATGCAGTCAAAACTTTTGCGTGTATTGCAAGAAAAAGAGGTGACAAGAGTAGGCAGCAATGAGGTGGTCAAGATAGATGCAAGGGTCATCGTGGCTACACACAAAGACCTTGCAGAAGAGGTAAGAAAAGGAAACTTCAGAGAAGACTTATACTACCGCCTGTTGGGCTTGCCCATCAAAGTACCTCCACTCCGTGAGCGAGGCAATGATATTTTGCTGCTTTCTAAGTTTTTTACGGATGAATTTTGCAGGGATAATAAATTGCCTAAGATTAGTATCTCACAAGAGGCACAAAAAAAACTTCTCAAATATCCATTTCCTGGCAATGTGCGTGAGCTCAAAGCCATCATAGAGTTGGCATCAGTCATGGCCAATGACAATGTGATAGAAGAAGACAATATATCTTTTAACTCTGCCACTACACTCTCAGATATGCTCATGGAAGAAATGACCCTCAGAGATTATACCAGCAAAATCATAGGACATTTTCTAGAAAAATATGACAATAATGTAGTACTTGTAGCCAACAAGTTAGACATCGGCAAATCTACTATTTACAGAATGTTAAAAAACGAAGAAATCTAAAGAAAGTACAAAAAAAGTGCTATCATTACAAGCATGAATCAGGCAGAGATACTTTACAAAATCGCAATATCTATTGGGCAGAGCCAAGACTTCACCACGGCCGCAACACACTTTGCGGAGGTGCTGCTAGATTTGCTCCAGCTAGATTATCTCTCTATCTGGACCGAAGATAAGCAAGACCCGCAAAAGAGATTCAGACGGCAGCTCGCCCTGACCCAAAAGCACCATGGCACAGCTTCGCATGATTTTATCAAAAGTCAGACTTTTCAACTTCCTGATACCTATAAGGTCTATCGCCCCAAAGATACTTATTTTAAAAAAATCATCCCCAAAGATGATATTAACCAAGGATATTTGATCATTTTTTCTCTTAAAGGATTAGGCTTCATCAAAATCTACAAAGAAGAAGCCTCTACACTCCTCAGAAAACCCTTCTTAGATAAATTAACCCCACTTTGTAGGCAGTTTGCCAATAGCCTCTTAGGGATAGAAGGTATGAAGCAAGCCATGAGAAATGACTTCTACAGGCAAATCGTGGAGACAGTCAATGAGGGTGTATTGGTCAATAATATTAATGGGCATATCTTATTTGCAAACAAAGAAGCTGCTGATAACTCAGGCTACTTCCCCAAAGAACTGGTGCAGATGAAAGTCCAAGACCTAGACCCCAGTTTTGCAGATTATAATGTATGGAAAGAATACATCAAAAAACTCAAACAGCAAGATCACATCATCAGTGAGGGGCTAAGCTACCGAAAGGATGGCTCTTCTATGCCACTAGAAATCAACTCGCAGCTCCTTAAAATGGGAGACCAAGAGTTAATAGTCTCTTTTACAAGAGATATTACCAAAAGAAAAAAGACAGAGGCGATTTTATTACAAAGGCAAAACCAACTCCGCTCTTTTGTAGAAGCTGCCCCTGCTGCCATTGCTATGTTTGACCAATATATGCGTTACATAGCCGTCAGTAAACAATGGCTCAAAGATTATAAACTCTCCGAAAACGAAGACATTACAGGCAAAAATTTTTATGACATTATGCCTGATGCCCCACAGACTTGGGCAAAGGTGTTCCGCAAATGCCTTGATGGCTTTATTGAGAAAAAAGCCGAAGAAAAAATTACCATCAGCCCCAATACAGAGGCGTGGATAAAATGGGAAGCTCGCCCTTGGTATAACTTAAATCAAGAGATAGAGGGCTTCATTATGTTTACGGAAGACATTACAGCACAAAAAAAACAAGCCGAAGAACTCCGAATCGCCAAAGAAAAAGCCGAAGATGCCAGCCGTGCTAAAGAACAGTTTTTGGCAAATATGAGCCACGAAATCCGAACGCCCATGAATGCCATACTGGGCATGGCAAGGCTGCTGTCTAGGTCAGAGCTGACAGAGCAACAGTCTATGTATCAAGAGGCCATTAAAGCATCTGCCGATAACCTACTCGTGATTATCAATGATATCCTCGATATCTCTAAGATAGAAGCAGGAAAACTTAATTTTGAATCCGTAGGCTTTAATTTGAATACACTCATCCAGAATGTATGCACTACCAACCGATACAGAGCAGAAGAAAAAGGAGTGGGGCTTTTTTATGAAGTGGATAGAAGAATCTCCAAAATATTGATAGGAGACCCTACCAGAATGACCCAAATCTTCAATAACTTGGTCAGCAATGCCATTAAGTTTACAGATGAGGGAATCGTGGAGATAGAATGTCGCCTCATACAAACTACTGAAAATAGCAATAAAATAGATTTTAGGGTCATAGATACGGGCATAGGCATAGATGCAGACAAGGTCAATAATATCTTTGATAGCTTTAGCCAAGGAGATGAAAGCATCTCCAGAAAATATGGAGGTACTGGGCTAGGGCTGACTATCAGCAAAAGACTGGTCTATATGTTTGGGGGGGAGCTAAAGGTAAATAGTAAAAAAAGTATAGGAACTACTTTTTATTTTACACTTGATATACCGATAGGCAAAGAAGATGACATCAAGCCTACTGAAAATATAAGCCAGAATAGTGCTAGACTAGATCACATCAATATATTGCTGGCAGAAGACCATGACATTAACCAATACCTCGCCACTACACTCTTAGAAGAATGGGGTGCAAATGTCGATATTGCAGAAAATGGAAAAGAAGCCGTAGAAAATTTCTTGAAGAATGAATATGACCTCATCTTGATGGATATTCAAATGCCTATAGTAGGGGGCATAGAGGCAACCCGAATCATCAGAAAACAGCATCAATCTGACATCCCTATCATTGCACTGACTGCCAATGCCATCAAGGGGGATAGTGAAAGATACCTCAATGCAGGCATGGATGGTTATATCTCAAAACCCTTTGAGCCCGCCGAACTGCTCAACCAAATCATAGAAGTGCTCACACAAAAGGCAAATCCTAAGATGAAGCATTCAGAGATTCCAAATAAATATGCCCAGTCTGATGTATCAGAGAGTATCATCACCTCGCTTGATTACACACAAATAGCCATAGAACAAATAAAACATGCTGCCAAAACAGAAAAGAACGCCGCACTACTGGATTTAAAAGAAGACAAAGCCAGCGAAAATCTCTATAACTTAGACAAACTCAGGAAAATGGTAGATAATGATGAGGTAATGATTCAAAAAATGGTCCTCATGTTTTTAGAAAAAACACCTGAAACACTGTCCGAAATGAAAACCTATTATCAAAATGAAGAACTTGTAGAGGTAGGTAAAATCGCTCACAAACTTAAATCTTCTATCAATCTCATGGGGATAGACTCTCTCTATCAGAGTGTAAGAATCATAGAAAAACATACAATGCAAAACGAAAACCACCCAGACCTGTCGGAGCTGCTTACAGAGTTTATACAGACCTGCCAACAGGTGCTTACACAATTAGAAACACAGTTTGACCTCAAAACCCAAGGCTAAAACTTTCTGAACTCGTAGCCTAAAAATATACTGTCTCCTAGTATCAGCGAAATGACAAACGAAAGCCCCCCGATGACAAGCCCTATCAATAGGTAAGAAGAAAATGCACCACTTGCTCCAAACAAGCCCGCAAAACCTGCAATAATTGCCATAATACCTACCCAACTAAATAAGCCATATTTTACAAAAAAATCGTAAGCCCCTCTTGCACCATCAGTCTCACTACTCAAAAAGATATAGGAAAACATCGCAAAACCAAAACCCAACGAAAGCAATATCATTTGGAATAAACTTAGCACATTGTTGGCAAGTAAGAAGAACATCAGAAACATCAAGCCCAAAAATAAAAAAATACAAAAACCTACAAGCCACCAATCCAGCTCTAGCCACTTAAAACCCATTGCCCAACTGCCCCAGTTCCAAGGGTTTCGCTCACGAATGTTTGATTTTTTCTTAGATTGAGGAGTGTATCTCTTCTCTTGTTTTTTTTGTTTGAGAGGATGCTTTTTTACTACTTTTTTATCCGTAGTTTTATTTTTAGAATAGACACTCGCAGCCTTTGAGATGCTTTTTGATGCTGTCAGGTGAGCAGCGGCTTTTTGTGTCTCTTGATAAATCTTTTGATTCTCCAAAAAAAGTTCTTCCAGACCCTTCTCAGCACTTGGGGTAGCTGCTGCTGCTGCTTGGTGTAGTTCTTTTTGTGCAATCTTGCTGCTGTCATTCTCTGCCCAAAGTGGCATAGAGATGCCCAAAGCCAAATATACAAGGATAATTCTGAGTGTATTTTTCATATAGATGCTATTTGATTTAAAAAACCAAGGATGCGAGAAGAAGCCGCAGATAAACCCATATCTACCAAGTAATTAACCTGTAATTCACTTGTGTAGTATTTATTTTATTTCGGCACTCCACTGTGCTATAAAATCTTTGGTAAGCCCAAACAAGCCCTTAAACTTGGTCAGTGGCAGATTTTCAGATACATCATGAATGTCATGGTAGGCTGTGATGCCTCCCAGTGTATAAATAAAAAAAGAAGGAACGCCTCGCTCCGTAAAAAAATAATGGTCTGAATTGGCTGCCATGCCCCGCCTCTTGATTTCGGGCAAGTAGCCTTGCTGCTCGTTAAGTCTAACCAGACGCTCAAATACCTCCTCAAATACAGAGCCATTCACCACCGTAATCCCGTCATCTCCTGTGCCTACCAAATCAAAATTGAGCAAAAATTTAATATTACGCAACGCAAACAGCGGATACTTTACATAATGCATTGAGCCCAGCAGCCCTATTTCTTCTCCGCCAAATGCCATAAATGCAATGGAGTAGGGGGGGCGGTTTTCAGCTCTTTGATAATACCTTGCCAGCTCAAGCAGCAAAGCTACACCGCTTGCGTTGTCATTTGCTCCAGGAAAATAAACATCTTTGCCCAGCCTCCCGAGGTGGTCATAATGTGCCGAAATGACCAAAAAGCTGTCAGGCATTGCCGTACCAGGCAGATACCCTATGACATTCTGAGATTCATAGTCTTTAAGCAAATCTGCATCTATTCGGTATTTTACTTTTATTTTTTTTTTGGCCTCTAAGCCAATGAGCGAATCAAGCACACTCTCTAGCACCTCAAAATAAGGGCTGCTTAGCTGCCTCTGTGAAAGGCTGGCGGTTAGTTTTTTATCTCGGAGCTCTATGACTGCCCCTGCTTCATAGATTTTATCTATCACAAACTGAGGCAGCTCTATGATTTTTTGATATTCATTTTGAGGATACCAAATGATTTTTCGGCGGAGGTTTTGTTTGATAAAATCTTCTTTTACTGCATCACTCACATACAGCATGGTATCAAGTCTTAAGAGTTTTCCACTCCCTTTTCCTCCTTTTGAGATAGAATTAACGATATAGTCTTCGCCTGTGAGGAGGGTTTTTTTACCTATTTTGAGTTTAACTTTTTTAGGAAATGTATTGGCGTTGAGGGTAAAACTCTGGAAGTGTGTTGCTCCGAAAGGTTCTAAACCTATTTCTTCAAACGTTTTTCGGATATATTCGGCGGCGATTCTATCTCCATTATTGACATAGCCACGCCCGTGCATCATAGGTGAAGCCAGTGTATCAATGACTGCCCGCACTCTGTCCATATCTTGGGATAGCAGCGCAGCAGGCTGGAGCAGGGTTAGATACAGCAAACATAGTTTACAATATTTATTCATAGTCTCGGGTAGTTCTTTTATGAGTGCTTTGAGGTCTGTGCCTCTTGCGGATATACAATGTTCAAAATTAACTAAAAAAAAAGGGAGTTTTTTATACATAGACACAAAAAAAGCCCAATCGGATGATTGGGCCTTTTTTATGTCTGTATCTCAGGTTTTAGTTTAATTTGAACACAATCGGGATAGACATTCTTACCTTTACTGGGCGGCCACGCTGTTTGCCTGGCTTCCACTTAGGGGCATTTTTTAATACACGGATGGCCTCTTCATCGCATCCAGAGCCGATTCCTTTCAGCACTTTGATGTCAGTCAGTGAGCCATCTTTATCTACTACAAATTGCATAAACACACGCCCCTCTACACCCATACGGCGTGCTTGCTTGGGGTAGTCCATTTCTTTGCCTACATACTTGTAGAAGGCTGCCATTCCGCCATCTGGCTCAGGTTGGTTTTCTACGACCATAAAGATTTCATCTTCTTTTTCTTCTACTTGTGGTGGTGGTGGTGGTGCATCTATTTTGATGGGCTTCACTACGGGTTTCTCTTCCTTGATTTCTACATCTAGGTCCATTTCTACTTCTTGCTCTATCTCTTCTTCATCAGGCACTTCTATGATTTCGGGTTGCTGAAGTACAGGTGGAGGAGGTGGGGGCATTTCTGTAATTGGAATGTCTAAAATTTCAGTTTCTTCTGATTCTAGCTGCCCTAGACTCACCACTTCCAAATCATCATAAAATTTAAATTCAAAAGCTGCAATTACGAGCAAGAGGCTAAGAACCAACCCCGTGAAAAACAAGGGAGAGGTAAGGCGATATACATCGGCACTTGGTTTTTTCTTTTCTTCCATAAGTTCTTTTTGTTTTGTTAATTACTCTTATTTACTTTCTTTTTCTATAAATATCTATGCCTTTGGATATCGGCTTTAGGCCTTTTTCTAGTAACAGATATTTATTGATTCACAAATATACCTAAATTTTTAGTTAATCAAAATTAATCTTCAATTTTATATTTATAAATCAGATAAAAAATCCCAGTTCCTACCAAGCAGCCAAGCAGTGCCGCTAGTAAATCTGTGATTTCAAAATATTCTTTGGCAAAATGCCAGTGAATGCTAGATAATACACATGCATAGACAATGCTGGATATCAGTGCTACTTGCATTGCCTTGAATTTTAGTGCAACATAGGTATGCTGCTTGTTCATCCCTACACAAAGCATAAAACTAAGTATGAAAAACTGAGTAAAATGAATGATTTTATCAAAATACAAAAAAGAAACAATGTGATGACTAGGTACTCCATCTAAACGAACGAAATTTAGCCCAAACATACAGATAGCCCAAATAAAAGGATAAAAATTAAAGCGGTAAAACATTTATTTTATATTTGGTGGTAATGTATCGAGCAAATCTAGACACAGAAGCAAGGCTCATCAAAGTTTATTTGTTTATTTTTTGCTTGTATTTTAGGCATTGATAAACTCAGCATAACCCTCTGAACTCAACAGGTTTTCTAGCTCTGAGGGGTCAGTTATTTTTACTTTGACCATCCAGCCTTCTCCGTAAGGGTCAGCATTTACGATTTCGGGCTCATCTCCGAGCTTTTTGTTTACCTCAAGGATAGTGCCTGCTACGGGCAAGTAGAGGTCTGACACTGTTTTGACGGCTTCTACTGTGCCAAAAACGGCATTTTGCTCTAGGTCTTCTCCCTCTGTTTCTATTTCTACATAGACAATGTCGCCTAGCTCACCTTGTGCAAAGTCAGTAACTCCGATGTAAGCAATGTTATCATCTTCTAGGCGAATCCATTCGTGTTCTTCGGTGTATTTCAAATCTGTCGGTACGTTCATTTTTTTATATAAATAATGATTTTTTAAAGAAAAGCCAAAAATGATAATAATTTGGTAAAATCCAAGCGATTTATCTTAAAAACTTAATTTTAAAGAACTCATCTTCTCTGATATTCACTTGTATGACTGCTCCGTAGCCCAAATCTAAGCGGTGTGATTTAGCCATTGGGATATGGAGTAAATGACAGAGCAGTGATTGAATAATGCCGTAGTGGGTTACCAATCCTACTTCTTCGTATTTTTTTTGTTGTAATTCTTCCCAAAAATGCACACTTCTATTTTTGAGGTCTGTGTTTGACTCTCCGTTGGGAGGGGCGATGCTTTCTATGTTTCTAAGCCAGTGATTTTTTTGTTCGGGGTCTAGGGCATCCCAGCGGGTCATCTCCCAATCTCCAAAGTTCATTTCTTTGATGCGTTCATCAAATTTGAGTGGCTTTTCTCCTTTGAGGGCTTCTGCTAGTTTTCGGCAGCGTGTCAGTGGGCTGCTGTAGAGGGGCAATGTAGCGTGGTGTGGCACTACCTCCTGAATTTCTTGCAGCTCCTGCCCAAAGCTAGGTGTTACATCCAGGTCAGTCTGCCCGTAGATAAAGCCTTTTTCTACCTTGGGGGTGGTGTGGCGTATGAGATATACTTTACGCAGAGAGGGTTTGGGCATAGTTTTTTGTTTTTGACTTGTAATATATGTAAATGTGCTAATTATCAGTGCATTACACAAGGTATGGTGTAATAAATATGTTTGAGTAAATGGACAATTGATAATTGAAAACTACTCAATATACTGATTATCAACTGCTTATGATTAAATAATAATAGAAGCTATTTTAGTAGAGATATTTAAATACTTGGAGCAGTGTACTTTCTCCAACTTCTCAAAATTATATAAAATTTAAGAAAAAACAGAAAGGCTTGCCTTCTGTGTAGAGATATTAAATTAGTCCATTTGCTTATACGCAAAAATGCTACACTTTATCCCTTTAAATGATAAAAGTCATAGTAAAAGCCTGTGGTTTGCTTGATATTTGAAAAATAAATCATCCAAACACTCAATTTATGTCATCTACTCAGAAAAAAACATTTATTACACGCCTCAAAGAAAAATGGGGCATCACAGGCACGGTGCAGGTCATCCTTATTTTGGTGGTATTTAGCTTGGCTGGCTCCACGGCAGTGGCATTGCGTCAGACTTACTTTGATTGGCTCGGATTCGGTGTAGAGACAAGCTTTTGGCTCAAAACTTTTGCCTATATCCTGTTTTTGTTTCCTGCTTACCAAGTTTTGCTGCTGACCTACGGCTTCTTGTTGGGTCAGTTTGATTTCTTTTGGCAAAAAGAGCTCAGAATGGTCAATGCCATCCGCAGACAGTTTTTAAAATAATCTCATAAACTATGGATAAGACGAGCACCACGACTCACACGCATTTAGAAGAAAACAAGGCAAGCTGCTATCACTGTGGCGAGCCTTGTGAAGACAACACGATACAGGCCAAAGAAAAGGTTTTTTGCTGTGCTGGCTGCAAAATGGTCTTTGAAATACTGGACGAAAACAACCTCTGCAACTATTACTCACTGAGCGAAAAGCCTGGCACTTCGCAGCAAAAGAATGATTTTGGCGAACGCTTTGCCTTCTTAGACAATCCTGACATAGCCCGCACTTTGCTTAGTTTTGAGAGTGAAGAGCTTAGCAAAGTTACGCTGTTGCTGCCCAATATTCACTGTAGCTCCTGCATCTGGCTGCTTGAGAATCTCTACAGAATCAATACAGGCGTAACTTACTCAAGGGTAAACTTCACAAGGCGGGAAATCACGGTGAGTTTTCATCCCCAAAAAATCAGCTTCAGAGAGATTGCCGAGCTGCTCAGTAGCCTAGGCTATCCTCCACAGATTAACCTCCAAGACCTCAAAGCCAAGAGTCAGAAAAAAGAAAACCTGCACTTACTCTACAAAATCGGCATCACGGGCTTTTGCTTTGGCAATATTATGCTGCTCAGTTTTCCTGATTATCTTTCGGTAGAAGATTGGGTAGAAGAGGGCTATAAGTATTTCTTTGGCTATTTGAATATCCTGCTTTCTCTGCCTATTTTCTTTTATAGCAGCTATGACTATTATAAATCTGCCTTCAAATCATTGCGTGCTGGCGTGATTAACCTCGATGTGCCAATCACTTTAGGCATTTTTGCTTTGTTTGGGCGGAGCTTGTATGAGATTCTGAGCATGACAGGCTCAGGCTATATGGATTCTTTGGCGGGTTTGTTGTTTTTTTTATTGGTGGGCAAATGGGTTCAAAACCGAACCTATGAGCGGCTCGCTTTTGACAGAGATTACCAATCTTACTTCCCCTTGGCGGTGAATGTCCGTAATCCGCAAAGCGATGAAATGCAGATAAAAACGGTTACTTCCCTCAAAAAAAATGACATTATCCAAATCCGAAACCAAGAACTCATCCCCACAGATGGCATCCTTATCAGTGAAAGGGCTTTTATAGATTACAGTTTTGTGAGTGGAGAGTCCGAGCCAGTAGAGAAGCTGCAAGGCGATTATCTCTATGCGGGCGGGCGGCAAGTGGGCAGCAGCATCGAGCTGGCAGTCCAGAAAGAAGTTTCTCAAAGCTACCTCACACAGCTCTGGAACAATGAATCTTTCCAAGAAGAAAAGCAAGACAAGACCCACAAACACATCGCTTTGTTTAGTAAGTATTTTACGATTGCTACGCTAGGAATCGCCTTTGGGTCTTTGGTGTATTGGTATTTTGTGAATCCTGATGTGATGTGGAATGCCTTCACGGCAGTTTTAATCATTGCTTGCCCCTGTGCCTTGGCATTGGCCACACCTTATGCCCTAGGCAATGCGATGAGGGTGCTGGGCAGAAATCATTTTTATCTGCGAGACAGTGATGTGGTGGCTCACCTTGCTGAGGTCAATCATTTGGTTTTTGACAAGACAGGTACTATCACGCTCAATGACCAAGCAGATATTCACTTTGAAGGAGCAAAACCCCTCAGCCCAGAATATCAAACCCTTATAAAATCACTCGTAAAGCACTCTACGCACCCTCTGAGCCGCAAAATCAATCAATACCTCAAAAACACACCGACTGTGGAGGTAGATTATTTTAAAGAAATAGAAGGCAAAGGCATCTATGGGCGTGTGCAAGGGATGGCTCTCCGAATCGGCTCGGAAGAATTTACCAGCACGGCTTATTCTCCAAAAAATAAAAAAATACAGCTTGCCTCACAGGTTTTTATTCATATTCAGGGAGAATATTTGGGGCATTTTGTCATCCATAATGCTTACCGCCAAGGCCTCAGCGAGATGCTTAGCCATCTACAAGACCGATACCAGACCTCCCTCGTTACGGGCGACAATGCTTCCGAAGAAGAGCGGCTGCGTGAACTGTTTGGGGCGGACAGTGAGCTGGCTTTTGGACAAAAACCCCAAGACAAACTCACTTACATCAAAAATATACAGCAACAAGGCGATAAAACCCTCATGCTCGGTGATGGGCTAAATGATGCAGGAGCATTAAAACAAAGCGAAGTAGGGATTTCGCTCACCGAAGACACCACTTCTTTTTCGCCTGCATGTGATGCCATTCTGGATGCAAAAGGTTTTCCGCTCTTACCTAAGTTTATGCACTATTCCAAGACCACGATGCGGGTCATCAGAGGCAGCTTTGCATTATCGCTGATGTATAATTTAGTAGGAATTTCTTTTGCCGTATCAGGTACACTCTCTCCCGTCTTGGCGGCTGTGTTGATGCCTTTGAGTTCTATTACTGTGGTGGGATTTGTCATCTTGATGACCAATCTATCGGCTAGGCAGCAAGGTTTAGAATATTAATCTTCCTACCTATTACAACATCTTGGTTTTTTGTGGGCAGTCAGACGTTCTACTTTTTCAAAAAAAAGTGGAACATCTGTCCACATTTTTTATATTTGAAAAGAAAAGCAGGCAAAGGGCTTATGACACGATTGGAAATGGCTTGATTGAAGATAAATAAGCATCAAATCGAATCGCCATTTCTAAAACACTGACCAGAGAGCAGAGGAACGAAGTCTGTATATTTCTGTATTAAAAATTAGGCTTCACCACGTACTTTTTGTAAAAATTGTCAATTACCGCCACAGCCTCTTCTGGAGTATCCACGATGCTGATAAGGTCTAGATCTTCTGGGCTTACATTTCGTTCTTTCTCTAAGAGTACTTCTTTAATCCAAGTAATTAAACCTTCCCAAAAATCTTTGCCATAGAGTACAATCGGGAATCTGGCGATTTTCTTGGTCTGAATCAAGGTAAATGCCTCAAAAAGCTCATCTAGTGTGCCTAAGCCGCCTGGCATCACCACAAAACCCTGAGAATACTTTACAAACATCACCTTGCGCACAAAGAAATAATCAAAATTAATGAGTTTGTTAGAGTCAATATATGCATTGTCAAATTGCTCAAAAGGCAAATCAATATTAAGCCCTACAGACTTGCCACCTTCTTTAGCTGCTCCTTTGTTGCCTGCTTCCATGATGCCTGGGCCTCCACCTGTGATGACTCCAAATCCGATTTTTACGAGTCGGGCAGCGATTTCTTCGGCAGCGATGTAGTATGGATTGTCAGATTTGCTGCGTGCAGAGCCAAATATAGACACACAAGGCCCTATTTGAGCTAATTTCTCGAAGCCATTCACAAACTCCGCCATAACTTTGAAAATCATCCATGAATTAGAGGTTTTGATTTCGCTAGACTCCTGTGTCTGAAATGCTCTTTTGATATTTAATTCTTCATCGTGTTCTTCCATATTTTTGATTTTAGGTGTTTTATATAGATATATTCGGTGTTTTCTCAGGTTTTGTTTTTTTGAGAGAAGCGCCTATTGTTTACGTTCTTTTTAGATTTAGGTTTTGAGGGTATCGGCAGACAGCCACTAGCCGATAAGATTTTCTAAGGCTGTTTTGATTTCAGTAAATTTAAACTGAAAGCCCGCTTTTTCTATTTTTTGGCTAGATACTTTGTTGCCTCCTGTTACCATGGCGGCCATTTCGCCAAGCATCAGTTTGAGGGCAAATGTAGGGACATTGGGCAAAAATAAGGGCCGCCCGAGTGTCTTTGCAATGGCTTGAGTAAGCGCTGCATTGCTTAGTGGCTGCGGCCCCACTGCATTATAAGCCCCCTGAATATCAGTGCTTTGCAAAGCAAATAAAAACATGCGGGCAAGGTCTTCTATATGAATCCAAGACATGTATTGCTCCCCTGAGCCGAGGGCTGCACCTGCTCCAAATTTGACAGGCTGCATGATTTTAGGCAATGCTCCTCCCTTTTCGCTTAGCACGATGCCGATGCGTAGCTTGGCAGTGCGGATGCCTAGATTTGATACTTCTTCTATGGAGTTTTCCCAAGATTTGGTAACTTCAGCCAAGAAGTCATTGCCTGCAGGGGCATCCTCATGCAAAAGTGTAGCCCCTGTATCTAAGCCATAATAGCCTATGGCAGAGGCAGAGATAAATGCCTTGACAGTATGTTCGTTTGCTTTGAGGGCTTTGGCAAGCAGGGCAGTAGATTCGGTGCGGCTTTTTAAGATTTCTTGTTTTCTGGCATCGCTCCAGCGCTCGTCTGCTACGCCAGCCCCTGCAAGGTGTATGATGGCATCTGCCTGTCGGATGGCTTGTGTATCGATATTTTGTTTCCTGACATCCCAAGTATAAGTTTTGACATTGGGGATGTTTTGTTCTTTTCGGCTGAGGTAGCTTACTTTGAATCCTTCTTCGAGTAAAGCGGAGGTAAGCACTTGACCTACCAAGCCTGTCCCTCCTGTGATTAAGATGTTTTGCATAGAAATAGAAAACACAGAGATTTCAGACAATGTTTAGTGTTATCATTCCTTTTTTTCTTGTACCATCTTAGGTCTTAGAAAATTAAGTGGATTGGCAGAAGGGTCTGAACTTCCCTGAAGTTTGCTGAGTGGCTTGACATGGTTTTTGTCAAATTTTACTTGGATTCTATCTTTATCTACCCATACAATCCATCCTTCTTGATTTCCTGCTGGGTTGCTGACCTTTGCCCATTTTTTTTCAATTTCTTTTACCACAAATGTATGTCTGCTTGCATCATCCCACTCAGCATTAGATGCTTTAAAGTTGGGGCGGGTTTTCACAGGGTTTGTTTCGGGGTTTAAGCGAGTTATTTCTGGGATGTGGGTCATCAAGTCTTCCCATTTTACAAATCTGTACTTATTGGTATCTACAGGTATGTATTTGAGTGACTCTAGCAAGGTGTTAGAATAGACATAATATCTATTTCTATCCCAGCCGATGCACCTAAAGTAGCATACATCATCTTCAGGTCTGAAAAATTCAGGTACGATTTTCTCACTTGCCGATTTTCCTGTCTTAAAGTCAAAACTTCCAAAAGCTTGTGTAGTGGCTTTGTCTTCAAAAAACTCAAACTGTGTTTTTTTTTTAGCAAGGGCTTCATCTTTAAGCGTAACAAAGCCAATCCCAGCGAAGGTGTCATGGTATTTCTTCTGTGTGGCTGTCTTATCTGTTTTATTGCAGCTTAATATGCTGATTGTCAATAGTATGAAGCAGTAAGGTGTTATACTTTTAATTCTCATAATTTCTGTTTTTTTGTAAAAAGGGTCTAATATTTCCGAAAAGTTGTGCAAAATTAAGGATATTATTATTTAATCTAATTTGCATCATACTGGGTATATACCTACTTAACATAGCAGTTTTTTATTTAAAAATAGAATAAAAAATTAAAGTGATATTTTAAAAAAGTCGAATCATCTGTATAAGTAAGATTATGTTATTTTATAAGAATCTAAATTTTACATAATCATAATATTTGATTAATAATCAGACAAAATGAGCCTAAAAACCGTGCTTTTTTTTAAAGATTTCATAATACGTTTCTTTCCTTCTTTATTATCCTGCTTGTGTAGCTTTGCAACAGTTTTATACATATCCATAAAAAACTAAGAAAATTTATGAAAAATTTAAATCTTTTAATGTTTATTATTCTGGGCTTGGCATTTACACTCACTTCTTGTGGTGATGATAATGATCCTGCACCTACTAGCAATGTTACTCCTACTGTATTCCAGCAGGCTACAGACTTACAAGACAATCCTGCCATCAGAATTTCTGATTTTGGTGCAGGCGTAGGCACACGCACTTTTGATAAGGATACGGTCTATATATTGTCTGGTTTTGTATTCGTAAACGAAGGACAGACGCTCACTATTGAGCCTGGCACTGTCATCAAAGGTGAGCCTGGTTCTGGTGTAGCTGCTTCTGCACTCATTGTAGCCAAAGGTGCTACTATCATTGCAAATGGTACTGCTGCGGCACCTATCATTATGACTGCTTTTGCTGATGATGTAGATGTCGTAGATGGCTCTGACAATGTAACTGCGACTAGCCGTGGTCTTTGGGGTGGTCTTATTGTATTAGGAGATGCACCTATCAATCACGCCAACAGCGAAACCAATATTGAGGGTATCCCTACGACTGAAACACGTGCTTTGTATGGTGGCTCAAATGTCGCCCATAATGGTGGCTCACTCAAGTACATTTCTTTGCGACACGGTGCTACTAACATTGGTGCTGGCAATGAAATAAATGGTTTGACAATGGGTGGTGTAGGAAACGCCACTATATTTAGCTACATTGAAACTTTTGCCTTTGATGATGATGGTTTTGAATGGTTTGGTGGTACTGCCAACTCTGACCACCTAGCTTCTATCTATAATCAAGATGACTCTTTTGACTGGGATTTTGGCTGGAGAGGTGAAAACCAATTCTGGGTATCTTATCAAGAGCCTGGCTTTACTGGCTCAGACCGTGGCTTTGAGTCTGATGGTGCACATAGCGGAAACCTGACTGCTGCAGTATTTTCTAAGCCTCAGATATACAACGCAACTGTCATAGGTCAAGGAAATACTGGCAACAATGACAACTGTTTGTTCTTTACCGAAGGCTCTGGTGTATTACTTCACAACTCTATCGTGATGAACTTCGCAAGAGGTATTAACCTGACTGAAGACGGTGCTGAGGGCAATACTAGCCGTAACCGTCTGACTTCGGGAGATGCTGTATTCAAAAACAATATCTTCTTTAATATTGGTGCAAATGCAACAACTATCGCTTATGTAGCTTCCCCAGATGGTGGTACTACTGCTTATACAGCATTTGAAACACATCTTACAGACAATGACAATGAAGTAGGAAACCCTGGTGTAGGAAGCGTGGCAGTGAATAACTTTAACCCACTCTTAAATGCTGGGAGCTTAGGAACTACCAAAACTCGTTCTGCATTGCCTAGTGCTTCAGTAAATGGCTTTACATATACTACTGCTAATTATATTGGGGCATTCGGTACTTCTGGCAACTGGCTAACAGGCTGGACTGCTGCGGATGCTTATGGTATCTTAGACTAATTTTGTATAAGAATGCAAAAAATACCTGAATCATAACTGGTTTGGGTATTTTTTTTATGTTAAGGATTCAAGGATATCTCTTAATAATTTCTTAAAATACTATTCTTATGATTGAATACCCGCTAGAGTATCTTTGCAAAAAAATAATACATTATGAAATATAAATACATTATGAAATCAGTCTTGTATTCTTTATTTGGTGTTGTGTTTACTTGCTCCACACTGATGGCACAGACAGGCACTATCAGGGGAACAGTTATTGATGATGCCACAGGAGAGGAACTCATCGGAGCTACTGCGGTCATAGTAAATACACAACAAGGGGTAGCAACTGACATAGATGGAAAGTTTACTTTCGATAAACTTGCACCAGGGAGTTATAATTTACAGTTTTCTTATGTTTCTTATTCTAACCAAACAGTAGAAAATATAGAAGTAAAGCCAGGTCAAACTACATTGCTTAACATTCGCTTAAAATCAGAAGACCTAGGCTTGGAAGAAATCGTGGTAGAAGCTCGGCAAATCAAAGACAACGAAGCTGCATTACTTACACTACAAAAAAAATCAAATGTGGTATTGGATGGGCTTTCTGCCTCAGCTTTCGCCAAAACAGGTGATGCAGATGTAGCCTCTGCTATCAAACGTGTTACGGGAGTGTCTGTGGAAGGGGGTAAATACATTTATGTGCGTGGTTTAGGAGACCGCTACAGCAAGACGGCTCTTAATAATGCCGAAATACCAGGCTTAGACCCTAATAAAAATACTGTCCAGATGGATTTGTTTCCTTCTAATCTGATTGATAACATTGTAGTATATAAAACTTTTTCACCTGAGCTGCCTGCTAGTTTTTCTGGAGGATTTATTAATATCTCTACTAAAGATTTTCCTGAGCAATTCACTTTGCAGCTATCTGGCTCTATGGGTTATAACCTCAATGCCACACTTAATAGCAATACACTCACGCATACTTTAGGTGCTAGCCATTTTCTTGGATTTGGCTCAAATAGCAGGGATTTCCCCTCTATTCTTGGGCAAAGCCTTCCCGAGCCTACTGCTGCTGACCCCAACCAAAGAAATCTGCTAGACCAAGCAACTGATACACCTTCGTCTGAGTTTGATGTAAGCCGATTTAGTCCTTTTCTAAACCACAGTTTGTCTTTTTCTGTGGGCAATCAAACCAAATTATTTGGTAAGCCTCTTGGGTTTATTTTTGGAGCAAGTTACCAAAGAAATTATGAGTACTATAATAATGGACGTACTGAGCGCTATTTCTTACCAGGAGATGCCACAGAACAAAATTTAAGACCCCGCCAGCTATTTGATGATGAGCGAGGCAGCGAATCAGTCCTTTGGGGAAGCTTGATGAATATCTCTTACAAACTAAACCCCAATAACAAAATAGCACTCAATGTGATGTATAACCGCAGTGCAGATGCTTCTACAAGGTTTCTCTCAGGGCTTTTTCCATTTGATGCAGGGGGGGTAGATAATACTCGCAGACAAGAATCTAGAGCCATGTTTTATACAGAAAGGGCACTGCTTACTTCTCAGCTTAAGGGAGAGCATAATATATCAAGCAAAAACATCAAACTCGATTGGCTAGTGGCAGCTACTCAATCACGCCAAGATGAGCCTGACCTTAGGTTCCTTGATTTTCTAGTAGAAGAACTCCCTGATGGAAGCTTTTTTTATGACATCGTGAGTAACAACGTAAAAAAACCTGCACACTACTGGCGCTACATGGATGAAACCAACATTGATACAAAACTAAATCTTGAAATCCCGATTAATTTCCTTCATGGTTCTAAAATCAAAATGGGGGGAGCATTCTTAGCAAAAAATAGAGATTTTAGAGAAGATGCCTTTGAATACCAGCCTTTCTCACAAAGTTCTATTGTATTTAATGGAAATATAAACGAGCTTTTCAGTCGCTTCTCAGGGCTTATCGAGCCTGAAAGGTCTGAGTTTGGGCTTACACTCAGACCCATTCCTAGGCTTGGCTCTTATACAGCTACTGAAAAAGTTACGGCAGCTTATATCATGATAGATAGTAAAATATCTAAAAAACTGAATCTAAGTACAGGGGTTAGATATGAGCGCACTGACATAGACCTCGAGATGCTCAGACAAGCTGGTGTGGGTGAACAGACCACAGCAGATCTAGAGCGCAATGATATTTTGCCTGCCCTTAACATGGTCTATAATGTATCTAATAAATCCAATCTTCGGTTTGGTTATGGGCGTACACTTGCCAGACCTACTTTTAGAGAGTTGGCACTCTTCACTACTTTTGACTTCTTATCTGACTTTTTGCTTAGAGGTAATCCAGACCTAGAGCGTACTTTGATAGATAATATTGACTTACGCTTTGAAATCTATCCTCGCCCAGAAGAGATTTTCTCGGTGAGTTTATTCTACAAATACTTCCAAAACCCTATTGAAAGAGCCGTAGATGTCTTGACCAATGACCTTGCGATACAGTTTGAGTTTCGAAATGTGCCCGAAGCCACAGTAATCGGTGGAGAAATGGAGTTTAGGAAAAAACTGGATTTTATCAGTGAGCGCCTTAGCAACTTTTCATTCGGACTTAACCTAAGTATCATCCATTCAAGGGTAAATATCAGTGAGGGGGAGCTACAGCTTATCAGAGTGAATGACCCTACAGCCAAAGATACCCGTGTGCTCTTTGGGCAATCACCTTACATCATCAATACTTTACTCTCTTATGCCAATCCTAACAATGGCTGGGCAGCCAACCTGAGTTTCAATGTGCAAGGAAAAAGATTGAGCTACGTAAGTGTAGGCGGAACACCCAATATTTTTGAGCAACCTCGCCCTCTTTTAGATTTCAATGTGAGCAAGGCAATCGGACGCTTAAAACTTAAGCTTTCAGCAAGTAACTTGTTAAATAGTGCTTACAATTTTACCCAAGAATACAAAAATATAGAATACACTTATCAGAGATACCAGCTAGGGCAGTCGTTTAGCTTTGGTGTAAGTTATGGCTTCGAAAAGTAATCATTGGCTCAGAATCATTCTCAATTACTCAAAAGAGGCTGCCCCAAAAAGGCAGTCTTTTTTTATTCTTCTTCAAAAATCTATTATCTTTATGTGTAGATATTACCAAACCGAAATTATATTGAGATGACAAAACTAGACAAGGATAAATTATTCAATGAATTTAACCCACAAAATAAGGCTGAATGGCTTGCCGAAACACTCCAAACAGCTAAAATTGAGTCAATAGAAGCCCTCCAGACACAGACCTACGAAGGGATTATACTCCAGCCCTTTTATGCTAAAGAAGAACAAATCCAGAATGATTTGAGCCCTGATGATTTCCCCGAAAGATGGCTCAACAGAGAAACTATCAAAGACCTGAACGAAGTGCCTGCACTCTTGGAAAAAGGAACACACAGTTTTGGCACTCATTTAGACAAAAACACCAACATCAAGCACCTCCCCAAGGCATTAGAAAAAACACCTGTTCACTTTGTACTCTCGGCTGGTTTTGAAGATATGGGCTCACTAGCAAGCTATGAAGGAGCAGCCTCTATAGATGCTGACTACCTCTCTCGATGGGCTATGGCAGACCAAACACTAGATAAAAATGCCGCAAATCTTACTTACTTAATCCAAAAATCTACGCACAAAGCCCTCTGTATCAATGCACAAACCTTCGGGAATGCAGGGGCGAATGCCGTTCAGGAGCTGGGGTTTGCTGTCTCTCTTTTTGTAGAATACCTAGACCAACTGACGGCACAGAATATCTCTGCTGAAAAGCTTTTTGCTCAGAGTCATTTTACTTTTAGCATCGGTGCCAATTATTTTATGGAAATAGCCAAGTTTAGGGTCATGAGGTTACTCTGGAAAAGACTTGGACTTGCCTATCGAGTGCCTCATTCTGTCTGTGAGATTCACGCCCAGACTTCCCTCCGAAATAAAAGTGAAAAAGATGCTTATAACAATATGCTCAGGGCTACTACAGAGGCGATGTCTGCCATCGTAGGTGGGGTTACTAGCATCACAGTGCAGCCTTACGATGCTTCTTTCAGAGAAAGTGATGATTTTTCACGTAGAATAGCCCGTAATATTTCAACTGTATTGGAGCTAGAATCTCACTTTGACAAGGTCAAAGACATGGCAGCAGGAGCATATTATATTGAGTATTTGAGCCAATCTTTGCTAGACAAAAGCTGGGAGATGTTCTTAGACATAGAGCGAAAAGGTGGCTTTGTGAAGGCAAAAGATTTTATCCTTGCTCAGATACAGGCCACTGCTCAGCAACGTAGGGCAGATTTTGATGCCCAAAAATCAATCTTGGTAGGGGTTAATAAATTTCAGAATCCGAAGGAAACTCCTTAGTATATTTTGCTTTATGAAGACACAAAATGGGGAGATAAAAACAGGCGTTCCACTTTTTTAAAAAGTAGAACGCCTAGTATAATGAATCTTGGGTATGAAATCCGAGTTTACTCAATCATTTTAAACACACGCCCCCAGCGGACTCTGCTGAAGAGGGATTTGCTGTAATCTAGTGAAAGCCAAGTAATGAGTGCTTCACCCACGATGTGGTCAGCAGGCACAAAACCCCAAAAACGAGAATCTAGAGAGTTGTGGCGGTTATCACCCATCATAAAGTAATAATCTTGCTTGAAAGTATATTTTTTTACCTCCTTGCCGTCTATGAATAGCTTATCACCTTCTATTTTGACATCCTGATTGTATTCAAATCGTTTTATGTTTTTGCCATAAATCGCCAAATTTTTAGGATTGATGTCTATTTCCATACCTTTGGAAGGAACTACCAATGGTCCAAAGAAATCTTCATTCCAGTCTAGCAAATTGCCTGATGGAAACATGCCCGTGTGAGATTCGTTCTCTTGGTTCATTTGCAGTTCCAATGATTTGATGACGGGTATTTTCGCAAGTTCTTTGGCTTTTGTAGGGCTGGTATAGACGTAAAAATCTCCTCCGTTCATTGTGGCTTGCATCTCTGAGGGCATAAAATACTTGTCTAAATCATACCTTTCATACAGTCTTTCGCTGAGCATCGTGCCTTCTTTGAGGCTCATGAGGTATTTGAATTGCATGTCTTCGGGCACTTTGGAGGCCTCTCCGTTGATATAGACTTGCCCAGCTTTGATTTCTAATTTATCACCTGCTTCTGCTACACAGCGTTTGATGTAGTGGGTTTTCATATCAATCGGCCCTTGGTCTTCGGGCCAGTTAAACACGACTACATCTCCACGATGTACACTAGAATAACCTGGGACTCTAAAGAAAGGCAACTGAATCCAATCAAGATAAGAGGGCGTGTTAGTTCCCCATATTTTATTATCTGTGAGTGGCAGTCTGAGCAAGGTAATGGGTGTACGAGGGCCGTAGCTGAGTTTGTTTACAAACAAAAAATCACCCACAAGCTGCGTACCTTCCATAGAAGAGGTCGGGATGGTATAAGCCGAAATCAATGCCCATCGGATGATGGTGGCAGCAATCACTGCGAATATAATGGCATCAATCCATTCTCTGAGTACACTTTTTTTCTTTTTTGGTTTTTCTTCTTTGCTTTTTCGCTTAAACATGGCTAACTTCATGGGCTGTTTATTAATCTAGTGTTTGGGAGCAAGTGGCTTTTTTGGATGGCACACTCTATGCCCGTCTTTATCTGACAATCTTTTAAACTCCAAAAATAAGGTTTATCATGCAGAAAAACTTTATTTTTTTTAAAAAAGCCTTTGTCAAGAAAAAATAAGCATTTTTTTATGAAAAGTACCTTGCCAGCCACGAAGACTGTGCGGGCTTCTGCCATTCTTTTTGAAGCGTGCCTAAGTCATTGATAAGAGGATTAAATACGAGTGTATCTGCCCTGATGATGCCTTCTGCTATTTTTTGCTTTAGGTTTTTGAGGTCTTCCGTGAATACAGTCTTGTCTTCTTGATTAAAGAAAGCGACTTTTGTTCTGTCAAAGAAATTAAGATGAAGCTGCTGCTCTAATGACTTTACAAAATGTACGGAGGCATCTATCGAGCATCCACTGGCTGCATTGAAAGACTCATCTAGGGCTATCACCAAGAATCGCTCATAAAAAACGGCAGAGGATGCCTTGAGTGCTTGCTGGTGTGCTGCCCATTGTTCCAAGAAAGCCTTGCTTTTGGCTTGTAATGTTGCCATATCTTCTGGGCTTAGGCTGCGGTCGGCTTGGTAAATCCATACTCTTGCTTGAGCAGGCATTTCTTCAAATGGAATATACATTTTGTTAGAGGGTATAATTTTTTTTGGATAATCAGGCTTACAAATTCTGATAATAGAAAGCCAATTTTTCTACTCTTAGTTCCAGCGTATCGAGGGTTTTGATGACATCTTGCAGGTTTGCCCTGACGATTTCGCTGAGTTTAGGGTGCACAAACAAATTTTGCTGCAGGTGTGAGATTTCTTCGGGTCGTTCTTCCTCCAGTTTTTGTTTTTGTGTCTGAATGTATTTTTCTAAGGTTTGGATGCGTTCATCCCAATATTTGAGAATCACAGGATGTGGTTTTTTGAGGATAATTTCTGTTTTTTCTACCTTTTGTGTTTTGAGTGGGTAGCGTGTCGTCTTAGAATTGTAGAGAATTTCTATGCTATTTTCATCACTAGAGAGCCTTGCGTTGAGTCGGTTGGTGAGGGCAAGGTCTTGGTCATAGAGGCTGATAGAGCTATCTTCTTCACGGTTTAGCTTGGCAAAGTCTGCTTTTTTAATCAGAAATCCATCAAAAAATTGTTTGATTTCGAGCACTTCATAGTAATCTTGCTCTACACTGATGAGCTCATTTTTAAATACTTTGTTTTGAATTTTGGTTTCTTGATAGACCTCTTCTTCAAAATCTTTGATTTCTTGTTTGGTAACTTGTAGGTTGAGTGCCAGTGTATAGCCGTGCTTTCGGATGGTTTCGCTGACCAAGTCCATGACTTTATCTACCTGCTCGGGTCTGCTCCAGAGGCAATGAGCGATGAGGAAGCAATCCATCAAATCCACTTTTTTGCGTCCGTTTAAGAAAGCGGCGGAGCGCATCAGCCGCACTATTTTTTTCCAGCGGCGGTCATAGACTTCTATTTTGGCATCTGGGGAGGTTTGCCCCTCGTTATGTTCTGCTAGTTTATGTTTGATTAATTGAATCGTATTGAGCACTTCGGGGGGTAGCAGCACTTGGTCTATTTCTTTGCTCCATTCCTCATATTCTTCGTCTGATATTTTGGCATCTTGGGGCACTTCATCTTCATAGACATTGTCTGTGGCGGTAATCATTTTTAAGAAATTATTGCTATTTTTAATTTCTTTGATAAAATATCTCAGCAAAAATCTATCCCAGAGGGCATCTACTCCTTCTCCTTGGTAGGGCACTTCGTTAGAGGCAGAGATAATCCCCCTGATATTTACCTCCACTTCTTGCTCCCCATTGCGATATACTTTTTCGTTCAGAATGGTAAGCAAGGCATTCTGAATGGCAGGGCCAGCTTTCCAGATTTCATCCAAGAAGATGATATTTGCTCCAGGAAGATATTTGTCGGTGAGCCGTTCGTATTTATCTTCATCTTTGAGTTTTTTGATAGAGACAGGCCCAAAGATTTCATCGGGCGTGCTAAACTTATTCATCAGGTATTCAAAAGACTTCCCGTCTCTGAAAGCATATTTTAATCTTCGGGCTATCAAGCTTTTGGCTACACCAGGAGGGCCTAACAAAAAGATACTCTCACCTGCAATGGCACTGAGCAAAGCCAAGCGAATGACTTCACTTTTTTCATAGACTCCTTTGCCTACAAAATCTAAAATTTTTTCTACTTTTTCTCTAATGAGCATATTTAATGTATTGTGGTGATTTGCTATAAGTTTAAGATTGCAATCTACCTAACCTCGAAAACCAAGTATTTGTTACCCTATTTTCCAAAAGCTTTAGAGGAAGCCAGGCTTTTAAGAAGTCAAAACACCTGCTGCTTTTGCCCATCAAAAAAAGGGAGGCTTCGCAAGCGAAGCCCCCCTTTTATCAGCGTTTCGTAAACACGATGACCAGCGTATTTAGAAATTTACCCTTATACCCAAGCCTGAATCAAACCAAAGCCATAGGCTACTAGGCACAAGCTCTATATATGGGCCAAAATCAACAAACAGCGAGATAGGTGTTTGAGGAATGAACCACTCTACCCCCAAAACACCCGTAAGCCCTAGGTTAAGTGAGCTACGTTCATCATCAAAGTCATCATCAAAATAACGCCTGTTGCCTACTTGCCCTCCCAATCCGTAGTAGATATCCAGCCCATTCACTCCTGAGATAGGTTTTTGCCAAAGGTAATTGATGGTCAGCACGGTACTGCGGCGGTATTCACCACGCCAGTACTTTTTACCATTATTGTAGCCATAGCCCGTAAACCCAAGTGTAATGTCTAGGGCATTTCCACCGAAGTGCTTTTTTAGGTTGATGCCTGTAGGCTCTCCGAATCTGGCTCCTACAGCCCAATCTTTAGTCTGTGCCATAGATTGCGTAGCACAGAACACACAAGAAATGAAGAATGTGATTAATAATAGTTTTTTCATTTTGAAATTGTTTTAGAAGAATTAGTAATTTGCTTTTGTCTTACAAGACATAGCCTAATTTTTCATACACGTAATAAAACAGAAAATAGTATAGATTATAAACTATTTTTTATCGGCAGATTGCGTGAGTCTGTATTTTGCAAGCTGCAGACTTTTTACTAATTTGCGTAAGGATAATTGTTTGTCTGACAGACCTTGTGATAAGTCCGCAACGTTGGATTTTAGTCTGCCAAGTTTAGCCTTCAAAATGCTTTGAGGACTGTTCTAGTGCTTTTCTCCCACAAAAATCGTCAGAGAACCAAATAATTTAGAATATAAATCAAACAACAATACTATGCAAGAAAATCTCGGAATACAAACCCAATCACTAGGAATGAAGCGGCAAATGCAAATCTACATAGAAGGGCGGATGCAGCAAAAAAAACCAGCTTTGCCTATCTCTGCCCAAGCTCTTGAGCAAAAAGCAAAAGAAGTGATGAAGCCCGAAGCCTTTGCTTACATTGCAGGGGGTGCAGGCTCAGGTACTACGATGCAGACCAATGCCCAAGCTTTCCAAAAATGGAACATCGTGCCTCGTATGCTGCGTGATGTCTCTCAAGCTACTTCCGAAATAAAACTTTTTGGGCATACAATTGCCGCTCCGATTGCCCTTGCTCCTGTGGGAGTGCTTTCCATTGCACATCCTGATGCGGAGATAGCCGTAGGAAAAGCAGCAGCTTCGCTCAATATCCCAATGACGCTTAGTACGGTTTCTTCCAAATCTATGGAAGAAGTAGCGGAAGCTATGGGAGATGCTACTCGGTTTTTTCAGCTCTATTGGGGGCGAAATCCTGAATTTATGAAGAGTCTTATCACACGTGCCGAAAAATCTGGTTACTCTGCCCTCATCGTAACGGTGGATACCCGCACGCTGGCATGGCGTGATTTAGACATTGAACAGGCTTATTTGCCCTTTTTGTATGGTGAAGGCTTGGCAAATTACTTCTCTGACCCTGTGTTTCGCTCTATGCTCAAAGAGCCTCCCGAAAAGAATCCGATGGAAGCCATCATGCTTTTTGGGCAAGTCTTTACCAATCCTTCTTTGACTTGGGAAGATTTCAAAATACTGCGTGAACACACTGATATGCCCATTCTTCTCAAAGGAATCTTACACCCCGAAGATGCCAAACTTGCCATAAAATATGGTGCAGATGGCTTAGTGGTCTCCAACCACGGAGGCAGACAAGTAGAAGGCTCGGTGAGTGCCATTGAGATGCTTCCCCGCATTGCAGAAGTAGTAGGTGATAAAGGTACAGTGCTTTTTGATAGCGGAATCCGCAAAGGAGGGGATGTATTTAAAGCCATTGCACTAGGGGCAAAAGCTGTTCTTTTTGGGCGACCTTACCCCTATGGATTGGCATTGGCAGGGGAAGAAGGCGTAAAACATACCCTCGCCAACCTCATGGCTGACGCTGACCTCACACTAGGCCTGACAGGCTGCACAAGCTGGGCAGAAGTGAATATGGATTGTTTACAAAAGGCTTAGCCTTTTTTTAAATGTTCCACTTTCTAGACGTTCCACTTTTTTAAAAAGTGGAACGTCTGAGACAAAAGATTAAAACCCAAATAAGAAGTGTGCAATCGTAAAATAGACAGCCAAGCCTAGCAAATCATTGGCAGTGGTGATGAAGGGGCCTGAGGCTACGGCAGGGTTGATATTCATTTTATCCAGAATCAAAGGCGTAATCGTACCCATAAAAGAAGCCAACAAAACTACAAAAAAGAGTGCAGCCGAAACCGTAAAAGCCAATTTAATGCTAATATCAAGCACAAAGGTAAAAGCAAAAACAATCAGCCCTATCACCAAACCATTGATAATGGCCACTAAGAGTACTTTTATCATTCTTGAGAGGTAATTATCCCTCATGAAAGAAGATTTGGTGGCAAGGCTCTGCAAAATAATGGAAGAAGACTGAATGCCCACATTCCCTCCTGTGGCAGTGATGAGCGGTATAAAAAAAGCCATCGCGGGGAGCATCGCCAAATCAGCCTCAAAAAAACCAATGAATCTAGCCCCCAACAATCCCCCAGCCATCCCTACTATCAGCCAAGGCAAGCGGGCACGGGTGAGTGTCCATACACTATCATCCTCTTCGATGTCTTCGGAGATACCTGCCATGAGCTGCCTGTCTAGCTCGGCTTTTTCTGTGATGACATCCACGATGTCATCAATCGTGATTCTGCCCATAAGTTCTTGGCGTGCATTCACTACAGGCACGGCTTCTAGGTCATATTTTCGCATCAGGTCTGCGATGTCATCCTCATCTTCATACGTTTTGACTGAAATGACGCTTTCATCATAGATGTCTTTAATCCTGACACCATCACTGGCAAGGATTATTTTTTTGAGTGAAACACGTCCTAGCAGCACATTTCGGTCATTGACCACATAGAGGGAGTAGATTTTCTCTACCTTTTCGGCTTGTCGGCGTATTTCATCTATGGCCTGCACCACTGTCCAGTTTACATTGGCACGGATAAGCTCTTTTGCCATAAGCCCTCCTGCACTGTCTTCTTCATAATGTAGAAGGTCAGTGATGTAGCCTGCTTTCTCGAAATCTACGTGTGCCAGTATCTCTTCTCTGAGTTTGAGGGGCATTTCGTTGAGCAAATCGGCAGCATCATCGGAGTCAGTGTAGTCAATCCATTGAGCGATTTCATCGGCACGAAAGTTTCTCAAAAACTCTGTGCGTGTATCTTCATCTAGGTTGCTGAGTATCTCGGCACTGACCTCAAAGGGCAGTAAATGAATCAGAAAGATACACTGCTCTGTGTCCATTTCATCCATCATAGAGGAGATGTCAGCGGGGCGGAGATTATGGAGACTTTTCTGTATTTTTTCTGTGTTTTCTTGCTCTATGGCTTCTATGAGTTCCTCATAAAATTCTTGGGTAATTTCAAAAGACATTCAATTCCTCCTTTATTGTGCTGTGGTATTTTAGTGTAAGTATTTAGGCCAAATGAGTGGATATTATTTTAGGAGATAAGTCACTGAAAAACAAAAAATAAAGAGACCGATGAATTATCACTAAAAAATAATCACTATTTAGATTTATTTTGAGACGATTTTCACTTTTGATTCATCAAAATAGCTATTTGATATCAGAAAGAAAATGCTACCCCTCTCTATATCAAGAAATATTCTCAAAAATAGTTTATTTTCGCAAAAGCAAATGATGAAATGAATATGAAAAAAATATTTTTATGTATCTCTATCTCCGCACTTTCTGGGCTAGTAGCTTGCCAATCTTCTTTTGAAAAACAAGAAACTAAAGAGCAGAAAGCTACGGTGATACAAAAAACTGACAATCAGACCGATAAAATCATCTATCCAATCTTAGATACGGCAGTAGATATAAAGATAAAAGGGCATTGGGTGAGTATTTTATCTCCTAAAAATCAAAAAATCAAAGGCAATATCTTGGTCTTACCAGGCTGGGATTTTTCACGAAATGACTGGTGCGAAAAGTCAAGCCTTTGCCAAAAAGCACTTCAAAGAGGATACCGACTGCTGATGCCTGAGATGGGCAGAAGCATCTACGCATCTCGGCTATACCCCGAAACCCGCAGCGATTGGCGTGTTTTTCCTACTAAAGCATGGGTGGTAGAAGAAATGTTGCCTTATCTGCAAGATTCACTGGGTGTGATGCAGCCCGAGCAAGCTAATTTTGTGCTAGGGCTTTCTACAGGGGCAAGAGGGGTAGCCTTGATTGCTTTGGCAAAGCCTGCATTGTTTAGAGCAGGGGCAGCACTTTCAGGAGATTATGAGCAGACTCAAATGCCCGCTGACCGTCTGATGATTGGCTTTTATGGCAGCTATGTACAATTTAAAAGCAGGTGGGAAGGAGAGGATAACCCTGTGTTTCAGGCAAAAAACTTCAAAACACCGCTTTATCTAGGGCATGGCAAGCAAGATAAAATAGTCCCTGTAGCACAGACTGAGCTATTTTATGGAGCTCTAAAAAAAGCAAACCCTTCACTTCGCATTCATTTACACCTGACAGAGGCAGGGCATGACTACATCTATTGGGATTCGGAGGTAGAGAATATGCTAGATTTTTTTGAAGCAGAATGATTTTTATTACAATCGCATTAGGACACTTGGGTTTGTTTAAATCTAAGGTTTTTTTTAATATTGTAAAATGTAATGCGTAGCCTAATTTATAACTCGTTCTTTGTGTGATGAGGCGTGTAAGATTTTTTAGATAAACTCTAAAATTACACGCTTTTATTTTTTATCAAAACCCCTTGGATTACATTCACTCATAAAATACTATATAATACATGAAAAAAATATATCCTTTTTTACTTATCAGTCTATGGATGTCTTTTCAGAGTATCAATGCACAAAACTCTAAAGATTCATTGATTATCCGTAAAATATACGATGAAGCCCTCCAAAAACCTGCTGCCTATGAGTGGCTAGATTTTTTGAGCAACCAAATAGGAGGGCGTTTGTCAGGCTCCCCACAAGCCGCTGCTGCCGTAGCCTTTACCAAGCAAGTCATGGACACATTGGGGCTAGACCGTGTGTTTTTGCAAGAGGTCATGGTGCCTCACTGGGTAAGAGGTAAAAAAGAAGTCGGCAAAATGATTTCTTCAAAGTTAGGCACTAAAGAGTTTCCCGTTTGTGCACTCGGCAACTCAGTAGGCACTGGTGCAGAAGGGCTTTTAGCACAGGTCATAGAGGTGAGCAGTTTTGAGCAACTCAAAGAACTGGGAAGAGGACAGATAGAAGGGAAGATTGTTTTTTACAATACACCAATGAACCCCTCTTATGTACGTACTTTTCAGGCTTATGGAGAGAGTGCAAAATACAGATTTAGCGGTCCTTCGGAGGCAGCAAAGCTAGGTGCTGTAGGCACGATTATGCGTTCGCTTACCACTCGCTTAGATGATTATCCGCATACGGGTAGTCTTGGTTATCAGCTCAATGTGGCTCAAATCCCTGCTATCGCCATCAGCACCAATGGGGCAGAGGAGCTCAGCCTGCGCTTAAAGCAAGACAAAAATCTATTGTTTTATATGGAGACACACTGCCAAATGCTAGAAGATGTACTGTCTTACAATGTAATCGGAGAGATAAAGGGAAGTGCTTTTCCTGATGAAATCATCGTGGTAGGAGGGCATTTAGATTCTTGGGATACTGGAGATGGTGCCCACGATGACGGGGCAGGAGTCGTGCAATCTATGGATGTACTTCGGATTCTGAAAT
Source organism: Microscillaceae bacterium (assembly GCA_011390205.1). GTDB lineage: Bacteria > Bacteroidota > Bacteroidia > Cytophagales > Microscillaceae > JAABSX01. The sequence continues at coordinate 47,711 of JAABSX010000008.1, read as the reverse complement.
CACTCAACATCAAACCGAAACGCACCGTCCGTGCTGTGATGTTTATGAATGAAGAAAACGGGCTTCGGGGTGGTAAAAAATACGCCGAAGAAGCAGAAGCTGCCAAAGAAAAACACATTGCTGCCCTAGAATCTGATGCGGGTGGCTTTACGCCCAGAGGCATCGGTGTTACAGATGATGCAAATGGCATGGACTCATACCTGAAATGGAACGCATTGCTGAAACCCTACGAACTAGAAATAAGAGAAGGCGGAGGAGGGGCAGATATTAGCCCACTCAGAAATCAAGGGACTGTGCAAATCTCGCTCAGCCCTGACTCACAGCGTTATTTTGATGTGCATCATACAGAAATAGATACTTTTGAGCAGATTAACCAAAGAGAGCTACAGCTAGGGGCAGCTGCAATGGCAAGCTTTGTGTATCTACTTTCAGAATACGGTACTCGTTGATTTACAATACATTCAATGGGTGATTCTTCAGGAAATCTCTCTATATTTCTTGAAGAATCACTTAGTTTTGCAGCCAGTTTGGACAAATGACACCTAAGGACACAATAAATATTTGGAGATTCAAAAAATGGAAAAAATCCACTTCACGACCATCACTAAAAACCAGCAAAACCACGAAAAAGACTTAGTTAGAAAATACTGGGAGCAAGAGTTAATTCAATTTACGATGCGCCCAATTTTGAGAAAATTTCTCCAAAATCCTGTAAATACAAAAGGACTGCGTATCTTAGAGTTTGGGGTAGGGGCTGTGCCTGGCTATCATTTACTCTCTCACATCTACCAGCACCCTGAGCAGACAGGGCTCAAAAGAACAGCACTTCTTTCGGAGAAAGACGTCGCCCTGTTTATGGGCTTGGCTACAGAGTATGAGCAAGTGGAAAGTAATAATGAACAGTATCGCTTAGAAAAAAAAGTAAGATTTATCCGCCACAACTATGCACAAGGGTTAGGCATTATCGGGAAAGCAGAGCCTCCTTTTGATATTTATTTTTCAAAATATGCTGTACTATCTAAGTTATCACCCTCACAGCTTAGCAACTTACTTTCAGAGACTTGCACACACGCCAAGTTGGGCAGTGTCATTGTGCTTGATTTGAATTCAAGACAGACAGGGCTTGTCCATGATTCGGAGAGGTATTACTGGGAGGAGGCGCAGCTTCTCAAAATCATCAAAGAGGTGAGTGAGTCCACAGGCATTTCTCTTAAAATACTCAACAAAGTGGATAGATGTATTTTTACTCCTTTGAAGCGAAAATACCTAAACCAGCTTTTTCAGAAAGATACCCGCACAGACCTCCAAAAGCTAAAAATACAGGAAGACCAACGCAGGGCAACACACAAAAACAGCACACTTGAAGATAGCTATGAGCAGCTGCTAGGAAGTTGGAATCTTTTCTTAGAATATGCCACACAAAGGCTAGAGAAGGATATTTCTTATAAAGATATTCAAAACTGGGAGAGCCTGCCTTCTAGCCTACAGTTTGGGCTGATGACCCTAGACCGCCTTTGCAGCGACACAGATTGGATTGCTTACGGAGATAGACGAGCCAATATCTTGGAGCCTCACATTGCGTATGTGCTCAGGAGCTTAGAGTACGAGCTGCAGCAGGGCTTGGGCTTAGGTGCAGAGCTGTGCTATGTGCTAGAGGTGGTTTAGTGTGTGTGCAGTATGTTTTATGTATGGTTTTCGTCATCCTCCTCCTCATCATCATCCGAGAGTATTTGGTTGATTTCTTTGATGGTTTTGTCGAGTTCATTGGCACACAAAGAAAGTCTTTGGATAAACAAAGAAAAATCATCTTCACTGATGGTGGGCTCTAATCTGATTAAATAAATAAGCCCCAGAATACGCGCAAGAGGCCCTCTGACTTTGTGTGCATTGAAGTAGGCATAGTTTCGGAGTAGTTCGTTTTGTTTGACAATCTCTGCAGTTCTGATTTCTACCAGTGTGCCCAAGTGGTCATTGATGTGGAGATACTCTTTTTCGCGTTTGTGTAGCTCTTGGTTTTGGAAGGTGATTTCTTGGTAAGCCTTTTGGAGGGCTTCGGTTCTTTCTTCTACTTTTAACTCCAATCGAGTGTTGATTTCTTTTTGTAGCACCAGTACTTGGTCTTGTGATTTTCTTTCTTTTTTGATTTGGTTTTTAATCTGAACACCCATTCCAAGACATATAAAAAGTAGCTGCCCCGTGATGCCTATCTGAAAACTATACATCCCTCCAGGGAGATAAAAAACATCAAATCTAGAGATAACTCCTAGCAAAAGCCCCAAAAGAAGACACATAGTGGAGAGTAATAAATACCTTGCAAACAATCCTTTCTTACTAAAATAAGCCAGCACCCAAAGGGCTAAAGGAAGTGTAAACAAATCTAAAAAGCCGATTATCTTGCCCAATAAATCTACTGAATAAGATGAGAAATAAAGTGCAGTAATGACCAAAAAGACAAAAAATCTAGAAAGAATCAAAAACAAAAGTAGGTAGTTGAAGGTCTGGTGGGTCGTCTTGATGAGTAAAACATCTCTTATGAAGAGGATGAAAAAAATAGCCCCTATCTGACTGAAGCTAATCCAGATGAAATAATCTTCGGTCTGGGTCAGGGTAAGCCCATCCAAAAACCCATAGAACGCCAAAAAACGCATAAACATTCCGAGAATGTATAAGAATAAATAAAAATATGCCAAAACAAAATTGCTGAGATACAGCACCAAAGACAAAAGTATAAAGACACTCATAAACCCAAGAAACAAGCCCTGCAAAAAGCGATGCAGCACAAAATCATTGCGCCAGTGATGGCTATCCGAGACGTGTATTTCAAGGATGTCAGGCAGCACTTGGATGTCTTCTAAATAAAGGGATAACTCTATAGAACCATGCGGGAGCAGGGTATGCTTGCTGTAGTTTTTGGTGATGACAGGTGAGGTGATAGATTTTTCGGCATGTGGTACGGCAAAGCCCGTTTTTTGTAGGTCTCTGTCAGAAGAACTAGTTTGATACATGGTTATTTTCGCTAGGATGCCCCAGTTGATGCATACTTCTCTCTTTCTTGGACTGTTATTTTGGATGATGAGTTTTGCAAATTTTTGGTAGGGGTATTTTTCTTTGTCAAGGATGAACCGCGTGTATGTGTCGGAGGAGGTATTAAAATCGTAAAATTTAATAAAAGAGGTAGTGTAAAAAATATCTGAAGAGGCATCATTGCTCAGTGAAATCTTTTGAGGCTTCTGGGCAGAGGCACAGTTTGGGATGCCTACTGCAAGAAGCATCACACACAGAGTAAAGGTAGTCAAGGATATGGATTTAAAACACATCAAAAGCCACAAGTTTTGAGATTGAAGGAAAAATAGATAGATAGAATGTTGCTATTTAGTTTGATAACGCAAGTTTTGATTTATCGTTTGTAATTTATTTTAAAAAATGTAGAATTTCCTCTGCTATCCAAGGGTAGTAAGGGTCATTGAGATGTATATTATCAGGCAATAACTTACCAAGTACTACGTTTTCTTTATCTGCTCGCTGCAACATGGCTGTATGCAAATCAAAGAAAGCAATTTTTTCATCTTGGGTGATTTTTTGCAGCACAGGGGCATATTGCTGTACTTTCTCTTCATAAACGGTCTGTATGGGTGTAGGGAGAAGTAGTAATATTTTGATGTTTTCATTTTTGATTTTCCCAATAAGTTGCCGCATATTCTGCTCAAAGCGTGCAGGGCTTAGGTTGCTATAGACATCATTGATGCCAAATTTTAGGATGACAAGGTGAGGTCTTTCATTGATGACTAGACTTTGGACATTTTTGAGGGCTTCGGCACTTCTCCACCCATTGTGTCCTTGATTAATGACCTTTATATAAGGGTTTTGATAATGGGCTTTGAGGAGTTTCTCTAGTGTCTCGGGGTATGGCTGAGCCACACGCCCCGAAGAGCCTACTTTGTAGCCATTGGTGATGCTATTGCCATAACAGATGATTTTCAGGGTATCTTTGTTTTGGAAAGCTGCCAAGATAGATTCAAGGTTTTCTTTCGAATGAGGATATTCCTTTATAGGAAGCACCTGCGAGCTGGAGTCTATGCTGAGGATGTATTCTGTTGGTTTTGTGGGCATGGGTTCTTTGATAGATTCTTTGTCATTTGTGCTGGGCGTATATTTTGCCTGCGTTGTGTTTGATTGATCTATTTTGCTTGTGCTTTTCTGGGTATCTGTTTGAGTATTTTGGCAAGCAATCATACCAAGCAATGCCATACCAGCCAGATAAATATTTAGATTAATCATAGACTCTTCCCTTCCATTTAATTTTGATGGGTGAAAAATAATAAAAAACGGAGAGGATACCCATTCCCCAGTGAAATATCTGATAAAATAATACATATTTAATCAAATCTATCCTGCCCACTCTAGAGAGTGCCCCTGCCAGCACAACAGCCTGCACCACCACACTGAGCAAGCCCAGCCCCAGCGCAAGTCTTATGTTAAAATAACCTATGGATAAAAGTATAGGAAAGAAAAAAGACTGAATAAAAAGCAAACTCACTACATACCAAGGCAGACGAATGGCCCCCTGCATCCATCGCTTGCGTTGCTGTAGCCAGTCTGAGATATTTTTAACGCCCAGCGTATAAGCCACATGTGCTGCTTGGTGGTTTACCCTAAATTCAAAGCCCTTCTGAATGATTGCCTGAAAGAGTGCAAAATCTTCTGTCAGTGAGAAGGGCAGGTGTTCATAGCCTTGTGAGGCTTCGTAGGCCTCTCGGCTGACTGCCATGTTATTGCCCATGGCGGTCAGCGGGATTTTAAATTGAGCCAAGATATAGATAAGTTCTTGCATCAGCACCCAGTCTAGGCACTGCATTTTTTCAAAAAGATTTTTTGCTTCTACCAGCGTAAATCCATTCAAAACCCCCACCTTTTTATCTTTAAAATAAGAAATACCCTCTAGCCAATCTGCTGCTACTGCCACATCTGCATCCGTAAAAAACAAATAATCACCCTCTGCGTGGTGAGCCAGTTGAGCCAGTACATTTGCCTTGCCTCTTGCATTTCCTAAATTTTCTTGAATCAAAAAATAATGAAAATTAGGCTTGTTTTGTATAAAATCATTGACCAGTGCCGCAGTACTGTCTTCGGAGGCATCATCTCCTATCAGCACTTCTAGGCGTGTGTCTGTATATTCGAGGGCTGCAAGTGCTTCCAGACATCCAAGGATATTGTCTTCTTCATTGCGTACTGCCAGCAGCACAGACACGAAGGGCGGGAGGGTAGATTTCATAGCGTTTTAAATTTATATCCTTTTTGGGCAAAATGAGCCAAATATCTTGGCAGTGTATAGCGTAGGTTTCGTTCGGCTTTCCAGTTGTCGTGAAACACGATGATGGCCCCATCTTGTGTTGCTGCTTTTGCTTTTTGATAGCATACTTCGGGCCTGAGGTTTTGGTCAAAATCATAGGTAAGCACAGACCACATCACGATTTGGTACTGGGAGTGCAAGATGTTTGCAGCTCTTTGCCTGAGTCTGCCGTAGGGCGGTCTAAACAGGGGCAGTGTAGGGCTTTTTTGGGGGAGAGTAAGGTGATTTTGGGCAAGTACTTTCTCACATTCTTGGATGTCTTTGAGATAATCTGCCGTTTTGGTGTTGTAGCTATTCAGGTGATGGTAAGTATGATTGCCTGTTTGGTGCCCTTCGCTTGAGATTCTCTGGAAGATTTCGGGGTGTTTGCGTACATTGTCTCCCACACAAAAAAAAGTAGCCTTTGCCTCAAACTCTTGCAGTGTATCAAGCACATACTCGGTCAGCACAGGGATAGGCCCATCATCAAAGGTAAGAAAAAGGCTTTTTTGATGCTCTTCTGTGCAGACTTTCCAGAGGTATTTTTGCCATAGTTGCTCCACAAAAGCGGGCGTTTGATAGATGCGCATGGGTATGTTTTTGTCTAAGGGGGAAGCAAGATATAGGGAAAGAGTAATTTACCAAATTTGATAAATTACTCTTTTGGAGGTTTTTTATATTGATTTAGTAATCCCCTACGGTTTCGGGTAGCTGTGCCAAGGCGTTTGATAGCTGCTCATCACTAGGGGCGATGCCATGCCATTTGTGCGTACCTACCATAAAATCTACCCCAAAGCCCATTTCAGTTTTCATCAAAATAAGGATGGGCTGTGCTCTGTTGGTCAGCCCTTTGGCGAGTTTGAGTGTTCGGATGACCTCTTCTAGGTCATTGCCATCTACTTCTAATATCTGCCAACCGAAGGCTTTCCATTTGGCTGCCAAATCCTTTAAATCCATGACGACACTCACGGGACCATCTATCTGCTGCCCATTGACATCTATGACAGCGATGAGGTTATCTATTTTGTGGTGTGCTGCAAACATGGCAGCCTCCCAGACTTGCCCCTCTTGCTGCTCTCCATCACCCATCAGCACATAGACAAGATGCTCATCCTTGGCTAGTTTTTTGGAGAGAGCCGCCCCTATGCCCACCGAAAGCCCTTGGCCGAGTGAGCCAGATGCCACTCTGATGCCTTCTAAGCCTTCTTCTGTGGCAGGGTGTCCTTGCAAGCGTGAGTTGATTTTGCGAAAGGTAGCCAGTTCATTCACTTCAAAATATCCAGCCCTTGCCAAGGTGCTGTACCAAACAGGAGAAATATGCCCGTTTGACAAGAAGAAAATATCCTCATCTTTGCCATTCATATCAAATGGTTTTTTTTGGCGCAATATTTCAAAATACAGTGCCACAAACAGCTCTGTGCAGCCAAGCGAAGCCCCAGGGTGTCCTGACTGTACCTGATGCACCATCCTTAAAATATCTCTTCGTATTTGCGAAGTAAGTTCTTTGAGTTTTTCTATTTCCATGAAGTTATGAGTTATGAATTTTTAGAGATAAGTTTTTGTGTATGAGATACTTAGCACCAAAAATAATATAAACTAATGAAGACCAAGCACTTTAAAATTCAGGGCATGTCCCTATCTGTTGAGTGCAGGCCAGGCTTTGTCTTTTTATTGGGTTTAACAATGTTTTAAAGAATCACAGTGCAATTTACACATTTTTTAATATTTGGGCAGTATGCTCTGCCGTTTTTACTTTGTCAATAATACCACTAATAAGCCCTTGCTCATCTATCACAAAGGTCGTTCTTTGTGTGCCCATGTAGGTTTTGCCATACATAGATTTTTCTTTCCAGACGCCATATTGTTGATTGATGCTTGTGTCTGTATCTGCAATCAATGGGAAAGGAAGCTCGTATTTAGTGATAAATTTTTGGTGTGATTTTTCATTGTCTTTGCTCACACCTATGATTTGATAACCAGCCTCTTGCAGTGCGGCATAGTTGTCACGGAGGTTGCAAGCCTGTGCTGTGCAGCCCTTGGTATCATCTTTTGGATAAAAATAAAGCACGACTTTCTTGCCAGCAAAGTCAGTCAATCGTATGGATTCTCCGTTTTGGTCTATTCCCTCAAATAGAGGTGCTTTATCGCCTACTTTTAATTCAATCATGTGTATATTAAGTATATGGGTGTAATAAAAATGAATAAGTAAATGAACAATTTAAAATTATTTAATGCCTTGATTATCAGTGGTTTACACTAAATTAATCACGATAATCAATCTTGTATAATTGTTTAGAAGACACACTCACTGTTTTGTATGAACTTCATGAAGGCGTAAAAATAAAAAAAATAACTGATACATAGCTGAGGCAGTAGGATTATTCCTGCTTAGTTTTGCTTTTTTAAATAGACGCTGAGAAACAGCCCAAAAATAGGATGTCTCCCAACAAAAAAAACCTTGCAAGCAACAGAGGCCCGCAAGGTTTCCAAACCATATAACCATGAAAAACCTAAATACTAATTTTTGTATGTAAAGGTTTACATATTGTAAAATTAGCAAATTTTTCAAATATACAAATTTTAATAAGATGTTTTAACATCACATGTAATAAAGTTCAATTATTAGACCAATTCTATGAAATAATTTCTGCCCGTCTTAGTGGCTATTTTCCCACTAAATTACTATTTTTTTTGGAGTGCTTTTTTATTCCGAAAAAAGATTTTTTTTTCGGAATATTTTAATCAGCGAATCCAAGCAATGTTGTTGCTCCATAAAACAGCCATTTTTGAGATTTAGTATGTGGATAAATTCTTAAAAATGTGATATTTTGTATTAATTTTACGAATAGACTTAAAATTATGGGAGAATTGCCAAATAAATTTCAAAAAATCATCATCATAGGAGGGGGGGCAGCAGGTTTTTTTGCTGCACTGAGCTGTGCCGCTCACAATCCAAGTGCAAAAGTAAGTATCCTCGAAAAAAGCAATAAATTGCTTTCTAAAGTTCGGATTTCGGGAGGAGGGCGTTGCAACGTAAGCCATGCTTGTTTTTCTGTGGGCACATTGTTAAAAAATTATCCCAGAGGTGCTAAATTTTTAAAGCATGTCTTGCCACATTTTATGCCCCAAGATACTGTAGCTTGGTTTGAGCAAAGGGGCGTAGCTCTGAAGACAGAGCCTGACGGGCGGATTTTTCCCGTATCAGACAGTTCACAGAGTATCATAGACTGCCTGCTCCGAGAAGCCCAAAAACTCGGTGTGGAGATTCTGACGCAGCAAGATGTCAAGCAAATCACCCGACAAGAGAATGGCAGTTTTTTATTGAAGATTCATCCAGAAGAAAGCCTAGAGGCTGATAAACTCATCGTGGCTACGGGCGGCGGCACTCAGCGCAGGCATTTTGATTGGCTGCATGCTTTGGGCCATGAGGTGCTGCCCCCTGTGCCTTCTCTGTTTACATTTAACATGCCCAAAGAGGCGATTACCGAACTCATGGGTGTGGTAGCTACTTCGGCTTCTGCAAAGATACTCAACACAAAACTCTCCCAATCTGGGCCTGTATTGATTACACACTGGGGCATGAGTGGGCCTGCCATTCTTAAACTTTCGGCTTGGGGGGCGAGGCTTTTAGAAGAATCAGCCTATGCTTTTAAGGTGCAGATAAACTGGCTGCTAGATAAAAATGAGGAAAAAATCAGACAAGCCTTGCTAGATTTTAAAATGAATGCTACCCAAAAGAAAATCAAAAACTTTGACCTAGAACTTCCCAAGCGTCTGTGGCTTTTTTTGCTAGACAGGGCACAGATTGATGCCGAGAAAAACATGCAATCTGTCAGTAAAACAGACATTAACCGCCTTGCGGGCATCCTCTGCAATGACGTTTATCCTGTGCAAGGAAAGACGACTTTTAAGGAGGAGTTTGTAACCTGCGGAGGGATAGACCTTGCGGGCGTAAACCCTCAGACAATGGAGAGCAAAGCCGTGCCTCAGTTGTTTTTTGCGGGGGAAGTGCTAGACATTGATGGCATTACGGGAGGTTTTAATTTTCAGGCGGCTTGGGCTACGGGTCATTTGGCAGGGCTTTCTGCGGCTGTTCGCTGTGATTTGGTATAAAAAATCACAATTTATCTAAAAAAAGCCGTGCATTTTTCAGGTGCTCTTGCTGCTTTTCGGGTTTCATTTTATCAAAAGTCCGCACAAGCATAGAAAGTCTAGGATTCTGCAAAAAGAAGGAGCGATGCTTGTCTAAAAATCTCCAAAAAAGTCCGTCCCAGTATTTTTGCCAGTCACCTTTTTCATAGTTGCTCATCTTCATCAGGTAATTAGAGCCACTGATGTAAGGCTTGGTAGAGAGAGTCCCGCCATCTGCAAATTGGCTCATTCCATAGACATTGGGCACCATCACCCAGTCATAGGCATCTATGAACAATTCCATAAACCAGCGATAAACCGCATCGGGCTTAAATTCGCACAAAAGCATAAAATTGCCCAAGACCATGAGCCGCTCTATGTGGTGGCAGTAGCCTGTCTGGAGTATTTTTTTAATTGTTTTATCTATAGGCGGGATGCCCGTAGTGCCATCATAGAAGCTATTGGGTATTTCTCGCTCAAAGCCCCAAAAATTTTTGTTGCGGGCATAGACTCCCTTGCATTCATACATCCCACGCATAAATTCTCGCCAGCCGATGATTTGGCGTACAAAACCCTCAGTAGAGTTGAGTGGCACATTGTTTTTGAGGGCGTATTGCAGTGATTTTTGAAGGATTTCTTGAGGCGAAATCAATCCTGTGTTGAGCATAGGCGTGAGCAAACTGTGGTGCAAAATCAGCTCTTGGCCTACGATGGCATCCTCATAGTCTCCAAATTGCTCAAAACGCTGGGATAAAAATTGCTCAAGCCACACTGCCGCACTTTCTTGTGTGAAGGGGTACAGGGGTTCTTTGGGCAGCTTGCCTAGATTGTCAGGAAATGTATTTCTGGTATATTCGAGGGCTTCTTTCCAGAGGGCGTTATTTTCTGGAGGATGCACTGCTGGAGGAACAGCATTTTTCGGGTATTTTTTTCTGTTTTCTGTATCAAAAGTCCATTTCCCACCGCTTGGCTTGTCTTCGTCTTCTAAGAGGATATTTCTTTTGATTCTTTCTTGTTTGTAAAAAGTAGTCTGAAAAAAGGATTTCTTTTCAGGCTTAAAGAAATGTTTTAGGTCTTCTCTTTCATTGAGGAAAAGAGCATTTTCATATTCTTTAAGTCGGATGCCGTGTTGGGCTGCTCCTTCTCGGAGTCTTTTTTCTAGCCAAAAATCTGTAGGATTGATGATTTCAACTTGCTTTTCGTTGTTTTCTGCCAGCCAAGGCAGTAGCTTTCGGATGTCTGAGATAGATTCGGTGCTGTCTATGTATCTCACATTGATTTTGAGGGCTTTTAATTTTTGAAAAAAAGCCTGCATAGAAGCCCTGTGGTAAGCTATTTTGACTTTGTGGAAGTTAAATTGCCTGAAAAATAAATACTCTTCTACGAGGTATATTTTTTCGCAGCTTTGCAGCAGAGAGTGCTTCTCGAAGAGTTGGTGCGGGAACAATATCCCTACTACACTTGTATTGAGACTCTGAGATTTTTCAATCATTTGTTGCTTTTGATTTATTTCGTCTGCATCGTTCACTACAATAAGCTACTGATTCCCAGTCTTTTGCCCATTTTTTTCTCCACGAAAAGGGCAACTTACAGACGGGACAAGTCTTCGAGGGCAGGTTTTCTTTTTTGACTTTAGGCATTCCGACACAGAGGTTCGTTAATTAACCTAAAAATGCAGAATACATCCAGACCAATTTTTCTTGTTCTCTGATATAATCACTCATCAGGGCATTGGTGCCTTCGTCATTGGCTTCACCTGAGAGGCTGAGCAGCGCCCGCTCTAGGGTGATGAGTACTTTAAATGAATCTAGGATATTCTGGACTGCTTTGGTGCCATCTGAGACCTCTGAGCTTTCTGTAATGCTAGAGTTTTTGAGATAATCTGTGTAGCGGTGGCTGGGTGTATGCCCTAGTGTGAGGATTCTCTCTGCGATTTCGTCTATTTTGACGAGCAAGTCAGTGTAAAGCTCTTCAAACTTTAGGTGTAGTTCAAAGAACTTTTGTCCCTTGATATTCCAGTGGTAGCCTCTGGTGTTTTGGTAAAATACAGAATAGTTGGCAAGTAGTTCTTTGAGCTTGTGGGCGAGTTCGGCTGATTTTTCTGAATCAAGACCGATGGAATTTAATTGAATCATATATTTTAATTTTTCTAAATTAATGGATGTGTTTCGAATGATTTTACAGCATTGATTGTATATTTTTATTTTTTACTAGATGCTTTATAAAGTCAAAAATAACTCAAAATGTTTTGAAAATTATTGCCCAGAAAGCAATGCATAAGCTGTTGTAGGCAGCATAAAAAAAGGCTTCGCTAACTCCTATTTGCTAAGAAAGCGAAACCTTTTCTGTTGGCCCTTTTGGTGTAGAAGGCTAGGCCTTTTGCATGGCTTCTAGGGCTTGTGCCAAGTCATTGATGAGTACATCAGGCTCGTCTAGCCCTATGCTGATTCTGACCATATTCCAAGGCAAATCAGGGCTTTTGTAGATTTCAGAGGCATACAGCGTGCATGCAGGGAAGATGAGAGATTCATAGGCTCCCCAAGAGACAGCCAGCAAAAATCTATTCAAATGATTGCAAAAAGCCTCTGCTTGTTCTATTGTATCGGCTTTTACTTGGATGCTAAACAGACCTGAGGGTTTTTTCATTTGTTTTTTGGCAAGCTCGTATTGTGGGTGATGCTCCAAAAACGGGAAATATACCTTCTCCACAAGTGGATGCTGGTCTAAAAATGCTACCACTTTTTCTGTGGTCTGGCTTACCCTCTCCATGCGTGTGGGCAGGGTACGTAGCCCTCTCAGGAGTAGCCAAGCATTAAAAGGAGAGATGATGCCACCCAATGCCATATATTCAGAGGCGAATATTTTACGCATCATTGCCTGTGAGCCACATAAAATACCCGCCACGGCATCACTGTGCCCTGCGATGTATTTCGTGCCTGAGTGTGCCACCAAGTCTATCCCCATCTCGATGGGGGTCTGGTAAAGCGGAGTAGCCCAGCTATTGTCCATGACCGTAACTAGTCCGTGTTTTTTAGCGATTTTGACCACGGCTTCTATGTCTTGCAGCTCATAAGTCCAAGAGTTGGGGCTTTCGAGGTAGAGTACTTTGGTACTGGGGCGGATGGCTCTTTCGTAATTAGCGGCATCAGTACCATCCACGAGGGTGGTCTCTATCCCGAACCTAGGCAAGAAGACGGTCATGAGCTTGTTGGTCCAGCTATAAGGTTTTTTTACACAGACCACGTGGTCTCCTGTCTGTAGCTGAGCCAATACGGCTGCTGCAATGGCTGCACTGCCACTGCCAAAGATGAGTGCATCTTCGGCTTTTTCTAGTGCTGCCATTTTTTTGCGAAGTAAATCTGTAGTAGGGTTATTGCCTCTTGTATAAAAAGGCCGCTCTGCTTCGTATTGAAGTAGCTCACGCATCTCTGCCACTGTGTTAGAGCTAAACATGGCCGTCTGAAAAATAGGCGGTGCTACCGAATTGAGGTAAGACGCTCGGTCTTCGCCCAATTCATTGATGATGTAAGAAATATCCATGCTTAAATTTAGGTTTTTTTTTCAGAGTTATCCAAGTTATCTTCTTTTTCATTTTATAATTAAATGCTAAGTGATTGGTTGTCAAGTATTTATTTTTTAGTGTTTTTCGGATATATTGTGTCAAAAAACTTCATCATTTGATAATCTTCGGAAAAACTGCCTGAGTAACTTTTAGATTAATTTCGCACTGTCATAGAAAATAAATATTAACATACATCCACAACTATTTTTTTAGTTTTACTGTAACTTAGCTTGATTTCTTACGTTTGTACATGTAAAGTTAATTTTTTTTATATTTTTCTGTGATGAAATTAAACAATTACAAGGAAAACTTATAAACCCTAAAAACCCCCATAAACCATGGAACAAAAGAAAAACCCCAAGGCCGATGTTTACAGACTCAGCTCCCCACTCTTTTTTGTAGGTTTGATTTTCAGTCTTTTATTGGTAATTAGTGCCTTTGAGTGGAAATTTTATGACGACTTGGAGGTCGTAAGCCTTGGCACTCTAGAGTCAGAAGAAACTGAAATCTTAGATATTCCTATCACGGAGATGCCCCCACCGCCGCCGCCTGTGCTTCAGCAGCCTGAGATTATAGAAGTACCCGATGAAGAGGAGATAGAGCAAGAAGTGGAAATGGACTTGGATGTAGAAGTCAAAGAAGAAAAAGCAGTGGTGAAGCCCATCAAAATAGATGCACCCCCACCCCCCCCACAGGTAGAAGAGCAAGAAGATGAGATATTCTTGGTGGTAGAAGAGTCAGCCCAGCCGCAGGGAGGTTTTCCTGAATTTTACAAATATGTGGGCAAAAACATTCAGTATCCCAAGCAAGCCCGCCGAATGGGTGTAGAGGGCAAAGTGATTGTGCAGTTTGTGGTAGGGAAGGATGGCGCACTGACTGATATCAAAGTACTGAAAGGAATAGGCTCAGGATGCGATGAAGAAGCAATAAGGGTCATCAAAGAATCTCCCAAATGGTCACCAGGTAAGCAGCGAGGGCGTGCCGTCAAGCAAAAAATGACCGTGCCAATCGCTTTCAAACTCAGCTAAAACAGGGGAAGCATATAACAGGTCATAAACAATATAACGACTCATAAGTTACAAGACTTGTGAGTCGTTTTTTTGTCGATTTGGGGCAAATAATAGGGTCAGTAGAGTATAAAGAATATTTTATTTCAAAAACCAATGTCAGAAAGAAATATCAAACATTTTTGATTGATAAATAACTAAAAATTCATTGTTGCGTAACAGACTAAGATACATACATTTGAGGATAAAAAATCGTAGACAATACTGAATAATATAAATTTAAGTGCAAAATAATACATATAAAATATTTAACCTTAATAGTACAAACACAGATTATTCGATATAATCAACTACATTTGTTTGTGTTCTGTACAGGACGCTGTTATTAAATTTACCACATAAACAAGGGGATGGGTCTGTATGAGTTATCTTAAAAGACAGCTTTACCAAGCAATAAAAGAGCATGATGATTTGCTCAGTTTCGCTTTAGAACGCAGTTCAGATGGATGCAGTATTTCAAGTATTGGGGAGGCAAACCAAGAATGGTTTCAGCCAAAATTGTTAGAAAAACTCGGCTACTTTGGGATAGAAGATAGTAAAGGCATTACTCTAGAAGACCTTTTAAGTGAAGATTCTCAAAATAGCTGGACACAGCAACAGCAAAAATACCTCAGTGGAGATGCTTCCTGTTGTATCGCACTGCTAGAAATTAGATGCCAGAGGGGATATTATGTATGGGTAAATTGTGAGGCTAGAATTATTAAAGACCAGAAGAGTAAACAGCCTCAGTTTTTGCTCAAAAATTATCAAATCACCTCGGAAACACCTCACCAAAAAGACCCACAAACCTCCAAAAATCAGCACAAAAACAGCTCAGATACACAGACATTTATCCAAAAACTACAAAACCAATACAACATCCTGAAATGTATCCAAGAAAGCTACCAAAATGCCATGTTTTCTTTGGATTTGAATCACTGCTATACCAGTTTTAATGAAGCACACCGCCAAGCTATGAAAAATATCTACGGCACGGATATAAAAATAGGATTAAATGCTTTCTCATTTATCAGCAATGAAAAAGACAGAGAACTTGCCAATGAAAACTTTCAGAAAGCACTCCATGGAGAATATCTCCTACAAGAAACTATCTACGGCAATGAAGACCTAGAGCAAAGGTATTATGAAGTACATTACAATCCCATCAGAAAGCCTGAAGGAGATATTGTGGGCGTTGCATTTATCGCCATAGATACTACAGAAAGAGTCATCGCACGGCAAGCAGAGCTGAGGAGTAAAAAACAACTGATACTGCTAGAAAAATTTGTAAACCATAGCCATGATGCCATCCAAGTAAGTGATACCGATGGGCGGCTTATTTACCTGAATGAGGCAGCATCCGTAAGGTTGGGTGTCTCTCCCAAAGATGCTCAGAAATACAGGGTGAAAGACTTTGAGGTACTATTCAAAAATGAAGAGGCTTGGGAGGCACATATTCAGAATCTAAGAATGCACAAAAGAATCGTATTAGAAAGTGAAAATAAACACCAAAAAACAGGCAAAATAACTCAAGTAGAAGTAACTGTAAATCTAAAAAAAATTGATGGTAAAGAGTATGTCATCGCCATATCAAGGGATATTACGCCCAAAAGACAAACAGAACTAAGACTAAAAGAACTACAAAAACACCTTCGTATCATCGTAGATAACTTTCCCGAAGGTTCTATCAGCTTGATTGATAGAAATCTACACTTCTTATACACAGGGGGAAAGGGCTACGAAAAACATGGAATAGACCCAAACATACTCATTGGTCAGCCTATCAAACATAGCCTGACCGAGGAGGTGTATGAGGTTATTATAGAAGTTTTACCAGATTTAGAAAAAGAAATGAAGCACAGTTTTGAGGTAAATTACCAATCTATGACCTACCTCAATACCATACAAGCCGTACTGAATGAAGAAAAACAAATGGAGGCTTTTGTGCTGACAGCTGTGGACATCACAGAAAGGAAAAATAGTGAAAATCTTTTGTCAGAAACAAACCAAGAACTCAGGGCCATCGAAGAAGAACTCAGAGTATCACAAGAAGAACTCAGAGCAAATCTCGAGGAACTTACCAAAGCAAAACAAGTACTCGAAGATCAGAAAATGCAGCTATTGCTCATATTCAGTGCTGCCAAATTAGGGGCTTGGGATTGGGACATACAGAAAGGCCATACTACATACAACGAACAATGGGCACAGATGCTAGGATATAGTTTAGAAGAGGTAACTAAAAGTGACAGTGCTTTTTTTGAACTACTGCACCCCGATGATGTAGCCAAAGCGAAGATTTTAGTAGATGACCAAAAAGAAGGCAGATCTGACTTTTTTCAAGAAGAGTTTAGAATAAAAACCAAAGAAGGCAAGTGGAGGTGGATACTGGATACGGGAAAGGTCATCTCAAAAACAGAAAATGGCAAAGGACTCAGAGCTATCGGCATTCACCAAGACATCACCGAATACAAATCTGCCGCACTGGCACTTAAAGAGTCAAAAGAGAAAGCCCTCAGAATAGCAAGGCAATACCAATCTGTCTTAGACAGCCAGTCTGTATATGTCGTCAAAATAGATATGAATGGCAATTATAGCTATATCAATGGGTATTTTTACCAGCTATTTGGCAAAGGTACAACATTCATCGGTGCTTCGGCACTTACCAATATCATCGAAGAAGACCAAGAAATCTGCAAAGCAATCGTAGTCGAGTGTATCCGAGAGCCAGAAAAACCACATGCAGTCATCCTCCGAAAAAGAGCTAAAGATGACAGCATCAAAGGCTCAAAATGGGAGTTTAGAGGGGTGCTTGATGAAAGTGGAGAAGTCTGTGAAATTCTTTGTGTGGGTTTTGACATCACCGAGCAACTGGATAACTTAATCCAGACCCAGAAACTGCTAGACATCAGCAGTGAGCAAAATACAAAACTCAAAAGTTTTGCATACATTGTATCACATAACATCCGCACACATGCTGCCAATTTTACAGGGCTGATAGGACTGATGAAAGGAGCTGAAAGCAAAGAAGAGCAAACATTCTACCTAGATATGCTTGATACCAGTGCTACACAACTAGACCAAACCATCTACAATCTTAATGAAATTGTTACTATCAATGAAAATCTATCTAGGCCTAGATATGCCATTAATCTAAAAAAGGCCATTAACCATACACTTGATATCTTGGCTGGTGAAATCTTAAAGCATAAAATAAAAATCAACATAGATGTAGCAGATGAAATCAATATTGAGGCCATCCCTGCCTATTTAGATAGTATTCTTATAAATATACTCAGCAATGCCATTAAATACCACGATTTAGAGAAAAACCCACTTATTGACATCAGTGCAGAAAAAACCAAGAACTGCGTGTCGATGTATGTAAAAGACAATGGATTAGGAATAGACCTAGAAAGACACAAAGATAAACTTTTTGGAATGTATAAAACATTTCATAACAATGAAGATGCAAGGGGCTTCGGGCTTTACATCACCAAAACACAAATAGATGCTATGGGTGGCAAAATAGAGGTAGAAAGCCAGCCAGGCATAGGTTCAACATTCAAAATATACTTTTATGCACCAAATTAAGCACATTGTGCTGATAGAAGATGACCCTATCACTACACTCATTATCAAAAAACTAATAGAGAGAAAATCCCCCAACTGTTACATATCTACTTTCAAAGATGGAGAGGCCGCACTCAACTTTATGAAGCAAGCACAAAGCAATACACAAGCCCCTGTGAGTCTGATATTGCTAGACATCAACATGCCTATCATGAACGGCTGGGAGTTCTTGGATAATCTGCCCCGTGTATCACTCAATTTTACAATACCTATCATCATGCTGACATCTTCCATTGACCAAGATGATATTAAAAAATCTAAGCAGTATAAACTCATCAAAGGGTATTTTTTCAAACCCATTGATGAAGAAAAGCTAGATAAAATCATGAACATAGCCCTCGTTGCTTATAGTGATAGACCTTGATTTTTTGGAAGATTTATGTAAAATAAATAGACAATAAATCGATGTTTTTAGCACAGATGGTTTGTTTAAAAAAATGAATTTACCATTTTTGCAAGGCCAAATGAAGTCCTAAACATTTAGAGAATCTAAAAATGAACGAATCACTCACTTACAACCAAGCCGTATTTGGGCTCATGCTATTAGGTGCAAAAGCCGATGGCAAACTTCAAGACAGCGAAAAACACTTACTCGTAGAGCTAAGCAGTGAAGAGCATCACCTCACCGCAGACGAATACAAGAACATTATTCAGCAAGCAAAACAAAAAAGTGGGGAGGAATTTGCCCAAGATGTCTATGATACCCTAAACAAGCAGACTGAGTTTGAGCGAATAAAGGCACTTTACTGGCTTTTAGAGCTTATCCGCACAGACAGAAGCAGTGATGAAGATGCCTTTGGCAATAATCAGGATGAAATGAAAGTCTATGCTGAATCATTAGAAAAACTCAATGTATCAAGAGAGGCCGTGGCAGAATACGAGAAAAGCCGAGGATAAAACTGAAAAACCTCACCATTGTAGGCTTTTTTTTAAATCTTTGAGACTTTCTTTTTTCCGCCACCGAAGCCCAGAAAGTAATCTATCAAAAGACAACCTCTAAGTGCTTTTTTTAGCTTCGGTTTTTATGATTTTTTAAGAAGGGGCAGTACCCATTGGTTCAATAAATGAAAAGCGGTCAGGTCAAAATCTATTTCATAAAATCTACCCATAGTAACTACCACCGCCTCAAACTCAGGCAACAAAAAGATGTGCTGCCCCCCAATGCCCCAAGCATAGACCATCTCGTAAAAAGTAAGGGGCGGCTTGCCGCGCCACCACATAGCTCCGTAGCTGCGGAGAGCATCTATTTTTAGGATGGGTGCGCTGATATAATCTATCCAAGCAGCTGGAACGAGTTCTTTGCCTTCCCACATTCCTTTTTGTAACACAAGCTGC
Organism: Microscillaceae bacterium; assembly: GCA_011390205.1. Classification (GTDB taxonomy): domain Bacteria; phylum Bacteroidota; class Bacteroidia; order Cytophagales; family Microscillaceae; genus JAABSX01. The sequence continues at coordinate 28,678 of JAABSX010000008.1, read as the reverse complement.
CCTATCTTGAGCAAATCTCTTGGGCAAATCTCTAAATCGCCGAGCACCTCAGGCTCATGGGGGCAAGTAGCTACTTCATAAAACTCAATCCCTAATGGGGTAAAAAGACACTTCTCTAGCCAATATTTATTTGTTTTTTGAGTAGCCTCTTTGATGACCTTGGAGAGCATAATCGGGGCGGCACTGCTATACTGAAAACCCTTACCAGGTGGGTGAAGCATAGGTCTATTGAGTGCAAACTCAATCCAGTTGTCAGATTCTGAGAGTAGATTGCTATGATTTTCGTAGATTAAATTATAAGAAACTCGTCCTTCGTTCCAGTCAAGCCCTGCCTGCATCGTGATTAAGTGCCTGAGTGTGATGTCTGCCTTGGCATTGCTCCAGTCTAGGTAGTTATATTCTTTGAAAAAAGGGGCGATTTTTTGGTCTAAATCTTTGAGATAGCCCTCTTTTTGGATTGCTCCAAGCAAAAGCGTCTGAATACTTTTACTGGTAGATTGTGCTTCATGTAGCACATGGTCATTTTTTCCGTAAGCATCATACTCGAAGATAAATTCACCCTTTTGCCAGACAAGCAAACTACGCAAGGGATAAAATCGCATTTTTTGAAGTTCTGCCTCTAATTCTTGATGGACACGAGATTTTTTTTTCATAAACAAAAGTAATCTATTTTCTTTAGTCTAATTTTGGTGAGATACCAAAGTTTCCGTAGGTGAGACACCTTACGGGGAGGTGTCTTCACGAATCACACTACTTTTTAGCAGACATTTCTTGAAATATTTTTTGGTAGTTTTTTGTTTCTGATTCTATGCTAAACTGGCTTTTCAAGTGTTGCTGAAGGTGTTGCCCCATGTTTTTCAGTTTTTCACTGTCTGATTCTGCAAAATGAAAAATGGCTTCCATAGCGGCTTTTGTATCATTGGGTGCAAACAAAAACCCGTGTTTTTCATCTTCTAGCACATCTTTCATGCCTGCCACCTTGGCAGCAATCAAGGGCAAGCCCAGGGCTCCTGCCTCTAGCAATACATTGGGCATTCCGTCATAAAAAGAAGGAACTGCCACAGCATCACAGGCCAAATAATAAGGCAGCAGCGTAAATCTATCCATAAAAGGGTAGTGTGTATAATGAAAAGCCTCCCCATGTGTTCTCAAAAAATCTTTGACATCTTCGGCAAATTCACCTACAAAAAGCAGGTGCACTTGGTGGTTCTTTTGCGCCAAGCCAAGTGCTTTTAAGAAAAAGACCACGCCTTTTTTCTCTTTTAAATGTCCAAAAAGCCCTACCAATTTTCGCCCTTCTTGTAAGTGTGTTTCCCTCCACTTTTGGGCTGCTTGTTGGTCACTTCCTTGTGCTTGCCAAGTGCTACAGTCTATGCCATTGGGGGTGAAGTAAGTCGGGACTTCTGGAAAAAGCGCTTTGATTTTTTGGGACTTGTCTTGGCTTACAGATCCTACTGCTGCGGAGTTTCGCAGGGCTTCATAGAGTACTTCCCTTCTTTTGGGTGAAAAAATAGCTGCATCAAAATCATTGCCTCTGATGCAGGTCATTAAAGGGATGTTGAGCCAAGAGCACAGAACGGGGGCAGCAAGCAGAGGCAAATAGCCCCCAAAAGCGACCAAATGCGTCCATTGACTTTCCTTTTGCTGTTCTTCCAAAAAATTCCAGACAAGGTTAAAAGTATGGGCTATGTCGGCATCTATCGGGAAGATAAACTCTCTGCCGCCTTGTGTATTTCTTACTTTGGGGTGTGTGGCACGCTCAAAAAGATGCAGCACATCAATCTGTAGTCCTGCCTGACGAAGATGATAGACAATCCTATCACAAGATTCTGCCATTCCTCCCTTGCTTGGAGGGTAATTTTGGGTAATCCAAAGTACTCTAAAATGGCTGTTTTGGGGAGCTTTCATGTACGTGTGCTATTTTATTTTCCTCCTTCTTTGAGATAAGCCAACAGGAAGTCATATTGCTCGTCCGTAAACTGGAAGTTGCTCATGACTGTTTGGTTATATTCCTGATAGACTTTCACGGCTTTTTCATCACCTTCTGCAATCATTTTTTGAGAGTTGCTGATAAACTTGATGAGCCATTCTTTGTCGTATTTCTCTGTTACACCTTTCATGCCAGGGCCCACAAGTTTTTCATTGCTCATAAGATGGCAAGCCGAGCAGTTTGCCATAAAGATTCTTTTTCCTTTGATGGCAGCAGGGCTAAGCTCCGTTTGCAGCACTTGTGTTGGTATAGTTTCAGTGGTCTCAGTAGTTTCGGTGCTGTTTTTTTGTTTTTCATTTTGAGAAGAGCAAGCCGAGATAAAGATAAAAATGTAGAGTAGGCAAGCAGTGTAGAGTGTATATTTTTTAGTCATTAGGATTAGAAATAAAAGGTTTAAAAATCGTGTAGCAATTTAATGATAAAATATCAGGTAGAAATAAATCACTGTGATTTTTTATTTTTCTAAATAGATTTGGAGCATTCTTAGTAATTTTGTGTTTTGTACTTTTACGTGTCTATTCTTTTATTGTACTTTTACGAAAAGATAACTTATGTCTAGCCCTTCACAAAGCCCCAAGCAAAATTTATTTGAGAAAGCCAAGGGTTTTATACTGCCCAAGCTCAAATTTGCGACTACTTCGACTGTGGCTACTGGAGTAGATTATGTGCTTTATATGTTTTTGGTTACGTATATGTTTAGTCCAGAGATTTCTAATTTAATCTCAGCATCTTGCGGAATGGTGATTAATTTTGTGCTTCAGAAGCGTTTTATTTTTTCATTGCAGCGGCGTGCAAGTTCGGCTTTGCTGCTGTCTATCACTTTTTCTTTGATTGGCATAGGCATCAGCACCTTGTTAATCTCTTATCTAAACAAGATTGATTTTTTTGCTACATACCAGTCTATCACCAAGTTACTCGCTACGGGTTTGATTTTTTTGTATAATTTTTATACCAAGCGTTTTGCTTTTGAGCGAAGGTAATGGTTTGATTATCAGCATGAAGTACTTGTATTATTGGCCCAGTTTCTCAAAAAATTAGTCAATAAATTGAGCGTAAAATCAGGACGCTCAAACATGCCCATGTGCCCCATATGGTTCAGAATCTGAACATCTACATCCTTAGGGAGTGTGATTTGAGCGGCATAATCTTCAAAGGCCACAGCGTTATCTTGTCTGCCGATGATAAACTGCACAGGAAAGGCAGCATTTTGCAGTGTGCTGAGGTGGCTTGCCCTGTCACGCATTGCCTTGCTTACCTCTATAAAGGTATCTTGGGGGATTTTTCTTGCCATAGATTTTACAAATTCAATCTCTGTTTTTAAATCTCCAAGATTTTTTTCATAAAAAAGAGGCTGCACAAAGTTTTCTATAAAAGGAAATGTGCCATTTTTTTGGATAAAAGCAATGACATTTTCACGTATTTTCTTTTTCTCAGGGCTGTCGGGCAGAGCTGTGGAGTGAAAAAGCGACAAAGCCCACAGTTTTTTTTCATAGTGCTGGGCATACTCTAGCCCCACATAGCCACCCAATGAATGCCCTACCCACGCAAAATTTTTGATGTTTAAATCTTCCATCAGCTCATTCACTTGTGTTGCCAAGGCTCGGATGCTGGTGGGCTGCGGCAAAAGCCCGTAACTTTCTCCAAAGCCTCCTAGGTCAATGGCAGTAACCCTAAAATGAGCTGCAAGCCTGTCTATAAAGCCTTGCCACATTTCTTTTGACTCACCAAAGCCATGCACTAAGAGGACATCCTGACCACTTCCTTGCTGTAGATAAAAGAGTGTTTTTTTCATGTTTTTCATGTTTTTTGAGATTCTATAATAGTCTTTTTTTTGAAAATCTAAGCAAGCCGAGTTTTATTTTATTGCTTTCAGTTTAGAATTTATGTGTGAGTGGTATTAATTTTGTAATTTTGCTTTGAGAATCTAACAAAGAAATACATTATGGAAGAACGAAAGGGTTTCTGGGGGCTTTTCGGGTTTATTAGTATCAGTCAAAAAATTACAATTGGCTTCATTGTCATTTATATTTTTTTTATTGCCAATGCCATCAATACCACCATCACTATACAAAATGGTGCAGGGAGTATCGAGAGGTTTGCTGATGTAGTCAATCCTGGTATAGACAAGATAGACGATTTCAGGCAAATGGTCGTAGAATCACAACTCTATACTTTTATGTGGGTGCAGCAAGGAGGAGATAAAAAACCAGACAACAGACGCAACATACAAAAAATTCACTTGGATTTTCCTGAGTTTAAAGATGATCTCACAGCACTCATGAAGGCTTGGGAAGAGGACAACACCGCAAAAGAAAATGCCCTCAGTGTGCAGATTGACTCAAGCATCAACCAGTTTGAACGTATCATAGATGCACAAAGAGCCATCATAGAAAAACTCTCCGCAGAAGATGAAGACCCTCTTCGCCTTTTTGATGCCGAAAGAATCCTTGAGACACAAGTAGCACCTGCTTCTCAGAAGCTATTAGAAAGACTCAACCAGCTCTCTATCCAAAAGAAAAAAGTCCGTGCCAGCCAACAATCTGAATTACTCGCTAATTTTCAGGACTTGCTTTACTTTATCTTTACGATGGCCGTGATTCTTATTTTTATGGGCTTTTTGGTCTCTTGGTGGACCCGCCGACAGATAGTACGCCCTATCAAGTATATCAACAGTGTGTTCGTACGCTTAGGAAGCGGTATCTTGCCTGATGATAGACATTTCCCCTTCAACAATGATGAAATCGGAGAGATGGCAGCCTCAGCAGATAGATTGATTTATAATCTCAAAGAAACCTCACAGTTTGCCCAAAAAATAGGTAGAGGAGAATACAAAGCAAGTTATACACCTCTCAGTGAACAAGATATCTTAGGCTCGGCACTGCTAGAAATGCGTAACAACTTGGCAACAGCCAGCGAAGAAGAAAGAAAAAGGGCTTGGTCCACTGAAGGGCAAGTGCAGTTTAGTGAAATCCTAAAAGAAAATTCTGAAGATATTCTGAAAATATCCGACAAAGTTATCTCAAAAATGGTCAAGTACCTCAAAGCCAATCAAGGAGCTTTGTTTATGGTAGAAAATCTAGGAAGTAAACTGAACGCAAATCGAGAAGAACCTTATCTCTCTATGGTGGCTTGCTATGCTTGGGATAAAAAGAAATTCTTAGAACAAAAAGTATATTTAGGAGATGGGCTGCTAGGGCAAGCTTGGCAAGAAAAAGGAAAAATATATCTTGATGAAGTGCCCCAAGATTATGTCATGATTACCTCTGGATTAGGAGAGGCAAACCCCAAAAGTGTGCTTATCGTGCCTCTCATCCACAATGAGCAGGTCTATGGCGTGATGGAGTTGGCCTCTTTCAACGAACTCGAATACTATGAGATCGAGTTTGTAGAAAAAATTGCGGAAAGCATTGCATCCACAGTTGCCTCTGTAAGAATCAACGAACGCACCCGAAATCTTCTCTCTGAATCTACCAACATGACCGAACAAATGAAAAGTCAAGAAGAAGAGATGAGACAAAACATGGAAGAGCTAGAAGCTGCCCAAGAGCACATAGAACGCTCACAAAGAGATGCCAAAGCCAAAGAAACACTGCTAGAATCTACCAACATCGTGTTGCAAGTAAATAAGGAATTTATCATACAGTCATTCAATGATTTTAGTGAACACAAGCTGCACTATGACAAGGCTGACTTCAATGAAATGTCTATTGAGTTTTTGTTTGTAGATTATTCTAAAATAGAAACAGGCATCGAAATCCTAAAAACAGGAAGTACTTGGGTAGATTTTGTCTATCTCAAAACAAAACACAATCAAAAAATATTCACAAAAGTAGTAGCCTCCCCAGTAAGAGGTGAAAGCAGTGATATATCCAAATATCTTTTTATCATAGATGACATCAGTGATGCAAAATCCTAAATATACAATGCCAGGGCTGTATCTAGCCCTTTTTATACTCTTGACAGCCTGTGGTGATTTAGAGCAAAGCATCAAAAACAGAGAATCCATCGCAGATGAGATGAAAGCTAGAGAAATTAAATTTATCACAGATGACCAACTCCTCAAATGGACAGACCATAAGGGCCAGCAAGTAACGCGAATCACCCAAAAAATGCTCAATAGGGCACTCATCAAAACACAAGAAACGGAACCAGACAGCACCGTGGGGGCTTCATTTATCTCAAAAAGCATTGCCGACTTAGATACCCTGGTGAAGTTGCCTATTCTTAAAATAGACAAATATGCCTTTGAGACAGCCCAAAACACACTGCCAGACAAAGCCAAGACATTTATGAAGCAATACCAAGAGGGCAAGATTAACCTAGCCCTACAGTCTGCTTTTTTAGAAGGGGATTCTGTGCTTATCTATACAGCACCCATTATTTTGGCTGGAAAGCCCGAAGGAATATGGGTCATCCATTTCCAAAAAAAACAGCTTATCTTTGAACTAGATATGAAAGAACTCAATCAAGTGCTTAATCCATAAGTTTTACACACAATATATCCCTTGCCAAGCATACAAAGTAGATAGATCCACAAAATAAGAGATAATTTTAGCCTCAAAGCCTGCGTTGTAGCTTTGCTGATTAATCAATATAAGAAATGAAATATACCAAAACCCACCTATACTACTGTCTATTCACTTTAATATCATTGCTCCCTGTGTGCCTACAGGCACAGACCCATGAGGTGGGGCTGAGGGCAGGGCTTGCCAACTACAGAGGCGAACTTGCACCCATGTTTAATATAATAACGCCAGGGCTACACGCAGGGATTTTTTACCGTTATAACCCTAGCTCAGAGATTGCCTTAAAGATAGGAGGCAGCTTCTCACAAATATCAGCCGATGACCAAAATAGCCAAGATGCCTTTGCAGTAGCAAGAGATTACCGTTTTCAGACCAATATCTGGGAGCTAAGTGGGCAGATTGAGTATAATTTTTTGGATTTTAGGCAGAGCATTCGTACAGACCCCCAAGACTGGACTCCCTACTTATTTGCAGGCTTTGGGGTCTATAAAATGGAGGCAAGGCTCAACCCACAGCCCCAATACAAAACCATCAATCCACTGCTTTCTATGGGGCTGGGCTTGAAAACCATCCTCGGCGAACGCTGGAACATAGGGCTGGAGTTTGGAGCCAGATTTGCATTTACAGATTACTTAGATGACCTCGGAGCAGATGCCAATGCACTCGGAAGGGGAAATCCTAAGTTTTATACAGGCAATCCCAATCAAAATGATATGTACTTTTTTACGAGCTTTTGTCTGAGCTATGTAGTGCCTGACCCTAATAAAAGCTGCCCGATTAAAGTATATTGATGTGCCAGAGCCGAAAAATATGGAAAATCTATCTGAAAGTAAAAACTTGATAGAAGGCATTATTTTCTTTATACAAAACCCCGAGATACATTTAAGCCATTGAGAATGAACAATTTATAGTGTTATTACGTATGAGGAAATTGTTTATTCTATGCCATCTTATTAATGTGAAGCAACCCTACATCCTTATTTATGCGTCTATGTGGCAAGTACTAAATCACAAATTTTTTGTTTGTCGGGTTCTTATCATTACTTTTGCAGAGTTGTATAGCAAAAGCTGCCTTAAAAATCAATAAAAAGCCAAGCTATACACTTACTAAGTACGAATCAAGTCATCATGGATGTAGTCAAGAAAGATTTAATTGACCCAAATAAACTTCCACAACACATTGCAATCATTATGGATGGAAACGGAAGATGGGCAAAAAAACAGGGAGCAATGCGAGTCTTTGGGCATAAAAGTGCCATCAAAGCAGTCCGTGATACCATAGAAGCCGCTGGAGAGCTTGGCATAAAGCACTTGACATTGTATGCTTTCTCTACCGAAAATTGGAAAAGACCCCAGTATGAAGTAAATACCCTGATGCAGCTGCTCGTCAGCACCATCAACAAAGAAGTAAAAAACCTACACCAAAACAATGTACGCCTCTCTAGCATCGGGGAGGTTAATACACTGCCCTCTGAGTGCCAAAAAGGACTAGAAAAAGCGATAGAATTTACCAAAAATAATACAGGGCTAAACCTTATCTTGGCACTGAGCTACAGCGGAAGAAGTGAAATCATTAGAGCTACCCAAAAAATAGCCCAAGATATACAAAAAGGTACAGTGCAGCCAGAAGAGATTGATGCAGATTATTTCGAGACATACCTTGATACTAAAGACATCCCTGACCCCGAACTAATCATACGTACAAGTGGAGAAATGAGGATTAGTAACTTTTTACTCTGGCAAATCGCCTACTCTGAAATATTTATCTCTCCTATCTTGTGGCCAGACTTTAGAAGAGAACATTTATATGAAGCCATCTTAGATTACCAACACCGAGAAAGAAGATTCGGACTCACAAGCGAACAAGTAAAGCCTTAATAATTACCATGAAAAAATATTGGATTTTATCTATCTTAATGTGTCTAGCACTCAGTGCAAATGCCCAAAGAACAAACAATGACGGCACACCTAAAGAATACGAAATAGCAGGAATTACCGTCTCAGGAGTGCAATACTTAGACCCTGTAGCACTTACCTCTCTCTCAGGACTAAAAGTAGGAGACAAGGTGAAGCTGCCAGGAGACCCCAAAATCAGCGATGCCATCAAAAAACTATGGAAACAAGGCATCCTTGGAGATGTCGGCATCAATGCCACTAAATTTGAAGGAGACAAGGTCTATCTCAATATACAACTCACCGAACGCCCCAAGCTCAGCCGATACTTCATCAATGGCATCAGAAAAGGAGAAACACAGACCGTCAAAGACCAAACATCCCTCATCGTAGGAAGAATTGTAACCCAAAGCCTGCTCAAAAATACCAAAAAAAGAATCGAGACACACTTTCAGGAAAAGGGCTTCCTCAATACCAACGTAAATATCGTACAGGTACAAGATACACTCATCTCTAACAGTGTCTTACTCAAAATCAATGTCAATAAAGGCAAAAAAGTAAAAGTTGCTGACCTCATCTTTAAGGGAAATGAAGCCATCACTGATAAAAAACTTACCAAAAAATCAAAAACCAAGTCTAAAAAGAAATTTAGACTCTTTGCCTCTTCTAAATTCGTAAAATCAAAATATGAAACAGACAAAGAAAAACTAGTCCAGTACTATCAATCACAAGGATACAGAGATGCTAAAATCACAGGAGATAGCATCTACAACATTGACAGTGAAAGCATCGGAATCATCGTGAATATAGACGAAGGTCAGAAATATTATTACCGAAATATCACTTGGCATGGTAACTATGTCTATGACGATGCCACCCTCAGACGTGTCTTGGGCATAGAAAAAGGAGATGTCTATGACCTCGAAAACCTAGAAAAAAGACTCAATTTTAGCCCTACCGACCTAGACATTACCTCACTTTATATGGATGATGGCTATTTGTTTTTTAGCATTGACCCCGTAGAAATTGCCATCGTGGGAGATTCGGTAGATATAGAAATGCGTATCTATGAAGGCTCACAAGCAAACATTAATAAGGTAGTCATTAATGGAAATACCAAAACCAGTGACAAAGTAGTAATGAGGGAAATCAGAACCGTGCCTGGGCAGAAGTTTAGCCGCACTGACCTTATCCGCTCTCAAAGAGAACTCTCTACGCTTGGGTATTTTGACCCTGAGCAGGTAGGCATTAACCCTATCCCGAATATGCAAGACGGAACTGTGGACATAGAATATGACCTTGTAGAAAAACCAAGCGACCAAATAGAACTCTCAGGAGGTTGGGGAGGAGCTTTCGGTTTTGTGGGTACTCTGGGGCTAGTCTTTAATAACTTCTCTATCAAAAAACTTCTCAAAGTAAAAGAATGGGGCGGAATCTTACCCTCAGGTGATGGACAAAGACTCGCACTCCGATTACAAGCCAATGGACGAAGATTTCAGACCTACTCTCTTACATTTACTGAACCTTGGCTTGGTGGGCGTAAACCCAACTCTTTTAGCATTAACCTAAGCCACTCAGTGCAGAGAACCATCACCTTCAGTGGAGATGTGCTAGGCTCTCTCCAAGTATCAGGAGCTACCATCAGCTTAGGAAGAAGACTTAAATGGCCTGATAATTACTTTACACTCTCTAATTCACTCTCATACCTGAGGTATGGCTTGGATGATTATCCCATTACACAGACATTAAGAAACGGAACTTTCCAAAACTTCTCTTTCAATACTACCATCAACCGAAGCAGTATAGACAGCCCTACCTTCCCAAGAAGTGGCTCTAACCTGACCCTAAGTGTCAATGTAACACCTCCTTACTCATTGTTTAGAGATGGAAGCTTTAGCACCTTGGATGCAGAGAGGTTTAAATACATAGAATACCACAAGTGGATGTTTGACAACTCGTGGTTTACACGCCTTGTCGGTGATTTGGTCTTGCATACTCGGGCACACTTTGGATACATCGGAGTCTATAACTCACAGCTAGAAGCAGGACCCTTTGAGCGTTTTGTGCTAGGTGGTGATGGGCTTACGGGGCAAAACTTTTTGCTAGGTCTTGAAATCATAGGCCTAAGAGGATACCCCAACAACTCTATCACGCCTGTAGGACAAGCAGGTGGTGTGATTTATAATAAGTTTGTGATGGAACTTCGTTATCCTATATCATTGAACCCTGCAGCTACTATCTTTGTGTTGAGCTTTTTGGAAGGAGGAAATAACTTTGGAAACTATGCCGAATACAATCCTTTTGATATGAAACGCTCGGCAGGTGTGGGTGCAAGGATATTTATGCCAGCCTTCGGGATGATAGGCATTGACTGGGGCTACGGCTTTGACAGTGTGCCTGGGCAGGGCAATGACTTCAGCGGAGGGCAGTTTCACTTTACTATAGGTCAGCAGCTTCGCTAAGAAAGATTTAGGGCGTTAATAGTAAGTTAAAGCACTCTTTTTGGACTTATGACTTTGAGAAAATTAAAATTATTTAGACCAAAAGCAGTTTTGTATGCGTATGCAAGCACTTGATTTTTTGAAAATGAAAAAAATAGCTCTTATATACTTTTTGGTCTTTTGCTCCACTACCTTGTCTTTTGCACAGACATTCGGGTATGTAGATGCTGATTTTATTTTGAAGCAAATGCCTTCTTATCAAAAAGCCCAACAAGAAATCTTAGGGGCTGCCGCAAAGTGGAGAGAAGACATTCAAGAGAGAAACAACGTCTTACAAGAAAAAAGAGGTGCCTATGAAGCAGAAAAACTACTGCTCACCCCCGAAATGATAGAGGAAAGAGAAAAAGAATTAGAAGAGGATGCTAAAAAAGTAGAGGATATGCAGCAGCAAATCTTTGGCTATGAAGGGCTTTTCTTCTCAAGACAGCAAGAACTCATCAAACCTGCACAAGAAGAACTCTACAAAGCTGTACAAAAAGTGGCACGTAAAAAAAGCTTGCAATTCATATTTACCAACTCACAAGGATTGACGATTATCTATGCAGAGCCCAAACACGATTATACAGAAGAAGTACTCGAAGAGCTTGGACTCGCAGAAGACCCCGAAAACCCTGAAAATAAAGATTAAATAAACACGATTAAAAAGAAAAAGAAAGAACAAATGAAAACAAGTTATTTTTTTTGGATGGTATGCCTAGGCTTCTTTGCCTCCCTAACGGCACAAGCACAACAAATAGGCTATGTAGATGCTGAATATGTACTGGGCAAAATGCCCGAGTACAAAAAAGTACAAGAAGAAATGAAAACCTATGAAGAAACTGCCTCCACTGAGATTAAGTCAAAAGAAGAAGAATTTCAGAAAAAGGTCAAAGAATTAGAAGAAATGGCAAAAGCCACCAACCCTAATGAATCTCTCCTACAAGTCAGATACTCAGAACTTCAGGAAATGGAAAAACAAATGCAGGAGCTACAGCAGTCTTTACAGCAAGAATACAGCGATGAGCTTAACAAAAAACTCGTGCCAGTAGAAGAGAAATTCCAGAAAGCCGTAGATGATATCTCTGCCGAAAAGGGTGGAATGTATATTTTGCGACGTGAATCCTTGCTCTTTGAGTTAGAAGAAAACAATGTATCGGATGCCGTACTTCGCAAACTTGGAATCTCTCCAACAGATTCTCCTGCCAATAGAGGTTCACTCAAATCTACCAATAAATTGGGCTATTTTAATAGCAATCAGATAATTCCTCAAATCCCTGAATACAAGCAAGCCCAAAAACAGATAGAAACCTACAATGGCAAACTGCAAGAAAACCTAGAATCACAAAAAAGTACCATAGAGCAAAAAGCACAGCAGCTAGAGCAAATGGAGCAAAGTGCAACGGCCTCTGCCGATGCAAAAAAACGCCTCCGTGATGAAATACAAACCCTGCAGGCTGCCCTACAAAACGCAGCACAAGAAGCACAAACTAAAGCCCAAAAAAAATATACAGAACTCATTAATCCTATCTTAGAAAAAGTGCAAACTACCATAGAGCAGGTAGCGAAGGAAAATGGACATACGTATGTATTTAAAGTAGAAACGATTCTTTATGAGCCTAATGATAGTAATCTCTCTGGCTTGGTAGGCAAAAAACTAGGTGTAGCTGATTCTACAGCCACAAGTGCAAGTACTTCTCAAACCCAAAATAAAATAGGGCATTTTGATTTGCAATATATTCTCCCACAGCTACCCGAATACAAAAGTGCAGAGGCTGAGATGACCGTCTATGCCAAACAAATCCAAGACGAACTCAAAAGCAAGCAAGATGAGTTTCAGATGAAACTCAAAGATTATCAGACTAGGTCAGAAGCAGGCACACTCTCGCCTGCCCTCAAAGCAAGTAAAGAAAGAGAGTTACAGACTCTACAGCAGCAGTTTGAGCGTTTTCAGCAAGGTGTACAACAAGATGCACAGGGCCAAGAAGCCAAGCTAATGGCACCTATCTATGAAAAAGTACAAAAAGCCCTAGATGAAGTAGCCAAAGAAGGAAACTACACTTTTGTCCTGAGAGCAGAAGCTTGCTATGCTTCACCAAAGACAGAAAATATCTCTGACCGTGTATTGCGCAAAATGGGCATCACCCCAAAAAATTAAGTAAATACACAGTTATTTTTCTGTAAATTAAAAGCCAATTTGAGATTAAATCTTAAATTGGCTTTTTTCATATCAAAACAATAAAAATGATTTGTCCCAAAAAATTAGAAGAAGGAAGCAAAGTAGGTATCATCGCACCTGCCAAAAAAGTAAGCCGACAAGACCTCGAGATGGCAATACAAATATTAGAAGGTTGGGGGCTTGAGGTGGTCTTAGGCAAACATTTATTCAATAGCCATAACCAATTCTCAGGCACAGATGCAGAGCGTAGAGAAGATCTACAAAGCATGCTAGATAGACCTGATATTCAGGCCATTATTTGTGCAAGGGGAGGCTACGGCACTATCCGAATCGTGGATAAACTAGACTTCCAAGGATTTTTAAAATCACCCAAATGGCTTGTGGGTTTTAGTGATATCACAGTATTGCACTGTCATTTATACAATCTAGGTGTGGAGAGTATTCACGGAGTGATGCCTTTGCTCTTTCCCAAACAGACCGAGCAAACTATAGAAAGCCTGCATCAGGTGCTTTTTGGAAATGACTCTCACCTTGAAGTCAGGCCTGCGGCACTTAACCGACTGGGTGTAGCTCAAGGTGAGCTGATAGGGGGGAATCTGTCTCTCTTTGCCAACACCATCGGCACAGTGTCTGAAGTAGATACCAAAGGAAAGATTTTGTTTTTAGAAGATGTCAATGAGTATGTTTATCACCTAGACAGAATGATGATTCACCTCTACAGGGCAGGCAAACTTTCTCACCTAGCTGGGCTAGTGATAGGGCAGTTTACGGAGATTAAAGACAATGAAATAGCCTTCGGGCCCAACATCAATGAGATTATCTCTGAGCTGGTGCAGGAGTTTGATTACCCTGTCTGCTTTGATTTTCCTGTGGGGCATGAGATTCATAACCTCACAATGGTTTGTGGCCGCAGTGCCAAGCTGACTGTGAGCAAAGAAGAAGTCTTGTTAAACTTTTGATACATCTCTGTAGAGAGAGAGGAGAGGGCTAAAAAACAAAACCCACAGCGAAACTGCTGTGGGTTTGTTTTCTTATGAAAAAACTCAGTCGAGTGTCTTAGTTTTCACTTGATTAGTAGCGGTAAGCATCAGACTTGAATGGCCCTTGTGGAGTTACGCCGATGTACTCAGCCTGCTCAGTACTTAGGGTATCTAGCTCTACACCGATTTTAGAAAGGTGAAGTGCAGCCACTTTTTCGTCAAGATGCTTAGGCAATACATATACTTCGTTTTTGTAATCACCAGCATTTTTCCAAAGCTCTATTTGTGCAAGAGTTTGGTTAGTGAAGGAGTTAGACATTACGAAAGAAGGGTGTCCTGTGGCACAGCCTAGGTTTACCAATCGTCCTTCTGCCAATACAATGATGTCATTGCCATCAATGTTATAAATATCTACTTGAGGCTTCACAGTATTGCGAGTGCTGCCGTAGTTTTTCTTTAACCAAGCCATATCGATTTCATTATCGAAGTGACCGATGTTACAAAGAATGGCTTTGTCTTTCATTAGCTTGAAGTGCTCACCTGACACAATGTCTTTGTTGCCAGTGGCAGTTACGATGATGTCAGCACGAGGTATGGCATTGACCATTCTCTTCACTTCGAAGCCATCCATAGCAGCTTGCAATGCACAGATAGGGTCTATTTCGGTTACGATGACACGAGCACCTGCACCTGCCAATGAAGCAGCAGAGCCTTTACCTACATCACCATATCCAGCTACTACGGCTACTTTGCCAGCCATCATTACATCAGTGGCACGGCGGATAGCATCTACCAATGATTCTTTACAGCCGTATTTGTTGTCAAATTTTGACTTCGTTACAGAATCATTTACGTTGATGGCAGGGAAAGGAAGTGTTCCTTTTTTCATGCGCTCATACAAGCGGTGAACTCCCGTGGTAGTTTCTTCAGAAACTCCTTTGATGTCAGCGGCCAGTTCAGGGTGTTTGTCTAGGATTACATTGGTCAAGTCTCCACCATCATCTAGGATGATATTTAGCCCTTTACCTCCTTCAAAAGCAAATAAAGTCTGCTCAATACACCATTCGTATTCTTCCTCTGTCATGCCTTTCCAAGCAAACACAGGGATGCCAGCGGCAGCAATGGCAGCGGCAGCTTGGTCTTGAGTAGAAAATATATTACAAGAAGACCATGTTACTTCTGCACCTAGTGCCACGAGTGTCTCAATTAACACAGCTGTCTGAATAGTCATGTGTAGGCAACCAGCGATACGAGCACCTTTGAGTGGCTTTGATGCGCCATACTCTTCTCTTAATGCCATCAAACCTGGCATTTCTGCTTCTGCTAGTTGAATTTCTTTGCGTCCCCAATCGGCTAAGGAGATGTCTTTTACTTTGTAATTTGATTTGTCTGTATCAATCATTACTGAATTATTTATTAAGTGAGCAATTATTTACAAAAATAGCTTATTTTCTTCTAAAATAAAATTGAAATAAGGGGGCTTTGTCTATTCTTTCCACAAATCTTTTAATTCTCGCTGAAAACCACCTGAGAGAATCGGATATCGACACCAAGTCTTAGGGTCAAGGTTTTTATCATCTACATGGAAGGAAGGGGCATAACGCTCTCTTTTCCATTGGTTTCTGCTCCAGAGTTTGAAGAATTTATCCGTCCATTGTCTGAGCTGTGCATCTGAGTAGTTTTCTTGGTGCTTGGCTTTGAGCAGCCAGAAGCATTCTTTGGGTGGTTTTTTATCTCTGATGGCGTGTTCTTCTATTTCATCCAAGATGTCATAAGGCATCAAATCACCCTCATCGGTTTGGTTAGAAGATTGGGGGCGAAGCTCGGCAGTGGGTTGTTGGTCATTGACGAAGCTCAGTGCGGGTATTTTCCATGTGCCTGCCACGCCTTGGGTTTCCATCCATTTGAGCCACTGTCTAAGAAAAGCCTTGTCTATGCCCGCAATTGGGCTAAGTCCGCCACTCGTATCGCCATCCATGGTGGCATAGCCTACGGCAGCCTCTGAGCGGTTACTGGTAGAGAGGAGCAAGGCATTTTTAATGTTGGCAAGCATCCAAACACTTGGGGCACGTACCCTGGCTTGTATATTTTGTTTGGCGATGTCATCTTGCTCCCAAGTCAGGGCACGCCCGAGGGCTTCGGAGATAATTTTTTCGTAGGTTTCTATCAAATCACCCACATACAAGAAATCATATGTAGCATGAATGGCTTTTGCAAGCTGCTCGGCAGCATTTCGGGTGATGTCTCCGCTGTTGTCAGAGGCTTGGTAAGCACAAGTAATCAAGCGTTTGGCGAGTGCCTCGGGGCTTTTGTGTTCTTTGATGTCAGGGATAAAGCCCAGTTTGTCTGTGAAAGCTTCCCAGCCGATGCTTTCTATGCCTAAGTCTATCGCCAGACGGCAAAGCACAGAAACAGCAGCAGAATCTGCTCCACCACTGAGCGAAATCACAAAACCACTAGAATAGCTTTTGCGGAGATAATCAAACAAAGCTAGAGCTACCGCACGGGCAAACTCTTCTTCTTGCAGCGTAGGGGAGGTTTCCCATTCTTTGAGTATTGGTTTTTGAAATTCAGGATTCATCTCAGGAAAATCAAAGGAAGCAAACAAGCAATAATCTTCATTGGCTGCCTTCTCAAAAGGAACTCTGTTGGTAATCTGCACCAATCGATTCAGTTCCAAATCCATCACAGCAGTGGTTACTTGCCAGTTTTCGAAGGAAAGACGTTCTCCCACGGCAATCATCTGCCCATTAGAAGCAATCATCGCCCCTCCATCAAAAATCAGTCTGCCCGATTCGTTGCCCAAAAGATTGGCATAGACATAACCCACCCCAAAAGCCCTAGAGCCTTCTAGTACAAATCGCTTGCGAATGTCTAGCTTGTTAAATGCAAAGTGACTTGCACTCGGATTGAGGATTAAATCAATGCCTGATTCATACAGAAAACGTCCAGGGCGGTTGGCTACCCAAGCATCTTCACAGATTTCAAAACCAATCTTGACTCCGCCAATGTTAAAATAATAATCTCCTACGGGGTATTTTTGTCCTGAGATTTCTATCCAGCTTGTCTCGCCTTGCTTCCAAGGCATAAACCAACGAGGCTCATAATAGACCCCATTGCCTGCCAGAAATCGCTTGGCAACAAAACCGATAATTTTGCCATCAGCTACGAGGCAGACTGTATTAAAAAGTTTGTTTTGGAGTACCAACGGCAAACCTAAAGCCACGATGATTCCCTTGGTGCTTGGTAAGATTTCTTGCAAGACTTCTAGAGAAGTTTGATGCAAACTAGGGGCATAGAATGCATCTTCGCAGCCATAGCCAGGAATGCACAGCTCAGGCAAGCAGAGGATGCTTACGGCTTGAGCTTTGGCTTCGGTGATGGCAGCGATGATATTGTGTTTATTACCTTCCCAATCTAGGGGAGTTTGGTTTAAGACGGCAGCACCTACTTTAATAAATTTCATAGAGTAGTGATTTATTTTTGAATGAAAAGCTAAAAATAATAATTGTTAAACGATTTGTAAGACTGAGAAGGTTTATTTGTCATCCTTTTAACAAGCTATTTTGCAGCTATTTTTTATAAAAAAAGCCTTTTAAGTTCTAAAACTTAAAAGGTCTGAATACTTCTATGGCTGTGATGCCTTGGCTTCGGAAGCGATGTTTGATGACTGTCTAGCCATCGATTTCATTTTCTTGGTTTTTTATATCTTGTGGCTTGGCATCTTCTGCTTGGGTGGTTGCTTTCTCTTTTTCTTTGCTTTTTTCTTTTTCTGCTTTAGCCTTTTTGGCTTCGCTTTCTTCGGTAGATTTACTAATCATTAGCCCAAACATCATCAGGAGTGCCGTCATAGCGATTACCTGAATGATAAGAGACCTATTGACGATCGCTATGCTTTGCTCAGGGTCAATAGAGAGGAAGAGAAGAATCGTAATCAGGCCTCGAGGAGCCACAAAAAGCAAGGGACTGATCGGGATTTTAGAAATCTTAAGCTGTATTGCCCTGAATCCAAAAATAAGCACTACAATGACAACAGCCCAGAGGAGTGTATCTGCATTGAGAATCTCAGAGGTTTCTATCAAATAACCAAACAAAAGAAAAAACAATGCCCTGACCAAAAAAGCCGCCTCCATAGTGAGGTCTCTAAATTTAAGCACTTCTTTGTTAAACTCTACAGGCTTGAAGCGTTCAATCCAGCGGATGTGCCTTAGCTCATCTAGATTGCCGATGAACAAGCCAAAAAGCAAAATAAAAATAAGTCCAGGAAGATGATAAAGCTTGGATATTTCATAAATTAATATGATAAGCAGGATAATAGGTACAAATTTGACGTGGTGCTCTATTTCATTGAGTAGCACAGAAAGGGCAATGGTAGCCACAAATGACACCACAAAGATGATAAGCAACTGCAGCCCAAAGTAACCAAAAGAGTGCAAATCAATAATCTTGTTGAGGGCTATGAAGTTGAACAATAAAACCCCCAAAATATCAGACATACTACTCTCATAAATCACAAATTCACGGTTATCTTTAGATAAATTACTCACGCTCGGAATCGCTATTGCACTGCTAATAATACAAAGCGGTATCACATTGGCAAGGCTATTTTTGAAGCCAAACCCCCCAAAATAACTGAATAAAAAGCCCAAAGAAAGTGCAAGCCCAAGCATAGGCAAAAACGCACCTATAAATGACTGACGGATGAGCCCAAATTTAGAACGGTTAAACTCAAGCATCAAAGAACCCTCCAATACGATGAGGATAATCCCCACAGTGCCCAAAACAGGCAATACAGAAGAAATATCAGGAAGGTCTAAATCAAATAAGTTCGTCGTCTGGCGTACTACCCAGCCCAAGATGAGCAAAAGTATGACTGAGGGTATTTTGCTTTTTGCCGAAGTCAGGTCAAATAAATAGGCGACCAGCAATAACGCACAAAATGTAATGATAATGGTTGCTGTCATTATAAAACTATAATTTTAATTTTAGCACTATTGCTAAGAAACACACTTACCAACTAATTTAGAACCAATGAGTTTGCTGATGTTTATAGCAGCACATTGAGTAAGTTCATAAAACAGGCTTTGCTGCAAATCAGGTATGTTTACATCATAAAACATCTTACTTTTGGCAAATATCTTTTCAAAAATAGACAAAACTTTATTTTTATTCAATTTTTAGGCGTTTATAGTTTTGGCTAGATACTGAATCTTAATTTTGAGGAAGACTATCCCAAAAATAAAGCTAAACCTAATAGAGTATCAAATTTTTTTAGAATTTAGCCTAATTTCACACATCCTAGGGTAATACAAAGAATAGCAAAGCTAACATCTTCAAACAGGCTTATTAATCTGTAGAGTAAAAATCTTAGGATTTACTTGAGTGTTCGGCTATCAATGGTTTAATTCTATTTTTACTAAGTAAAGGTCGTATTACAGGTTTGTGTTAAATGGAATGAAATACTATGTTTTTATATCAGATTGAGTTACAAAACTTTAAAAATTATGAATCCCTCAAACTAGATTTTTGTGAGGGGATACAAGGCATTGTGGGAGAAAATGGCAGCGGCAAAACCAACCTTTTAGACGCAATTTATTATTTGGTATTGAGTAAAAGTGCTTTGAACCCCATAGACCAGCAAAATATCAGGCATGGGCAAGATTATTTTACGATTAAGGGAAACTTTGAGCGGAAAGATTTTCAGAGAGAGGAGGTCTTTTGTGGGCTGCCCAAAGGGCAAAAAAAAATATTAAAACTTAACCAAAAAGAATACGACAAAATCAGCGAGCACATCGGCAAGTTTATGGTAGTGATGATAGCCCCCCAAGACCAAAGCCTGATAGCAGAAGGAAGCGAGATGAGAAGACGCTTTCTAGATAACTTGCTCTGCCAGCTAGAGGGTGAGTATCTGGATAACCTGCTGCAATATAACCGATTCTTAAGCCAGCGAAATGCGTATTTAAAGCAAGCTTATGAGCAAAATAGGTGGGACAAAGACCTACTCGTAAGCTATGACTGGGGCATTCATACATTTGGCGAAAAAATCCATGTGCGAAGAAAGGCATTTACCCAGGATTTTCAGCCCATCTTTCAGAGGCATTACCAGTATCTGTCTCAGGCAAAAGAAGCGACAAGCATCACGTATAAATCTGATTTTGACAAGGGAGATTTTAAAGATTTACTCCTCCAAGCACATGAAAAGGACAGAATATTGCAGCGCACGAGTGTAGGCATACACCGAGATGACCTTGCGTTTAGGATAGGAGAGTATCCGCTGAAAAAATTTGGCTCACAGGGGCAACAAAAATCTTTCTTAGTAGCACTCAAACTTGCTCAATTTGAAATCATGCAGCAGCACAAAGGAGAAAAACCCATTTTGCTGCTAGATGATATTTTTGATAAATTAGACGAAAAACGCATCCAAAAACTCATAGAAATGGTCTCTAGCAATACCTTCGGGCAAATATTCTTGACAGATGCAAGGCCCGAGCGAACACAAAAAATACTGAAAATGATGCCAATTCAGCATAGAATTATTACCTTAGAGGCAGGAAAAATCAAAAGCATCCAAGAAGTCAATTAAACTACCCATAAACTGTGCAAAAACAATATAACCTTGACCTAGAGCGGCACTCCAAAGCTCCACAAACAGAGGCTTCTAGCATTAAAAATGTGGTCAATGAACTGGTCAAAACCTACCAACTAGAAAAAAAATTCACGGAAGTAGAAATCCTAGAAGCTTGGGAAAGCACACTCGGAGAGCTGGTCAGCAAGCGTACCAAAAAAATATTTATGCAAGAAGACAAACTTTTTGTGAAACTGGCTTCTGCTTCACTCAAAAATGAACTGATGATGTCTAAAACACAGATTATCAAAGATATTAACCATAAAATAGCACAAGAGCGTATCAAAAATATTGTATTTTTATAAAAAATAAATTCAGAGCAAAGCTCGAAAATACAACTGCAAAAAGGCCAGCAGCTCCATCATCAGAGCAATGCCTATGTGCACGATTACCCCGCCCAGCACGCTGCGAGATTTCCAAGCAACCACCCCCAAAACAAAGCCCCCAAAGATAGACCCAAGCGTCTCTGGCAAGGGCTTGTAAAAATGCAAGAAAGTATATACGGCCACCATCGGAAAAACGGATGCCTTGCCCATATATTTGCCCAATCCGAACACGATAAAACCCCTAAAAAATATCTCAAGAGCCACAAACTGCAGCACATAGCTTAGCTCATAAAGCCCCACAGTGAGCCACGGTGAGATTCCCTGACTTGCCTCCCAGACATCAGGGCGATAGCGAGGATAAGCCACCCAAAAACTAGGCTGAAAAGAACTCCAAAACAACAAGGGAAACATCAAAATAAGCATCCAGAAATAAGGCGAAAAATCAAAATGACGGCGTGTGCAGCCATAAAAACGAGTGCTGCCTAGCTCATTCTTAACAAATCCATACAGCAATGGAGCAGATAAATAAAAGAATATACTGTGAAGGTTAAATCCTATTTTCTTAAGCCAAAAACGCCCTTCCTCAGGTGCAGGTAAATAAAATTCATAAGAAAGTGAAAAATTATTGCTGTAGAGCACCCCCAGAATCAACAGACTGACAAGCCAAAATCCAGCATTTCCGAAAATCTTTCCTTCACCATACCAAAAATACCACCAGCAAACCGAAAAAAAATAAGGAATTACATAAAAAAATAATTGCCCCCAAAAAGGATAAGAATACCCTACAAAGTCTGGGTCAAATACGCCTGCATAACGCAAAAATAACGATAAAGCCAGAAAAAAAAGCCACCCAAGCCAAAAACCAAGAGCTTTGTAAGCTCTTAAATAAACAGAAAGAAATTCAATAATTTGCTTCAATCGTTAAAAAATTATAAATTGCTAAGTTAAATTAACTACTTGACCTTACAAGCATGTTTTTTTAAATCACTCAAAGGAATGTTGCACTTTTTTACTAGATGTACCTAAGAGTGATTTTTAGGCTTTTTTCAGGAGGCAAAACTATCAAAAAATGGTATATAATTCACGCATTCATAATGAACATACTTTTGGCTTATTTCCTATTTCATCTGTTGGTTTATCTTGCTCTGCTCATAGCAGCTGCACTTTTGGTACATTATGCACTCACTTGGTATAGCCAGTACCAGCGTCTGCCCATTATAGCCAATGTGATTAGACACCTCGACAAAAAACAGCATTTGCTCAGAATCAGCCAAGAATCTAGTGAAAGCGAAGCCGAAGAAAGAGTAGCCAAGATACTCCAAAGTAAATTTCAGCAAGTGCAGACACAAGCACTCGTAGGTGGAAAAGCTTACGCAAGAGAACGCATAGACATAGACCTGGCAGAGGGAAAACTCGGCATAGAAATCAAACTCGCTGAGATGCTCCGAAAAAGCAATGAAAGAAACAGGCTTTTAGGGCAAATAGACCTGTATCTAGAGCGAAAATATACACATCAGCAGCTCCTCATACTCATCATCGGTAGCCAAGCACAGGCACAGAGTGCAAACATAGAAGAGATTAGAAGAATGATAGAAAATAAAAAAGTGTGTATGCACTATATAAAAACCTATTAAAATGCTGATTTCTGTAGCTAATTCACTAAATTTGTTTTAATAACAAAGCTTTGAATGTATAAGTAAACAGATAATTTAAAATTGATGCTCAAAGAGTGCTTAACGTGCTGATTATCATTTATTTACATGGCTAATTTGCTGTAGGCTGGTTTTGAGCAGTTACTTGCGCTTTATCATTTAAAGATAAAGTTACGGTGTTGAACGAATTGGCATCACCCATACGTTTCATTATTTTTAGACAGCATCTACAAAACAAAGGCTTTTAATTAAACAGAAACTCAAATATGCTTTATCATAAAAAATATGAACTTGGCCCTGACAAAGATTGGGTTATTTTTGTGCACGGTGCAGGAGGAAGTTCTTCTATTTGGCACAGACAAATCCGTGCATTCAAGGCAAAATACAATGTCTTACTGCTAGACCTCAGAGGGCATGGGCGTTCTAAACACTTTTTGCAAGGGTATTTAAAGAATCAATACACTTTTAAGGATGTAAGCAAAGACATTTTAGAGGTGATGAATCATAACAACATCCAATCGGCTCACTTTGTAGGAATCTCACTGGCGAGCATCATCATCCGAACCATCGCCGAGCTAGAGCCCGAGCGAATCAAAACGATGACACTCGGTGGTGCCATCATTAGGCTCAATGTACGCTCCAAAATATTGATGTATCTGGGCAACAAACTCAAAAGATATGTGCCTTATATGTGGATATATAGTTTCTTTGCATGGGTCATTATGCCCCGAAGTAGGCACAGACACTCTAGGCTAATGTTTATAGAGCAAGCCAAGCGCCTCTACCAAAAAGAATTTTTGCGCTGGTATCAGCTTACAAGCGAGGTAAATCCCCTGCTCAGGTATTTTAATGAAAAAGAACTTAACATTCCTACACTATACATCATGGGGGAGGAAGACCACATGTTCTTGCCGCAAGTGCAGCAAATCGTCAAAGTACATCAGTACTCCGCTTTAGAGATAGTCAAAAACTCAGGGCACGTAGTCAATATAGACCAAACCGAAGAGTTTAACAGAATATCATTGGCTTTTTTGGCCAATCCATCTGAATTTGTGAAATAAATCTGACTACTCCCCAAAACAATCCACCAAACGATTTATTTTTATGAATACAAGGCAGCAAAAATAATACTTGTGCCAAATACACTGCTAAATAAGTTAATCGGAGATTTGGAAAACCCATTGTAACTACCCTGTGAGAATGAAATATGTATGACAAATTATCTCACCCTTGTAGCGTTCAGGTTTGAGCATATCAGGTATTTCTACAAAAATAAAATTCCTCTGGAGGTACGATACGCATCAAAAAATATTCATTTTTAAAATAAATTTTAGAAAGCAAGGCATCTGCCAATTCTCCAATAAATTAAGACACATAAAAATAGCCCATAAATAAGACAGACGCAATTTGCACAAAATTTTTTAATTACCTTTATTTGTAAAATATACCATAAAAAAGGCATGAGTGAATCAGAAAACATGATTGAGGCCTACATACAGACACTGCTCCGAATACAAGAAGAGCAGAAAGAAAGACCTCTTGATGAGCAAGAAATGAAGCGTATTGCGTATGATTTAGGCATGGATGAGGAGGATATCCATCTTATCCATAAAAAAATGTCTGACTATGTAGCAAGGGGCAAAGGCTACAGTCGCTATGAAGACTGGGAAAGTGCCATAGAAGAATTTAGACATGCACTCTCACTTTCTCCCAATCATCTGGATGCACTCTTCGGGATAGCCAATGCCTACAAACACAGGTGGCTCAGCAAAGGAGACAAAGAAGATTTTAACCAAGCAAAATTATATGCTAAAAAAGCCTTGCAAGTCAATCCTCACCACGATGCCTCTTTTCGATTGGCAAGCGAACTTAACAAAGGACTGAGCAAATACCGCACTAC
The DNA here is from genome assembly GCA_011390205.1 of Microscillaceae bacterium. Taxonomy (GTDB): domain Bacteria; phylum Bacteroidota; class Bacteroidia; order Cytophagales; family Microscillaceae; genus JAABSX01. Next base: position 4,130 of record JAABSX010000008.1, on the reverse strand, counting down.
AGACCCCTTTTCTAATTTTAAGGGAATCAACAAAGAATTCGAGAAAATAAAGAATGATGTCAAAGCTAAAGACCCTTTTCTGCAAGAAGCATTGAAATTTGATGGCAATAGACGGCTAAAAAAATCAAACCGAGATAAAAAAATATTCGGTGTATGCGGAGGCATTGCAGAATATTTTGGGATAGACCCTACTTGGATTCGAGTGGCATTCATCGTCAGTACATTTTTTGGGGCAGGCTCTCCAGTCCCCCTGTACATCATACTTGCTTTTATCCTCCCCAAAAACTAAAAATCCGCAGCCCTAGGCGGTTACTCTTACACCCGTTACGAGAATGTCATCTATTTGCTTTTGAGACATTTTCCAGTTTTTGTGTTCTTCATAAAAAGCCTCTTTCTGCGCTTCCATAGGCAAGTGATGGATTCTCTCCAGCAATTCCCTAAATTGTTTCGCTCCATATTTTCTATTCTCAGGGCCTCCAAATTGGTCTGAAAATCCATCCGAACTCATATAAAGTACATCATCAGGGCGTAATGCTATGCTGTGCTGCTCATAGTTACGTTCGGCTTTGTAATGCTTTACACTGCCCCCAATGGGAAATTTATTGCCTTTGATGGTCGTTACTTTGCCTCCTCTCACCAAAAAGAGGGCACTTTGCGCACCTGAAAACTCTACAAGTAGATTCTTAAAATCAAAGCTACAGATGGCAATGTCCATACCGTCTTTGGCTTGGTTTTCTAAGGCACGATAAACATCTGCCTGCAAGTGTGTAAGAATATCAGCAGGGCGAGCAGCGGCTTTTTCGTGAATGATGTAATCTAAAGAAGATTTACCAAGCATAGACATAAACGCCCCAGGCACACCATGCCCTGTGCAATCTGCCACAGCCAGCAATGCTTTTCCTGTGTTTTCATCATGGGCAAACCAGTGAAAATCACCACTTACAATATCTCTTGGCAGTGAAAATACAAAATGCTCAGGGATATAATTTGTGATTTTGGTTTGCTTCGGCAAAATAGCTTCTTGAATATTACGGGCATAATTGATGCTATCCCGCATATGCTTGTTGGCGGTCTCCAATGCCTGTCTTTTTGCTTCTATCTCTTCCTTTTGCTGGATGACCTCCATTGTCCGTGCTTGTACTTTAAATTCAAGATTGGTATTGAGGTCTTCAATCTCTAAGTTACGCTTGACCAGCTCCACAGTGCGTTTTTTTACTTGCTGATTGAGCACAAAGCTCAAAACCACGAATAAAACAGCAATACCGGCCACGATGCCCAGACCCATGATGAGCCACTTGTAATTGGTTGTGCTAGAGGTGCGGTTGAGCCAGCGTGCTTGTGATTGATAATAGACAGAATTTTCATCAGCCACCATTTTACGCATTTCGGAGTCCAATGCTTTGATGATAGAAGCGTTGTCAGGGTTTCCCTTTGCAAGTGCAAACCGTAATTCTATTGGATGAAATACAATGGGTGTGCCTTCTACTTCGTATTCTGATTTGTGCATATCTCCGTATAGCACACTGATAAGCCCTGCGTCCACACTTTGCTCATCTATCATTTTCATTACTTCTTCATAAGAAGTAGTTTCTACAAAATTGATATTAAGGTTAAACTGCTCTGCAGTATTTTTGAGTCCGTGGCTGCCTTCATAGTAGATATTTCCTTTCATGACTGCCACTTTTTTATCTGCCAGATTGATAATAGAGCGAAGGGTAGAATCCTTATGTACGAATACCTCCCCCCAGTTAGTCATGACGGTTTCTTGGGTAAAATCAAAAATCTCTGCCCGCTCTTCGGAGTAACCAATAGAAACCATAATGTCTATTTTGCCAGCCTTTAGGTTTTCTAAGTTTTTTTCGAAAGAGGGGTTATAGATGTACTTAAATTTCCAGCCCTGCTGCAAGGCTACATGCTCCAAGATGTCTATATAAATGCCTTTTAGCCCTCCGTCACTGTCTTGAAAGCAGAGAGGCTTGTCTTGAAAAAGCCCTACACGATAGATTTTCTCAGATGTCTGGGCATTGAGACTGCTGTAAGTGCCTGATAAGCAAAGCATTATCACAAACACACAATAAGTTATCCTAGTCATTTTTGTACGTTAATTAACCCATAAATAAACCATTCAATGCCGTATTTATGGATGTGCTTTAATTTTGGGTGCGGACAGATGAGGGTATTCTCATCTGTCTTTGATAATTTTTATACGGAGGTGGTGTATTTAGGTTAGTGTTTTCTGTGGGATTGACCACAGAAACACTGTTTACGCCACCACGGCATCGTATGTTTTTACCTCAATTCTTTCAGGTGATTTATTCTCCTGTAAAGTTAGGTTTTCGTTTTTGCAAAAAGGCCATTACACCCTCGATAAAATCTTGTGTCTGAAAATTATTGGCTTGGTTATCTGCTTCTAGCTCAAGGGTAGATTCTAGGCTGCCTTTTTCCCCTTCACGGAGATTGGCTTTAGTCTGCTGAATGGCAACAAAAGGGCCATCGGCAAGCTGATTGGCAAGCTGTAGCACAAAATCGTCTATTTTATCATCTTCAATAATTTGATTAATCATTCCATATTGAAGTGCTTCTTGTGCCGTTACTTTGGCGGCTGTAGCCATAAGTTCAAATGCTTTTTTGTAGCCTACGATTCTCGGCAAAAAATAAGAGCCCCCTCCATCACTTGACAGCCCAATATTGGTAAATATTTGGCTAAACATCACATCAGGGGTAGCAAACACCATATCACAAGCCAAGGCAAAATTAGCCCCTAAGCCCGCTGCCACACCACGCACTTTTGCTATTACAGGGATATTGCTGTTGCGTAGCCCCAGCACAATCGGATTGACGGATTCTTTGAGATAACCAGCTACATCATACTCTTTGGGGTTCATCATCGCCCCTCCTCCTAAGTCAGCACCACTGCAGAAGTTACCCTCTGCACCTGTCAAGATAATCACCCTAGTATCATCTGTATAAGACTCCGCAATGGCATGCCTGAGTGCAATGGAAGCCTCTTCACTGACAGCATTTTTGGCTTTAGGATGATTGAGCGTAATAATCTTCACTCTTCCTTGCCTTTCTACCAATATTTTTTGCCCTGCATCTGTTGTTTTCATAGAATTCATAATTTACGGTTTTTAATTTCAAATTTAAAAATAGCTACAAAAAACTACTTTGTCAAATAATGAATCACTGTGAGAGGCTATAGTCTTTTAAAACATTGCACACAAAAAAGCTTTGTACTTTTGTGAAAATAAGAAAAAAATAATTTTATTTTTGCAATATTGTTGCATTTGGATTAGCTTTGTGAAACAATGTTGCAAGTACAAAAAACATATTATCTACTACTGCTCATGGGCTGCTTCTCAAGCCAAGCAATCGCCCAGACAGCCTCTTCTGCATTGCGTCTTGCACAAGATTGTGATGGAAAAATAGAGGGTACAGTGCATGACACACAGCATCAATCACTGCCAGGAGTATCTATTTGGCTCAAAGAACTTGAAAGGGGGGCCAGCACAGACCTGCAAGGACGGTATATTTTTGAAGGACTCTGCCCAGGTAGCTACACACTTTTGTTTCGTTCGGTAGGTTTTCAGCCCCAAAGCAAAATCATCGTGGTCAGCAGGCATGCTTTATTGATTTATGATTTGGAGCTATTGGATGAAACCATCCACTTAGAACAGATAGAAATCCAAGAGGATAAAATCACTCTAGAAGAAACCAGTACCCAAAATACAGCAGCGCTTTCTGGAAAAGAACTTGACCGACTGCAAGGGAAAAATCTTGGCGGTATCTTGCAAGAAATTACAGGAGTAGGCGTATTGCAGACAGGGCAGGGCATCTCCAAGCCCGTAATACAAGGCATGCACAGCAACCGAATACAAATACTCAACAGTGGCATCAGGCAAGAAGGGCAGCAATGGGGTATGGAGCATGCACCCGAAATAGACCCTTTTTTGGCTACTGACATTACACTTATCAAGGGAGCAGCCTCGGTAGAATATGGTGGTGATGCTGCCGCAGGGGCGGTGATTATCTCTCCACCTGCCCTGAGAATAGACAAAGGGATGTCTGCTACACTTAATCTAATAGGCATGAGCAATGCTTGGGGAGGAGCGGCTTCGGCAAGCATAGAG
>JAABSX010000089.1 GCA_011390205.1 Microscillaceae bacterium | reverse complement strand
CATGGTGCTATCAAACTCTACGCCTGTGAACATCTCGCTGTGGTAATGTGCTCTGAAGTCTTTTTCATGAAACCAATCTGGGTGATTCTCGTGGATGTATTCTCCTGCTGCCACCAAAAAACCTGCTGTGCCACTAGAGGGGTCGCAAATCGTATCTTCTTTGCTGGGCTGCACCATGCCCACCATCATCTTGATGATGTGCCTAGGCGTGCGAAATTGCCCATTTTTACCTGCGGAGGCGATTTTAGAGAGGAGGTATTCATACAAATCTCCTTTAGTATCTCTATCCTCCATTTTGATTTTATCGATCATCTGCACCACTTGGTCTAGCAGTCGGGCGGTGGGAATCATAAAAGTAGCTCCTTTCATGTATTCGGCAAATACGCCTGCGGCACTTCCTACCTGCTTCATGTGGTCAAATATGGTAAGGTTATCTACTTGCGGCTTCACGAACAGGTCAAACATGCGTTCGGGGTCTTCATTTTTGAAGATGTGCCACCTTAATCCTTTTTGGGCTTCCGCAAAGAGTAGATTTTCGGCAGGTCTGCCAATCATATTGGCTTTTTTCTCTTCTAAGAGCTGCATTTCGTCCATTCTTCTGAGGAAGAGTAGGTAGGTAAATTGCTCAATAACGGTAAGGGGGTTGCTGATTCCTCCCGTCCAGAAAGCTTCCCAGATTTTATCAACTTGTGATTTTAGTTCTCCAGTAATCATGTAGTGGTATTGGTTTTTGATTTTAGGGTTTTAAGCTCAAACTTTGGTTAAATTATATCCCTTCACTCAAAAATACAAAAGTTTTGTCATTTCTCTTTGTCATTCTGTAAGAATCTGCTGTATGGCGTAGCTTTTTTCACGCCTTCAGATTCCTACGGAATGACAGAAAAAGCACTACGGAATGACACGCAAGTGGTTTGTCCCTGTCATTCTGGAAGAATCTGCTGTATGGCGTAGCTTTTTTCACGCCTTCAGATTCCTACGGAATGACAGTTAGTTATTTCTGTCATTCTGGAAGAATCCGCTATACTGCGTAGCTTTTTTCAGTAATTCGTAAATGCAAAAGTCAAAATATTGGCACCCATACGGAGGGCTAGTTGCCTTACTTCTTCGGGGTCATTGTGTATGCTTTGGTCTTCCCAGCCATTGCCGAGGTCACATTCATAACTGTAGAAGCAGACCAAACGCCCTTCGTAGATAATTCCAAAACCTTGAGGAGCTTTGCCATCGTGTTCATGGATTTTGGGCAAGCCATTGGCAAAGTCAAATTTTTGATGATAAATCGGGTGTGAAAAAGGCAATTCCACAAAATCTAATTCAGGAAAGACTTTTTTTATCTCAAGCCGAATAAATTTATCCAAACCATAGTTGTCATCTATGTGCAGAAAACCGCCAGAGATTAAGTAAGTCCGAAGGTTTTCGGCTTCGGCATCAGTAAATACTACATTGCCATGCCCCGTCATGTGTACGAAAGGGTAAGCATAAATTTCGGGGCTGCCTACTTCTACCACATCTTCTTCTTTCTCTAAGTTTACGCCAAGGTTTTGATTACAGAATCTGATGAGATTGGGCAAAGAAGTCTTATTGGCATACCAGTCGCCTCCGCCATTGTATTTGAGTTTGGCTATTTTAAGGGTAGGTTTTTGGGCAAATGCACTTGTGTAGATGCCACAAAGCAAGAGTAAGACTAAGTATATTTTTGGGTATTTTTTCATGGCTTTTATAGATTACATTTGGTTTTTTAGGTGGCAAGTATGGCAAGCGACAAGCCCTGCTGTTTCTGTTCTGAGTACAGTATTGCCCAAACTTACGGATTGAAAACCACTTTTCAAAGCCAGACTGATTTCATCAGGGCTAAAATCTCCTTCGGGGCCTATCAGCAGCCAGACATCTTGCTGTGCTTTGAGGTGTGCAAATAAAGAAGAGGTCTGATTCTCAGGCACGTAGGCTATAAACTTCTGGGCTGTGCCAAAGTTTTGCTGCGTGATAAAATCTTTGAAATCTTGCAAGGGGGAGATGCTCGGCAGATAGACTTGCTTGGACTGCTTGAGTGCACTGATGGCTATTTTTTCCAAGCGCTCTGTTTTGAATTTGGCACGTTCGGAGTGCTTGCACTGCACAAAATGGATGCTGTCAAGCCCTATTTCAGTACATTTCTCTAGCATCCACTCTATGCGGCTGGTGTTTTTTGTGGGGGCGATGCAGAGATGCAGCTGATAAGTGCGTGTGATGGGGCTGTTTATCCACTCCACCCACCTGACCTTGCAGTCTGGCAAGCGGTCTTCTATGATTTCAAAAAGTCCTAGCTTTCCCTTGCCGTCTGTGAGGTGTATTTTGTCCGTTATTTTGAATCTTTTGACCTTCAGAACGTGCTGTGCTTCTTCAGGCAAAAGCATAAACGCTGCTGCAGAGCTGATATCTGGATGATAAAAAAGAGCATTCATATTGTTTTATTCTAAAATAATTTTCTTCCATTCGGTTTGAGTCGGAGAGGTGATTTTTAGCCAATACATTCCTCTGGGCAAGTCTGCAAGATTAAGTTTGGTAGATTTAGAAGACAAGGCTTGTTTTCTCCAGACCTTGCCTTGTGCATCTATGACTGTCAGTGCTGCCTCTATTTCTTTGGTAAGCGTGATTTTGAGTTGGTCTTGAGCAGGGTTGGGATAGATTACTTCAATCAAGGCATTTTTTATTTCTTCTAACTGAATGTATTTCCAAGCAGAATAAGAGATATTTCCCTGATTATCAGTTATTTGCACTCGATAATAGGCTGCTTGAATGTCTGTAGGAAGCACATCAAAATACTGATACAGGTGCTGATACTCTGAGGCTTCTTCTTGATAAATCACTTCACTTTCTAAGGCATTGAGGCTTCTTTCTAGAGCAAAGTGCAGTGTGGTATTTTGTGTGTTTTTTTCCCAAGTAAGCAAAATGCCCTCTTGCTTCGGCTCTGCTTGCAAGTCTATCAAACCATTGGCTAAGGCAATGCTCTCCGAAGCAATCGCAAAATTAGAAAAGCCATTCAAGCCATTTCGCTCTATCCCGAAGGCTATCAGATTAGCCGTGCCATCGGCAGCCCAGACGGGTGTTCCTGACCTTTTGACAACTGCCCCTTCTTGGAAAGGCACAAAGGTAGGAAACATCAGCAAATCATAGTCTGTAGAAGTGCCTGCATCAGGGGAGATTTCCCAATAGCCATCACTGTATAAGTCTAAATAGGTTTTGGCATTTTCAGAAAAAGCCGAAAAAGTGGAGGCAACAGGGTCAGTAAGGGGATTGTTGGGTTTAAACCCTGTGAGTATGCTGCTGATGCCTGTCTGTGCATTGAGGCGAATTTGGGCAAGCTGCATATCGGCATTTGTGCCTACGGGGAAGTCATAAAAATTACCTGTGAGCATGTTTCTTTCCAAATAGCCATTGACCCAGCTATCTCCAGTCAGACCTACAGGGAGGAGTGCAGTAGTAAGATTGTTGGTCAAGGCTAAAATACTCGTGCTGGTATTTTGAATGATGCCTTGATTGAGGGTCAGTACATTGCTGATAGTGAGGGGATTGAGCAAAATGAGTGTCTTCCCGATGCCCGACATCGTGAGGTTATTGAGAGAAGCAGTGCCTGTATTTGCCAATGAGAGATTTTTACTGACAGTAAGGGTCTCTGCAAAACTTGCCGACCTGAGGTGCACGATTCCGCCCTCTGTGAGCAGGTCATGGGCTTCTTGCACTCGGGCTAGGGGAGCAAACTGATGACCAGCAGTATTGACATTGAGGTAAGAAAAATCTCCTTGAAAGCCCCTAGTTGTTCCGTCTGTGTCTGTGCCTGTATTGAGCCAAGGGTTGAAATCAAGGTTTGCATTTAGGTTTGGATTTGCGTTACTTCCCCACCAACAGCCTGAGAAGTTTTGGTTGGGAACAGAACTAGGGGTATCAAACTGAATATTGAATAGGGTTCCGCCTACTACACTGCAGTTGAAAAGGGAGATAGCTGCTTGGGAATCTTCATAAATATTATACCTAGCATTAGGGTTATGAATTGTACAATTTATAAAACTGATATTTGTAGCATTTTGACGGATAGTAATTCCTCTAGTATCGCCTGCATCTGTGCCATTGTCATTGATTTCACAGTTGGTGAAATTGGCTTCATCGAGTAGCTGCAAGTGTATGCCTCTGTTTGTGTGGTTGCTAATTTGGCAGTTATTGACATTGAGTGTGGTGAGCCTTCGGGTAGAGAAATTACCTGCATAAATGCCTGCACTGTTGGTGGTGATGCTGGTAGTGCCATTGATGCTACAGTTTTCTAGGGTTACAGTAAGTGTATCGTTGGCAGAACTTCCAGAGGCAATGAGGGCATATACGCCTGCATGAAAATTATATGCTTCTTTGATTGCATCTAATATGAAATTGCTTCCTCCCACGGGTGCACCATTAAAAGCACTCATATTTACATTCTCGATATCTACTTTACTAGGGGCATAGACACTACTCCCATCATAATTCACACAGGCAATGCCCTGAGCTACTTGGGTAATAGTACCTCCATCTATCAAAAAATTAATAGTGGGATTCATCCCAAATACAAAGTATCCATAATATGCCCCTGTGATGTCATTGTTATTGCTACTGACCGTCTGATTAATGAGTGCAAAATTGAGGGCTGAGTTGGGTAAATCAAGGCTTTGAGTTCCTGAGAATGGAACAGTAACACTAATCGGATAGCCCTGAGCAGAAAAATTAAAGACATTATCTTCAACCGAAAAAATACTTGCACTTGCCCCAATGGTATTGATATTAAGCCCCTGCAAGCGTGCATCTATCTGATTATTAGTGATTTGTGTAGCTTGCCCTGCGGCTGTGTAGCCTCTTGCTCTAATACCTACTACTACAGCTTCTATCTCATTGTTGAGTATATCTGCATAGAAGTTAGTGCGGGTAAAGATGCCAGTACCTAATAAAAAGGTTTCAGGGTTAGGTGCTACAGGAACGAAACCTGGATTATAATTGATACTAGGATTACTGACTTGCTGTATAAAGTTATGCTGGAAAGTATTGCCTGTAGAAGTTCCCTCTGCCCAGATACCTGCCGAAATCATCTGTGTGTTGGGGTTGGTATTGCTGGTGCTAAGGTTAAGGATTCGGTTATTTTGGAGTGTGATATTTTGGAAACCATTGATGGCGATGCCCTGCACAAAATTATTTTGCCCATTAAGTGTAAGTCCATCTACGGTAACATTGTCTGCTGTGATGGTAATCAAGATTCCTGTAGTGAGGTTGGTATTGGGATTTTGGAGAATGCTTTCGCCTGCACCTCTTGTGGCATTATTGCCTGCTATTCCCACAAAATTCCCTTGCAAAGTAAGGGATTTATCAATAGTGATGGCTTCTGAGTAAGTGCCTGAGGCCACTAAAATCCTGTCGCCAGCACTGGCTTGGGAGATGGCATAGGTGATGCTGAGACAATTTCCTACGCTGCAATCTCCTGAATCGGTGCCTGTAGTCGCCACCAATCTATCTACTGCCAAAAGAGTATCAGCACAAATAATCCCTAAAAAAAGAAGAATGAAGAAAGTATAAACACGCATAAAATATTTTTTAAAACTGAATTTCAAATCAAAATACACAAGGTGAAGCATACCTTGACACTTCAAAAACGAAAGTAGGGCACTTCTATGATTTACAAGTGATTACTCTTGAGTTTTAACCCAAAGAAAATACGAAGTTATCCTCCTATTTAAAAGCTAATTTTCAAACAGTGGCAGCCTCTTCATACAGTTTAAGAATCTGCTGAGTTACTGCTTTTTTGGAGAAGCGATGTATAAAATCTTCCCTTATCTTATCGGGCTGATACTTTGGGTAATCTCGAATTAAATCCAAAATAGCCTGTGCCAATTCAGTGGGCTGCCCTATTTCTACGAGTTTGCCATTCAATTCATTGACGATACACTCAGGCCCACCGCAGCGAGTAGCAATGAAGGGAATCCCGCAGGCGATTGCCTCTGCAAATACCACTCCGAAGGTCTCGTGCAGACTTGCCAGCACAAAAGCATGGGCATTTTGATAAGCAGCTTTTGCCTCGGGGCGGTTGAGCAGCCCTTGCCATTCTACGTATTCGCTGATGCCTAATTCTTGTGCAAGTGTCTGGCAGTGAAGTGATTGGCTTCCTTCACCAGCGATGACAAACTGCACTTTTTGGTTTTGTGTGATTACCTGTTTGATGGCGTACAACAAGGTAGGGATGTCTTTCTGGGCTTCCATTCTGGCCAAGGTGAAAAACTGAAATACTGTAGAACTCTTAGGCTGGTGAGCAGGCTGAAAGAAATCTTCGTTGGTAAGGTTGGGCACAAAATGTACATTGGAAATAGACTGGGTCTCCATTTTTTGTTTTAAATCGGGGCTAATGGCAATGTTTAATCGGGCATTTTGGTAGGCTTGCAGATATTTTTCTTTGATATTGCCTTCTTTGTCTTGAATAGTGGGAAAAGGAAAGGGGCTCATCTGCTCGGTGATGAGGTAGGGAATGTTAAATTTTTGGGATAGATGCCTTGCAATCAAGCCCGCAGGGTGACAGACTTGCACATGGATAAGATTTACTTTACCTACTACTGCTTCAAATCTGTGTAAATTTTGCTCATGGGCGAGGAGAATATTCTCAAAATTTCCCCCAAAAATTCGCTCTGACCAAATCAAAGTAGGAGTTTCTAGCTCATATAAATTGGGCAAGATTTGCCTGATTTCAGTCTTTCTTTGTCTGTCTGCAAGGTAAATTTTTTTGAGATTTTTGAAATGGTCTTTTGCCCAAAGAAGAGCGTTTGCTCGGTTTTGCCCCCAAAGACTGACCCCGATTTGCAAATCAGGATATGCCTCACACAGGGCTAGGGCTTGCTCTTGGATAAAAATGCCTTGAATCAAAAAATCTTCACTTGGATACCAAGACGGAATCAAAAGTACATTCATCTTTACTATGGGTTGGGGCGAATCAATGTATCGTGAACGGATAAAAACAGTCTAGGAAGTAAACAAAGCCCCCAGCTTGTCAAAAAAAGAAAAACTGAGGGCTGTAAAATTTATTATTTATTCTGTCCAGCTCATGGGGTAATTTTCATCCAAAAACTCGAGGGCGTACTCCGTCAATGACAAAGGACGGAAAGGGTCTATCATCACGGCATATTCTTCGGTGGCTTTTGCCCCGATGCTTTTTTCTACTGTGCCAGGGTGTGGGCCGTGAGGTAGCCCTCCGGGGTGCAGCGTAAAAGAGCCTCTGTCAATGCCTTTGCGGCTCATAAAATCCCCTTCGGCATAGAAAAGTACCTCATCTGAATCAATATTGGAGTGATTGTAAGGGGCAGGAATCGCTAGAGGGTGATAATCAAACAAGCGAGGCACAAAAGAACACACCACAAAATTATGTGCCTGGAAGGTCTGGTGCACAGGTGGCGGCTGGTGGATTCGCCCCGTAATCGGTTCAAAATCGTAAATAGAAAAAGTATAAGGATACAAAAAGCCATCCCAGCCCACCAAATCCATGGGGCTGTGCCCATAGAGATACTGATGCAAAAAGCCCTGTTTTTTGATTTTGATGAGGTATTCTCCCTTTGCCTCTTCTGTTACGAGTGTTTGGGGCGGGTGAATATCACGCTCACAATACGGAGAATGTTCTAAGAGCTGCCCGAGCTGATTGCGGTAGCGTTTGACGGTTTCTATCGGGCTAAAAGACTCTACCACCAAGAGGCGGATGTCGTCTTGCCACTCTAAGCGGTAAATGGTGGTGCGAGGAATGACGACATAATCGCCCTTTTTGATGTGTAATTTACCAAACTGAGAGTAAAGGTAGCCTTCACCATCGTGGACATAAAACAGCTCATCGGCTTCTGCATTTTTATAAAAGTAGTCCATTTTTGCCTCTTTTGGAAGGTTACAAACGCCTATCGCCACGTCGCTATTGACCAAAAGCATTTTGCGAGCCTCCCAGAAGTCTTGCCCTGTATGCCCCAGTTTGGAGGTATTGAGGTGGGTTTGTTGCATGGCGTAGTCCTTGACAAGTTTTACAGAGATAGGCACAGGTTGCCCAATAGATTTGACTACGGTAGGCGTATAAATATGGTAGAGGTTTGAGTAAACCCCACTAAAACCTTGCGAGCTTACGAGTTCTTCTTTGTAGAGTGATTCGTCGGGCTGCCTAAATTGGGTATGCCTTTTTGGGGGGATTTTTCCGAGTTTATAGTAATAAGCCATATATTTTAATTTTTAAGGTATCTGTTTTCTACAAATATCTAAATTTTCACTTGGAAAAAGAATATTCAAGTGGTTTTTAATTGTGTTTGGGCCTTTGGCGAAGTATTTTGGGAGGTTATTTTTGATACATTATTGACTGCCTGCGGCCTAAAAGAAAACACAGCACAGACAGCACAGAAAAGAAAAGAAGGAGGGGGGTTATTTGAGGGTATCTACCAGCCCTGTGGCAAGCGAGCGCCACAGCATACTGATAAAACTGACATCTTTGGGTCTGGTGTATTCTATTTTTCCTATACGTGCACGCCTGCTTTGCAGATTATTTCTACTTTTGATGATGAGATTCGCCAAAAAAGTCAGAAGTTTTCGTTTTTTTTCGGGATTGTCTTCTTTTAAAACCTTGATTTTGAGTTTTTTGTAGCCCGCCTTGAGTGTACCTTGAGCAGTGCTGTCTCTGACGGTTGCGGCATATTCTACACCTTCTATGAGTCCTTTTCTGATTTTAATGTATTCGTTGGTTTCTATAATTCTGTTAAAAAACGCCGCTTTCATTTCTCCGAGGCTTCCGTGGTAAGTGCAGTAAAGATGCCGAGTATAGAGTGGCATTTTAAGGCGAGCAGTAAGCAGCCCCGCACCCATAAGCTGACAGTTGGCGACCATGCGCATGGTGTCTGTCTGCCCAGCAAGGTTGCTGATGCTAAATATCTGTCCATTGATGTTGCTAAAAAATACCTCGCCTGTGCTTCGCCCCTTGGGCACACGTTCGCCATAGGTGATTTTTCCATTTTCTACACTTATGGTATCCAAGCGTAAGTCAAAGTGAATCATCTGAAAGACCTCTTGGGGCATCATTGGCTTAAAATCTTTTATCCTGTCCACTCTTTTATCTCTGAATACATTTGCTTCTATGTCTTTGATGTGCAGGCGTTCAGTAAACAAGCATCCTTGGTTGAGTAGCTGATTTAGGTGAAGCTGTGAAAAATCTACTTGTTTTGCTTCTACCATGAATCTATCTGCCTGAAATATTTTTAGCCTCGTAAATGCTTTGTCATTGATAGTGGGTTTGAATTGAAGATTTTTGATGCAGAGGGTAGAGTCTGGAGATTTCACTTCTAGCTCCCCGATGTCTAAGCGGTATATTTTGTCAGGTGTGAAAGTATGGTAATCTTTTAGCCCAAAAGTAAAAGACTCCGAGAACAAAAAGTTATTTTTTTTCGCTCTGGCATTGCTGTCAAGCACAAAGCCCTGTGCTTGGAGGTAAGCACTGTCAGTCTGGTGTGTATTCCATTGATATTCACCTTCTTTTTCGTTGAAGTATTTTTGGCGTAGCAAGAAATGAGTATCATAGATACTCAATGCCTGTATGCTGAGTGCAAAAGGAATCTCAGAGATGAGTTTTGCCAGGTGTTTCTCACTGGGCTGAGTGGGAGCAGGGAGGGCATTGTTTTGGTACATTTGAATGTCCACCCCTGAGATTTCAAGATTTTTTAGGGGGAAATTTTTAAAATCAAACATAGGGGCAGGATCAGCGATTTTGGCAATGGCTCTTTGCACACTGATGTCATACTGCGTATCTTCGGTAGTGCTCAAAGAATCAAATAGCTGGATACTCTGTAAGGGTTTAAGGGAAGCCTCTTGGATACGCAAGGATGAATCTTTTGACAAAGCTTGAATGCGCTGGATGTCAAATCGGTAGGCTTTGCCAGGGCTGAAGTAGCTATATTTTTGTATATCGAGTGCCAAATCTTGGGAGTAGAACAGTTTGTTTTCGGGGCGGAGTGCCCTTGTTGTTTTTTTGCTTGCGATTTCTACCTTTTGGATAGAAAAATCTATTTGTTGGAGTTGATGTTTGGAGATTCCAGACCTGCCCGTTTGGTCTAGGTTTACTTCGGCTTCATACTCAAGCTGCGCTTGGTGGATAGAAAACGTATCCATACGCATATAAATCGGGATATCTGCCAAGATATCTTCTAGGGTTTTGCTTTGTGTATCCGATTCGTTGATACTGCGGCGGTCTGCGTATATTTTAATGATGGGCTGGCTCAGTGCCAAAGACCTCACCACAAACTCTTGCTCAAAGACCAATCTATCTAGGTCTATGGCACTGGCAGTAATTCCCTTAAGATGGGCTTGCACATGGTTAGGGGATTTTGCCTGGTGGCTTGAATCTCTTCGCTTGGGTGTAAGCGGCTGATAGACAATATTTTTGATATTCAGCACAGAATCTCGCAGCGAGCTTTGCACCTCATCTAGGGTAAGATAAAACTGCTCATTGGGGTCTATGTAATGGTATTTTTTGAGGGTAAGCAAGATATTTCCCGAATAAAAATGAGAGAAGCTAGAGTCTAGGCTTGCTTGCCCTAGTTTGATTTTAGGGATGATGAAGTCAATTTCTTGGATGCGGTGCTGCTCCAGCCCTTTTCCTGATTGGCTATATTGTTGTTTTTGGATGTCCAGAAAGCCATTTTTGACTTCAAGCGTATCTATTTTGAGGTAAAGGGGAAGGTGCTGTAAGATTTTTCTTAAATCCACTTTTTGTGCTGTTTCTTTTTGCTTCGGCTCTTTGGTTTTTTGGGGTGCTTGGTGCGTCAGGATAGGGCGGTGAGGGATGTACTTGGCAGCTAGAGATGCCATTCTGAATAGCACATCTTCTATTTGGTATTCTAGCGTTGCAAAGACCTGTTTTGAGCTTTCTTTTTGAGCTAATTGCCTTGCTTTCTTTTCTTTTTTTGGCAATCGTACATCTTGATAAATATTGACCTCTGGTCTGTAGAGAGAGAGGTATCCCCAGTCTATTTCTTGGTACATGAGCAGCTTTTTGAAGTCTATTTTTCGTCCTTCTAGCTGTGAGATAGAGATATTGAGCCAGGGCACTTGGTGGGTTTGCCTTGCACTAAATGTTTTTGCATCTCCGTTGGGGAGCAGCTGCAGGGCGTTTATTCTGATATAAGAAGCTGCCGAAGAGACATCTAGGCTTTGAAGAAAAACCTCATAGCTTTTTGTATGATTTTGATAATAATAATCATTGAGGCTAAGTTTGAGGCTTTTGGTATCTATCTCTGAGAGTGCCGAGCCATTGAGTGCTTTGCCGAGCGAGATATGCAATACTTGCAGAGAAATATTTTTGGCTTGGTGGCTTGCCCAGCCTATTTTTGTTTTTAGAGGGTTGTCTGAGTCCTCTTCTATGCTTGCCTTTTCTCGGTAGTCAATGCTTGCCCCTTGGATATCAAAAGTATCTACATCTACATACAGTGGGATAGATTGCAGCACTTGCTCAAAGTTTTGGTAAGGTTGCCCAGGACGCAGGGGTTTTTGTTTGTCAAGATATGCCTTGAATACAGGTTTTTGGAGGTGTATTCCGTCCATGACAAACTGCTGCTGATAGACGAGCTTGTCCACATCCAATCCATTG
>JAABSX010000088.1 GCA_011390205.1 Microscillaceae bacterium | reverse complement strand
TGACAGAAATTAGACTAAAAGTAGAGGAAGCAGTACTAAAAAAGGCTTAGGATTTAGTAAAATAAGGGAGGTTTATTAAGCAAAAGAAAAAACTGATACCGAAGCCACTATCAGGGCTTTGGAGGAGAGTTTGAGGAGTTTGTAAGGGTTCTAGCTGAGATTGGTTCATAAAGGGAAAAGTAAAATGGAGATAATTTTCAAAAATAATCTATCAGTAAGGATAAATGTAATCCACCAAGAGCGGACTTATTCAGGACTTTTAGAGGGTTTGCCTACTCGAAAAATGAATGAGCAAAAGCTGCATGGATTACCTTTGGAGGCTCAACATCAGCTAGGTAAGATAAAAGTCTATCTCATAGAACCCCCACAAAAAAAGATTGAATATAAAGAGTACCCTTTTGGAGAACCTGCTTCGCTCCCACGCATTACCTGCATGGCAAAGCTAGAAAACAATCGCCCCGCACGTAATGAGGAAATGGATTTTTCGATGCTTATCCTTGTTTGGTTTCAAGATGCTTTTGCTTTCCCGATAGAAGAAAGCATATTAAAAACAATAAAAACACTCGACTGGGCAGAAATTGCACAAGATTTTGAATGGTAGCCAATTTAGTAAAACAACAAATTCAATTAACAAATAACCATGGATATTTCATTACTATATCAAGCCATCAAAGAGGGTAAACTTTATCGTGTTGTTAGCCAAAAAACGGAAAATGATAAAACCTATCTTTCTTTCAAAAGACACGACAGCGTCTTTGTATTTATTTGCACTCCACCTAAATCTGAGGAAGAGGCAGGAAGTTACAAGCTGCTGAAAGACAAAGAAAAAGCTCGAATAGGCACAATAAGAGCTATGTGGAGTGATTATCAAGCGCAAGTGGCTAAGACTCTTTAATTAGAAAATTAGGAAATTAAAAAAATACAACTTAGGCTACTTTTGGGCTTGGCTTCATTAAAACTCTCTCATATTGATTATACTTAGAGTTGAGGGTTTTTGAAGAGGATTTCTATCAGTAACTAAAAAGTTAAACATTTATTAATATAGTAATTTTAATAAAGATCTGATAATCAAACACTTAACACTTTATTTTAGCGGCTTAGTTGCAAACGAGTTATAAACGTGTATTTTATCTACCTAAATCTCGTGAAAAATGAAAGACCTTAAGAAGTTTTACAAAGCTGAGATACAGCGAGCTAATCACTCTCTGGCGCAACCATCGCTCATATCTTGCACCAGAGGGGGGCAAGGAGACACTATAAAGCAGAAAGTAAACAGCAAATGTTCACATTTGTATAGGTTTTATAGAACGGGTTGGGAAGTTTGTTAGAAGTAAAGAAAAATACTACAGTTATGGACTGTTTCTATTTTTATACCGCTACTAGATTTTCAAAAAAATCATAAAAAAGCACAATAAAAAATCCTGATTAATTTTTTAATCAGGATTTTTTGTATAAAACAATGCATTTTTTTTGATAATACTGAAAATAAATCTCTTAATGAAATAGAAACATAATGCTTCTAACTTGCCAAGCCCTCAATCAAGACACTAATCTGATTGTCTAAAATCTCCACTACACCACCCTCTATCATGTACTCTTTTTGACCTTCTGAGGCGGTATTGAGCATCATTTTGCCTTTGTTGAGGGTGCTAATGAGTGCGGCATGGTTGTTCAACACTTCGAACTCGCCACTTGTACCAGGGAATTTAGCTTGGCTCACTTCTCCCTCAAATACTTCTTGGTCGGGTGTGATTACTTTTACAAACATATGGTTTTTATATTAAGACAAAAATCGGGAATTCCCCGATTTTTGTGATTGTCTTTGTCAATTAATTTTTCTCAGCAGCTTCTTTAAGCATTTTCTCACCTTTTTCAATGGCATCTTCAATGGTACCTACGAGGTTAAAGGCAGCTTCAGGATACTTCAATAGGCTGTCATCTTCCAGCAACATACGGAAACCTTTGATGGTATCTTTGATATCTACCAGCACACCTTTTAAGCCCGTAAACTGTTCTGCTACGAAGAAAGGCTGTGACAAGAAACGCTGAATACGGCGAGCCCTGTTTACAGTTTTTCTATCTTCGTCAGAAAGTTCATCCAGACCCAAGATAGCAATGATATCTTGAAGCTCATTGTAGCGCTGTAGTGTTTGCATTACTGCCTGCGCTGTGTCATAGTGCTCATCTCCTACTACATCACGAGTAAGGATACGAGAAGTAGAGTCAAGCGGGTCAATCGCAGGATAAATACCAAGCGCAGCCAACTTACGAGAAAGTACTGTAGTAGCATCTAAGTGAGAGAATGTAGTGGCAGGTGCGGGGTCAGTCAAGTCATCCGCGGGAACATATACAGCCTGAACAGAGGTGATAGAGCCACGCTTGGTAGAAGTAATGCGCTCTTGCATAGCACCCATTTCAGTGGCCAATGTAGGTTGATAACCTACTGCAGAGGGCATACGTCCTAAGAGTGCCGATACTTCTGAACCAGCCTGTGTAAAACGGAAGATATTATCTACGAAGAAAAGAATATCACGTCCTTTGCCTTCTCCCTCTCCATCACGGAAATATTCTGCTACAGAAAGTCCAGAAAGTGCCACACGAGCGCGTGCCCCTGGAGGCTCATTCATTTGGCCAAACACTAAAGTTGCTTGTGATTCTTTCAAAGTTTCTTTATCCACTTTGCTCAAATCCCAGCCACCATGTTCCATGTCTTCCTTGAACTCATCGCCATATTTGATTACACCAGCTTCTATCATTTCACGGAGGAGGTCATTTCCTTCACGTGTACGCTCTCCTACTCCTGCAAATACAGAGAGGCCAGAGTAAGCCATTGCCACATTGTTGATAAGCTCTTGGATAAGTACAGTCTTGCCTACACCAGCACCACCAAAAAGACCGATTTTACCACCTTTTGCATAAGGCTCAATCAAATCAATTACTTTGATACCTGTGTAAAGTACTTCGGCAGAGGTAGTCAGTTCTTCAAATTTAGGAGCTTTTTTGTGAATAGAAGCCCTCGATTTAGATTGGATAGCACCGATGCCATCAATGGGTTCACCCACTACATTAAAAAGCCTTCCACGAATTTCTTCGCTTGTAGGCATAGTAATAGGTAGCCCTTTGTCTGTTACTTCCATTCCACGATAAAGACCTTCTGTACTATCCATCGCAATAGTACGCACTCGGTCTTCACCAAGGTGCTGTTGGCACTCGAGAATCACTACCTGCCCATCTGGGCGAGTAACTTCTAGTGCATTGTATATTTGAGGCAAGATATTGCCTTCGTCTGAGAAACTTACGTCCACCACAGGACCGATTACTTGGGTGATTTTACCAATATTTGCCATATTGTTTTATTTGCTTACTTAATAATTTCCGCTTAAAATGACTTCACTTTATCTGGCAAAGATAATTTGTATCTATTGATTTGCAATACATTAAAATCAAAAAATCAAATTTTTATTTCTGACTTATCATAGACATTGCTTCCACTCAAAAGCCTACCTTGCCCGATATCAAGGCAAAGTTTTGGGCTAAGATAAAATCTCCAATGAGAATGCCTGTTAGTCTTCGAGAATGCCTTATATTCTATGTTAATCAAGTCTAAAAGTGAGTTGATGATTTTTTTAAATGTTTTGGCGCTTCTGTGATACACTCTCCTGAGTGTGGGCATTACAAATACCGTTCTTTTAAAATTTGTAAGTGATGTAGCTCGTGCCCCGCGATGATAAAACCCAGAGCCAATGCAGAAATGTCTGCGCCATTGGCGTTGCCGATTCTCAAGAAATCTTCTTCTCTCAAACTCTTAAACAAAGCAATGCTTGACTGCCGTACAGCTTGGTATTCTTCGGCTATTTCCTTCAAAGAGCGGTGTGCTGTGCCAGCATTCTCCACAAATTCATCTTGCTCGAAGCCTGGCAACAGTGTTTTATCTCCTCTAGCAATCCTCAAAGCACGGGTGGCCATGATTCGTTCGGTATCAATACAATGTTGGATAACCTCCAAGATTGTCCATTTTCCCGTAGCATAGCGAAAATGCGTCTTGTCTTCGGCAAGTGCTATAGTAAATTGGTAGAATGTTTTTCTGCTACTTTCTAAGACTTGTAACAAGTTTTCCTCTTCGGGGAGTGCCTTCACGTATCCTTGATAAAAACTAGGAATGGTATTTATTTCGGGTTTTTTCATATTCAAAAATAAAATAAAACCTGCTGTATCTGTGATTTTTTTGAAGATATTGTTTAAAAAGCTTGCCTTTAGACCTTAAAAATTTATTTTTACGGATGATGATTAAAAAAATAGTCCAATCTCTTTCACCCAAGCCATTCTATAGCCAACTGAGAATGACGGTCGCCAACCCTGTAATACTAAAACATTGGGAGCTAAACGGGCGTACTATTCCCCCTCCCGATGTCTTGAAGGAAACAGTCATACAAGCTTATCAGCAGCGGTTCTTGCTGAATATGCTGATAGAAACTGGTACTTACAAAGGAACGATGGTAGAGGCACAAAAAGATTTTTTTCAAAAGATTGTTTCTATTGAACCTAACCCTCAGCTTTGCCAAGCTGCTCGCAAAAAATTCAAAAAATACGCTCACGTAGAGATAATAGAAGGCGGGTATGCAGAAGTAATCTCTACACTTATACCTGTTCTGGAGAAATCTGCACTTTTCTGGCTAGACGCCTGTTACTCTTCGCAGACGAATACTGAGAATGGGGGAGAATATTTGATTTATAAGGAGTTGTATCCTATTTTGAAGAGTAAGTTTCATCACATTGTCTTGATAGACAATGCAAGACATTTTGTGGGACAAGGAGATTATCCTACACTTTTGGCACTAGAAAGTTTTGTGAAACAAACCAGGCCTAGCTGCCGAATGGAAGTAAAAGATGATTTAATCCGCCTTACGCCACCTACAACATAATTTTGTTAAAACAGCCAGCGTGTTACCAACCTAGTCACAATGACTATCAAGCAGATAGAAAACATAATGATAGAAACCTTGTTTATACCGTGCATCATTCTGAGGTTAAAATTAGTAGGGTAGCGATCATCGTGTTTTTTAAATACACGTAAGAAGTAATTAAAAAACTCTCCAAACTTGAAATAATGCTTCAAATTACGCTCATTGCTTTGTGAAGTACTGTTATTGCTTTTTATATTTGCCATAAGGTGTTTATTTTTATAGTCATTTTTCTCACTGTTTAAAAGCTAAATTAGATGAAAAATGTTTTGACAAAGTGCATAACTTACTCATTTACTTTGTCTTCAAACCAAGTAAAAGCCTCATCAGTATTCTCAAATGAACCTACAGGAAAAATACTTTGAGCAGAAAGTGTCTGAAATACATATTCAGCTCCTATTTTATCAAAGCGGTCTTTGGGTGCTATAAAACCTAATTTGAAGGTAGATTCGGCAATCTCTTGTAATTTAGGTATCCATTTGGTAATGAACCAAGCCCTCTCCTCAATGTTTATCTCTATGGAAAAACGCTGGTCTATCAATAATTGGGGGCTTCCCTTTTGTTTGATAAATTCTAACACTTGATTGAGTAACTCTTTGTACTCTTGAAAAGTGATTTTGCGAATAAAATGAATTGAAATCAAATGGTAATGTGCATCATATCTGATGATTGCACTGCTTTTTTCTAGAAGAATGTTCATAAAATAGAATGTTATTTAGATGCTGAAATTACACATAAAAACGTAAACTATTGTCTATTCTGAAAAAATATTTTTGCTAAGTTTATCAGCATTGTTTTTGATAAGCTATGTCTTCTTTTTGGCTGTCAATCAGACAGCCAATCTTGCCAACTGCCCACAAGGCTGGGGTACTGGAGAGCTGCCTTGATATTTTTTACAAACTGTGTGCGGGCGATGTGTTCTGCCCCCAGACTTTCCAGGTGCTTGGTGTGTACCTGACAGTCTATGAGCATAAATTCTTTTTGGAGTAAATGCTGCACCACAGTAATAAAACCTGTTTTGGAGGCATTGCTGACGTAGCTAAACATAGATTCCCCAAAAAAACACCTTCCGAGAGATACCCCATACAAGCCCCCGACAAGTTGCTCATTTTCCCAGACCTCTACAGAGTGTGCATAACCTAGCTGATGCAAGTGATGATAAGCTTGTTTCATTTCGTTTGTAATCCAAGTATCGTATTGCCCTCTTCTTTTTATTTTGCCACAATGGTAGATAACTTCTTCAAAATTTTGATCAAAAGTAACTTTAAACTGCTCTTTTCGGAAGACTTGCTTCATACTCTTAGAAACCTTGATTTTTTCGGGATAAAGCACAAAACGGGGGTCGGGGGACCACCAGATAATCGGCTCATCGGCAGAGTACCACGGGAAAATCCCTGAATGGTAGGCAAGCAAAAGCCTTTCGGGAGATAAATCTCCACCAAGTGCCAAGATTCCGTGCTCATCTGCATTTTCTAAGGCAGGAAATACCAGTTCTTCTCCTAAAAAGTGATAAGGCATAATGTCTTGAATTTTGCTGTGATTTAGTGATACAATTTCACAAATATAACGTACTTTGTGCTGTAAGCGAATTTTATATTTACCAATTTAATAATTAATTCTATGAAAAAAACAACGCTACTTACTGCTTTCATTGCTTTGCTCTTATTCTCTTGTGGAGAAAAAAAAGAAGAACAGACCAGCGCTTCCAAAGAAAATCCTCAGAAAGAAACGCCAAAACAAGAGAAAACCGAAGCCAACAAAAAAGCCCCTCCTACCCAAGAAAAAGAAGACCCTGCCATGGCGAGCATGCAGGCGGTCATTCACGATTATTGCCAGTTTTTTAATGAAAAAGAGTATGATGCCGTAGCCGATTTATTTACCCCAAAAGTAGCACAATGGATTACACTTAATAACATCAAAAACACGGCTGTAAGTGAAGAATCAGCCAAATTCTTAGGCACTAAATTGAACGTACACTACCGCCCTGATTTTGTGAAAATGCGTAGAGAAGGACAAACCGCCTATCTGCCCATAGCCATGAGTTGGGAAGGCTATTTTGCAGAGGTAGAGGCAGAAATTAAATTTGACGAGGCGTTTAAAATCACCTCTTACCGTGAGAGTAAAATCCTTAAAACCAAAGGGAAAATCTCTGGAGGAGGTACATTTGCAAGCCTATTGGATAAGTTTCCGCCCATAACTGACTTGGGCGAACTTTCTAATACTGAGATTGATGAAAGCAAAGCAAAAGCAAGCCTCAAAGAGTTAGAATACCTCTTCAAAGTCTTAAAAGAAGATATTTTTTATGCCTCTGGAGTTTCTACTTTTTATCCTGCGGGAAGCTATCAGAGTGGAGATTATACGCTTTTGGTGTTGAAAGAATTGACTGAAGAAGACATGGCGCCTGCTGGCCCGCCTACTAGTGCTTATTTATTTGTTTTTGACAAAGAAGGTAAGCTGACTTACCATAGAAACATTGGTTTTAACTACCCTGGTGCTGCCATGTCTCGCTCTTATACTGAGACCGTTTTTAAACAATCGGGCAAAGAGGTATTGGTTGAAATCACAGAGGGCTATTCAAGCTATTATGAAGACATCAATGAGGGGCAAATTATCAAATACCGCCTCAACAAACAAGGTAAATTAGAAAAAACAGGGGTTCAGTCTTTTTCCAAAACCTTCTTTGAGGAATAAAGAAATTAAGCCTACGAGAAACCTTTAGTTTAAAAGAGAAGTTTAGACCACAAAATAGACATGAATTTATTATGCATAAACACATTTTTGCTGTTTTCCTCATTGTATTTTTGGGCTTTTCTTCTCTTAGTATTGCCCAATCTAAATCTTCTAAAAATAAAACCATGAACTCAACCCAAGACCTATTAGAAATAGCTACTTTCGGCGCAGGATGCTTTTGGTGTACCGAAGCCGTCTTTCAACGCCTCAAAGGGGTAGAAAAAGTAGAATCAGGCTACGCAGGTGGTCAGACCAAAAACCCTACTTACCGTGAAATCTGCACAGGCACTACAGGGCATGCCGAAGTAGCACAGATTACCTTTGACCCCAGTGTGATTTCTTACGAAGAACTCTTGTATGTATTCTGGAGAACCCATGACCCTACCACACTAAACCAACAAGGGGCTGACAAGGGCACACAATACCGCTCAGTAGTGTTTTATCACAGCCCTGAGCAAAAGCAGGCTGCACAAAAAATCAAACAAGAAACCGAAGCTGCCAAAGTATGGAGCAAGGGCATTGTTACGGAGATTTCACCAATGCCTACTTTTTACAAGGCAGAAGACTATCACCAAAATTACTACAATCAGAATAGTAAGCAAGGCTACTGTGTCTATGTGATAGACCCAAAAATCACCAAACTTTATAAAGAATTTAGTGATAAATTAAAGCCTGAGTATTCTGAGAAGAATTAGGAGTTCTAACTTACTTTATTACTGACAGAAAGACTTGGTTGAATCCCATAAGATTTAATCAGGTTTTTTTTTGTTTAAAAATAAAAATAATCTGCAAACAGGGTCTCATTAAGGCATAGTTTTATTCTTTTTGTGGGTAAAACTTTATTCCAAAATCAAATCCTCATAATACAATGCTAGAAAATACCTTCCAAATGACTGCCCAGACCATGTTCGGCTTAGAAGATTTATTGGTAGAAGAACTCCAAACACTCGGTGCCTCTGAGATTGAGAAGTATAACCGTGCCGTAGGCTTTAAAGGAGACCTGAAGATGATGTACCAAGCCAATCTTTGCCTCCGAACTGCCCTCCGAATCTTAGTGCCTATCCATTCTTTCGAGGTTCAAAACGAGGAAGACCTCTATCAGCAAATCAAGGCAATGGCTTGGGAAGAATACTTGGGTGTCTGGGATACCCTTGCGATTAATTGCTCGCTCAACTCTGATGTATTTAGCCATTCCTTATTTATAGAGCAAAAAACAAAAGATGCCATCGTAGATAGATTTCGTGAAAAAGAGGGTCGCCGCCCTTCGGTAGACTTAGACAAGCCTACTTTGCGTATTCATCTTTTTATCCAAAAAAACACTTGCCTTGTTTCCCTAGATAGCTCTGGAAGCTCACTGCACAAGCGAGGCTACCGAGACCAGACCAATCTTGCCCCCATCAATGAAGTGCTGGCTGCGGGCTTGGTGCTGCTCACAGGCTGGGACAAAAAACAAAATTTTGTAGACCCAATGTGTGGCTCAGGCACGATTTTGATAGAAGCTGCATTGATTGCTGCCAATATCCCCCCAGGCTTTTTTCGCCCTGATTTTGGTTTTGAACGATGGAAAAACTTCGATGCAGACCTTTGGGAAGAAGTAGGCGATGAAGCAGAAAGCCGCATAGAAAACAACCACCCTCTTATCTTAGGTGGAGAACTCTCCAAAAATGTAGCCCGAAAAGCCATCGCCAATACCCTAGAAGCCAATCTCGGAAAGCAAATCCAGATACAAACCTCTGCCTTTGAAGACCTAGAAGCTCCCGAAGGAGGCGGAATTCTCCTCATGAACCCGCCATACGGTGAGCGAATGGACAAAGAAGAAGATATTTTTGAATTTTATAAATCCATTGGAGACACCCTCAAAAAAAACTGGGCTGGATACCAAGCTTGGATTATTACCTCTAACCTCACTGCCGCCAAGCGAATAGGACTCACTGCCAAGCCTAAGATTAAACTTTTTAATGGCTCGCTGGAGTGCCGTTTTATGAGGTATGAATTGTATGAAGGCTCAAGAAGAAGTAAATAATTGCCATAAACTAAAAATACCAAAATTATATATAAATTTGTGATGATATGTCTTGTCAAACATAAACGCTACAATTATGAAAACTCTCTCCCAAAATGAATTCATCTCCATACTGTGTGATGAAAAAAACCAACTCCTCAAGGCCATATGGAAAGAAAAATCCGAAGAAATGGATGAAGAGCGTTTCAAAGAAATAAACCTACTCTACTTAGAATACATCGAGAAGTATGACGTCAAAGGTTTTATGATTGATACTGGCAAATTCTTATTCGTAATCTCCCCAGAATTACAAACTTGGGTGGTAGAAAACATTATCTCAAACCTCAGTATTAAAGGGCTACGAAAACTGGCAATGCTTACTAGTGAGGAATTCATAGCACAGCTTTCCATAGAACAGACCATGGAAGAAGCGCCCGAGTTGCATTTCTCACTCGCTTATTTTTCAGAAGAAGAGGAGGCAAACAAATGGATTTTGTCGTGATTTTTCTCTGACAACACACCCTACTTTACAAAAAACTTTATTAGTTTAGAGATTCAAAAAACATCTATTTCAAAAATAAAACACCATCAATATGTCAAAAAACCTTACAAAAATCGGAATCGGGCTTGGACTGCTGCTGCTACTTATCACCCTTCTACCTGCCCAAAGCCAAGCCCAAAACGCCCTCAAAGCCAAAATGGATAAAATGGCAACAGAAATCTATGACAAGGTAGTAACTTGGCGGCGAGATTTTCACCAAAATCCCGAACTTTCTAACCGTGAGTTCAAAACTGCCGAAAAAGTAGCCGCACACCTCACAGCACTCGGCATAGAGGTCAAGACTGGCGTAGCCCACACAGGCGTAGTCGGGATTTTGAAAGGTGGTAAACCAGGCCCTGTCATCGCCTTGCGTGCAGATATGGATGCCTTGCCCGTCACTGAGCAAGTAGAGCTGGCATTTGCTTCCAAAGTAACTTCTACTTACAATGAACAGCCCTGCGGTGTCATGCATGCCTGCGGACATGATACACACGTAGCGATGCTGATGGGAGTAGCTGAGATTCTCACAAAATACAAATCTGAGCTCAAAGGTACGATTAAGTTTATCTTTCAGCCTGCCGAAGAGGGCCCGCCTGCAGGAGAAGAAGGAGGAGCAAGCATGATGGTGAAAGAAGGTGTATTGGAAAACCCCAAAGTAGACGTGGTTTTTGGATTGCATATCAACTCTCTGACCGAAGTAGGCAAAATACGCTACAAACCAGGTGGAACAATGGCTGCCGCAGATAGATTCAAAATCACCGTAACAGGCAAACAAACCCACGGCTCTACCCCTTGGACAGGCATAGACCCCATCGTAACCTCTGCCCAAATCATCAATGCCTTGCAGACCATCATCAGCCGACAAACCGAGCTGACCAAAGAAGCTGCAGTCATCTCTGTAGGAATGATTAGGGCTGGTGTAAGAAATAACATCATCCCTGAAAGTGCCGAAATGATAGGAACTATCCGAAGCCTTGACGAAGAAATGCAAAAAATCCTGCACGAAAAAATCCGACATACAGTCACTAAAATTGCTGAAAGCATGGATGCCACAGCAGAGGTTGAAATCGTAAAAATGGCGCCTATCACCTATAATGACCCAGCCCTCACTGCCAAAATGCTTCCCTCATTAGAAAATGCCGCTGGCAAGGCCAATGTGATGCTGATGGATGCCATGACAGGTGCAGAAGATTTTGCGTTTTATGCACAAAAAGTCCCTAGTTTCTTTTTCTTTTTGGGGGGAATGCCCATCGGAAAATCTCCTTTGGAAGCTGCTCCTCACCATACACCCAAGTTTTATATCGATGAAAGCGGCATGACCCTAGGCTTGCAAGCCTTCTGCCATCTAGTGGTAGATTATATGAATATGAAGTAAGGTTATTGATTATTGGGTGATTTAACAAAAAAAGAAGGTAATCTAACTCTAACTTTATTGGCTTCTTCAAAAGCAACTTATCTTAAACCCACAAAAAAGCCCAAGCAGCTCATCTGCTTGGGCTTTTTTGTGTAAAATAAAAGTCTGAACTTTTACTTGTTGGGCTGTGGAGTCATTCTGAGGTAAGGCTTAATCTCTGTGTGTCCTTTGGGGAATTTAGCAGGAATGTCCTCATTCGCAATTGCAGGAGCAATGACTACATCCTCACCGTCTTGCC
>JAABSX010000087.1 GCA_011390205.1 Microscillaceae bacterium | reverse complement strand
TTAAGCGAATAAATATGCCCTGTTTTGTATAAATACTAGAATAATATGACTTTTTTTAACATAAGAAGTCAGTATAAACCCTATTTTCTTTGAAGTGCCTTGTTTTGCGAAATGATGGACACTAAGTTTTTGCCCAAAGCAGGTAAAATCTTGAATTCTATGTTAATTTTGTGCATTGACCAAGCGACAAGTTTAGTTTTTCACTTCAAAATAAAAATCTTGTGCAGTTTCGAGACATACCAGGGCATCATCGGCTTAAAAAATTATTGATACAAAGCATACAGCAGGGGCATATCCCGCATGCCCAGCTTTTTAATGGAGCTACAGGCAGTGCCAATATGGCAATGGCACTCGCTATGGCACAGTTCGTACAGTGTGAAGCAGCTACGGAGGAAGACTCCTGCGGCAAATGTTTTTCTTGCCACAAACACAAAAAACTAATTCACCCTGATTTGCATTTTGTGTTTCCGATAGCCAAGACTGCCGAAGTGGGTGCAAAACCTACCAGCCAAGATTTTATGAATCATTGGAGACCTTTCTTGACCTCTCACCCTTACCCCTCACTTTCTGATTGGTTAGAAGAAATTCAGGCAGAAAACAAGCAAGCAAATATCCCTGTGGAGGAGAGCAGGCAAGTTATCCGTATGCTTTCTCTCAAAAGTTATGAAAGCCAGTACAAAATTTTGGTGCTTTGGCTGCCTGAGATGATGAAAGGCCCTGCTGCCAACGCCTTGCTGAAGGTGCTAGAAGAGCCGCCTGCTTTTACCCTGTTTTTGCTAGTAGGGGAGGATGAAAAGAAACTTATCACCACGATTCGCTCTCGGGTACAGATGATTCAGATACCTGCCTTCACAGATTCAGAGGTCAGTACTTATCTACAGCATACGCTCATGCTCAGCGGTGAGCAAGCCAAAGACGTGGCTTACTTGGCAGATGGCAACCTACACCTTGCCCTGAAGCTTGCCCAAAATCCCGATGATTCTTCCTTTGTGTTTTTTAGGGATTGGATGCGTGAAGTATATATGAAAAACATCACTGGGCTGGTGGCAAGGGCGGATGAGTTTTCGGGCTTAAAGAAAGAAAGCCAAAAACTCACCATAGAATATGGTATCAACCTACTCAGGGAGGTGCTGCTGTGGCATAGCCAAAGTACAGGTATCTTAAGGCAAAGTGGAGAGCAACTTAAATTTGTGCAAGGACTCTCAAAGACGCTGAAGCCTTCAGTCATAGAGTTGTTTTTTAAGCTGCTCAATGAAGCACTCATCCACTTAGAGAGAAATGCCAACATGAAAATTACTTTCTTAGACATTTCCCTTAAAATCATCCCTCTGATGCACACCCAGTAAGGCAATAATCAAATGGCTAATCACTTTCAAGAAGTGTGATGGTGCTTTGCATTTCTTGCATTTTGGCGTGGGCAAGGGCAGTGTTGCCACCCGCATCCTTGATGTTTTTGTCTGCGCCTGCCTCAATGAGCAAGCGTGCAATCTCTGCCTTGCCAAAAGTACAGGCATAAATCAGGGCTGTAGCTTTGCTGTGGTTTTGATGGTCTATGTTGGCGCCATGGTCTATGAGTAGCTTGGCGATTTCGGTAAAGCCCTTAAAACAAGTACCCATCAGGGCAGTGTTGCCAGCGGCATCTGGCTGATTGACGGATGCACCTAGCTCTAGGAGTGTTTTGGTAAGTGCTAGATTGTTGTGGTAGGCAGCAAGTATCAAGGGCGTAAAGCCTCTTTCATTGATTTGATGGACGAACTCGGGTGTTTGTATCAGGATTTGCCTTACTTTGGCTTCGTCTCCCAGCCTGATGGCCTCAAAAAGTTGTATTTGCATAAAATAATTAATAATCGGTGATAGAGAATTGGTGTTCAAAGTACGATTTACTGACTTTCAGGTGCACTTTTGGATAAAAACTTGGCAAATATCTCCATGATTTTTTAATAATCAAAATCTATATTGGCTATCATTGTATCATTAAAAACTATAAATCACTGAGGGTTTTTTTTGGATTGGAAAACTTTACCCATCCGCTGAAACATTTTTTTCTCAAAATTCCAGAAGAAGTGAAATTGCCCAAACACAAAACCATAAAAAAGCAAGACGGCCTGATAAAGGGGCAGAATCAATAACAAATAAAGCACTGTGCCAAGCACTGTGCCTGAAAACTGCTGCAACCCTATGAGTGCAAACAAGGGCTTTTTGAGAAAAAGCACCGTAAAGCCTGTACAGGCAAACACAAGAAGCACCAGCAGTACTTGTTTTAAGTTTGCCAAGCCCCATTTGTTTTGTAATTTTTTCAGAAATCTCATCTTACAAAAATAGCTAAATATATGATTGCTTGTATTTCTCTGCTATTTTATTAGAAGTATCACCAACTAATTTTTGCTTTGTGCGTATTCATCCAATATATTTGTAATATTAAAATAATATCACTTTAAATCATTTCATTATGATCACTCAAGAGAAAATCGTCGTACCCAAGTCAGGCTATGCTATGATTCTTAGTTTTTTGGTGCTTCTGAGCATTACGGTTGTCAGTTTTTTTACTGATTTTGCACTGCTGGGGCTTATTTTTTTAGTTCCTATGCTGCTCATTGCCTCGGGCTTTTTTATTGTCAATCCGAATGGCTCTAAGGTATTGGTTTTATTTGGGAGCTATCAAGGGACGGTGAAGAAGAACGGTTTTTATTGGGCAAATCCATTTTTAATCAAGACTGCCGTTTCATTGCGGGCTCGCAACTTTGACAGTGAGCGTCTGAAAGTCAATGACAAACTCGGAAACCCGATTATGATTAGCGTCATTCTGGTCTGGCAAGTGCGTGATACATTCCGTGCAGCTTTTGATGTGGATGATTATGAAAAATTTGTGAGGGTACAGAGTGATGCCGCAGTACGCAAGATGGCAGGCACCTACCCTTATGATAATATGGATGACCCTTCTGAGATTACACTGCGCTCAGGCATGGAAGAGGTCAATGTGCGGCTCGAGGCTGAAATCACAGAGCGGCTCGAGATTGCGGGCATTCATGTGGTAGAAGCCCGAATAGGATACCTTGCATATGCCACAGAAATAGCCAGTGCTATGCTGCGCCGACAACAAGCTACTGCCATAGTGGCTGCCCGACACAAAATAGTGGAGGGGGCTGTAGGGATGGTAGAAATGGCACTCGAGGAGCTTAGCAAAAAACAAATCATAGACTTAGATGAAGATAAAAAAGCCGCTATGGTGAGTAACCTTATGGTGGTGCTTTGCTCAGACAAAGACGCAAGCCCTGTCTTAAATACAGGTACATTGAACTCTTAAAGAAGAATTGAAAATTTGGTGAATACAAAAATTGAAGATGGAGATAAAAATTTCCATTTTCAATGATTTACTAGATACAAGATTCACTCAATATAACCCCTCTGCCATGTCAAAAAAGAAACCCTTTGCCCTACGCCTGAGCCCTGAGCTACTAGATGCAGTAGAAAAATGGGCTTCTGATGAGTTTAGAAGCACCAATGGTCAGCTAGAATGGATTATCTCTGAGGCTCTTAGAAAATCAGGAAGACTCAAAAAAAATAAAAATGACGAAGAACCCTCTCAAGAATAAGCACGTAGGAAAATACCTAGAAAGCTAAAAATATTCGTAAAAAATAAAAAAAGCATTAAATAATACATTAAATAAAACTAATTTAGCGATTATCACTGTGCTTTCTGGCAAATGTAAGCATGCTCCATGCACTCGTGCCATAGATTCAATGAAAAATAGTTTCTCAAAATACAAAGGGCACAAATTTTGAAACTTAGACCATACTGCTAAATCAAAAAAAGAAATGAGAGAGGAAAAAGAACATATATTGTATGTGGATGATGAGCCTGATAACCTCACCGTGTTCAAATCTAATTTTAGAAGACATTATAAAATTCATACTGCCCTCTCTGCTGATGAAGGAATAGAAATCCTGAAAGAACAAGACATCCACATCATCATCACTGACCAGCGCATGCCCAATACTACTGGGGTAGAGTTTTTAGAAAAAATCATGCCTGCCCACCCCGAACCCATTCGTATGATTCTGACGGGATTTAGTGATGTAGAAGCCATCATACAAGCCATCAATAAGGGGCAAGTCTATAGATACATCACCAAGCCCTGGGACAAAGACGAGCTCAAAATCACCATAGACAAAGCTCTAGAATCTTTTCACCTACGCCGAGAAAACCAAAACCTCATCAAAAGATTGCAAGAGGCAAATGCCAACCTAGAAAGAAAAGTAGAAGAACGCACCGCCGAAGTACACCAGCAAAAAAAAGAAATAGAAAACCTCCTCCACAATATCTTACCCGAAGAAATAGCCAAAGAACTCAAACTCAACGGAAAAGCCGAACCCAAACATTATGAAAGTGTCTCGGTGCTTTTTACTGATTTTAAGGGCTTTACCAAGATTACCGAACTCACGCCTCCCCAAGAGCTGCTCAGAGAGCTAAACCGCTGCTTTATGGCTTTTGATGAAATCGTAGAAAAATACGGGCTAGAAAAAATAAAAACCATCGGAGATGCTTACATGTGTGCAGGGGGAATCCCTGTGCCTCAGGCAGAGAATGCCCTCAATACCGTGGCGGCTGCCCTGGAGATGCAAGATTTTATGCACAAATGGAAGGCAGCCAAACAGGCACATGGAGAATACGCCTGGGAGCTGCGTCTAGGCATTCATACGGGGCCACTCATCGCTGGAGTCATTGGTAAGAATAAATTTGCCTATGATATCTGGGGTGATACCGTAAACATAGCCGCACGTATGGAATCAAGTGGCGAAGTAGGAAAAATAAATATATCAGGTAGCACGTATGAGCTCGTCAAGCACCAGTTTCAATGCACTTACAGAGGGAAAGTCCAAGCAAAAAACAAAGGAGAAGTAGATATGTATTTTGTGGATGGACTCATAGAATAGGCATAAATCAATCTTTCTATAAACTGAGGCTTCACTCGCTTCGTTAGGAAAGAAAAGAAAGCCCTAGATTTTTAAAAAATATGCGTAATCACAACATCCGTTTTATCATTGCCCTTGCTACCATCTGTATAGGAGGGATTATTATGACACAAGCCTACTGGGTGAGGCGTGCTTTTGATATCAAAGAAAAACAATTTAACCAGACTGTAGTCATCGCCCTCAAAAATGTTTCCGAACGCATCGCCAAGCTCAACGGAGAAGTCGTAAACCCCAACCCCGTCAATCAGCTTACCTCAGATTATTATGTGGTCAATGTCAATCAAGTCATAGATGCCAATGTCTTAGAGCATTATCTCAAAGAAGAATTTAGCTACCGTGATTTATACATTGATTATGAATATGGTATCTATGACTGCTCAAGCGACAAAATGGTCTATGGCAACTACATCACCCACAAAAAAACAGGCATAGACCAAACACAAATCGCCTCCACAAATTTGCCCAAATATGATGAGTTTGTGTATTACTTTGGTGTCAGGTTTCCTAATAAATCTACTTTCTTGGCAGGGCAAATGGATATCTGGATATTCTCTTCTTTTATCTTGCTGATGGTGGTGCTGTTTTTTGCTTATACCTTGTTTGTCATCCTCAAACAAAAAAGACTTTCGGAGATTCAGCGTGATTTTATCAATAACATGACCCATGAGTTCAAAACACCCATCTCTACCATTGCTGTTTCGGCAGATTTAATCAGCAACCCCAAGATTAACTCTCAGCCCGAAAAACTTGCCCAATATGCCCAAATCATCAAAACACAAAACCACCGGCTCAAAGAGCAAATAGAAAAAGTATTGCAGATGGCAGTCATGGACAAAGGCAAGCTCACCCTAAGCAAAGAACCTATTGATATTCACGAAATTATCCGACAGGCTGTGATACACTTTCAGCTTAAATATCAAGAAGCCCTGATAGAATCTGACTTGAAGGCAGAGAAATCTGTCGTCTTTGCTGATAAAGTACACCTTACCAATGTCATTTACAATCTGTTAGACAATGCCACCAAATATGTAAGTGAGCATCCTAAAATAAAGGTAATCACCCAACAACGAAAAAAACAACTCCTTCTTTCTATCCAAGACAATGGACTGGGCATAGAAAAAGCACATCAACGCAGGGTTTTTGAGCGTTTTTATAGAGTGCCCACAGGCAACAGACACGACGTCAAAGGCTTTGGGCTAGGGCTTAACTATGTAAAACAAGTGATACAAGCCCACCACTGGAAAATCAGGCTAGAAAGCGAACTCGGAAAAGGAAGTACTTTTATTGTCGAAATCCCGATAGGGCAGGCAAGCAAGCAACACAAACATACCGAACAATCAAAACAACAATACAACACTAAAGACTCCGCACTGATTTCTTAAAAAACTATTATTTATGTCCGAATCAAAAGCCAAAATTTTATTTGTAGAAGATGACCTAAGCCTCGGCTTGGTAACCAAAGATAGCCTAGAACTGCAAGGCTATTCTATCAAACACTGCGAAGACGGTGAAGCAGGGTGGAAAACTTACCAAAAAGAAAAATTTGACCTCTGTATCTTGGATGTCATGCTGCCCAAACTAGATGGATTCTCTCTCGCCGAAAGAATCCGAAAAGAAGACCAACATACTCCCATTATTTTTTTGACTGCCAAAGCCCTGCAAGAGGATAAAATCAGCGGACTCAAAATAGGAGGGGATGACTACATCACCAAGCCCTTTAGCATAGAGGAGCTAAGCCTCAAGATAGATGTATTTCTGAAAAGAAGACAGGTGAGCGAAGAGGCAAAGAATGTCAATGAATTTCAAATAGGGGCATATCATTTTGATTTTGACAACCTTACACTGACCTATCAAAGCGAAGATACCAGACAGCTTACACTCCGTGAAGCAGAAGTACTGCGTATCTTTTGCCAAAATATCAATACAGTGCTCAAAAGAGAAGTGATTCTTAAGGAAATCTGGGGGCAAAATGATTATTTTATGGGGCGAAGCATGGATGTATTTATCACTCGGCTTCGCAAATACCTCAAAAAAGATTCACAAATCAAGATAGAAAATATCCCAAGTGTGGGCTTCAAGATGTTGCTAGATTACCAAGCCTAAGAAGGCATCTATAGGGGGAAAATCTTGCTGCTCAGGCCTGACTCAGTAGCAAGATTTTTCCTTTTATTGTTTTACTGCTGCATCAGAAAATCCACAAATGCATCTGTGCCAATGCTGCCAAAGTAATGCTTTAAATCTTGTCCTTTGAGGGCTTCTGTGAGTGAAGAGGCCTCATATTTTTGATGAAGCAGCACTTGCTCAATCTCTGACAAATCTCCGTGCCCTAAGAAATCACCAAAAAACTTAATCTCAGCAATGAGCCCATCTTTGACCTGAATGCGGGCATCTACTTGCCCAAAATCAAAACGCTGTTTTTGCTGCACATTAAACTCAGGAGAGCGGCCATAGTTCCATTCCCAAGTGCTGTACTTCTCTTCGGAAAGCTTCCGCACGGCTGCCCAATCTTCTTCGGAAAGTGTGTAAGTCGGAAAATTATCTTCTTGCTGAAAGATAGACTGGAGTATTTTCGTTCTGAAATCCTCTAATGACATCGGAGCAGGCAAAAATTCTGTGATATTTGCCACACGGCTGCGCACCGATTTGATGCCTTTGGAGGTGATTTTTTCGCCTGATACATTCAAAGCACTGACCACATCTTCTATGTTAGAATCAAACAAAAGCGTGCCATGGCTAAACATTTTCTTGGTAGTAGAAAACTGTGCATTGCCTGATATTTTGCGTCCATTCGCCACGATGTCATTGCGTCCTGTCATCTCGGCAGGGATGCCCATCTGCTGCAGTGCTTCTAAAATAGGCTTGGTAAATTGGATGAAATTATTGACTTTTTTATTGTCATATTTGGTAGAAAAGCTAAAATTCAGGTTGCCAAAATCATGGTAAACAGCACCGCCCCCTGAGATACGCCTGACCACAATGATTTCTTTTTCTTCCACATATTTTGCATTGATTTCTTCTACCGTATTTTGGTGCTTGCCGATGATGATAGAGGGCTGATTGATGTAAAATAACACATAATCTTCTTCGGGACTAAAAGTGCGGACGATGTACTCATCCAGTGCAAGATTAATGCGGGGGTCTGTTACATTTTTGTTGTCTATAAAAATCATTTGATACAGTATTTAAAATATTGAATGAATTAATTGTGCTTTGTTAGATAATTGCATCTTTGAAGATAATCACAGGGATAATCAAAAGAGCATTGTGTATCATGTGCAGCAATACAGCATACAAAAAGCCAAACCTTACCCTCAAATAGCCCAAGATAAAGCCTAAAAGCGTCTGAGGAAGCACCAGAATAGGGGCAAGCAGTGCCAGTTTCCAGGCAGGCAAGCTGTAATTACTGAGGTGTGCAAAACCAAATAAGAAAACAGAAAGGTAAAATAATATCCAAAAATATTGACTCCAAAATTTATTCAAAGTTTTGATGGCTTGCTCAGGCTGTGTGTATAAACCCACCAAGCCTAAAAACACAAACACAAAGAAGCCAGAAAGTACCCACAAAAACACACCCGATGTGCGAGGAATAAAAAACAAAGCCGCCCCCAGCAGTGAAGCGAAAAGTGTCAGGGTATGAAACCTCAAAAACAAACGAAAAATCCCTTCTTCTACCAAAGGAGCAGCCACGGCTACAGTCAAGAAAAGCATCAAAGGAGAAAGCCTCTCTAGCAACTCTTTGAACTGATGCTGCTCATCTACAGAAGGGCCTACGGTAAGCCCTACCAGTATCAGGGCGGCTATCATCAGCCCAAAATCTAGCAAAAGTGCATAAAATAAAGTCTTTGCCAAGGTAAGGCCACCAAAAGGCATAGCCTCTACAAGGCGAGGTTTTAGGGCAAAATAAAATACCTCCCGCACAAATTCCCCCAAAGTCATAGAATATGTTGGGCTAGGAGGGAGCTTATTTTCTTGAGGTGATTCTGGTATGATTTCTTCCATGCGTGTTCTTTCTCTTCAATTTGAAGTTCAAATTTATATTAAAATGGTTTTTAATCTCAGTAAGTTCTTTAATTTTGGGTAAATTTATCTTAAAATTATTTACAAAGTGATTAGAATCAATACTGCAGCCCCTCTTAGCCCCAATAGTTCTATCCTGATGATTTATACAGGCGGCACATTGGGGATGACTTATGATGAGCTAGGGAAGCATTTACGCCCATTTGATTTTTCCCAAATCT
Source organism: Microscillaceae bacterium (assembly GCA_011390205.1). Taxonomy (GTDB): domain Bacteria; phylum Bacteroidota; class Bacteroidia; order Cytophagales; family Microscillaceae; genus JAABSX01. Next base: position 2,690 of record JAABSX010000087.1, on the reverse strand, counting down.
TAGAAAAAGTCCCTGAATTGAGCCAGCTTGCTTGTGAGCTGACTGTGCACTCCCTGCCCGAAATTATAGATTCTTCTAACATGCACCCAAAGCACTGGGTAGAAATGGCAAACATTATAGAGCAAAATTATGCCCATTATGATGGCTTTGTGGTGTTGCATGGCACTGATACCATGGTGCATTCTGCTTCTGCACTGAGTTATTTGTTAGAAAATCTTGCCAAACCTGTCATATTTACAGGGGCACAGCTGCCCATAGGAGCGATAAGAACTGATGCCCGCCGAAACCTGATTACTTCCATCCAAGTAGCCGAAGCCAAGATAGCAGGCAAGCCCATTGTGCCCGAAGTATGTATCTTTTTCAATGATTTGCTGCTGCGTGGCAACCGTGCCAAAAAAGAAGAAAGTGCCAACTTTGATGCTTTCCAATCTGAAAACTACCCCGCCCTTGCCAAAGTAGGTATTCATATCTCTTATGCCGAATCTGCCATTATGTCTGTAGCACAAGATGAGGAACTCATCGTGCATCAGCAGCTAGACGAAAATGTAGCCATTCTCAAACTGTTTCCAGGCATCAGCCCCGCTGTCGTGCGTGCTATGCTCAATATAGAAGGGCTGAAAGGACTGGTGCTAGAGACTTATGGCTCAGGAAATGCTCCCACAGAGGCTTGGTTTTTAGACCTCATCCGTGAAGGAATCAAGCAGGGAATCACCATGCTCAATGTCTCTCAATGCCTAGGAGGGCAGGTCATACAAGGACGCTACGAAACAAGCACCGCACTGGCAGATATGGGCGTGATAGGGGGCAGCGACCTTACTTCGGAGGCAGCCATCACCAAGATGATGTTTTTGCTGGCACAAAATCTCAGCACAGAGACACTCCGTGGTCAGTTGAGCAGCTCACTCAGAGGAGAACTGACAGAAATATAAATCTGAAATTTTAATAAATGATTTTGAAAAGGTAGGATTGTCAAGTCTTTCTATTAAATTTGCATTCGCTTTGCAATACTGAGAGGTGGCCGAGCGGTTTAAGGCGCACGCCTGGAAAGCGTGTTTTCTGGCAACAGGAGCGAGGGTTCGAATCCCTTCCTCTCAACAACTTTATCAAACCCTTTAAGCGAAAACTTGAAGGGTTTATTTTTTTGCCGTTTTTTAGTTGTTTCAGCTTACAAATCTTTGGCTCTGTAGTCAGGATAGCAAATTGCGACTAGCGAGATTAGCAGAGTGCTATAGCATTGCATAAGCCAGCGTAGCTGATGGCTGGTGTCAGTTTTTTGAGGGGATTGAGGCGAACGGTTTTTTGCTCAGGGTGTTTGGCATTGAGCAGTGCAGTAGGCACTACATAAAACTCCCATTGCTCCATTTTGAGAGGGTCTATTGTGTTTCGGTCTTTGTGCTTTAGCAGGCAAAAGACATAGATGTCTGCCTGTCTTTTGGCTTCTTGTGCTCTTTTTCCGCTTATCTCATCATACCCTTGGCTAGGTGCAATGGAAAAAGAAATCTCGGAATATCCCTTTTGCTGCCAAGCTTGGATATACGCTGCAGATTTGACTTCTATCTTCATCTGAGTACTGCTTACCAAGTCAAAGTTATCCCATTCTTTTCTTATTTGTGTGAGGTTTAGCCCGAGGGCTGTTCCCACCACAAACTCTGCAAAAACACCCCGAAGGGCATTGCTCAATATATCTGAAGCACTCCAACGCCAAAAGTCTAGCAAATCATACTGGGTATCTTCTCCATTGTCAGAGAGTTTTTCCTTTCCTGTTTTGGGTTTTGTTGTCATTGTGATTGCTGCATGTAGCCGTAGCCTACGGCGGTTTTGGCTCCGATGCCGTGGTTTTCTAGGGCATCTTTGAGCCATTTTTTGATGTTTTTGTCTCCGATTTTCAGATTAAATATTTTTACTTTGTTTTCTTCTTTTTCCTCTTTCAGATACTCTTTTTCTACTCGCAAACCTACTAAAAACTGAAAACAACAATCCTTTACTGTCAAGAAAAATACAGGAATGGGATTATGATAGTCTGCAGGAGGAGTTTTAGCATTGATAGGTAACTCAGAATAATACGGTTGATAATGTGAGTTCATTACATCAGGTTCTATGCTTGGGACAGAAGTAGGAAAAGCATCAAAGAAAATAAGATGTCCTTGCCTTGCTTCTTTGTAGTAACTAGCATTATCACAACCAAAGAAATCACAAAACTTTTGATTTTTCAATGCTCTTTCTTCTGCTTTCTTCAAGTCAAAAGCTATTCTTTCTTCTTTCTCGTTGTGTTCTGAAAAAAATTGCGTAATTATCCAACTCCTTACTACTCCCTTCACAGCAGTAGCTGGAATATAAGGAATACCATAGATATGATGTAGTGTTATACCTGTTTCATATACACTATCTATGCCTAAGCCCAAAGCCATGTGCCAATCAATCTTTGATTCTAATTCAATTAATTCGGTAATAGATTGAGCTTTAGCATTTCTTTTTTGTCTATCTACTAATTCTTTAAATTTAAAGTCTTGGTAATCAGTTTTGATTTGGTAGTTATCTCCTTTTCTTTCTCTTTTGAAGAAAGTAAATACTTCTCGTTTGTCATCAAAGCGAGCAATTTTATGTAGTTTAAGCATAAAATTAGCAATTTCCGTAGTATTACTCTCTAATAAAGCATCTTGGGTATCCTTAGGCAAAAATGTAGCTTGAAT
>JAABSX010000086.1 GCA_011390205.1 Microscillaceae bacterium | reverse complement strand
TGACTTACACTCATAACTTTTACAAAGATAATAATTGGTTTTTGATTGACTTCTTTTAATTGTGCTTTTTGCGGATTTTTTTGCAAATATTCCAATACCTTGCCAAATTTTTCTGAGTTAAAGTAATCAGCATTTTGTGTGGTAAAATACCCTTTGAGGGTTTCACTCTTTAGGGTAAGCTTTTCTAAACCAATAGATTCTCCTTTCCAGCGTAATTTTACAGTTTCTATTAAGTCTTTGACAGGTTGTGGCATAGGTCCAAACCTATCTATCAAAGAAACACTGAATTTCTCTAACGCATGAAGGTCATTGATGTTGTCTAGCTCTGAATAAAGTGCGAGGCGTTCGGTCATATTTTTAATATACTCCTCTGGTATCAGTATTTCTAGGTCTGTTTCTATGTTGCAATCATTCTTTAGCGCAGGCATTTCTAGTTCTTTTTGGAATAGCTCCTTAAATTTGGTTTCTTTAAGTTCTCTGATGGCATCATCCAAGATTTTATGGTAGGTATCAAAGCCTAAGTCACTGATAAATCCGCTTTGTTCTGCTCCTAAGAGGTTACCTGCACCTCTGATATCCAAATCACGCATGGCTACTTTAAACCCGTCTCCTAGGTCTGAAAACTCCTCTAGAGCTGTCAGTCTTTTGCGAGATTCTGGAGTGAGTAGGGTAGAGGGAGGGGCAAGTAAATAACAAAAAGCCTTGCGATTAGAGCGGCCCACCCGCCCTCGCATCTGGTGTAAATCTGCCAAGCCAAAGGCATGTGCCCCATTGATGATGATGGTGTTGGCATTGGAGATGTCAAGCCCTGATTCTATGATATTGGTAGAGATAAGCACGTCATATTCTCCCTCAATGAATTTCATCATGACCTTCTCTAGTTTGCTGCCGTCCATCTGTCCGTGTGCTACCCCGATGCGTGCCTCAGGCACAAGTTTGAGGATAATATTGCCGATGGCTTCAATATCACCCACTCTGTTATGGACAAAAAACACTTGTCCGCCCCGCCTTAGTTCGTAGCTAATGGCATCTCTGATGACTTCCTCTCCGAAGGTGTGCACCTCTGTAGTAACGGGCTGCCGATTGGGTGGAGGGGTGGAGATGACCGATAAATCTCTTGCACCCATGAGTGAGAAATGCAGTGTACGAGGGATGGGTGTGGCTGTAAGTGTGAGTACATCCACATTGACCCGCATTTCTTTGAGTTTGTCTTTGGTTTTTACGCCAAATTTTTGTTCTTCATCTATGATGAGCAAGCCTAGATTTTTAAATTTGACATCTTTGCCCACGATTCGGTGTGTGCCTATCAAAATATCAATCTCTCCTGCTGCAAGCCTTTTGAGGGTTTCTTTAATCTGTGCAGCCGTTTTGAAGCGGTTAATATACTCAGTACGGCAAGGAAAATCTGCCAGACGCTCACTAAATGTGCGGTGATGCTGCATGGCGAGTATGGTGGTAGGCACTAAGATGGCTACTTGCTTGCTATCACATACAGCCTTAAAAGCAGCCCTGATGGCCACTTCTGTCTTGCCAAAGCCCACATCACCACATACAAGTCTATCCATAGGATGAGGCTGTTCCATATCTTCTTTGACTTGTTGTGTGGCCTTGGCTTGGTCAGGGGTATCTTCATAGACAAAAGAAGATTCTAACTCTACCTGCAGGTAGCTATCATGGCTAAATGCAAAGCCCTGTGTGCCTTTGCGAGCGGCATAAAGTGCGATGAGGTCTTCGGCAATGTCTTGTACTTTTTTCTTGACTTTGGTTTTTTTAGATTCCCATTCTCCTGTGCCTAGCTTGCTGATGGCCGGAGTTACGCCATCACGCCCACTGTATTTGGTGATTTTGTGGAGGGCATGTATATTGACATAGAGAAGGTCATTGTCTCTATAGACCAGCCTGATGGCTTCTTGCATTTTGCCAGCTACATCTATGGTTTCTAAGCCAGCAAACCGCCCTACGCCGTAGTCTATATGTGTTACGTAATCTCCAGGCTTGAGTGCGTGGAGTTCTTTGAGGGTGATTGCCTTAGATTTGGTGTACCGCTCTTGGGTGCGGTAGCGGTGGAATCTTTCAAATATCTGGTGGTCTGTATAGCAGGCTATTCGGAGGTGCTCATCTATGAACCCCTGCCTGAGGGAGATGTTGAGTGTCTCGAAATGCAAGGAAGCATTGATTTCATCAAAAATTTTATGAAGTCTTTCTAATTGCTTGAAAGAATCTGAGACGATGAGTGTATGAATATTTTTAGATTGATTTTCTTGAAGGTTTTCTGCCAGCAGTTCAAATTTTTTCTTGAATAGTGGCTGTGTGGAGGCTGAAAACTCAATGTTTTTTGATTTTTTAAAATAAGCCCTTGTGCCAAACTCTACGACCGTAAATTTTTTGATTTGGGCCTGTATGGAGTTTCGTGTCTCAAAGAGTACATCGGGTTGGCTGACTATCTGGACTTGCCCGCCTTGCTGCATGAGTCCTTCAAAATGACTTTCTATTTTTTCGAAATACTGTGCTGTAAAATCTAGCAGATGCGTAAAATCTTTGCCCCAAAGGATGGTATCTTCTGGGATAAAATTCAGGAAAGATTCTCTTACCTCTTGGAGGAGCTTGGTCTGCACATTGGGGATGATAGAGATAAACTTCAAATCTTCTACCGAAAGCTGGCTTTCTGGACTAAAAGCTCTCAAACTTTCTATTTCATCTCCAAAAAACTCTACCCTGTAGGGCAAATCATTGGAAAAAGAAAAGATATCTACAATCCCGCCCCTGACGGCAAACTGTCCTGCCTCATAGACGAAATCAGTCCGCTCAAAATCATAGGTATCCAAAATCTCAATCAAGAAATTCATCTCTACTTGCTCACCTACCCTTGCCACAAAGGTATTTTCTAAAAGTGATTTTTTGTTGATTACTTTTTCGGAAAGTGCCTCAGGGTAAGTAACAATCAGGAAGTTTTGGTTACGCTTGGCATAGGTTTCATTGATGGCATTGAGCACCTCTGCCCTCTGTAGGATATTGGCATTTTCTACCACCTCAAACTGATAGGGGCGTTTGTAAGAAGCAGGCAAAAGCAGGATACGTTCTTCGGGAAGCAGATACTGTAAGTCGTTTTGGAGGTAGGAGGCTTCTTCTTTGTCATTGGCTATCAAGAGGTGGTTAAATACTTGCTGCTGAGCGCAATGTATGAGGTGAGATGCCGCTATCAAGACAGCATCTTGGCTGCCTACTAATCCTTTGAGGCGAATCTTAGCAAGTTTATCTGTGAGGCTTTGTGCTAGGATTTGAGTAAGGCTATCATTTTGGTAAAGTTTGAGAAAGTCTTTTGTGTTCACAATATTTTTTTAGCTTTTAATCTAACCATTTTCAGCATGCCCAAACCTTGTAGAGGATTGTAAAGTTTAAGCACTGTGTAAGGTTAGCCCAACATTAGACCCCCAAAGATAGTGATTTCTGAGATGTTTGTGAGTAAGCAAAGAGAGATTTGATGGTATTTCTATGCTTCAAATGCCAAAAAAGACACCTAACCTCAAAAAAATAACTAAAGATAGAAATTTAATCCAATAGACATAAATGATGGGTGATATTTGCACTCAAAAAATCACTATTTTTGAAAAGCAATAAATCAATCCTTAAAACGCACTGTATTATGAAAAAAAATGTATTAATCACGGGCATCCTTGCCTTTGTATTCCTAGATATGATGACACAAGCACAAAACCTAAGCTACCCCCAGACACAAAAAGGAAACCAAGTAGATGAATACTTCGGTATAAAAGTAGCCGACCCCTACCGCTGGCTCGAAGAAACCGATACACCCGAAACAAGGGCTTGGATAGAAGCCCAAAACAAAGTTACTTTTGAGTATCTTGCCCAAATTCCTTTCCGTGAAAAAATAGAAGAACGCCTGCGTACACTCTGGAACTACGAAAAAGTAGGCTCACCCAACAAGCACGGAGAATATTACTATTTTTATAAAAATGATGGCTTACAAAACCAATATGTTCTTTACCGCAAGAAAGGCTCAGACGGCAAGCCCGAAGTTTTTCTTGACCCCAACAAACTCTCTGACAATGGCACTGTATCTCTCGGTGGCACAGCCTTCACCAAAGACGGAAGCTTGTTCGCTTATCTGACCTCTACAGGGGGCTCTGATTGGCGTGAAATCTTCGTGATGGATACCAAAACGGGCAAACTCATAGAAGACAAACTCATAGATGTGAAATTTAGTGGTGTAAGCTGGAAGGGCAAAGAAGGCTTCTATTATAGCAGCTATGACCGCCCCAAAGACGAAAATTACCTCACTGCCAAAACTCAATACCACAAACTATACTACCACCAACTAGGTACACCTCAAAGCGAAGATAAATTAATCTTTGGGGGTGAAGCACAGCCCAGACGTTATGTAGGGGCTTATCTCACCGAAGATGAACGGTTTTTGGTCATCTCTGCCTCTGAAAGCACCAGTGGCAATGAACTTTACATCCGAGATTTATCCAAGCCAAACAGTAAAATCATCCCTATCGTAACAGGCTTTGACAGTGAGCAGTCTGTCTTAGACAATGAAGGTGAGCGTCTGTTGATTTATACCAATCTCAATGCTTCTAAACAAAGAGTAGTAGAAACCACCTTCAAAAATCCAGTGCCGAGCACCTGGAAAGATGTCATCCCTGAGACCGAAAATGTACTCTCTGCCTCTACAGCAGGCAAAAAAATCTTTGCAAGCTACCTCGTAGATGCCAAGACAGAGGTAAAACAATATGACCGCAAAGGCAAACTCGAGAGAACCATAGAGCTGCCAGGACTAGGCACAGCAGGAGGTTTTGGAGGAGAAGAAACCGACAAAGAACTGTACTATTCTTTCACTTCTTTTACTTACCCAAGCGCCATTTTTAAGTATGACATTGCCTCGGGCAAGTCCACCCTCTACTGGAAGCCTGAGATTGATTTTAACTCAGAAGATTACGAAACCAAGCAGGTTTTTTACAGCAGCAAAGATGGTACTAAAGTACCTATGTTCATCACCTACAAAAAAGGAATTGAACTCAATGGCAAAAACCCCACATACCTGTATGCTTACGGAGGATTTAATGTAAGCCTTACGCCTAGCTTCAGCATCACTCGCTTGGTGTGGCTCGAGAATGGAGGAATCTACGCACAGCCCAACCTCAGAGGCGGTGGTGAATACGGAGACGAATGGCACAAAGCAGGCACTCAGATGCAAAAACAAAATGTATTTGATGATTTTATCGCAGCAGCCGAATACCTCTTTGAAGAAAAATACACCAATCCAGACTACCTTGCCATCGCAGGAGGCTCTAATGGAGGATTACTCGTAGGAGCTACTATGACCCAACGCCCCGACCTAGCCAAAGTAGCTTTCCCCGCAGTAGGTGTTCTTGATATGCTTCGCTATCATACCTTTACGGCTGGAGCTGGCTGGGCTTATGACTATGGCACTGCCAATGACTCCAAAGAAATGTTTGAATACCTCAAAGGCTACTCTCCAGTCCACAATGTAAAGCCTAGCACGGCTTACCCCGCCACGATGGTAACCACAGGCGACCACGATGACCGAGTAGTGCCAGGGCATTCTTTTAAATTTGCAGCCAATTTGCAAGCCTATCACACAGGCGAAGACCCCGTGCTTATCCGAATAGAAACCGAAGCAGGACACGGGGCAGGTACACCCACTTCTAAGCAAATAGAGCAATGGGCTGATATTTGGTCTTTTGCTTTTTATAATATGGGCTTGAAAGTAGAGTAAATGTAAACTTGTAGTAAACTTTGAACTTTGTCAAAGTTGGATGCTTGAAATCTAACTCTGACAAAGTTTTAATTTTTTTAAAGAAATGAAAATCAGTTTAATAGGAATGCCCGCAGCAGGCAAAAGCACAATCGGTAGAAGAATGGCCAATGACTTGGGCTATACATTCATAGATTTAGATCACTTGATTGTAGAGTTAGAGGGGCTAAGCATCCCTGAGATATTCTCAACACAGGGAGAGGCGTATTTTAGGAAAATAGAAAAAAATGCACTTAAGACCGCCTTAGAGGCAGATAAAATTGTATTGGCTACAGGTGGGGGTACACCTTGTTTTTTTGACAATATGGAGTATCTAAACACAAACAGTACAAGTATTTGGATAAACTTACCTATTCATCACATTGTATCAAGATTACTCAAAAGCAAGCACAGACCCCTTTATCAGTTACCTGAGGAACAGCTCTACCAAAAAATAGCAGAAACCTACCAAAAGAGAGTTGTTTTTTACCAAAGGGCAAAATTAGTTTTACATAATTAGTTTTTTTCTTTTATTAGTAGAGTCATATTCGTATTTTAGCAAATAAAATTTTCACTAACTCTAAAATATGATTTCTACATGATTACATTTAAATTTTCTTCCCTACTTTGGTTTTTTAGTTTGATTATCCTGATGGGGCATTCCCCTCCACACACCACACAGCTAAAAGGAAACACTTGGGCTGAAGTCCAACAAAGGAAAACAGGTGTGATTACCATTGCATACATCAATGCCCCTGGTTTATCATTCAGAAACATACAAGGAAGGCTAGATGGTGTCTGTTTTGACATTATTAAATCATTCATTGATTATGTGAAGAGAACCAAAGGCATCTCCCTCAAAGCCCAAGTAATGCCGCAGTATGAATTATTTAGCCATTTTATGGATGAGGTCAAGACAGCACAAGGGGGCGTGTTTGGGCTGGGCAATATCACCATCACCGACGAACGCAAGCAGGTATATAATTTTACATACCCATTCATCAACAATCTGTCCTTTGTGATTAGCCACAGCTCAGTGCCCACACTTGTCAATCTGGGAAGCATTGCCACACAATTTAAAGGAATGACAGCTTATACAGTAAAAGGCACTACCAACGAAAAAATCATCCTAGGTATCAAACAAAAATACATGCCCAACCTCGCCATCGCTTATCTGCCTACAAGCGGGGCAGTGCTTGCCAAAGTAGCTGCCGATAACCGCTCATTTACAAGCTTGGATTTTAACTATTATGCCGAAGCACTCAGATACAATGCATCCGTCAAAAGACACCCCGTAGGAGATAGAAGAGAAGAGGATTTCGGAATCATCATGCCCAAAAGCAGTGACTGGGCACCAATATGGAATGAGTTCTTGAATACCAACCGATTCACAAAATCACCTGAGTACCGCAAAATACTGCTCAAGCACTTAGGCCCCAGTGCCGTGCGTGCCCTAGAACAGTACCGTTAGCCTCTTTATCACTCAATGAAACCCAAGTAGCTGCCCAAAGAGAATAGGCTCTTTTGTGTAATATACTGATAATTAGCACATTAGCAGATTGATAAATTGGCTCATTTACTTAAAAAACGTATCTTTGCAGATAAAACAAAAATATGAGTGCCAACCCCAAAAAGCAGGACATCCGAAAGATGTCCGTCAATGATATTCAGGCGTTTTTAGTAGAAAACGGAGAGAAAGCTTTCAAAGCAAAGCAAGTACATGAGTGGCTTTGGAAAAAATCAGCCCAGCGTTTTGAGGAAATGACCAACCTGTCTCTTGCTACTCGTGCCTTGCTCCAAGCGCATTTTGACCTGAACCCCATCACCATAGATAGCCAGCAGTTGAGTACAGACCGCACCATTAAGATGGGCTTCAGACTCTTTGATGGACACCTTGTGGAAGGAGTGCTTATCCCTACTGAAGGGCGAATGACTGCCTGTGTGTCTTCACAAGTAGGTTGCTCTCTCACGTGTAAGTTTTGTGCCACAGGCTATATGGCAAGAAAAAGAAACTTAGATGCCGCCGAAATCTATGACCAAGTAGTAAAAATACACCAACAAGCAGAGCAAAATTACCAAATTCCCCTGAGCAACATCGTCTATATGGGGATGGGCGAGCCACTGCTCAACTATGCCAATACACTCAAATCCGTAGAACTTATCACCGCTCCTTGGGGGCTAGGGATGTCGCCTCGGCGTATCACGGTTTCTACGGCGGGGATAGCCAAAATGATTAGAAAACTAGGAGATGACGAGGTCAAATTTAACCTAGCCCTCTCTCTGCACGCAGCCAATGATGCCAAAAGAAATGAGATTATGCCCATCAATGAGCAAAATTCACTTGAAGCACTTGCTGAAGCATTGGCTTATTATTACCAAAAAACCCAAAACAGGGTAACTTTTGAATACATTGTGTTCAAGGATTTTAATGACACACTCACCGATGCCGAAGAGCTGTATCAGTTTAGCAAGTGCGTGCCCTGTAAGATTAATCTGATAGAGTATAACCCCATAGAAGAAGCGGATTTTATCAATACGGATGAAGATAGGCTCACAAGGTTTGCGGCATATTTAGAGCAAAAGAGGCTCATCGTAAACCTAAGAAGAAGCAGAGGAAAAGACATAGATGCCGCCTGTGGGCAGCTTGCCATCAAAGAGCAACAATGACAAAAGTTATTTAGGGCTATGATGAACTATAAAAAGGTGCATCATAGCCCTAAATGCTTACAGATTATAAGAAGTATTTATCTCTTAAATGCCAAAACACTTCCTGCACAGTAATCTTGTGTATCTTCAAACTTAAACACCAAGTGATAAATGCCAGTAGCTTGGCACTGATAGCCTAAGGCTGGATAATACTTTGCGGGTCTTCCTGCACTCGCACTGAGGTAGCTAGAGGCAAGCCTGCGGCGGTTAGAGTCATATAACTCTACCAGAAAGCCCTTATTTTGAGGGTGACTGTTGGCAAGAATCATAATATAAGAAGTGTTCTTGCTGAAAATGTAAGAGTAAGATACCTGCTTTTGAGCACCGTTCTTTCCATCAACAGAATAACTCTTCAAAAAGGTGTATCCCTGCGGAATCTTGCGGGTACAGTCTTCTTTGAATTTTTTCGTATCACAGTTGACAACCTCTTCTGAGTCATTTACTGTGGGGGTGCTTGGGCTAGTGTAAGCAAGAAATAAAGCCAGAATAAAGTTTAAAACTATCATAATTTTTTTTTTATGAAAATAGATTACAACAAAATGATTTCATACAATAACTACAAACTAGAACGAATGCAAGGTTTTTAAATTATCATTTGTTTATGGAAAGCAAAGCTAAAAGTTTTGCAACTAATAAGCAAATGAACGAATTTATATCTAACCTAGCAAGTTTCTAAGTTATTTTGCACTTTTTTTTACGATGTTTTTACCAAAAGGGTTAATCGATCGCTTCTATAAGTAAATGCATTGTAAATGAAAAAGGATCAAAATGCTGTGCTAATTGAGCCATAAAGTCATCTTGATTGATATAAAAATTGAGTAAGTTATCGTGTCTTTCTTGCAAATTACCCTCAGGAAACAGTTTTTCTTTGAGATTTTCTAATTGTTTTATCTCTGTTTGTTGTTTTTGTTCCTCAGATTTTTTGAGTCTTTTCTCTATATTTTCTATTGACTTTAACAACTTATTATACTCTGCACCCACAAAGCCATCCAAGGTTTTATCTACTGTTTGGGCTTTTTCTTGGATTTTTGAGAAGGTATCAAGCACATTTTTTTTCTCTTCGGCAAGGTCAATCTCTACCTCGGCATTTTTTTGAAGCCATTTTTTCTTAATGCTATCTAGGTCTTGGAAAATATCAGCATAAGAAATCCCCAATTTTTCAAATCTTTTAGCATAGTTTTTACTGATGACCAACGCAAAGTTACGAGGCATCAAGACAGGGAAAGGCACTTCGTAATGTTCAAACATACCTTTGAGCTGTAGCCAGTATGCCAGCTCACCTGGGCCACCTAGATAGGCTAAATTGGGCAAAATCACCTCCTGATAAAGCGGGCGGAGGGCTACATTGGGGCTCAATCTTTCGGGGGAGTCATCTATAAGCTGCTCCAGTGCTGCCTCGTCAAAGCTGATATCTGTATTGAGTACTTTGTAATGCCCTTCTTCTGCCACGATTCGTGCTCTTTTGCCTTCATCAAGGTAGAAAAAGTTAATCTCTCTAGGGTATATTTGTGTCTTGTAGCCCAATTCTGAAAGCTGTTCCGAGGTTTTATTTACTTCACGGTTGGCATGGTGCTGGAGTATATCTTGTTTCATTACATCCTTCAAAGCTGCTTTGAGGGTGGCATCATCGGCATCTATGCACACAAGCCCTTTATCTGAAAACAAAGCATGCACCAAGTAGCGGGTAGCCTCACTGAGGGTATGGCTTCCGTCATACGCCTTTTTAAAAAAATCTGGAACTTCACCTATTTGCTCAAAAATTGTTTCAAAACCCTTCGTATCAAAGTGCCCTACAGCCCCTGTCTGTGCGGTATCCCATTGATATTTTTTGCCAAAGAGATGAAAGTGGTTAATCTCTTCAAAATCATGGTCTTCGCTTGCCATCCAATACACTGGCACAAAATGATACTCAGGATAGGCTTCTTTGAGCTTTTCTGCCAGTCTGATACAAGTGATGATTTTATAGATAAAATACAAAGGCCCAGTAAACAGGCTTAACTGATGCCCTGTGGTAACAGTGAAGGTTTTTTCATCTTTGAGTGAAGCTATTTGTGCTGTGGGAGGCTGGCTGATGCCTTCGTATTGTCTATCAAGCACTTCTGCAAGGGTTTTACGCCAAGGCAGATTTACACCTTTCGTGCTTTGTTGTTTTTGCTTGATTTGTGTTTTGAATGACTCTATGCTGGGAGGCAAATGATAAAAAGGAGCGATTTTGGGCGCTTGATGGATGTAATCTAAAAAAATAGGAGAAAATGCCTGAACTTCTGCAAGAGGGATTCTTTCTAAATGCATAGTATTTTATTACGATTAAGCCTGAAAAAATGAGATGAAAAATACCTCATTATGCGTAATCCAACACAGATAATGAGGAGGTCTTACCTTATGACCCCAAAATTAGCTTGCTTTTTTACTTATCGATGTTAAATGTACGTTAAACTTCTGAAAAAAACAAGTTTCTGATAATCAGGCACTTATAAGCAGTAATTGTAGTGCCAGTACATCGCTTGACTGTGCATGGTTTTTTTGCTGATTTGAGGCCTGTGTTGATGCATTTTTAAAAGATAAATAAAAGGTGCTTTTATGCCCCTGTCAATCTATCTCTGACATCTGCTCTAAAAAAATTCCTCCCTTTCTTTTTTTATACTATTTTCACGGATTAAATAAGTTTCAATAATTTCAATCTGTGAACAAAGATGTCCATACAGCTCATTAAAAACTACCAAAGGGAACTCGCCAAAGTAAAAGACTTGGGAGCAATGAATGAAATGGCTCTCAAACGCCCTTTTGCAAACCTCCTACAAGCCTACTGCCAAAAGAAAAACCTCACACTGGTAGAAGAAATCAGCATCAAAAATGATGATGGCAAAACCATTAGACCTGATGGCATTGCTAAGGGAATCAACCGCTTAGACTGGGGCTACTGGGAATCAAAAGATGAAGCTGACGACATAGAAGAAGAAATCAAAAAGAAATTTGCCAAAGGCTATCCAAGTGATAACATCATCTTTGAAGATACACAAACAGCTATCCTTTACCTCAATGGCAAGCGTGTAGCTACAGCCAATATGCAAGATGAGGGCAAAGATTTAGATGCTTTGCTTACGCAGTTTATCAGCTTTGAACGCCCCGAATACAGGGCTTTTAGAGATTCCATAGAAGCCTTTAAAGATGATGTACCTGCCATTATCAAGGCTTTGAGAAACTTGATGGAGAACGAAGCCAAAAACAATCCTAAGTTTACTGTAGCCCGTGATGCCTTCCTCAAAATCTGCCAAGACAGCATCAACCCTGACATTAGCAAAGAAGATGTGCGTGAGATGATAGTACAGCATATCTTGACTGAGGACATCTTCACCACTATTTTTGATGAAGCAGATTTTCACCGCTCTAATAACATCGCTTCTGAGCTGGAAAGGGTCATTCTTACTTTCTTTAAGAAAGATGTTAAAAAGAACTTCTTTGATAAGGTGCGAAACTATTACAGGGCTATTCAGGCAGTAGCTTCTAAAATAGATGATGTAAGGGAGAAACAAACCTTTCTGAAAGTAATCTATGAGGACTTTTACAAGGCTTATAACCCCAAAGGAGCAGACAAACTAGGCATTGTCTATACGCCCAATGAGATAGTAAGATTTATGATAGAAAGCACTGACCACTTGCTTT
>JAABSX010000085.1 GCA_011390205.1 Microscillaceae bacterium | reverse complement strand
ACTTTGAGATAGACTCCATAAAAGCCTGCCTGTTTTTGTTTGAAGGTGTTGGTTTTGAGCCATTTGGCATATTTTTCGGGGTCAGAAACCTCGTTGAAAGGATAGAGGGTGTTTTCTGCAAGTGGCTCAGGTTGCTGCAAGGCTTCGGCTTCAATGGGATAAGTTTTGTAAGGCAAGGCTTTCCATTCTTGCTCAATGAGCTGCAACAATGCTTCCAAGCCTAGGTCTTTGAGCAAAAACTTCAGACGGGCTTTGTGTCTTCGGCTGCGCTCACCGTAGCGGTCAAATACACGCAAAGTTGCTTCCGTAAAAGGAATCAGACGTTCTTCGGGTAGAAACTCATAGGCTACTTCGGCAAGTTGTGGCTGTGCGCCTAGTCCGCCACCTATCAGCACTTTGAAGCCTCTTTTTTCTACGCCATTTTCAGTTTTGAGTAGGGGTATAAAACCCAAATCGTGCATAAATGCAAAGGCAGAATCTTCACTGCTTGAAGAGAAAGAAATCTTAAACTTACGCCCCATTTCTTGGCAGACAGGATTGCGTAAAAAATATTCAAACATCACTTGAGCATAAGGCGACACATCAAAGGGTTCGTTGGGGTCTATGCCCGCAAGGTCGGAGGCAGTAATGTTTCTGACAGTATTGCCACAGGCCTCGCGCAAGGTGATTTGGTCTTGCTCTAATTTTGCCCATAGCTCTGGAGTGCGGTCTAGACTTACATAATGAATCTGAATGTCTTGGCGTGTCGTGGCGTGCAATGTACTGCTGGCATATTCATCTGAAATATCGGCAATACGTGTGAGTTGCTGTGTGCTGAGTTTGCCATAAGGTATCTTAATGCGAATCATCTGCACCCCTTGCTGCCGCTGCCCATAGACACCCCTTGCAAGGCGAAGGCTACGAAATTTCTCTTCATCAATTTTGCCTTCTTTAAAAAGGCGTATCTTTCTTTCTAAGTCGAGAATGTCTTTCTCTACTACAGGATTTTCTAGTTCGGTTTGGAAACTTTGCATGTTTTATGTTCAGATTTAATGGGTGATGACTTATTTTTTTGAGGCATTCCTGATAATCTGGGAGAGCAAAGCGCCTTTTTGATTTTGGCGGCAGGCACTAAAAAAGCCTTCCCAGCGGATGGGAAGGCTTTTGATGTTTTGTATCTATATTTTATGTTTGATGCATTAGCCTATACAAATATAAAAAGATGAACATATCCTATCTTCCCTGTCTATCAACAGGGACAACACCAAAACCAGCAAGCACAGCGCTTTGCTGCGGATGTTTTTTGGTCTTTGAGATAATATGACTTTTTATTTTTGCTCATATACGAGGTAACTTTTAGTATCTACATACAAATAAAATATGCAGGACTCATCTTTCCAAACTTTTGGCTCTGTTTTTTTACAAAAAGTAGGTAAAATACAATCACGCATAAAATAAGTACTGAAAACAAATACTTTATCAACCATTAAGTCTGTTTTACGGTACATAAACAAATAAAATTATGTAAATATCATGATTTGTTTATTTGATAGATATGCTTTTCATTTTTTGCACAACAAGGGTTATTCTTTACCTGCTTACATGGGCTTCTTACCATAGATTCTGATACCACCGAGATTGCCTGCTTTGAAGAGTTTTGCCATAGTTTCATAAAAATCTCTTCTTTTTTGGTAGATTTCTTCTCCGAAGAAGCTTTTTTGTGCGGCTTCATTTTTCACGAAATCTTCGTATCGTTTTTGAGTCCAGTTTTGCCAAGGGTCATTCATAATCTTAAAACGAAGCCCTCCAAAGCCAGCATCTTTGAGGTCTTGTCTGTATGCCTCCAGACTAGTGAGTGAGATGGCACTGACAGACTCTGTCAAGACTTTTTGCTCGTCAGATGTGAGTGGCCTGCGTATGATGAGGTCTTCTATCCAGAATGAGCCATTGTTTTTGAGGGCTTGGTGGGCTATTTGTAAGGCTTTTGCCCTCTGTGGCATGTGCATAAAGACCATTAAAGATACAAAATGGTCAAAAATGGCAGAGGCTTCAAAATCCATAAAATCAGCATTGATGAGCTCTATTTGTTCTTTTAGCCCTACTCTTTCATCTAGGTTTTGAGCCAACTCGTGCAGGGGTTTTTGTAATTCTATTCCTTTGATTTGGCAGAGGCTTTGCTCTGCTAAGACGCGTGCTGTTCCCCCTATGCCGCTGCCGATGTCAAGTACATATTTTTCTTTGTTGAGGTCTAGTTCTTTGATAATCTCATGGCAAGTAGCTACACCTAGATAGTGGTATTGGTCTAAATGCCCTAAATCAGTAAGGTCTTTGACGGTGAGTACTCCTTGTGCTTTGTTTTTTTGGGCAAGTGCTTTTTGGAGGCTATCCACTCTCCAGTGATACATAAGTGGTGAAAGCTCGGGGGCGGCTTGGGGCAGTTCTAAGTCATCAAATAGTTTGTCATTGGGCAGCACTTCATCGATAATCCCTAGTTCTAGGAGTTTTTTCTGAGTAAGTTGTAGTGTGTCGGAGAGTATTTTGGGCTGACACAGCCATTTAGTTTGTGCATACCAAGCCTCTACATCTTCTAAATCTAGCTGGTATTTTTGGCTGATATATGCTTTGGTAGCTTTGGCATCATAGAAGGGGAGGGCTTTTTCTAGGATAATTTGCAAGAGTTGCTTGAGGTATTCACGGTGCTGCTCAATGATTTCTTGCCGGGCTACTATCACAAAAGCGGGCCAAGGCGTGATACACTCCCCGACTCTTCTCCATTCACCACTTTTGACGGTGGGCTGGGTAGTGTATTTTTCCCACATAAAAGCATCTGCTTCTCCATTTTTGAGTGCTTTTTTGGCTCCTTCAAAATTTCCGACAAGCTCGAAGGCTATTTTTCCAAAATCCCATCCCTGTTGTTCGGCATTGACGAAAGACATCAGGTGAGAGCCTGATTGGTATCTGCTGATGGCAAATATACCATTCTCTAAATCACTGAGGTTTTGAAAATCACTCTCAGCATGTGTATGTATGCCCCAAGTAAGTGGGCTTAAGACATACGTACCGATGATTTTGGTGGCACTTTTGCGGACAATATCTGCCACAGCACCTTCGGTGAGCATGAGCGCAATGTCTAGTTTTTGTTCACGCAAATCTTGGCACATAGCACCTGTGCCTCCGGGGTAGTCTGTCCATTGATATTCAAAAGGGCTATCTTTGAGGAGCTTTTGCTCAGTGGCTATTTTCCAAGGGTAGTTAAAATGCTCAGGAACACCTCCTATTCTAAAAGTGATTTTTGGGGATTTGGGCATGGTTTTATGTGTTTTTAGTAGGTTTTGAGATTGATTAAAATATCTTATAAAGATAAGGTGCTTTTTAGAGACCGCCTAACCTATCTACTCACATGCCATTTTTATTTGATTCTTTCTAGCTCTTGGAGCTCTTCTTTTGGGATAGGTGTATCTCTTACTTGGCCAATATCTACCCTCACGCCATCTTTGTAGGCTACAATCCAAGCATCCTTAAAACCTAGTTTTCTGAGGTTGAGGCGTGCTTTAGCAGCTTCTTCATAGGCTTCATAGCCTCCGATAAGGTATTTTTTAAGTCCTTTGTCGGATTCTTCTACACTTAGTTCGGCTTCATTTACTTTGATAAGGTGGCTGATGTCTCTTCTGTTGTATGCACCTATTTGTATGGAGAAAAAAATACCTGTCAGTGGGATACTTCTTTCAAGGGTTTCCTTGTTTTGAGCTTCCAAGTCTTGGATAAGTCGTTGATTTTCTTCTTGTTCTCTTTTGAGTACTTCTATTTCCTCTTCCATTTCGGAGGCTTCACTTTGGGCTTCTTCCAGTTTATTTTTGATAGAGTCTGATTTTACTTGTGCGTCTTGCATCTGATTTTTCATCTGTTCATACTTTTCTATATCATAGTAAACTTCCTTCATTTCTTTTTTGATATTTCGGGAAGATTTTTGCTTGTCTGCACTGCCTTTTTGAGCTATAAGAGAGGGTGCTTGTAGGCTCAGGAGTGCTAGAGTGATTACCAGTGTAATTAATTTATGCATAGGTTTATCTTTTTAGGGGGCGGTATCTTTTTACACTGATAACGTAATTAAAATGAAATCCGCTTACGAAGAAATAGTCAAAACTGCTTTTGCCTCTTATGTCATTGGCTGTGCCATATCCTTTGTAGTGTGTGTAGGTATTGCCGTCTGTGGTATTGGTGCTGATGGCTGTGCCAAACTTCGTATCTAGCTCGGTGGTATTGCGTGTTTCATTGCCTACTGCGGCATTTAGCTCTCCCGACCTGTCGGCCATGATTCTGGTCAGGTCATCTCCCAATACTTCTTGTCCTGCATATTCTCCACTGACATCATCTAGGTAATCTGTAAAAGTGAGCCTCAACCCTGACTCGATAGATACATTGAAGCGTGGGTTGATACTGATTCTAAATCCAATCCCTACGGGAATACTTGCTTGTATGAGGGCGTATTTTTTATCAAAGCCAGGGCGGCCTTGTCCTTCCGTGCCTAGTGGTTGCAGGCTTATCCACTCTCCTGGCTGTATGGCGGAGGTAAGTGGTACTTTCGCCTTGGGGTTGTGATAAAACATACCGATACCACCAAAAATATAAGGCACGAAACTTCTTTCGCCATAAAACCTGCCTCGGCTTGGCAATATGTCAAAAATAAAAATAGATGAAACCTCTGCAAGGTCATTCCTGAAATGCAGATTTCGGGCATATCGATAGATTCCCTCAGGGTCTTGTGGGTTAGCAGAGACAAAGTCATCTCCTTGTAACCGACCTGCAATGGCACCAAACCTCACCCTAAAATGAGGGTGAAACTTGTATTCTGCTTGTATGCCAAAGCCAGGACGAGTCAGAGAAAGCTCAGTACTTGCAAAGCTTGATTGGGGGTTTAAATCTCCAAAATAATTCATGGCATTGAGCTGAAAACCCACCGACCAATAATTATTTCTATTGGATTGTACTTGTGCCTGTGCTTGAAATGCTGAGACCAGTAAGTACAAAAAATAGACGTATATAAATTTAGATATGTGCATTTTTTTAAAACAGTTTAAGTGGTAAATTACAAAATGAGCCGATAAACTGTCTATTTTTTTGACATCATGTTAGAGCCTTTGTCTTTGATTACATCAGGGTCTATCATTTTTCCGTCTTTGTAGGCTACTATCCAAGCTTTTTGCAGCCCCATGGCTTGTATGTTTTTCTTTAGCTCAAAGGCAAGTAGGTATGTATCATAAATCCCTAAGACATAGACCTCTTTTTCATTTTGTGCAATGCTTATTTCTGGTGTATCATTGCTGAAGATATGCGGGTTTTGCCCATTGGTCTGTACGGCATAAAAAGCCCCTTCTTGAGGTATCCTTTGTATTGGGTTGCTGCTGTTGTTTTTTGTTTTTTCTTTGGATTTTAGCTGTGCTATGCGCTGCTCATCTAGCTCTTTTGCCCTTCTTAATGCTTCTAAGGAAGCTTCTACATCTTGCAAAGAAGATTGATATGCCACAAGTTCGTTGCTCAGGGTATTTACTTTTTGGCTAGAAGAGTCTATGTCTTCTTTGAACTCTAAAAACTTATCAGGGTCATTTTTAAAGTCTTCTTTAAACTGCTTTTTGAGTTCAATGCCTTTTTTATAGTAAGCTTTTTTTTCTTCTCTTGTGAGTTTTTGTGCTTGCAGTGAATTTGCCAGAATCAAGAAGCTTAAAATTGGGAGTAATAAATGTGTCTTCATATATTTATGTGTCTTTTAAATATGTAAGTAATATAAAATAAAAAATATTTTGATTAGGTATCATTATGTTTATCAAGTTATGCTTACTTGATTGCCAAGTATATTTTGAGTATTTACAAATAAGTATCTAATAAAAAATATTTTAGCTAAAAAAAATCATCTGATAGGTTTTTGACTTTCTGCTTTGATATCTCTGTTCCAAAACTCGTACTACATTTTAGAGGAAGTATGTTTTTTGGAGAAAAAATATGGAAAATAAGGAAAATAACACTGAAATATGCCTTTTCTAAACAAAAAAAGCTATCAGACTACAGGAATTTAGCAAGTAGCCCGCCTCATAAAGTACATTTTTCTTGTAAAGGATGTTCTATGTACTTCTAAATGAATAGTACATTGGTAAGTTTGAAGGGCTTTGCACAAGATACCCGAGCCATTTTTTTTGCTGAAAGTCTTGGCATTGGGTTTTAGAAGGGCGGACATCGCTGAATGCAAGTTTAGCTATATTTGGGCAGATAGTTTGGATGTAATATTTGGGGATTAAAAACCTAAAAGAAAGCAATTTCTAGACATGGCTGACTTGAGCAATGCCGTATTTTTAATGATTTAAAAACATTTCTTGGAGGATTTTCCAGAGTTGGCGTTTTTTTTCTTGGTCTGTAGCAATCTCTGAAAGTGTATCCGCCACAAAAAAACTCAGTGTGTGGTAGTGCTTTAGCTCATAGGGCGTAATTTTTACTGAAAAAACAGGAATCTGAACTCCAAAAGCAATGAGGTAAGACGCTGGGATTTCTTGCCAGTCTTGCCAGTTATCTTCAGGGTTGGTCTGAAGGAGATTGATGAGCTTGACATCATCAAGATTTAATTGAACGGCTTTGAGTATTTTTTCTAGGAGTTCTTCTTGCTCTGTAGGCAAGCGGGCTGATTGGGCATTCTCAAATAATATCACAAGCGGATATCGCTGCAGAGAGGGGCTGACCTTATAAATGCCTTCCTCTAAGAATAGCTTTAAAAACTCTGTATTGCGTATGACTTTCATAAGATTTTTTGCTCAAAAAGTAGCTTACCATAAACTAAAATATACTGGCATAAATTTAAGTGAAATCTCGTGATTTTTCAAGCCAAAAATAAATTAAAACACAATCACCATAAAAAAATAACAAAGATTTATTTTAAATGGTTAATAAAGTAGTTAATTTCACTTTTAATTTTTTTTATACTAAACATTATTTTAAATGATTAAGATAGAGCCAATCTATACAGCAGAAGTAACCTCCACTGGCGGACGCAGCGGACACATCAAATCTTCTGACGGAATCCTTGATTTCGGTGTGTCTATGCCCAAAGAAATGGGAGGAGACGGCAAAAAAACCAATCCTGAGCAATTATTCGCCGCAGGCTATGCCGCCTGCTTCGGTGGAGCGATGGGTGTGGTAGCAAAAGGGCGAGACATCAGTGATTTTTCTATTGATTCTAAGGTAAGTATCGGGAAGTCAGAGTCAGGTTTGTATAGCATCGCTGCCAAGCTACATGTGCATATCCCTAAAATGGATGTAGAAGAAGCACAAAAATTAGTGGATGAGGCACATCAGATTTGTCCTTATTCTATAGCTACTCGTGGCAATATAGAAGTAGAGGTAAAAGCCGTCTAAGAAGTTCTAAAACGTTTTGACTTAGAATCCTCTCAGGAAGTTATATTTTTGAGGGGATTTATTTTGTGCTCACAAAATGCTTTCTACTCTGGCAACCCCTATTTTTTGTTAGAAAATAAAATTGACTTCATGGTAAAAAAATACATGCTGTACAGAATACTTGTTTTCCGACAGTTATTTTTTTGAATGAAGTTATAAACAAGCCTTTGCGCTTTCTTTTACTACCCCTAAATACACATAGACCCTTTATCACGGGCATTTGTACTTTTTCTACAGGCATCGATATTTCCTTGATAAAACTTCTGATTTGAGAGAATGAAAGCTCAAAACACAGTGTGTTTATAGACATCAGAGAGAATCATTACATGGCAGCATCACTTAACACAGTGTAAAACACCAACAAAAAAAAGTAGGATTGAGTAAACTCAAAAGATATAGACTAAAATCATTACCTACTCTCAAAATAAATAAATATGAAAAAATTCGCACTTATTCTCTTGTTAAGTTTTGCTGCTATTTTCTTTTTTAGCCAGCAGACATTCGCACAGCGCTATGATGAGGCTCAATACAATTATGCTGATGTAAAAACGGGCATTATTTATCAACTGTATTTGAAGTTTAATGGCTATCAAGTACAAGTATGGATGAAAAATAATCGTGCTACTGAGTGGTCAGTTTGCACTGTTACGGGTTCAAATGATGATGTAATCACCGTAAAACTAGGCACAACTGTTTATAATTTAAAACTTGACCCTTACAATGAAGATGTAATTGTAGTACACAATGCCAATTATACCCAAAAATGGAAATATTTAAAACAATAATACATTAAGATTATCTCCCCAAAAAAGCCCTTCAAGATAAGATACTTGAAGGGCTTTTTTGATGCACCTGGGGGGCAAGCTGCTCTAGCCACTGACAGCCCCTGCAATCGTACCCGTCATCATGCAAGCCAAACTTGCTGCCAGCAAGGCTTGCAATCCGAGCCGAGATAAATTAGACTGCTGCTCAGGTGCAATCCCTCCAATGCCTCCTATCTGAATGGCAATAGAACTAAAATTAGAAAAGCCACAGAGGGCATAGGTAGCTATCAAGACGGTCTTGTCAGTAACTAGCCCAGCAGCTTCAAAAGCTGCCAAATCTGAGTAAGCTACAAACTCGTTGATGGCCGTTTTTTTGCCCAGAAGGCTACCCATAAACAGGGTCTGATCCCATTCTACACCCATCGCAAATGCCAAGGGGCGGCCTATCTGCCCTAAAATATACTCCAATGAAAGTGCCTGAAATGCACCATCAGTGCTGCTTTGAATGAGAGAGTTGACACCAATCAAACTTCCGATACTTCCCAAACCATAATTAATCATCGCAATCAATGCAATAAAAGCCAAGAGCATTCCCCCTACATTGAGGGCAAGTTTTAGCCCGTCAGAAGCCCCCCTTGAGAGGGCATCTATGAGGTTTACGCCCAAACTCTCTTTAGATACTTCTAGCTTGTGCATGATTTTCTCGGGTTCGGTCTGTGGCACCAATATTTTTGCCATCACGATGGCAGCAGGAGCATTCATGATGGAGGCTGTCAGAAGCTGTGCCGCCACTGTGGCACGTATAGAGGGGTCATCTCCTCCTAAAAATGAAACATAAGCCGCCAAAACGCCTCCCGCAATGGTTGCCATGCCCCCCGTCATGAGGCACATCAGCTCGGAGTAGGTCATTTTTTCTATGAAAGGCTTCACTAGCAGCGGGGCTTCTGTTTGTCCTAAAAAGATATTGCCTGCTGCCGAAAGACTCTCAGGACCTGACAAACCCATAGTGCGTGCCATCACCCAAGCAATGCCATAAACTACCCGCTGAAGAATGCCAAGGTAATAAAGACCTGCCGTAACTGTAGCAAAGAAAATAATGGTGGGCAATACTTGAAAAGCAACAATCAACCCCAGCTTGTGCTTGGCATCAGGGAAGGCGGCACTGTTGCGTGCCAAATCACCAAACAAAAACTCTGCACCTGCCTGAGAAAAATCTAAAAATGTAACAAAAGCTTCGCTTATGTATTTAAAAACGGTGGCTACTTGTGGCACTTGAATAATCAAAATACCCAGACAAATCTGTAGTGTCAGCCCCGCAAACACCAAACGCCAGTTGATGGCTTTTCTGTTGTTAGAAAATATGTAGGCAATCGCCACAAAAACCCCCAAGCCTAATAAACCTTGTAAATAACTCATCATGATTTTTTGTTCAAAAAACTAATATTAGGCTACTTCTCCGTAAACCCACTCTTTCTATTGATTATAACACCAGCCAAAGAAAACCTAAAAGTAATAGGTAAATGGACAATTTAAAACGAATCATCGAAAATTATACAATAACCTTGAATATCAACCACCTACATCAAATCAATGCGGTAAATCGGTTTTAAGTAATTACTCAGCCCCAAGTTTGCTATGTTTTGTAATCATCATCAAATACTTACATACGCCACAAAACCACGCTACTTTGTAAGATAAACCCTACCAAAGCGAGTGCAAAATTCGTAAATTGCTTTGGATTTTATGCTACTCTCAAAAATAACTAGGACATTATATTTTGAAAGAAGCATATAAAATCGATATAAAAATCTCATTATCAGTAGTTTACAAATTATATCACGTTTAAAACTTAATTTTATATGAAAATCATAGCACTCTATTTTAGTATTTTGGCGATGTTTCTTCTTACCCTCAGTAGCCCACTGCAAGCACAAGGGATTGATATCAACCAAGCACGCAAGACTGACCTAAAAACTAAAAAAATATTTACCTCTTGGGAAGAAGCCATCAAAAGCCCTGAAGAAGTAGAGATTTTAGACCTTTCTAAGCAAAAAATAGATATTTTATCACCTGAAATCGAAGTGTTTAAAAATTTACGCTGGCTTGACTTGTCTCACAACCACTTAAAAGTATTACCCAAAGAAATAGAAAAACTCAAAAAATTAGAGTTCTTGATGCTTCAATACAATCAATTCACATTCTTGCCCAAAGAAGTTTATAACATCGCTTCGCTTCGTGAACTAGATGCAGGCTTCAATCAGATTTCGGATTTTAACTACAAACTGAACAAAATGCAGGAACTCAACACACTCAGAATGACCAACAATCAACTAGAAGAACTTACAGAAGAGCTCGGAAATCTGAAAGCTCTAAGATTTTTGGATTTAAGAAACAATCGTTTGAGATTTTTGCCTGTAAGCTTTCAGCAAATAAGCAAGTTGGAATATCTCTACCTATCTGGAAACTCATTTACTGAGCTTTCAGAAGACATTAGCCCAAGCAGATTTAGAAATTTGAAAGAAGTACACCTCGTCAATACAAGTATCTTGGTAACAGACAAAGAAAAAATAAAATCACTCTTTTCTTCCACAGATACTAAAGTGCTATTTGTTACGCCTAGATAATAAGTAAGTAGATGTAATGTAGCCGTCAGGCTCATTTATATCTCTGTCATCTTGAGTAGGTCTTGTATCTTTAAGCAACTGATTTAGCTAGTCGGGATTCTCGCAATGAGGGCAAGCCTTATAAATAATTGTTTTAACAGCTAGGTTTATAAATGATTGAAAATCAATGACTTAAATCTAGCTGCATAGTATTCTCGCAATGAGGGCAAGCCTTATAAATAATTGTTTTAACAGCTAGGTTTATAAATGATTGAAAATCAATGACTTAAATCTAGCTGCATAGTATTCTCGCAATGAGGGCAAGCCTTATAAATAATTGTTTTAACAGCTAGGTTTATAAATGATTGAAAATCAATGACTTAAATCTAGCTGCATAGTATTTGCAATCCCGACTTCAGTACCAGCTAATCGTAATTTGTACTCCCGACTTCAGAGCAAAAGATTTGTTGTCTGTGGAAGCAAAGCCCCCCCAAGTACAATACAGGCAAACAGGATTATGAAACTCTGGCTTCGCACAGAAAAAAACTACACCTTATCCCTTTTAAAATCAAAATAAATCAGGCATATTTGGGGAGATGAAAGGGGAAAGCTGTGGTAGATTGGCTAATTTAAAGGGGGAGAGTGCTTTTCTGAGTGAAATTTAGAATCCTAATTTCATAAAAAATATCCATCAATAATTATATAAAGGACTTTTCAATGCGTATTAATTGACACATCAACGTGGAAAAATACTATATAGAGTCACTCAAAAGAGCAACGATATTTAAACTTATTCACTTAGAATAATAGATTGAACATCTTAACAAGAAACTGAAAGAATACATGCAAGGAAAACAACTTAGAAAATTAGAAGCCGAACTGTGGAGAGCTGCAGACCAACTCAGGGCCAACAGTAAACTGACTGCCTCAGAATACTCTATGCCTGTATTGGGACTTATATTTCTGCGACATGCCTACAATCGCTTCCAAAAAGTAAAAATTGAAGTGGAGAAAACTTTGCCTTCGCATCCGCAAAGAGGCAAAAGACCACTGACCAAAAAAGACTTTGAAGAACAAAACTCAATGTTCTTGCCCAATGAGGCACAGTTTGACTACCTAGTTTCATTGCCCGAAGGTGCCGACGTAGGCGAAGCGATTGACAATGCCATGAAACTGATTGAAGATGAATATGAGAACCTCAAAGGGGTATTGCCTAAGAATTTTTCCATTTTCAGTAAGGACTTGCTGCGAGAGCTACTCCGCATTTTCAATAAAGAAGTCTTGCAAAAAGCCGAAGGTGATTTGTTTGGGAAGATTTATGAATACTTCCTCAACAAATTTGCAATGACTGGAGCGCAAGAAGGCGGAGAGTTTTTTACGCCTGGAAGTTTGGTGCAGACCATTGTAAATGTCATTGAACCCGACCACGGCATTGTGTTTGACCCTGCCTGCGGTAGTGCAGGTATGTTTGTGCAAACGGGCTATTTCATAGAAAGCGAAGGACTGAAACCCGCTGAGAAAGTAACTTTTTATGGACAAGAAAAAGCCGAACTCAATACCAAACTTGCCAAGATGAACCTCGCAGTGCACGGACTGGAAGGCAACATACAGGAAGGAAACACTTTTTACGAAGACAAACACGACCTTGTGGGTGTGGCTGATTTTGTGATGGCAAATCCACCCTTTAATGTGGACGGTGTGGACAAAGAAAAAGATGCCGTTAAGAAAGACCCACGCCTGATATTGGAAGGCAAAGTAAACCTACCGAAAAATGACAATGCCAATTATCTATGGATTCAGTATTTCTACAACTACCTGAAACCAACAGGCAGGGCAGGTTTTGTAATGGCTTCTTCTGCCTCCGATGCAGGACACAGCGAAAAAGACATACGGGAGAAGTTGGTTAAGACTGGTTCAGTTGATGTGATGATGGCAATTGGCAACAACTTTTTCTATACCCGTTCATTGCCTTGCACCCTGTGGTTTTTTGATAGAGCCAAAAGTGTAAGGGCATCCCCTGTGGGTGCCCATAATACTTGTGATAAAGTGCTGATGCTAGATGCCCGAAAAATTTACCGCAAGGTAACGAGCAAAGTAAATGACTTTAGCCCCGAGCAATTGCAAAACCTGATTTGCATTGTAAATCTGTATAGAGGTAATGCCAAAAAGTTTGAAAGCACGGTAAAAAGCTATTTGCAAACGTCTGCCGACTTAGCCAAAGAAACTGCCGAAGCCACCACCGAACTGCAAAAGCAATTGCAGAAAGTGTTTGAAACGCTCAACACATTCCGTCTGAAGCAGGATTCGCAGGAAAAAAGTCTGAAGCAGGATTCGCAGGATTTAGGGATTGACAAGATTATTTCAGAATGGAAGGAATTAGAAAATGAAGCCAATAAAGTCTTCGAGCAGCAAAATAGTTTGCTTGCAGACATTATACTGTTGGACAATCCTGCCAATCCAATCATAGAGAAAATCGTACTTCAGACAAAGGCACTACGCAAACCACAAGACAAACTCATCAAGCAATTGCTAGATGCCATCAGCACAGCCACTAAAGAATACCAACTGAGCAAAAACA
>JAABSX010000084.1 GCA_011390205.1 Microscillaceae bacterium | reverse complement strand
AAAAGCACGCAGTACAGCAGATTCCTACGGAATGACAGAAAAGGAAAAGGCTACGCAGTACAGCAGATTCCTACGGAATGACAGTAAAGGAAAGGCTACGCAGTACAGCAGATTCCTACGGAATGACAGAAAAGGAAAAGGCTACCTCCGTTGGTCGGGATTTGCACTCCCGACCACAGAGCCAAAGATTTTTAATCTGGTTAAAGTCAAAGATTTTTAATCGGAAAGGAAGAGAGCAAAAAAAGCTACACAGCACATCGGATTCTTCCAGAATGACAGGAAAAATGAGTGAAATCCTCTATATTTGTTCTGATATTGATAGAATTATAAGGATTATCTCGTAAATGTATGCAGGCACTCAGTGGTTTAGACGCTTCTTTTTTGTATTTAGAGACCTCCAAGACCCCCATGCATGTGGCAGGCTTGTATATCTTAGGCCCTAGTGAGGCGGGCAAAGCCTTTGAAATAGAAGCGTTTAGAGCATTCATACAGAGTAGGTTACAAGTAGCACGGATATTCAGACAAAAAATAGTATCAGCTCCTTTTGCACTTTCGCACCCTTACTGGGTAGAAGATGAAGCCTTTGATTTAGACAAGCATCTTACACACCTTACTTTGCCTGCCCCTGGCGATCAGCATATGTTTTTAGAAATGGTACAGCCTCTTTTTGAGAAAAAACTCCACCGAGATCGCCCTCTCTGGGAGATGTATGTGATTGAGGGTTTTCAAGACAAAGCATATCCAGCAGGCTCTGTAGGTGTGCTCGTGAAGGTACACCATGCTGCCATAGACGGAGGCTCAGGTGCAGAGATTATGGAGGCTTTTTATGATGCAAGCCCTCTGCCCCGCAAAATGCCTCCTGATACTTGGAAACCCGAGCCGACTCCCACAGGCTGGGCACTTGCTCAGATGAGTATGTTTAAATCTATGTGGACAAAACCCCTACAAGCGAATTATTTTTTGCTGGATAGCTTGCAGCGAACTTTGATTCAGAAAGAGAACATGCCCACCCACAAAGAGGTAAGCCCGCCCATTGCCCTGATGTCAGCACCATACACCATATTGAATACTGAAATTTCGGAAAAGCGTGTCTTTGATGGGATTACGGTGCCATTGGCAGAGATTCAAAAAATAAAAAATGCTTTTGAGGGGCTCAAGCTGAATGACGTATTGCTTTCCGTCTGTGCAGGGGCTGTGCGGCGTTACCTTGATTTTTGTGCTGCACTCCCCAAAGAATCTCTAGTGGCGATGTGCCCCAAATCTGTCAGACCTAGCCAAGAAAAAGGAAAGCTAGGCAACCGTGTTTCGGCGATGTTGGTTTCGCTTGCCACAGATGAGCCTGACCCTGTGCAGCGACTTTTGAGGATTCATAAACACAGCATTTCTGCCAAAGTACACAGCAGTGTGATACATTTGGATGAAGTCATTAACCTTAGCCCCTCCGGGCTGACCTCTGCCGTGGCACACTTGTATCAGTCTTTAAAAATATCAAAACTGCACCAGCCTTTTTGTAATCTGACCATCACCAATGTGATAGGGCCTCCCATGCCTTTGTATATGAATGGCTCAAAACTTCTTAATAACTATGGTTTGGGCCCTATCACAGACGGAATGGGGCTGCTCATTGCTTTGTTTACCTACAATCAGCAAGTGATGATTTCGGCAACGAGCTGCCCGCACATTATCTCCGATATGGGGCTTCTGATGCAGTTTATCTCCGAAGAAATAGCGGCACTGCAGCAGGCAGTATCAGAGAAGTAGAAGCCTGATAATCAATTAGAAGCGTTGCTATTTTCTTATTGAGTACTTGTTCTTAAATAGCTTAGACTATCCTAACTTACAATTATATTTACCATTCAATTGGCAGCAGATTAATCTGGGCAATTGAATGGCTAAAATTTGCTCCAGAATAATGTAAACTAAATATGCTCAGATACTTAATCTACATACTTTACATAATGCTCCCATTTCTCGATGACTTGTTTAAAATCATCGGGCAGTTCTGTATCAAACTGCATCCAGACGCCTGTGCGAGGGTGTTTGAATCCGAGTGATTTGGCATGCAGGGCTTGTCTTGGGATAATTTTAAAGCAATTTTCTACAAAACTTCTGTATTTTGAGAAGACAGTTCCCTTCAAGATTTTATCTCCTCCATAAGTAGCATCATTGAAGAGAGGGTGTCCAAGATACTGAAGGTGTGCCCTGATTTGGTGTGTGCGTCCTGTTTCTAAGTTGCACTTCAACAGACTGATGTAGCGTAAGTTTTGCAATACCTCATAATGTGTTACGGCAGGTTTGCCGATTTCTTCATCGGGGTAGGCTTGCATCACACGTCTATCTTTGAGGTTTCGCCCTATGTAAGTACTGATAGTTCCTTTGGGTTCTTTGGGCTCGCCCCAGACGAGGGCATAATAAGTCCGCTCTATGGTATGGTCAAAAAACTGCTTGGCAAGGTGGGTGAGTGCCACAGATGTCTTGGCAGCCACGAGAAGTCCAGAGGTATCTTTGTCTATTCGGTGTACGAGGGCAGGCCTTCCTTCTGAGTTTTCGGGCAAGCCTTGGTATCTAAATGCAAGTGCATTGAGGAGGGTGCCTGTCCAGTTGGCATGTGCAGGATGCACCACCATACCAGGTTCTTTGTATAAAATAATCAAATCCTCATCTTCATAGCGAATATCAAGGGGGATATCTTCGGGGATTACCTCTAGGTTGCGGGGAGGCTCAGGGAAAGAAACCGTGATGACGTCTTCGGGCCTGACCTTGTAATTTGCTTTGATACTTTCATTGTTTACTTTTACAAATCCTTCTTTGATGCCATTCTGTACCTTGTTGCGTGTTACGTTGGCAAGGCGGTCCATCAAAAATTTATCAATTCGGAGGGCTTCTTGGTTTTTGTCAATGATAATTCGGTGATGCTCAAAGAGTGAAAGCGTATCTTCATCATCATCCTCTTGGTCTTTTGGGGTCTCTGAATATTCTTGCATATTTTGCGGTGTACGTTCTAGGGTTAAGGGCTTCATTATGATACATAACTGGCTGATTCAATCTGCAAAAATACGTCATTTATCGGGATGTTAGAGATATAAGTACCTTAAATCAAGATTTATCGTTTTTTTGGGGAGCGGGCTTGGTGATTTTGTAAATAGTAGAAAGACAATGTAAGTATAAAAATATGGAAGTAATTAATTATTCGGCAGAGCCTCTCAATAAAGTATATGGATGGCTTCCGCATGATTTACGGGCAGAGAAGGTGATTTTTTTTCCTGATGCCTGCCCTGGTAAATCTCCCTTGCCTACAGGCACAGTAGTATTTACCAAGCAAGAAAACTGGCGTAAGTTTGCGGTCTCTGACTGTGGCTGCGGAATGCTTTTGTGTGAAGCAAAGCTGACAAAGGAGGATTTTAGAAGAGAAAAATGGGATAAAATTTATACTGATATTCGGGCAAACAAGGGCAAACTGGGGGATTTGGGTTCGGGCAATCATTTTTTGGATGCCTTAGAATCTTACACAGATGACAAACTCTATTTTTTAATCCATACAGGCTCACGCAATGAGTCAAAACTGGTAGATGAGTTTATAGACCAACCCCAAAAATTTGATAAAAAGTTTGAAGAGGTCTGCCAGTGGGCTGAGGAGAATAGATTTGCAATTTTCAAAATATTAGAAAAATACTTCGGAAAACTTGAGCTTATTCTTGATAAAAACCACAATCATTTTGAGCATACAGAGGAGGGGGTAATCATTCGCAAAGGAGCAGTAAGGGTCAGCCCTTATGAGCAGACAGTCGTGCCCTCAAACATGAACGGCGATGTGGTCTTGATTTCTGCTACCCCAGAAGTGGAGAAAACATACCACTCACTTTGCCACGGCACAGGGAGAGTGATGTCAAGAGGGGAGGCAAAAGCCTTTGCTGCCAGTTTTGATTATGAGGCATTGAGGGAGCAGATTTATATCCCTGAGATGATTGCAAATGATAATATCAAGACAGATGCACCATTCTGTTACCGTGATTTAGATGCTTGTCTGGCATTGATTGATGATTTAATCACAGTAGATAAACGCTTCAGTGTCTTTGCTTATCTTGGGCAGATGTAAAGCAGCCTTGCCTGAGGTCTTATGGATTATAGCTTCCAAAAATAAGTCAAACATAAAATTAAAAAAAATGGTGTGCATTACAAGACACAAACTTTTGCAATTCAATGGGTGTAAGAGACTTCTCAAAACTTTTTTTGCCTTTCTTTTGCTGATATTTTCAATACAAGCCATTTCAAATGCCCAAAATAGCAAGCATACAGACTTTGTTGTGTTAAACTCTGCTGACACATTGTATGGTCTGGTGGAGCATATTCATTCAAAAAGTGTAAGTCCTCGTTTTTATAAGAAAATTAGATTGACAGACCACAGCAAAAAGCGAAGACAATTCAAAAGGAAGGATGTACTTGCTTTTCAAGCAGAGGGTGCAATATATCAAAGCTTTTGGCTGAGCCAATCTTCTGAAAAAATCAAGTTGCTTAATCCAAGATACGAAATTGATTCAAAAAACGGAGAACAGCACTTTTTAAAACTCATCAGCAAAGGCAAACTAAGCCATTACCATTTAGAATGGTGGGAGCAGGGGGAGTCTGCTTTGCTATCAATGGACTTACTCAAAAAAGAAAAATCTCCGTTTTTTATTAGGGCTACACAAGGTGTATTCGGATTGAAATTTAAAGTTTTGGCTGATTACTTTGCAGATTGCCCCGAGCTCAATGCACAAATGAAACAAAAACAATTCAAGCAAGTCGGAGAAATAGTTGATTTTTACAACAGCAATTGTCTTTTTTAAATCTGCACTAAATGCCATCAAAGTGCTTCACCTTACAGCAATGGGCAGATAGGCATGCGAAAACACCCTGAAATTATTATATTTGCTGCTCACTAAAAAATAAAATGAATGGAATTACAAACACAGTTCGAACAAGCCTTAAAGGATGTAAAAAATATCACAAAGCGCCCTTCTAATGAGCAGCTTCTAAAGCTATATGCTTACTACAAGCAAGCCACCGAAGGAGATGTAACTGGCTCACGCCCAGGCGTGTTTGATTTTAAGGGGCAAGCTAAATATGATGCGTGGGCAAAAGAAAGTGGCAAAGACAAAGAAGATGCTATGCAGGCTTATGTAGATTTGGTAGTGAGTTTGCTATAAAAAATAAGCCCTATAAAAAATGTAAGTTGGCACTAGAAGTACCAACTTACATGAGGATTTACACTAATCTACTCAGATAGATTTACTTATGAAAAAGAAGCATGCCTCACTTAAAAACCTGTAAAAGGGATTTATCACTCGGCATATCTTCGTATCAATCAATACAAAAATGCAGTGTGCAAACACAGCGTTTACGCACTTTTAAAAAGAAAATGAAGAATCACCTACTACTACCTCTAGTTATGAGTGGTTTTGATTCTTGTTTCTGTGTGCATATTCTGAATAAAACACAAGAAATTACAGAAAAAACAACCCTTATGTGAGTGCAGTACTCGTCAAAAAAAATAATAGATATACCAGACCTTGTGTCGGTGATGACGATGTGTAGATGAATACTGTCCGCACTTTAGTGTTTTCTTTTGCTCAAAGATAGGAAGCTTGTCATAGATATACTATGATATTTATCAGTCAAAAGATTGATGCATGGTAGCTGCACGTCTGAGGCGGTCATTGATGGCCCTGCCGAGGTCTTTTTCTGGGAGAAGCTCGGCGATGATGATTTGAATCTCAGGTTTGTCGAGGCTTCGCAGCCCTGCAAATATATTCTGGGCAGCTTCTTGAAAGTTGCCCGTTTTGGAGAGTATCACTTGATTTTCGGGGAGGATATTTTTGAAGGGCTTTTTGAATACAATACTTCCCACACTTTTTTGGGAGAACCTTTTGAGCCATTTGTCTGCCTCATGGGCATTTTGGATGAGGTGCAGCGGTTTGGCGGGTGCATAGTGGCTGCTGAGCATGCCAGGGGCTGTGGGGTTAGAGCTAGAATGTGCCTGCAAACTTACCTTGCCGATGCACTGCTCGATGGCTTCTAGAGAGATGCCTCCAAGCCGATATACACAAGCCTGCCCTTGCGGAAAGCCTACAATTGTAGATTCTATCCCTACCTCACAGGGGCCTCCATCTAGGATGTAATCAATCTTGCTGCCCAGTTGGTTTTTGACGTGTGCCGCAGTGGTGGGGCTTACATATCCAAAGGGGTTGGCGCTGGGGGCAGCAAGGGGAAAATCTAGCGAACGAAGCAGGGCAAGTGTAAGTGGGTGCTTCGGGATTCGGACTGCTACAGTATCAAGCCCTGAAGTAACCAAATCAGGGATCATCTTTTTTTTAGGCAAAATAAGCGTAAGAGGTCCAGGCCAAAAAGCCTGTGCCAGCTTTTGAGCCATTTCTGGAAAATAACCAATATATTGCTCAAGTGCTTCAATATCAGGCACATGCACGATGAGTGGGTCAAAGGTAGGTCTTTTTTTTGCCTGAAATATTTTAGCTACAGCCTGAGGCGCTAAAGCATTGGCAGCCAAGCCATACACAGTCTCTGTGGGTATCGCCACGAGTTTGTTTTCTTGAAGCAGTGTTTTGGCGAGCAATAAATCTTGGGCTGAGGTAGTCATGAAGTGTGTACTTTTTATGAAGTTTATCCTTATTTTTTTGATAGAATTGCAAAATTATGGGATATACCTCAAAATAGAATAACTTGTTTTTGGTATTTTTTCAGAATGAATAAATTGTTTGAAAAATACTATTTTAGATAGATAAAGTCAAATTTAGCAGCAAGATTTTTGTTTTGTCAAAAAAATAAGTATATTTAAGACAGAGTGCATTAATTTTGCATTTCCAACAACATTTTTTTGTATGAGTAAGAAGCAAAGCTTTTTAAAGAGAAATCCTCTCATTCCTAGTATTTTTTTCATCTTATTTGCCTGGGGGCTTCTATACCTGATTACAGGTGTAAAAGGAGCAAGCAGCACAGATACATCTCCAAATCAATCTTTTAGCTTTAAATTCAGTGATGATGGCTGGCAAATAGCATTGTCCGAAGAGAAAATCACGTTTCGTGCCTCTGCGGATGCTCCTGAGCTACACTATCAGCAGCCCAAGGTGAAGCGCATCAAGGCGGATGAAGCCCATGCAGTGCAGGTTTTTTCGGCAGAAAACAAACAGGGTGACATCTTGGTGTATCTTACCCATTTTAAATCTTCGGTTTACCAGGTCATTATTCAGCAAGGGGAGGCGCACTATTATTACTACGGCAAGCCCTGATTAGCCTATCCTTAGTCCATTTTGAATGCTTCGCTCAGGTGTAATGAGTGTTACCTCTTGGGCATCTCCAATAGCCCCTAGTAGCAGACATTCACTCATAAAATTGGCGATTTGTTTGGGAGGAAAATTGACCACTGCCAGTACTTGCCGCCCTATGAGTTCTTCGGGCTGGTATAGCTTCGTAATCTGTGCAGAGGTCTTCTTAGTGCCTAATGGCCCAAAATCTATTTCTAGTTTATAAGCGGGTTTTCTGGCTTCTTTGAATGTTTCGGCTTTTAAGATAGTGCCTATCCTTATTTCTACTTTTGCGAAATCATCCCAGTTGAGGGGTTCATTGGTATTCATAAAGAGGATTGTTTTTTTGATGCGTAAGTCTGTCAAAGTTAGGTTGAGAAAAAAATGAATCTCTGTTAGCGTTTTGGTTGTATTAAACCAAAGCCTTCGTCTTATTTTAAAAAACGAAGGCTTTGGAGAATCATGTATTCCTTGCATTACAGCAGTTTTGACTTTATTTTTTCATAGCCAGAGCTTGTAACCTCTGCTTTAAGTGCATGATTTTTTGCAAGGAGTGAACCAAGCATTTATTTTTTCATTTCTGAAGCCATTTTGATGGCAGCCGCTGCATTGACGATGCCTCCACTTACAGAAAGTTTAGGAAATGCTACTTCTACATCATCTTCACCAGGTTTGTTAATCTCTGTGCTGTATTTGATAGATGATTTCATCAATATTTCTTTTAGTTCTACGGCAGTCAGTTCAGGAAAATAAGATTTTACAAGTGCAGCCACGCCAGCTACTACAGGTGCTGCCATGCTTGTGCCTTGGTGATTTTCGTAGTTATTGTCAGGGGTAGTAGAGTAAATTGCCACGCCGGGTGCAAAAATATCTACATTTTTTTGTCCGTAATTAGAAAAGCTACCCACAAAATTGCCTTCATCACCCCAAGAAGATGCTCCTACTTCTATCCAGTTTTTTGCACGTTTTTTACCACCTAAATAAAGACTTGTAGGAAAGTTGGCATTCACATCTATGTCTTTGCCATCATTGCCAGCAGCGTGTACCAAGAGTACTCCTTTTTTCTCTGCATACTGTACGGCGGCATCTACAGCGGCTTTTTCGGGAGAGTAGTTCTTGCCAAAGCTCATATTGATGATGCTTGCACCATTATCTACGGCATATCTAATGGCATTGGCCACATCTTTATCACGCTCATCACCATCAGGGACAGTGCGGATGACCATAATTTTTACATCTTGTGCAATGCCATCTATGCCCAAATTATTGTTGCGCACAGCAGCAATAATGCCTGAGACGTGTGTGCCATGGTCAGCATCGGGGCCCTCTACCTCATTGTTGCCATAGAATCTTTCATTCACATCACTGTAATTGTCTCCTACAATGTTGCGGGGGTCAAAATCAGTATTGAGTCCGTATTCTACTTGGCCATTAAAATATTCATAACCGTCTTTTACTTGTGAAAGCAAATCAGCCAGTGTAAGGTTATTGCCTTGGGTGATTTGCTGCAAAAGCGTTTTAGAAGTACTTACTTTTTCATCTTCTGTTTCTATGGCATCCAGTTCTTCTTCGGTATAGACATCTTTTTCTAAAAAGCCTTGAATGCTTTCATTGGCTTGATTGACCATGGCAGCGATTTGCTTAAACTGAGCAAAGCCTTGTGTTGCTTCTTTTTTCTTGGCTTCGTAGTCAGCTTTGATGGTTTGGTACTCTTCAAACTGTGCCTTTTCTTTTTTAGAGATTTCTTTTTCGGTTTTTCCCTCAAATTGTTTGCTGTATTTCACATAAAGGCGGGTAAGCTCATAGGTATCATGGGCTACATCTTCACCGTCTTTGCCTCCTATAAAATCCCAGCCGTGCACATCATCTATGTAGCCATTGCCATCATCATCTTTGCCATTTCCTGCTATTTCTTTAGCATTTATCCAGATATTGTCTTTTAAATCTTCGTGCTCTATGTCCACGCCTGAGTCTATGACAGCCACGATGACTGTAGTAGATTTGCGGTTTTCGAGCATTTTATAGGCATCTTGAGTACTTACACCTCTGTATTTGTCGCTGTTTTCATCTAAGTGAAACCAGTTTCTGGGTGGTATAGCAGCCTCTTGTGCATACGTAAAATAAGGAAGGAACATCACCATCAGGAGCGTCCAGATTGTTGTCTTTACATTCATGGTTTTTAGCATAAAATAATAAAATAGATATAATAAATCTTCATTGGCCTATAAAACGATTGCTTAGTCGTTTTCTTTTATCCAAAATTACTATATTCAATCACAAAAGTCCAATGATGTCCAAAAATAAGTAAATGTGCTAATTTATCAACAGCCAATGTGCCAATTATCCATTTTTTACGCAAAAAATAATGTAAACCAACTGTGTGCAGGCAGATAAACGCTTAGATGCAAGCCAACTATGGATGCTTAAGACATGCAAAGATGTAAAAACAGCATACTATCAAGCTAAAAAAAAGCCCTTCCTATGCCTTATGGGATAGGAAGGGCTAAAACACTGAGCAGCTTTTTATAAATTGCTCATTATCAAGTGTATAGTTTTGAAAATACTAGAAAGCCACACCAAGGGTAAGCCCTGCACGTGCACCAAAGCCGCTGAAGAGACCCGTAGAGAAATCATCTTCTGAGCTATCACTTTCTAATTTTATATCACCAGCAGTGTAGCTAGGGCCAGCCCAGATGTCTAATGAGATTCGTTTTTTGAAAATCCACTGACCACCTATCAGCAATCCGCCCCCTATGCCATTGAAAGTAGCTTTGTCTTCTTCTGTATTGAATTCATCAATTTCGGTAGTGAGTTGAAAATTTTGATACCTTACAAAAGGAGCGACGAAGAAACCTTGCATATTGCCTTTTTCTGACAGATAGAAGCGATACTCGGGTGTGATGCCAAAGCCTCTAATTTTAGTGCCATCTATAGAGGCTCCTGTATAAAACAACCCTAGTTGTAAGCTAGAATTTTCATTCAGTGCACGCTCATAAAAGAGTGAAGCAGTACTCACCACAGGGCTAAATAGATTGATTTTGATGATGTTTTGAGGGTCATCTTGTGCTTGTGCTTTGGTAAAAACAGACAGGCCAAGCATTAAAATGCTTAAAAATACAAGAGATTGTTTTTTCATGATTTTAATTGGTTTAAGTTTAAGTATATATTTGAAACTTACTTACGTGAGTTTTTTAGGAAGGTTACAAGCTGTGTTTTGATTTTGTAAATTCAAAACTGAGCCAATTATCAGGGTAAATAAATCCAAAGTAATCCTAAAATAGACACAAATGAGTGCCTCACCTTATATTCTAAAAATAAACTTGTTTGACAGCTAATTTCTACTTTTCTTTGCTCAGTCAAAACTTGAAGCAGTTTATGGCAAGCATTTGATAATCAATAATTTACAAGCAATTTTTATATTTTAAGATATGTGTGGCATCAATGGTTTTTACTCTCACAAATTTTTTTTTAAAGAGCAGCAGCTTGTTCCTATGGCGGATGCACTGCAGCACCGTGGGCCAGAGGCAAGTGGATATTTTTGGGATGGAATCTGTGGTTTGGGGCATCGTAGGCTTAAAATACTAGACCTCTCTACACACGCCAATCAGCCCATGCACTCCCAAGACGGAAGGTTTGTCATTGCATTTAATGGAGAAGTCTATAATTACCGTGAGCTTACCAAGCAGCTAGAAGTAGCGCTGGGCACTAGCTCTGATACAGAGGTGATTTTAGAGTTATTTGCCAAAGAGCGGCAAAAATTCGTTTACCATCTTAATGGAATGTTTGCCATTGCGGTCTATGATAAGCAAGCCCATGAGTTATTTTTATTTAGGGACAGGATAGGGATTAAGCCTATTTATTATTATTGGGATGGGGAGAATTTTGCTTTTGCTTCGGAGCTGAAATCACTGCTTACTTTGTCTCAGATTCAAAAAGAACTCAATCCAGAAGCAGTGGCTGATTTTTTGCACCTTGGCTATGTGCCACACCCCAAATCTATCTACAAAAACATTTATAAAATGCCCGCAGGCGCTTGGATTCGCCTCTCGGCGGCAGGTCTTCAGCAAGAAAAGTACTGGGACTTGTCCGAAAAAATCTATGACCAAGCCACCCAAAATAAGCTGACTCTGCTCAACCAAGAGGAAGATGCCAAAAAGCAGCTAAAAAAATTATTACAAAGTTCCATAGAGTATCGCCTCATCAGTGATGTGCCTTTGGGCGTGTTTTTGAGTGGAGGGATTGACTCTAGCCTTGTCTCTGCACTGGCTTCGGAGGCTTCTGCACAGCCTTTGCGTACCTTTTCTATTGGTTTTGAAGAGGCTCGTTTTAATGAAGCTGAATATGCTAAACAAGTGGCGGCACATCTTGGCACACAGCACCAAGAGTTTACCGTTTCTATCCAAGAGGCCAAAAAACTTATCCCACAGCTAGGAGGAATGTATGACGAACCCTTCGCAGATTCTTCGGCGATTCCTACTTATCTAGTTTCCAAACTTGCCAAGCAATCCGTAACAGTAGCACTTGGCGGGGATGGGGGAGATGAGCTTTTCTTTGGCTATGGCATGTATCAATGGGCTAAAAGACTCTCCAAACCCTCTGCAAGGGCTTTCCGAAAGCCCATCGCTGGAGCATTGGGACTGATGAAAGCAGACCGCTACCAAAAAGCGAAGCATCTCTTTGCTTACCCCTCTGAGCCTGAGCTACTGAGTCATATCTTCTCACAAGAGCAGCAGTTCTTCGGAAGAAAAGAACTGAGGATGATTCTCCAAAATCCTGCATTATCAGCCGCCTACCAAACCCCGACACTCAAAAGAAACCTCAGCCCCATGGAAAAACAGGCTTTCTTTGACCTGAATTATTACCTCCCCGATGACCTGCTCACCAAAGTAGATAGGGCATCTATGCAGCACGCCTTAGAGCTGCGTGTGCCTTTGCTAGACCACCGAATCATAGAGTTTGCCATCAATCTGCACCCCAATCTAAAACTTAAGAATGGTGAAAGTAAATACCTCCTCAAGCAAGTATTGTATGATTATGCCCCCAAAAGTCTTTTTGACAGACCAAAGCAGGGATTTTCTATTCCTTTGGTAGATTGGCTTCAGAATGACCTGTCTTTCTTGGTAGATGAATTTTTGAACCCTCAAATTATTGAGCATTACGGAATCGTCAAGAGCAAACCCGTGCAAGAGATGATTAAAAAATTTAAAAAAGGAAATAGCTTCTATTATCAAAGAGTTTGGTCTTTAATCGTATTACACCAATTTTTGAAAAAACAATTTTCTTAAGCCTTGTGATTCATCACTCTGGTTTCAAGAAATAAATAAACGTATCTGTGAATTAAGAAGCAAGGCTCATTCTGCTGGTTTTGTGGCTGTTTCGGCGGCTGAGAATATTCTAAGTACAGTAGATTTGGGTAGATGGAGATGGAGACCTAGATTTATTTGTGGGTACTTATTATTCTAGGTTATTGTATTATAAACACAATGCTCGCTAACCTGAGCAAATAATTACTCAGACCTCAGGATGCGCTAAAATCCTGAGGTTTTTTATTTTAATGAGAAGAGCAATGACTATCATATCTAACTACATTATTTTAAAAAAGACAGTTTTCTTAAATCTCCCCATCTCAGTTTTAAGGATGAACAAAGCTCTTCGTCAATTGAAAAGTCCCGTTTGTCAATCATTTCAGCGTTTTGGCCAACAAAAAATATACCTTCACGTGTGAAATGTATATTTTAAATTAATTACGAAAATGCAAAAAAACCTACTAACCCAGCAGTACCACGCCTTGAAGGCGAAGTACTTGAAGTTACGCCAACGCTATCAAAGAAAAATTGAGGACGGCACTTTTGCCTCACTTGCTCAGCAAAAACAACAGTCTATTTTGCAACGTCTCAACCGCTATCAGCAGAAGCTCAACCAATTCGTGGCAGGGCTGAAAGGCAGTATGCAGCAAGGTATGCTCGGCACGGCTCTTTTTGCGTGCGTGGCTACTACTACTTTTACCTCTTGTAAAAAAGACAATGACCCTTCGCCCTCACCCGCAGCATTCAATCTTGCAAACAGAACCC
>JAABSX010000083.1 GCA_011390205.1 Microscillaceae bacterium | reverse complement strand
GGCGAATTCATGAGCTTTGACGGCACAGGACGCAACTATATTGCACGCCTGAACGCAGACGGCAGCTTGGATACAGGCTTCAGCCTAGGGACGGGTTTTAGTAGTGTGGTGCGGTCTATTGCTCTGCAGTCCGATGGCAAAATACTGGTGGGGGGATTTTTCACGAGCTTTAACGGCACAGGACGCAACTACATTGCACGCCTAAACGCAGACGGCGGCTTAGATACCAGTTTCAACATAGGAACAGGTTTTAATAATCCAGTGTATTCCATTGCCCTGCAGCCCGATGGCAAAATACTGGTGGGGGGATTTTTTACGGGCTTTAACGGCACAGGGCGCAGCCGAATTGCACGCCTGAATGGTATCCCACCCGCCGTTATTATTGCTACTGGAACTCCCACCGCCGTTAGCAGCACCTACGGTACAGCCTCTACAGCAAGCAGCTTTGAGGTATCAGGCGAAGATATGACCGAAGGCATTGCCATTACTCCTCCCTCAGCATTTGAAGTTTCGCTCAATGCTACTACAGGTTTTACCAATAGCATAGTAGTAGGAACAGCAGGCGCAATCCCTGGTACCATTGTCTATGTTAGGCTCAAAGCCAGTACAGTCACAGGCACACACAGTGGCGATATAGTCCTCTCTAGTGCAGGGGCAAGCAATGTAACCGTGGCTATCCCCACCAGTACAGTATCTCCCAAAGCCCTCACTATCACAGGCATCACCGCTAGTAATAAGGTCTATGACGGAACGACTAGCACCACCCTCACAGGCACAGCCAGTTTAGTAGGTGTAGTATCAGGGGACAATGTAAACCTAGGAGGCAGCCCAGTCGCTAACTTCAACAATGCCACTGTAGGTACAGCCAAACCCGTAACGGTAACAGGCTACACCCTCACAGGCACAGCCTCAGGGAATTACAGCCTCACACAGCCCACAGGCTTGACGGCAAATATCACTGCCAAAGCACTCACTATCACAGGCATCACCGCAAACAATAAGGTCTATGACGGAACAACTACCGCCACCCTTTCAGGCACAGCCAGTTTAGTAGGCGTGGTATCAGGAGATGAAGTCAATATAGTAGGTGCGCCTACAGCCAATTTTGCAGATGCCAATGCAGGCACAGGCATTGAGGTAGTAGTAAACGGCTATAACTTGTCAGGCACAGCTTCGGGGAATTACACCCTCACACAGCCCACAGGCCTAACGGCAAATATCACCAAAGCCAACCAAAGCATTGATTTTGCTGCACTTACCTCAAAAGTAGTAGGAGATACTCCTATCACACTCAATGCCACAGCTACCTCAGGTTTACCGATAAGCTACAGCAGTTCCAACCCCTCAGTAGCCAGCGTTTCGGGGAATATCCTCACGATACACGCCGCAGGCGAAAGCAGCATCACCGCTTCACAAGCAGGTAATGCCAACTACAATGCAGCTATGTCAGTAAGTCAGTTGCAAGTAGTAGGCTTGGCAAGCCCACAGAACCTCAGTGCAAATGTAACGCTTCCTTTCGCTGTTCAACTGACTTGGCAGGATATAGAAGGTGAGGCAGGTTATCAGATATTCCGCAGCACCAATGCGAGCAGCGGCTACACGCAGATAGGCGAAGTAGGGGCAAACATCATCACCTACACAGATGCCAGCATCACAGAGAACAATATCGCCTATTATTACCAAGTGCGCGCCTTCTCAGGCAGTATAGTATCCGCATTCTCGAATACCGCCGCAGTGATTGCGACTTCCGCAGATATGAGCATTACCGCTACCGCTATTCGGGTCTATCCCAATCCTACGACTGATGAGATATCTATTGAGTTGCCTCGTGTGAGCGTAAACGCCCTTGAGTTGATAGATGCCAAAGGACAACACGTAAGCAGCTACTCGACCGCAGACCTAGTTGAGGGTGAGATAATTCGCATTTCACTGCGTAATCAGGCAGTAGGCGTGTATTTCTTGCGCATCAAGACAGCAAGAGGGGAAGTACTCAAAAAGATAGTTAGAAACTAAAAACCTCCCCACTCACCCTTCATTGGGTGGGTGGGGTTTGTTTTGATGTATTTGCAAAGATATGCCAAGATTAACACAATGGTGCATCATGCAATGGGTTGATAAATCGCCTACAAAAACAAATACAACAGTGGATTAGTTACAAAAAACAAATACACATAAAAAACCAAATAAAGGTATAATTTCTGATGATAAGAAAATACTTTCAATGGTGTCAAACTTAGCTGAGTGACTTCATTATTTCTAAGAACTCTACCCAATACCCTCATGGTAAAAAAATCTACCAATCAAAACCCAAAAGTAAAAATACTTTTTGCTTTTCTCTTGCTCAATTTGTTAATGATTGCTTATTTCTATCTCCCAAAACGCAGTCAAGTCAATCAATCTACAAAAGAAACTGCTGAAATCAAGCAAGATGATAGAAAGAATCAGGAGAAAAAAGAAAAACCTGAAACTCAAAAAGAGTATACTGAAAATGAAGAACCTTCCACAATATCAAGATTGTCTAAAAATAAATCTGATGAAATAGAACAGAAAAAGGC
Organism: Microscillaceae bacterium; assembly: GCA_011390205.1. Lineage (GTDB taxonomy): Bacteria > Bacteroidota > Bacteroidia > Cytophagales > Microscillaceae > JAABSX01. The sequence goes on along the minus strand of JAABSX010000083.1, from coordinate 11,151 downwards.
TGCTTGGGCAAAATTACTCGTACAACATCCCTACAACAATCGCCCCCTAAAAACCCAAGAAGAATGGAAAAAACTCCCCAAACAAGACCGACCTGACCTCGCCGCAGAACTGGATTTCTTGCTAACAATGGACCCCGCCACAGGGCAAGTACCTTATGAAAGAAAAATCAAAGTAAATGAAACCACCAAACTCATGCAAAGAACATCCATAGCAGGTATAAATTGGGTAGAGCGAGGACCAAACAATGTGGCCGGACGCACGCGTGCCCTCACCTTTGACCCCAACGACCCCACAGCAAGCAAGGTATGGGCTGGGGGAGTAGGCGGCGGGCTTTGGTACACCAATGACCTCTTTGCTGCCTCACCCAATTGGATACACGTGGACGGCTTTTGGGACAACATCGCTGTAAACTGTATTGCCTTTAACCCAGCCAATCCCCAAGAAATCTATGTGGGTACGGGCGAGGGTTGGTTTAATTTAGACGCACAGAAAGGGGGAGGAATGTGGAAAAGCTCAGATGGAGGCACTACTTGGAATCGATTGCCTAGCACCGACCCTGGGGCTTTTGACAGTAGCAGCAATTGGCAGTATATCAATAAAATTGTTATCAAAAATGATGGGACTATTTTTGCAGCCACCAGGACTTTTTACACTGATGTAGGAGGCATTATGCGCTCTACTGATGGGGGAGCTAATTGGACGAGGGTGCTTAGCGTTCGCAGTGGCGGCACTACCCCTCCTGACCGTGGTGCTGACTTAGAAATCGCTGCCAATGGAGATGTCTATGCTAGTTTTGGTGTTTTTTCAGCAGGAAAGGTATTCAAATCACTCCATGCGGCTAATGGTGCCTCAGGAACTTGGACAGACCTCTCTGACAACATAGGCATTGCCAATGGCCAACGCATAGAACTTGCCTGTGCACCCTCTGATGCGAATATCATTTATGCTATAGCAAGTGGAGGTGGTGGTGGTACTGATGCAGCTTGGTTCAAAAAAAGTACTGATGGCGGTGTAAATTGGACAAACCTTACTATTCCTCTTTACCTCAATCAAGATTGTAGCATAAGTACACTCCACTTTACACGTGGGCAGGCTTGGTATGATTTAATCTTGGCAGTTCACCCTACCAACCCCGACTTGGTAATTGCAGGAGGCGTTGATTTGCACAGAACGACTGACGGAGGCACAACTTGGCAAGCTATCTCTTACTGGACAGGCAATTGTTTGCCTTATGTGCATGCCGATCAACACGCCATAGAGTTCAGGCCTGGAGCAAATAATGAAATCATTGTAGGCACTGACGGAGGGGTGCATTACTCGTCAAATGCTGGAAATGCTTCGGCTACGCCTACTTTTACAGAAAAAAATACAGGTTACAACATCACACAGTTTTATGCTTGTGCGGTCAAAAATGAATTTAACAGCAATTATTTTTTAGCAGGCTCACAAGACAATGGCACACAAAAATTTACACAGCCACAGCTAGGAAGTACCCAACAGGTAACAGGTGGAGATGGCGCATTTTGCCACATAGACCAAGAAAATAGCAATATTCAGATTACTTCTTTTGTCTTTAATTCTTACTTTCGCTCACTGAACGGAGGAGGGAGTTTTACAAGATTCTTTAATAATCAAACCTCTGGCTTGTTCATCAACCCTACTGACTATGACAGCCAACGCAAAATTCTTTACTGTGCTGCCAATGCCGATTCACTCCGAAGAATAAGTGGCTTAGATGGGACTATTACTGAAACACGCTTTTATCATAACTTTGACAACGCTAGGCTGACCAGTCTAAAGATAAGCCCTTTCAATGATGTGCTTTTTGTGGGTACTATGGGTGGGAGAATTTTTAAGGTAAACAATGCAAGTGCTGCACCCAATTTTACACGCATAGACAATGGTGCTACACCCATCACCACAGCGGGGGCTGTTTCTTGTATAGAAGTAGGGGCAGACGACAATCACCTCTTGATTACTTTCTCTAACTATGGTGTAAATTCAGTCTGGGAAACTACTGATGGGGGTGCTAATTGGTTTAGTAAAGAAGGAAATCTCCCTGATATACCTGTCAGATGGGCTTTGTTTAATCCCGAAAACCGCAATGAAGTACTCTTAGCTACTGAAGTGGGCATCTGGAGTACCAACGGCTTTGGTACAGGTACTAATTCTGTCCCCGATTGGAGTCCGAGCAACACCAATCTAGCCAATACGCGCTGTACGATGCTCAGATACCGCCCTGCCGACAAAATGGTAGTCGTTTCTACACATGGGCGTGGCTTGTTTACTTCTGATGTATTTGTAAGCAATGCAGTAGCTGATTTTACTGCTGATACTAAAAGTACTTGCAATGGTAGCCTGACTGTACAGTTTACTGATGCCAGCCTAAGGGCTACAAGCTGGGCTTGGGACGTGGACAATGATGGCATTACTGACTATACTACTCAAAATCCTGCACATACTTATAATACAGCTGGGATTTATAGCGTTTCACTCACTGTCAATCAAGGGGAAAGTACAGAAACCAAAAAAGACTACATCATCGTTCAGAATACAAGCCCAGCAGCTACTACTGTCTGCACCAATACCTTAAACCTCAACAATGAATTCGGCACAGGTATTTTCAGGGTAAAATTAGCCAACATAGACCATACTACACCACACAATGATGGAGCATATAATGACTATAGCTGTAGCCAATCCACACAACTTTTTCCGAATACGCTATACCAAATCACAGTGCGTACAGGACTATTTAATGATGAAGGGGCGGCAGTTTATATAGATTACAATGACAATGGTACTTTTGAAGTGGGCGAGCTAGTAACTTCCTTCCCTGCCAATCAGGAGGGAGAACGCACAAGCAGTTTCACTACGCCCATCACTGTTGTCAAAAATAAACTTCTCAGAATGAGGGTAGTTTCTAAATTTGAGGGTATCCCAGGAGGGGCTTGCGATACAGATGATTATGGACAAGCTGAAGATTACAGCGTATTTTTTACAGATACTTTCCTATGGAATGGCACAGTAAGTACAGATTGGAATACAGCAGGAAATTGGACTTCTAATGCCTTACCTACTCCTACGAGTGAGGTATTCATTCCTAATGATGCCCCTGATCAGCCCATAGTTGCCAATACTGCTAGTATTAGAACACTACAAGTAGAGCGTGGTGCTGTACTTACGCTTGATAACAATGCCAATCTTACATTACAGCAAAATATCTTTGCACAAGGCGAAGTCAGGCTAATAGGCAATGCTGCTAAAGCCATTCCTACCACGTTTAGGGTATTGCCCCGACTGACCATAGATACGCAAGGAGCAATAGTGTCGCTGTCAGAAAATTTAGCCATCAGCGAAAATCTTACCCTGCAAAGCGGCATACTCAATCTAAACAATTTTAACATAGATTTGGGCGATACGGGTGTGCTTACAGAAAATCGCAGCAGCAATGCCATAGTAACTGACAACACACCCAATCTTAGCGAGAGCAATTCAGGTGGATACCTCCGCATGACCAACCGAAGCACTGACGCAAGTATTGCAGAAATAGCAGGCAGTGGGCTTTCCCTCAGCAATGCAGGCACCGTAAGCATAGACCGCTATCACTACAGGGCAAGTGGCCTAGGCATCAAAAAGATTTATCAAATCAATGGCACACCCAGCAACGCCTCGATGCGTATCGTTTTTGCACCCGCCGAGTTGGTAGATTTGGCAGCAGGAACAAACCTGAAACTATTCAGACAAAATGCCGCTAATCTTTGGGAAAATCAGGGAGGAACTTGGGTAGATGATGCTGTGGACTATGTAGAATTGGCAAACATCAACGCCTTTTCGCCTTGGACAGTGGGCGATGAAAATACATCTTTGCCCATTCGTTTGCTTGCTTTCAAAGCACGGCGTACTGAGGGAATGGAGGTAAGCATTGAGTGGCAGACCGTACAAGAGAGAAATAACCTAGGCTTTGAAATAGAAGTCAGCCAAGAAGGTACTGATTTTGAGAAGATTACTTTTGTAGAGGGCAAAGGCAATAGTAATCAGCTAGAAATATATGAATACCGATACAACAATCCCGAAGCAAGTTACTACCGCCTTAAGCAAATAGATTTAGACGGAACAGTAAGCTACAGCCCCATCGTTTTTGTAGAAGCAAGTCAAGAAATGACGCAAATTAGCCTATTTCCTAATCCAATAAAAGAAGATTTGACTATTCGCCTTGGAGCAAGGCAAACGACTGAGGTACAAGTCAAGATTTACAATGCACAAGGGCAACTTTTGTATGACAATCACTTGAAAATCAATAATGGTGAAGCAAAGCTCAATCTATCTGATTATGCCACAGGTACTTACCTAATTCATATCAAAACTGAAGGCAATGAAGTAATGAAGAAAGTGATAAAGCAGTAGCATAGCTTAGGAATGGTTAATTATTAGTTAAGAAAGTGTTTGATTCTCAATAGTTTATATGCAAAAAAAGCTTGCTTCATTTTAGAATGTTTCCTGATATAGCACTGTGTTCACGAAGTATGAAAATTTTACCATTGAACGGAATGGCACAACTCATATAATTACGCAGTTCCCCGAATTGGACATGCAAATAAAAAGCGGAAACAAAAACTCTTACAGGGTAGGCAAATTATCTTAAGGGAGCATCCAAGAAATAATGTACCCAAAGTTATAAGAGAGCAAACAAGCAATAATAGATGGTAAAAACCGTGTTTACAACGAAACGAAGTAGATGCTCGCCTTTTATCACACAAGTTTATATTTGGCGGTCATATTGTTACGTCCTACTGTGTATTTAACAAAAAACAAAAATCCTTTTCATAGGCTATGATGCCTGCTTGTGTCATAAAAAGATTGGTTTCTGTGCTGAGTAAGTTACAGCCTATCTCTGCCAAGAGTGCAAAACCTTCACTACTTCGCACCCGCAGGCAGTCATCTGCTGGTTCAAACAGCAGTCCGTGTTGAGGGCTTTGAGCCTTGTAGGCCAAAGAGTGTGTTTGCTGTACTGTTACGCCACTAAATTTTACTTGGAGATTGTCTATTTTAAAATACTCGTGCTGTAGGCTCGTCTCGCCCATCGTCTGTACTTCGTAGCTTGCCAAGCCCACATTGCCCGCAATGCCTACAGATTTGAGCAAGCGAGGAGCACGCACTGAAGAAAGTGTATGCCCTGAGGCATAGAAAATGTACTGTGCCCCTCCTACATTCTGAATCAAGCCATGAAACACATCAAAGCCAGCCGTAAACACAGGCATTTGTTCTGTATGTATCTGATTGCCAATTACTTGGTCAAGATACAAATAACGCATATAGCCATCATCTAGCAGCACCAGAATATGCCCCAGCATAAAATACTGTGCTGAATCACTTGGGTTAAAATTACTGATTGTTGAGAACTGCTCCCCTGCTTGCCTTACAAAAAGCTGTCTATCTTTGAGCACAAAAAAATGCTGATTGCCTACAAAAAACTGCGTATCATTTCCTTGAAACAAAGAGTTTTCTGTTTTAGAATAGGCTTTTTTGAGGGTAGCATAGCCTTGATTGCCCACATCATAAAGCAAGACCTGCTGATTGGTGGAGAGATAACCCAAGCTCGATGAAAAAAATGCTTGCTGAATAAACTCCCCTGCCCTCAGTTGGTAGATTTCTTGGTATTTGAGGCTTGTCTTTATGCCTATGTTAGGCACTTTGACGGGGCGTGCTTGTGTCTGTATAACTTGCTCAATAGAAAGTAAAAACCGCTCTCCTCCCAAAAATATTCGCTCAAACTGCTTTTGTAAATAGTCATTTTGCAGTGGAGTGTAGCACTTCGGTATGATAAGCTGGGCGTCATTGGCAAAGACGGGGATTTTGCGTAGCATGCGTTCTGCCATGGCTTTGTACTCTTTGTGAATGCCTTTGAAAGGGTGCAAATGTGTAAAAAGATTGAATATCAAAATGGAGAGGGCAAAATAATCACTCTTTTCGGATACTTCCCCCTGATAGAGATAATCCCGAATCTCGTCTAAGAGCATGCCCCAGTGAGAGTGTACGGGGGTTTCATAAGAATCCACATCCAAAAATCTCACCTCTCCTTGTGTGCTTGTCATTACGTTTAGCCCGCTCAAATCTCCGATGATGATGTTTTTTTGGTGTGCTGAGGCTACTGCCTGAATAAGTTTTCGGGCTATTTTGGTTTTTTGTTCATTGTCTATTTGCTGTGTTGCACAAAAATTTTTATTGAAAAAAGCCGCCAAAGGCAAAAAATCAGGAGAGAGGTACTCCATCGTAAAGCCTAAGATGGTATTCTTTTTATTTTTATCAAAAATCAGTTCTAAAGGCTTGACAAAGAGGGCACCGTCTAGCACATCCAGGGCATCTTTTTGGGCCTTGCTCATGTGCTGATAATTGGGGTCAAGGTAAATCTTGGCTACTTGCTGTGGCAGCTCAGGAATGCTCAGGATTTTCCCCTCCCCTCCCCTCTTGATTTCGTGCTTGTCTTCTAAGGTAATAATCGTTCCGCTTTCGGTAATGGCTTTCATATATTTAAAGTGGTAGGTTAGGGTAAAAAAGTCCACTTATTTTTTACGAAAAAACAAAACTAAAGGGCTAAATAGCTTCCAAATTATTTAATCAAGGCTTCTTCAGCTTCGTTCCAAATTCTCGGGTCATCATCAGTCTTTTTCTTCCAGCACATTCATCTTTGACAGGTGTCATATAGAGTCTTTCTTTTTCTACTCTGTATGTATATTCTCCTGTTTGCCCCTCTCCAAGGCAGGCTCCTCCACCAAGAGAGTCTTTGAGTGTGATTAGACTTGTATCTTTGAGATGATATACCCCGATAAGGTCTCCTGGCTGCCCATCATTTGAGTTTACATCCAAGGCATAAGTACCATCTGTTTTAAATTCTAATACGATGTCATTGTCCGTAAACTCATAAACCCATGTGCCGATGAGTGGATGCTGTTTTTTTTCTTGCTGACAGCCTAGCAGTAAAAGTGTAAATGACAAGACAGAGAAAAGTAGTAATTTTTGCATCTTTTGAGTGCGTTTTGTTTTAAAATAAATCAAAAATACAGGCAAGCCATCAAAATTAAAAGAAATCTATGCAGCTTTATTTTTCTAAAAAAGCAGATTGCCCCGCCCGAATAGCATTACTTGAGAAAATCTCGGCTGTATTTATCCAAAAACGCGAATTACTTCGTATTTTTAGGTCTTTATAAATGAAGACCCATTACCAATCAAATCATGCAAATTTTAGTCATCAACTGCGGAAGTTCTTCCATCAAACTAGAAATCATAGAAGCCCATACAGGCAAACGCATCCTTACACTCGGTGTAGAGCGCATCAATGAGCCTTCACCCTTGCTTAAATTCTCGGATGAGCCAGCTCCTAGAGAATGCCCTGAAAGCGGGCATGAGGCTGTTTTAGATTTTACCTTTCCGATTTTACTTGGTAAAATAGACGCCCATCAGCTCAGTGCTGTGGGGCATCGTGCGGTGCATGGCGGAGCCTATTTTGATGAGCCTACCATCATTGATGAAGAGGTAATCCAAAAAATGGAATCTCTCAGTGAGTTGGCACCTTTACACAATCCACCTGCATTGGCTGCCATCCGCAAAGCACAAGTATTTTTTAAAGAAATCCCACACATTGGTGTTTTTGATACGGCTTTTCACGCTACCTTGCCCACTAGAGCCAAAAAATATGCTTTGCCCAAACGCCTGACAGATAAATACAACATTCGCCGCTATGGTTTTCATGGGGTGAGCCATCAGTTTGTAGCCAAGCGTGCTGCTGATTTTTTGCAGACAGATGTACGAAATCTACGCATCATCACCTGCCACTTGGGCAGTGGTGCCAGTGTCTGTGCCGTAGAATACGGACGCTCAGTAGAGACCAGCATGGGGATGACCCCGCTCGAGGGGCTGGTCATGGGCACTCGCTCAGGAGATATAGACCCTGGAGTGATGCTCTACCTCATGGAAAAAGAAAACCTCAGCACCCAAGAGATGAGTAACATCCTCAACAAAGAAAGTGGGCTGTACGGAATCTCTCAGGCAGGCAGTGACATGAGAGACATCATCAACTCTGCTGCCGAAGGAAGTGAAGAATGTCGCCTCTCTTTACACGTCTTCGCACACCGCCTCAGAAAATACATCGGGGCTTATGCTGCCGTCATGGGTGGGGTAGATGCCATTGTATTCACAGGAGGAATCGGTGAAAACTCGAGCATCATTCGCCACAGGGTCTTACAAAGATTGGATTTTCTGGGGGCAGTCATACACGAAGACAAAAACAGGGATTTAGACATGAGCCCTAGCGCACCTGTAGAAGACATCTCGGCAAGCCACTCCCGCTGTAAATTATTGGTAGTCGCCACAGATGAGCAGTATGCCATTGCACAACAGGCAGCCAAGCTGATTGCCCAAAAAAACAAAGTCAATACCATCCCCCTCATCCCGATTGCGGTCTCTGCAAGGCATATTCATCTATGCCAAGAAACCGTAGAAGCGCTCTTCGGAGAGGGCTATCAACTGACCGAATACCGCCCCCTCTCGCAGCCTGGACAGTTTGCTTGCAATGAAACCCTGACCCTCATAGGGCCCAAAAATAAATTAGAAAAGGTCAGAATCTTAGGGCCTACTCGCCCACAAGACCAAGTAGAAATCTCCCGTACAGATGAGTTTTTCTTAGGCATAGATGCTCCTATCAGAGAGTCAGGCAAGGTAGGGAATAGCCCTGGTATTACGCTGATGGCACAAAACGGCCATAAAGTAGAACTCAAAGAAGGGGTAATCTGTGCTTGGAGGCATATCCATATGAGCCCAGAAGATGCCCTCACCTTCGGAGTCAAAGACCGTGATGTGGTAGAAATTGCGGTAGATAATCAAGAGCGAAGCCTGACCTTTGGCAATGTATTAATCAGGGTTTCGCCTTCTTATAAATTAGAAATGCACATAGACACCGATGAGGCAAACGCCGCCGAACTTACCCAAGGCGCTACAGGGGCACTCATCAGCACTGATGTCAGTGGGCATCTTACCAAAAGAAAAACAAGGTTTGACAATCTCTAAAATAAATCATCATCATTTATTCCTAAAAATTAACTATTCTCTCAATGAAATACACAGAACCCATGTTAAAGGAAAACGCCCTCCAAGGCAAAACCATCGTAGTAACGGGAGGAGGCACAGGTCTGGGCAAATCCATGACCCGTTATTTTTTGGAGCTAGGCGCAAATGTAGTCATCACAAGCCGCAAGTTTGGCATTTTGGAAAGCACTGCCCAAGAGCTGGCAGATGAAACAGGCGGAAAAGTGCTTCCTGTCGCTTGTGATGTCAGGCATTATGAAGAAGTTATGCACATGAAGCAGCTCGCTTATGAAGCCTTCGGGCAGGTGGATGCCGTAGTCAATAATGCGGCTGGCAACTTCATAAGCCCTACCGAAAGACTCTCACACCGTGCTTTTGATACCATTATAGACATCGTGCTGAGGGGTACTTATAACTGTACGCTGGCTTTTGGAAAAGACTGGATTGAGCAAAAACAAAAAGGCAGTTTTCTCAACATCAGTGTAAGTTATGCTTGGACAGGCTCAGGCTACACCGTGCCCTCTGCCTGTGCCAAAGCAGGTGCATTGGCACTCACCCGCTCCTTGGCAGCTGAGTGGGGCAAGTACGGAATCCGCTCCAATGCCATTGCCCCTGGGCCATTCCCGACAGAGGGTGCTTGGAGTCGTTTGTTTCCTGAGGAAGCAATGTCAGAAGAATTGATACAAAAATTCAAACCTGAGAACGCCATTCCGCTTGGGCGTGTGGGTGAGCACCAGGAGCTTGCCAACTTGGCTGCCTACCTTGTTTCGGATTATTCATCTTACATCAATGGGGAAGTCATCACTATAGATGGCGGCGAGTGGCTGCTGGGTGCAGGAGAATTTAACAAACTACGAGATGTGCCAGAAGAGGCTTGGGATGCCATAGAAGAAAATATCCGTAATTCAAATAAAAAAAACAAAGCCCAAAACAATTCGTAAAAACCAGTACAGCACAAGCAGACAGCCGCTTGTGCTGTGCTTCTCAAAGACAGTAAGAATGTGTTTTGTACAACTTAGGTTGATTAAGTACATTTGCTTATACCACTTTAGATGATTCTGTATGTTTATTTTCAAGCTTTTTTACCGCCTTTTTTTTACACTCTATGCCTTTGTGGGTGTTTTTTACTTTAAGTGGAGTATCTTCCCGATTGTGTTTCTGTTTTGGGTAGAGAATATCATTCAGAGTCTTTTCTTATTGTTGATTAGCCTTAGCACCCTCCACATCAGCCTGCCAAATACAGAAAGCTCACGCTATCAGCTTTTGTATGGCAAGTTTTTTGTCAATGGGATTTATTTTGTCTTTCTTACATTTGGCTGGGGATTCATCTCACTAATCACGGGCAAAGGAAATGAAGAAAGTTTTGATGTGCTGGCTTCTATTTTTAGAGTACTCACAGGGCGAGATACAGGCTTTAACATCGCGGTTCTCCTTTGTTTTTTGAGGGAGGGCTGGCGTTACCTACAAAATTTTGTTGTCAAGAAAGAATACACTGCCGAGCATCCTTTTCTATTTCCGAGTGTCTTCGGTCATAGAGAGTTGGTTTTGCACCTGAGCCTTATCTTCGGGATGGGGGGCTCTGTGGCACTCTCGCAGTGGCTTACGCAAGATGATTCTCCTACTTTTTTGAGCAATTATGGTTTTATTGTTTTGTTCTTGGTACTTAAGCTCATTGCTGAAGTGTTCGTGTTTTATAAAGACAAGCCGAAGGCAGAAGCATCAAGGGCCGAATGAAAGCAACAAAGACTATAAAATACGTGGACAAGAATAAAAACTTGCTTCGCTTTTTTTAACTACAATTATTTACTATTTTGCATAAAAAATAGTAAAACCCTTAACAAACAAATTCATGAAGAAATTAAGCATCCTATTCACTCTATTTATTTTCTCCGTAGTAACACTTTCTAGCTGTGACTCAGAAGAAAAATCAGAAAGTGATACAGACACTACCAAAGCAGCAACTGAAGAAGTAACAGAAGAAGAAACAAGTACAGAAGAAACAAGTACAGAAGAAGAGCCAGCGGCAGTAGTACTTTCCGAAGAAGCAAAACCCTTTGCCAAAGAATGGG
>JAABSX010000082.1 GCA_011390205.1 Microscillaceae bacterium | reverse complement strand
GGTAGAAGTGAAAGTCTAAGTAATCCGTAAAAATAAGGTTATTGAGTGAAGCCTTGTATCTATCAAACTGCTCTTTGTTGCCTGTTTTCTTTTCGCCTTTGAGGTCTTTATCGCCTATGTCTTTGGCTTCAATAAAGCCAATGGGAATATCCTTTTTGGTAAGGATATAATCAGGCGCACCACAGGCTTGGCGTTTGGGTTCGTTGGTGGCTCTGATGTCAGGCAAAAGCGATTCTAAAAGCTGTTGTAAATCTCCTCTGAAAGTATGCTCAGTAGCATTGCCTAGTTGGTATCTTTGATTGATATTGCTGATATATTGGTCTAAGGTCATTGTCTAATTATAATTATAGTAGCCTTGTCAAGATAAAGAAATCATACAAGTTGTTTGCCTTTTGCTGATTACAAATATTGGTAAAAAAAATGGATATAAAAATAGGGAGAAGGTACAAATACAGTATCTCAATAGTTTGACTTTATGTACTTGATGGAGCATTAAAAAGCCTCCAAAATACATTATTTTGGAGGCTTTTATTTTTTAGGAAAAAAGATGGATTAAGGGTTAATCTCTGCTGAGATACTCAGTGTCATGGTTGTTTTTGCGGGGTCATTCGTAATAATGGTTACATTCTGGTTTTGTTTGCCTGTTTTTCCTCCACTGCTAAATCTTACAGTAATGGTGGTAGATTCTCCAGGCTGTAAGGTTGTTTTTTTGGGTTCAGAGACTGTGCAACCACAAGAGGCACTTGTCTTACGCACAATCAAAGGAGCGTTGCCATTATTGACCATTGTAAAATCTACACTAGAAGTTGTGTTTTGGTTTACCTTCCCAAAGTCGTGGTAATTTTTATCAAAGCCAATCATAGGGATTTTAGATTCGCTGCTGAGCGTCCCGAAGTTTTCGGTAATGTTTGCACTTATATAAAGTTGCTTATTCGGCTCTGTGGCATCATCTGTGAGCAAGATAAACCTATCAGAGACATAGCCCCAGTCATTTTTCTTTACGGCATCATAGTTAAATTTCAGAATCAGAGAGTCTTTAGGGTTTACCTGTGTTTGTGTAGATTCTATGCTTACGTGGGCTGGCAGTGTGGCTTTAGTTTCGGCAAGTTTAAGATGAATGGGCTCATCAGATTGGTTATAGACTAAAAAATCTATGGAATTGCTGCTTTGGTTGTGGTATATTTTATTGAGATAAATATTTTTGCTACGCATTCTCAAAGCACCACTTTCTATGGGAAACCAGTCTTTGGGGCCTCTTTCTCTAGGGATTACCTCCCCCTTGATGCTCAAGACGACTGTAGGGTTTTCGGCATTGCTCTGAATGGTGATAGATTTTTCAAAGGGGCCTGGGCGGTTATTAGGGTCATAAGCTGCCTTGATAAAGCCTGTTTTACCAGGGGCTACTGCTTCTTTGGTCCAGGTAGGGGTAGTACAGCCACAAGAGGCTTTTACATCCGAAATAGTAACTGCTGCATTGCCTGTGTTTGTGAACTCAAAAGTGATTTCTGCTGGGCCAGCTTCTTCTTGGATTTTACCAAACTCATGTTTGTCCTTCTCAAATACCAATTTACCTTGTGCTGTAGCATTGGCAGCAGAAAGCCCTAATACGAAGAATAATCCGATAATTTTGAGGAGATAAATGCGCATAATTTTTTGTTTAATTAAAAAAATAATATTCTTGAATTATAACCTTAAATTGCGTCTAAAATTCCAAAGAAGAGAAGTCTGCATTTTGCTTTAACAACGATTTAACAGCAAACACGGAAAAGAAGCGGGTTACTCTCTACTCTGTTAAGCTTTTTGCAGGGATAGGAATTAGGAAAAAATTACTAACTTTGAATACCACAAGTTAAACTACAAATATGGATAAAATCAATCAATTTTTACAGTCAATCCTTACAACAAACCAAGTCCAGCCAGAATCTTTAGCTTGGATAGAAGAAAAAGTCGAGGAAATAAAGCGTGATTTTAGACCCAATAATTTTTTTATGACATTCTCTGCTGCTTCTAGGTTTTTCGGGCATCAAAGCATCCAGCTTACACAAGAGCAGCAGGCACAGATGAACACTTTCGACAAGCAAATTTCTATACAAAGATGGAAAATGAGCCAAGTTGCGAGGATTTTTTTGCTCTTGCAAATACCACAAGACGATGAAAATACTTTCGTGGAGGTATTGCGGCAGCTCTGGGATACTGCCGATATGGAAGAAGCCGCTGCCCTTTATACAGCGCTGCCTTTGTTGCCTTTTCCAGAAGCTTTTGTCCAACAGACCATTGAGGGCTTACGCACCAATATAGTGCCTGTCTTTGATGCCATTGCACTTCATAACCCTTACCCTGCCCAGTATCTGCCTGAGGCAGCCTGGAACCAGTTATACCTCAAAGCGGCTTTTATGGGAAGGCGTATATACCATATTGTAGGCATAGAAAAAAGAGCCAATGCCCAGCTTGCAAGCACCATTTCTGACTTCGTACATGAGCGCTGGGCAGCAGGGCGGACTGTGCCCCCTGATATGTGGATGGCTACACCACAATACCTCAATGCTCCTCTGCTAAAAGATGTCAAAAAATTATTTAAAAGTAACAAAGCCATAGAGAGAGCCACCGCTATACTTATTTGCCAAGAAAGTAAACTCCCTGCCGCAAAAAAAATCTTAGCCAATTTTGGCAATAGTACTGAAATTATGGAATCTCAGGAAACCTCTTGGGAGATAATCAGTAATAATTGGTATGCTATGTACCAAACTATGTAGCAAAAAATAAAAACTACGCACGCAAACAAACTTTTAAATAAAAAAATAATGCAAAACGAAACTACACTTAAATTCATAGACCCTCACATCCACATGACCTCACGCACCACCGATGATTATGAAGCCATGCGCAAGGCGGGCATCGTAGCCATCATTGAGCCAGCCTTTTGGCTTGGGCAGCCCCGCACGGAGGTAGGTTCTTTCAAGGATTATTTTAGTAGCCTAGTGGGCTGGGAGAGATTTCGCTCCAAACAATTCGGAATCAAGCATTATTGTACCATCGGGCTTAACTCAAAAGAAGCCAATAATGAGAGGCTTGCAGAAGAGGTGATGAATTTATTACCCAGATACGTCATGAAAGAAGGCGTAGTTGCCATTGGTGAGATAGGCTATGATGACCAAACCAAAGCCGAAGATAAATATTTTAGACTTCAGATTGAACTTGCCAAAGAAGCAAAACTCCCTATCATGGTGCACACCCCACACCGTGATAAAAAAAGAGGAACAACCCGAAGCATGGATGTGCTAGAAGAAATGAACGCCAATCCTAAAATGTGTGTCATTGACCACAACAATGAGGAAACAGTCAAAGAAGTACTGGACAGAGGCTACTGGGCAGCCTTCACCATTTACCCACATACCAAAATGGGCAACGAACGCATGGTAGAAATCTTGAAACAGTATGGCCCCGAGCGAATCATCGTAGATAGCTCCGCAGATTGGGGCATCAGTGACCCCTTGGCAGTGCCTAAGACAGCCTCACTGATGCTACAGCGTGGTATTCCATTGGCTCATATACAAAAAGTATGTTACCAAAATGCCCTCGATGCCTATGGGCAAAGCGGACAAATGAACGAAAATGATTGGATAGACTCCAAGGGAGTAGATGCTGGCGAACTCTATGAAGGAAATTCTGTGCTGCGTGGGCAAAGACCCGATGCTTCCGAAAATCTAACCATTCAATAAAAGTAGGCAAACTTGCTGAGAGCTAGGTCTAAAAAAAACACAAAAGCTGCAAAGCATTTGTGTTTTTTTGTGGATGTCATTTAATAAATCAAATTACTACTAATAGCGAGAATTGGCAAGCGTACTGTAGTTAAGAGGATTAATCAGACTAAAAGTAGAACCAAACTTCGAATTGATTACTTTCAAAAATTCATTGGCAATCAAGGCATTGCCCGCAGGCGTAAGGTGTACTCCATCTAAACTACTGATACCTCCCGTAATGAATGCCAAATTATAAGTAAAAGGATAGCTTGCACCTGTTCCATTCTCCGCCCAATCAGTTAGGATAGCAAAAGAATCTACCAAGCCAAGGTCTCTGGTAGTTGCTTCAGAAGCAATGGTTACATTGAACGCAGTGATTCTGGCACTTACGGCATCTACCTCGCCAGCATCAAGCACAAACTGCGCACGGATGGGGTTGTTGGGGTGTAAGCCATAAGGGAAGCCTATCCCTTCAGTGGGATAATCGGGATTTCCTATTCTAGCATACTCTGCTTGCTGCGAGAGCAGAAAATAATCATTATCTCCCATGGCTCTTGCAGCACCACTTGCGGGTTGTATGAATAAATTTGTAGTAGGAGGGGCTCCAGCGGCTTGTAAAATTCTCGCTTTGGTTACTGTATTAAAGAAAGCGGCTTTTAGTACATTGGGGATATTGGCAATCACTCCCTTAGCCGTAGAAGGCACTGCATTAAGCAAGGTGCTAAGGTTGGCATTAAAAGTAGCCTCATCAGTCATAGGCACTTGCCCACCCGAAGCAGCATAAAGCAGCACGTCATTGTTACCTAACCAGAGTGTAAAGAAAGTAGCTCCTGTAGCCTGTGTAGTTACGTATTGAGTGTAAGTAGTGAAAGGCGCAGCACCATCATTGCCAAGCAAACGCTCATAAAAAGGATTAAAAGCTGTGGTATTCTCTAAGCCTAGCCCTGGTGTAGTTACTTCAGAAACTCTAAGCCCTGGTATGCCTAGATTCTGATTAGCTCCTGTGAAAGGAGTAAGAATAGGCAGTGAACCAGCCGCCGAAGTATTTACCATTCTGATAACTGCCAAGTTAGTATTGACAGTTTCTAGCACAGGACCAGCAGCAGACGGTACGCCTACTAACCGCAAAAACCCTGTACCATTGCGCTCTGCTTCTGTAAACAAAGGCTGTATGAATGCCCCTCCACCCGCAAGTGCAAACTGCTGCGAAAGCAAATTAGGGTAAGACACCAACTGACCTGCACGAAACAGACCATTGTCTGAAAAACCCGCTGTGAGTGAGTTTCCTACTGCCACATATTTTGTAAAATCTGCTGTGCCTGTACTCGGTGCAGGTGCAGGTGCAGGTGCTACAGGGGTGGGGGCTGGGTCAAGATTACATGCTGTCAGTCCCCAAAAGAAGATGGCAATGAGCCAAAAATTTATCTTTTTCATTTTATTTAATTTTCTAATTTAAAATAATTTAACTTTTTCATTTACAGCGTCTTAGCGTAAAAACTCATCAAATGTAATGGAGATGTAATACATTGAACCTACCCAAGGGCCGCCAAAGTTGGTGTAATAATCTTTGCCTAAGATATTGCTACCACCTGCTTTGAGTACTGTCTTGATAGACTTGATTTTGTAGCTTACTTGTGCATCTAATAAGCCATAAGCCTCTACAGGGCCGTGTGCAAAAGATGACTCCCAAATGAAAGCTTGCTGCCATCTGTAAGACAAATCAAAGCCTACATTTTTGACTACTTCTCTGTTCGAGATTCCGATATTAAACTTGTTTTCAGGAGTGTTGAATTGAATCTCTTGCTCACTGTCTGCTGGTAAATCAGCATTAAAGGTAGCCCAATCATAGTTACCTGTGAGGCTATACCCCTTGGGTAATTTGACCAAAAAGCCCAAACCTATACCCATAGAAGTTACTGTCTCAGAAGCATTTACGTAAGGTCTGAATGCAGTGAAAGCAGGGAATGTACCTACATTGGTAGTTACAGCATTTCTAGACAAAACTGTCTGCCCTATGATAAAATCCTGGTAACTGGCACGGTAAAAATTAGCATCCAATAAAAGTCTTTTACCAATGATGCCCTTGTAGCCAACTTCAAATACGCTTAGTTTTTCAGGGCTAAGGTAAGGCAGGTTTACCACTTGCGGATTACCGTCTTGAACTGAGCGTACACTAAATGCACCACCCTCATGAATGCCAAAAGGCTCTGCATTGGAGCGAGTGCTTCCTAACAAGATACCAGCAGAGCTAGGGAAGAAAATAAACTGTGCTTGTGTATCAGGGTTACGGAAGCCCGTCTGGAATGAAGTACGGAAGTTGTGCTGACGGTCAGCACCTGCCGAATAAACAGCCGATAAACGTGGTGTAAACTGCCCATCAAAGTTTTGATTCTTATCAAAACGCAAAGAACCCGTGAACTTTAAGCGGTCATCAGCCAGTGATTTAGAAACCTGAGTGTAGAATCCAAACTCATCAATGGTGATTCGCTCAAATTCAGAGCCACCTTGGTTTTCTAAGAAAATAGTACCATTAGAGAATAAATCATAGCGGCGTACATTGCCACCCATCTGAATCTCTACAGGCTTGATGACATCTGTGAAGTTATAGTTAAACTCTGCGTGGTACAGTCTTGAGTTATCTTCGAAGCCTGCACCTGCAGGTGTACGGTTAAACAAATCTCCCCTTACACTCTCTAGCAAAGTATTAAACTGTGTAGTACCAGGCTGCAATACATTGCGAACTGCTTGTGTAGCACCCAATATTTCAGCCTGTGTGGGTGTAGTGCCATTGCCATCAAGGTTAAATAAACGAGGAAGCAAAGCCGAAGCATATGTACCTATGTAAGTAGGGGCGGAGCGGACGTTCATAAATGTACCTAAGGCAGTCATATTATAAGAGTCTCCGTCATCAGTTTGTGAGCTATAAGCACGCACAAAGAAATTTTTACCTCTTAGCTCTAATTTGTTAAACTGGATGCTAAAATCACGCAAAGCATATCGCTCGCCCCCTTGATAGACAGAAGAGCCTGTGCCGTAGCGGTAGTTATAGACCAACTCTAAATTATCATTGATGCGATAATGAAGCGCCGCATCAAATTTCTCACTGCGGGCATTGTTATTGTCTAGCAAATCTTGCTCACGAAAACCTACTGTAGGCATTTGTACGTTGCCCAAGGTCTGCAAAGCATTGGCTATGGCACCTTGTGCGCCAGGCCCCAAAGCTGCCAAAGGAGAACTTGCAAAAGCTGGATTGCTCACGATGCCATAGGCTACTGCAAGTGCATTGGCGGGGTCTCCAAAGTTAAAGGGAATTCTAAACTCATCCCCATAAAGGTTTAGCCCATCAAAGTTAGGGTCTGTGGGTGAGGTAGGGTTATCGCTGCGTCCCAATGTAGTCAGCGTAGTACGGTAAGTATCATATCTATTGGCACGCCAGTCGGTAGCATCTAAGCGAGAATAATTCACCTTGAAAGCAAATTTATTGTTAAAAGCCTTGGCATATCTGATAGAGAAGCTAGTGTAAGGATTGGTGCCGTGTGGAGTAGCATCACTGGTTTCTGCTGCGTTAGAGCTTGTGAAACCAAATTTAGCATTGGCACTTAGCCCTTGGTAATCAAAAGGACTTTTACTATTCATAAACAAAATACCATTGAAGGCATTAGGTCCGTACAGTGCAGAGGCAGCACCTGGCACGAGTTCTACACTTTCTACATCTAGCTCAGAGATACCCACAATGTTGCCTGTCGGGAAGTTGAGCAGCGGGGCAGAGTTATCCATTCCATCAATCAACTGCACAAAACGGGTATTGGCGATGGTGGCAAAGCCACGAGTATTGATAGAGGTAAAAGTCAAACTACCGCTTTGCGAGCTTACACCTTTGAGTTTGGCGATTCCGTCATAAAAATCGGCAGAGGGTGTTTGGCGAATGGCAATGATGTCCATTTTTTCTACTGTTACGGGGGAGCGCATGATGCTCTCTTCTACTCTGGAGGCAGAGACCACTACTTCTTGCCCGAGCAAGCTAGTTTCTTCTAGCACGATGTCTATATTAGACTGGTTTCCAGTGATTTCCTGCTCTTTAGTGCTAAAACCTACACTAGAAAAAACCAGTGTAAAAGGAGGGGCTGTGTTGGTGGTAAGGCTAAAATTGCCGTTTATGTCTGCCACAGTGCCCGTAACCGTCCCTTTGATAGAGATATTAGCACCAATGAGGGCTTCTCCATCACCGTCTTTTACAGTACCAGTGATGGTCGTCTGTGCGAAAGCCATTTGGAACAAGCCCAGACAGCTCATGAGTAAAATAGATAAATAATGTTTCATTTAGGATAGGGGTTATTGATTCTGATTAGTAATAAACACACAAAAATATAAATTTTTATAAGATACGCACTATTTTATTTAAGTTTTTTTGTAAAAAAAAGATGTCAAATTGCATTTTTTTTCTATCTGTAAATGAATCACTTGAACTGTATTCATAAGGCAGCTATCTTTTGATGTCTTTGTCTGTGGCATTAAAAACACAAAGTTGTTTGATGTTATCTACATTTGTGTGCAGTGCAGCAAAACTTACTAGGGCTATGCTCGTGATTGTTGAAGTAATTATATTAAAGGCAAACAATCATCAGATTGAATCACTATTTTTGAAACATTTATCTTTGGTTAAGGTAAAAAGTGTGGCTAGATTCTCACAAAACAGGGAAATGACAACTTAAGAAAAGACAAGCCTTCTGGTATGATATGTGGAGTTGGGTTTTTAAATATATTTAAATCACAGCGTTTTTTACGCAAAGATTAGCCATATGAGTACAACGATTTACCTTTATTTATTTATAGTTTGTTTATTGATGTTGGGTGGGATTGTGCTCAGCAAAGTTACTTCACGCTACGGAGTACCCACTTTATTGACTTTTCTGTGTATTGGCTTGTTGTTTGGCAATGGTGGGGAATATGATTTTCATTATGATTATCCTGAGATTACGCTTTACATCAGTCAGATAGCTTTGGTGATTATTATCTTTACAGGGGGCATTAATACTGATTTCAAGAGTGTCCGTCCTATTATTTTTCAAGGTCTTTTACTTTCTACCATTGGAGTAGTGATTACGGCAGTGGTGGTAGGGCTTTTTGTGCATTGGGTACTGGGTTATTCATTATTGATTGCGTTGCTTTTGGGTATTGTGATTTCATCTACAGATGCAGCTGCAGTATTTTCTATTCTAAACAGCCGTAAGATAAAGCTAAACCCTAAAATCAGGCCTTTGATTGAGTTTGAGTCAGGTACCAATGACCCAATCACTTATTTTTTGACAGTTGCATTTACATTGATGATTGTGCAAGGAGAAAGCTATTCTTGGTTTTATTTTGTGGCTAAGTTACTTCAGAATATGATGTTAGGGGCAATGACAGGGGTAGCAGGAGGGCTTTTAATGGTATGGCTACTCAAAATCTTGAACCTTAAAATAGGTCTTCGTCCTATATTGGTCATCACAAAGTGTATTTTGGTTTATTCGGCTGCCGAACTAATCGGGGGAAATGGCTTCTTGGCAGTGTACATTACTGGTATGATTCTAGGAAACTTGAAGCTCAACACCTCTTACATTGCCAATTTTTTTGAAGGGATTGCTTGGATGATGGAGATACTACTTTTTCTTGCATTGGGCTTGCAAGTGTTTCTACAGGAGTTGCCTGATTATTGGTTAAATGGCGTTTTGGTGGCATTGGTGCTTATGTTTTTCGCTCGCCCCTTGAGCGTACTGATTTGCTTGCTCCCTACTAAGGTTCCGTGGAGAGACAGTCTTTATATTTCTTGGGTAGGGCTGAGGGGGGCTACTCCGCTCATTTTTGCACTCTACCCCATAACGATGGGCTTGCCCGAAGGAAAAGTCATTTTAAATATTGCTTTTTTTGTGGTCATATGCTCTATCATTGTTCAAGGGTTTAGTGTAGAATGGGTTGCCAAGAAGCTTCAGTTGGTAGATAACAATATCAAGTCTAAGAAAGAAAAGGCTATCAAACACAAGCCTGACACGCCCAGTATCGAAGTAGTAAACACTTAGAAAGGGCCTTGTTGTTGTGCTTGCAAATGGCTTGCCGCCAGATAAGAACAACAACTTGGCACGAGACAGAGAAATTTATTTTTCTTCTGAGGAATATTGGTAGCCAAACAGTTTGGTGATTTTCTTCTTTTTCATTTTTTCATAAGCAATGCGCATAGGCACATCTACTTTGGGGCGGTCTCCTCTCTGGGTCTCTACAACAGCGATTTTATCTATCACATCAAGCCCTTGCAGCACTTCCCCGAATACGGTATAGCTTTGGTCTAGTTGTGGTGTGCCTCCAAGGTATTGGTAGGTCTCTTTTTGTGTATCCGTATATTTAAAATTCTCTTTCTGCTCTATTTGCTCTAGCCGAGATAAATTTGTCTTCTGCCCTTGCACGATATAAAACTGGCAGCCACTAGAGGCTTTTTCGGGGTTGTTGGTACGTGCTGCGGCTATAGCGCCTTTTTTATGGTAGTAAGCCTGGTCAAATTCTGCATCTATCCTGTAGCCCACATCTCCAGCACCGAGCATTTTGCTTGCCTCTGCATTTTTAGAATCGGGGTCGCCTCCTTGTATCATAAAACCCTCAATGACTCGGTGAAAAAGCAGCCCATCATAAAAATTTTTCTTGACAAGCTGCAGGAAGTTCTCTCGATGCTTGGGGGTTTTTTCATATAAAATAAACTTCATCTCTCCCTGAGGGGTGTGTAGGGTGTAGAGAATATCATTTTTAGATTTTTTTTGGGCATAGGCACAGGGAGTGTTGCCGATCAAGATGCCCACAAGAAGGGCTAAACAAATGGCAAGGTATTTCATCGGATTGATTTTTTTGTAAAACAAAACTAAAAATGAAACACCAAAAAAAGAAATGTATTTTGACAAAGCACCAAAAAATATACAAAGTAAAGCAAACATACTTATTTCTATGCAGCGGGCAGCACATAGTTTTTTGTGCAAAAACTAATTTTAATCACTTAATTCACGTAGAATCCTCCACGCATTGAATGGATATATTTGAGTAAATGGAGGCTTTTTTTGATTTGGATACTTATGAATTTCTATAAAATTAATAAGTATCTTGTTTTTATAAGTGCTTTAATCTTGTATTTTTGTGATGTGTATAAAAATAGAGTCCATTTAGTGGCTGCTTCTGCATAATAACGGCACAAAATTCATCAAAAACCAGTACATATTTTTTTTAATAACTAAAAACATAACAAACAAAAATGGAACATCAAATTTATGCAAAGAAAGGGCTGAGCAAGCCGAGTTTTATTCAAAAAATGATGGGTTTTAAAATCAAAGACAATGCTTTGATTGAAGTAAATAACCTTCTGGCAGAGAAAGAATTACGGAAAATAAGCGTAGAAGAGATTCACCAAATCGCAGATAAATATAGTGTGAATTTTGCCACAGATTATGAGCTAGGCACTGTAGATTTTTATAAATCGTACCTACTGGTTTGCCTTGAAGATAAGTTCTTATCAGATGATGAGCTGGCAGACCTTAAGCACCTTAAGTTTATCTTAGAATTGAATGATAAAAAAGTCAATGAGATTCACCAAGAACTTGCTGGGCAGGTGTATAAAAATGAAGTAGAAAAGCTCATTGAGGATGGCGAATTAGATGAAGGCGAGCGTGTCTTCATGGAAAAACTACAAAACGACCTCAAGCTGCCACAGGAGTTTGCCAACCGAATCTATCAGCAAAGCGGGCAAGAACTCATACAAAACCTAATGAATAAAGCCATTGAGGATGCCAAACTGAACCCACAAGAAGAAAAAGAACTTTATGCCATCGCCCAAAACCTCAATGCCGAGCTAAAATTTGATGATGCTACTCGCTCAGATTTAGAAAAATACAAACTCTACTGGCAGGTAGAAAATGATGAACTCCCCGAACTGATAGTGGACTTAAATGTCCCCCGCAATGAAAAATGCTATTTTATGGCACAAAATGTAACTTGGTATGAGCGAAACACAATGGAGGAGCAAAAAACATTTACCAACTCTACCCTGCGTCTGAAAATCGCCAAAGGGCTTTACTGGCGAAACCACCTAGAAGAAGACCAATACCTTGACCCCCAAAAATGGCAAGTGGTAGATAGGGGAATATTGTATCTGACCAACAAAAGGGTGTTTTTTAGAGGCGATAAGAGTGATAAAATTCTGCTGCTCAACCGTGTCTTGGATTTTAGTGTGTTTTCTAATGGCATAGAAGTAGAGAAAGACCGTGACAAAAACCCGTTTTTTTCTTTTGAAGGCAGCACAGATATTTTTGCAATGCTGCTCGGCAAAGCCATCAGCCAACTAAAATCATAAAGTAGCCAGTGAAGACTTGCCCATGGGCATAAGCAAGATAAAATGAGTAATTTTATACTTTTGATACTGTGTTTACTCTTAGGCATCCTTTTGAGGCGTATTTCTACGTTTCCGAAAGATGCACATTTAGGGCTAAATGGTTTTATCATTTACATTGCCTTGCCTGCTATAGCACTGAGTAAAATCCCAGAAATAGCCTTTGGCTGGGCTATTTTGTTTCCGTTTATTTCAGGGTGGCTTGTCTTGCTGCTTTCCTTGTTGTTTTTCAAAAGCCTCAACCTTGTCTGGAAGCTAGACCAAAAGACCTTAGGTTGTTTGATTTTAACTTGTGGGCTGAGCAACACCTCTTTTGTAGGCTTTCCGATAGTAGAAGCCATGTATGGCTCGGAAGCCCTTTCTATTGCCGTATTGGTAGATCAGGGGGCTTTTTTGGCATTGGCAATAGGGGGCGTTTCTATCGCCATGATTTATTCGGAGGGGCAAGTCAATGGAGCAGTCATTGTGAAGCGTCTGATTTCTTTTCCTCCTTTCTTGGCATTTGTGTTGGCATTGTTGATGATTCCTTTGGGAGGCTTTCCTGCTGAGGTCAAAGAAGTCTTAGATAAACTGGGAGGCACACTCACCCCCCTTGCCTTGGTGTCAGTAGGTTTGCAGCTAAAAGTTGAAAGAAAATCTCTGAGAATGAGCACCCTAGGCATAGGCTTGGGCTTTAAACTTGTGATAGCACCTTTGATGATTTATCTCTTATACAGCGCCCTCTTGGGACAGAAAAGCGTGCTGACCATCATCTCAGTCATAGAATCCGCCATGGCACCTATGATTACAGCTTCTATTTTAGCGACTCAATACCAACTCAATCCTCCTTTAGCAAATCTCTTGGCTGGGCTCGGGATTCCCCTTTCTTTGCTCACTATCGGGCTTTGGTGGCTTATTTTATAGTCAATGGGCACATTGAGGAGATTGTTGTAAACTGTTATTTTTCCTCAATCACATATTTTTCATTTACTTCCCCATTCATTTATCAAAAACAGGTGTTTTTTTCTTTTAAATTGAACATTTTTTTTGAATCTTTGTAGTAATCAAGGATAATATCCAATAAAAAAATAACTTAATTATGGTTAAAACATTAGAAGAATTTCAACTCGAAACCCGTGCTTGGCTAGAAGAAAGCTGTCCGCTTTCTATGCGTCAGCCCGTCAAATCAATGGACGATGTCTATTGGGGAGGGCGTAAAGCCAAATTTAACAGCGAAGACCAAAAACTTTGGTTTGAAAGAATGGCTGAGCGTGGCTGGACTGCCCCACAATGGCCCAAGCAATATGGTGGTGGCGGACTAAGTAAAGACGAAGCCCGCATCCTCAAAGCAGAAATGGATAGACTCAACTGTCGCCCTCCCTTGTATAGCTTTGGTATCTGGATGCTAGGGCCTGCCTTGCTTCAGTATGGCTCAGAAGAGCAAAAAATGGAGCATCTCCCCAAAATCGTTAATGGAGAAATATGGTGGTGTCAGGGCTACAGCGAGCCAGGAGCAGGCTCAGATTTGGCAGGTTTGCAGACCCGTGCAGAGCTACAAGGCGACCATTACATCGTCAATGGCTCTAAAATCTGGACATCTTATGCAGACAGAGCCGACATGATTTTTTGCCTTGTCCGCACTGACCCCAATGCCAAAAAACACTCAGGCATTAGCTTTTTGCTGATAGATATGGAGAATGAAGGCGTAAGCACTTCACCCATCAAGCTCATCAGCGGAAAATCTGCCTTTTGTCAGACCTTTTTTGACAATGTAAAAGCACCTGCTCGCAACCTCATAGGTGAAGAAAATGC
>JAABSX010000081.1 GCA_011390205.1 Microscillaceae bacterium | reverse complement strand
CTTTTTCTACCTATTTTTAAGAGCTTGTTCAAATATACTAAAAATTGTACTTTTGAACTATGGTACAAAGATATGAGCGTCTTATTACATACCCACAACCGCAACTGTTCTTAGCATCTCGCTAAGAACAAACTTTCACGAATCATTTAAACTCAAATATAAAATAAAATTCTGAAATAAACTCAAATTAATAGCCAAAACTACGACTGCATGATGCAAAAGTCTTTGGTCAGAGCGAGACGCATCTGACCAGTTTGCTAATGTGGGTTACGCTTGACACGCAACCTAAGACCAGTAGGGGAGGGGACGCATCTGACCAGTTTGCTAATGTGGGTTACGCTTGACCCCCCCGTTGTGCGTAGTTTGAGCGTAGCGGAAACTACGCACGATATTCTGACAAATCTCTGATTTGTATTGCATAAAAGCAAAACTATCAACTTATTCACACATCACAAAACACAAACACCCACTGTTTTTTTACAAAAAACAGGCAAATCTAAGATTTGCAGCATAACAAGTCCGTAGTTTCCGCTACGCTCAAACTACGCACAACACTCTACGCAGAACTGGGTTAGATCCTGCAACTCTAATTCGTTGGGCTTTCTGATTTTTTCTAAACGCTCAATACGTTCGAGAAGCCCTAACATAATGAGTTGTACCTCTGCCAGGTCAAACCCATAATATTTGAATCCTATCTTATTCATATTTGTTTTTAAGTGCCTTAACTTGTGATACATTGAGTGAGTGTTTTCTTGTCAATGTGCGAATATCTGTGATACCATTTTTAATATCAATGATAGCGTTTTTCTCTCTGTTCCGTACTGAGTGCGTATGTTTTTTTAGAGGTTTTTTTTTGCTTCAATGAATGAGCATTTTCTTTGTCAGCTTTCAAATTTCCTTGATTTTCGTGTTTACTCACTAAGTCATTCAATAAGTTGTTTTGAGGGGTATTGAGTAAGCCCATTGAGTTAGACTGACTGACATTGACTAAGCCTAAGAAATCATTCAATTGCTCAGTGAGTGTGCTATGTGGAGAGTGGTTAAAAATCTCACTCTCTTTTGAGGTACGATAGGCAAAGAAGACCAAGAACCAAAGGCAAAGCAAAATACTAAACTCAATGCCAAGGGATAACCAAAACCAGAACTCAATATCAAAGCCAGTCTTTTTAGTGATTGTGTCTATCTCCACACTTGCCAAATCGTCTTGGATATATAAATCCTTTCTTTTATCCTCTAATAAGTTGTCAATCCTTTTCTCATAAGCAGTGATGGTACCTCCTACATTAGGGTTTGATATATTTATCTTACCGTTGTAGTGGACTGACTTCTTAAAGCTTTGAAGGCTGTCTTTCTCTGCCTTGATTTGAGTGTCATAAGCATTGGCTATACTATCTCTTTTAGTTTGATGAGCCGTTTTAAAATCCGTTGTCTTAGTGTCCAATGTTTTGTATATCTCCTTTGCACCATTGACAGAGAGAAAGACAGACAATCCGAAAAAGGCAATAGCAAACAAGGCGAGAGCAAATGTCAAGGCGGATGCTCTGATATAGGCTCGCTTAAAGGCAAGGGTACTAGGTTCTGCTTTGACCAACTCAATCCCTACTAACAAGGCAATGGCAATGACCACGGCTACATAGATATTGAGGTAATCTTTGAATTGGTAGAATAGAAATCCAAAGCCAGTAATAATGCTAAAAACTGAAAGAGCAGGACGTAACACTACTATCAATTGTTTGAGTTTCAAAAACTCTTGAACAAAGGGTTTCACCTCAAAGGCTTCTTTGGCTTTCTCTATCTCAGAGTGCAAGCCAGTCCTTTGCAACTCAGTTTCATAGATTTTTCTTAAGTCTTTCATTTTACAAGATTTTAAAGTTAAATTTACCCTGAAAACAGCACTTAAAAAGCAGTTTTGTAACTCGTTTGCATCTTGTACCTAATATAGAGTGTCTAAGTTAGTGTGATTCAAATACTTACACAAAGTTGTTAATTAACGTTACATTAACCCATGTCTATTAACTTCCCTATTTCTTTTGGCGTTGAAATCTTATACACAAAGACATAAAATCTCATCCCTAAAAATTATTGAAATGACAAAGCAATTCATCTTATTGTTAAGCATCATAGCATTCAGCTTTTGTAGCTTGCAAGCCCAAAACTTTCAACCTCAGTCTGGAAAGGCGGCTGGTGCTCAGGCTTCTTGGAAAAAAACAAGCCATGATTTTAAGCAAATACCACATGATGTACCTGTATCTACTACTTTCGAAATCAAAAATACGGGCAGTACACCCCTTATTATTTCTGAAGTAAAACCCTCTTGTGGCTGCACCACGCCTATTTATACTAAAGAGCCCATCATGCCAGGTCAGACAGGCACTATCAAGGCACAATACAATGCTGCGGATATAGGTAAGTTTAATAAATCTATCACTGTGGTTACCAACAGTGTGGATAAACCCAGAATCATGCTTTACATCATGGGCGAAGTGCTACAGTAAATCTTACTGCTTCCCTCTGAAACACAGCTTAATTTTAGATACAAAACACTCAGTAAACTTGGTTTGCTGGGTGTTTTTGTTTTGAATAAAAGACTGGCGGTTTCTGACTTGGCGCTGATTCATGGTGCTTAGGAATAGAGATTCAAACATTTTGGCAAGTCAAAAACTTACAAAAGTTGTGTATCAAAAACTATCTTAATTTAAACATAAAATGATGAGTGATAAATGGCTTTTGTTCAGCAATTTGCTTGTGGCAGGGTATCTCACAGGGCTTATTTGGGTGATTCAGGTGCTGCATTATCCAAGTTTTGCAAAGTTTAGCCCTGAGCGTTTCGCAGCATTTCATCCTTTTCATACTGAGCGTATTTCTTGGATAGTCGCCTTGCCGATGCTGATAGAGTTGGCTTTGTCTGTGTACTTGCTCTGGAGTCGTAGCCCGCTTGTGCCATTTTATGGCTTGAATCTTTTTTTGTTGATATTGACGCTTATACTTTGGGCAAGCACTTTTTTTTGGGCCATTCCGCTACACAATCGCCTTGGAGAAGGCTACTCTGCTGATTTGATAGGGCAGCTCGTGGCGATGAATTGGATTCGGACTTTTGCCTGGACGCTGCGTTTTGGTTTGCTGGCATGGCTTGTAGGCAGGCTACTCTGATAGAAAATATGCAGACACCAGTAAGGCCCTCACTCAGGCACATTTGCCAAAAGAGTGAAGGCTTTTCTGTTTTATGCAGGGAATGATTTTAATGGGTATTTTAGACCCCATAAAAGCTCAATATGCCCAAATCTGAACTATGCAGGTGTTTTTTTACTGCTTACTTTCTATAAATTCTAAGATTTCATTTTTATCAGAGCTAAAAGAAAATACATCTGTAAGTTTGTAATAGTTGTCCACATCTTTAGTATAATCATAGGCAAATTTGACAAAATCAACTCTAGAGCTGCTAAAACTAAAAAGCGTTGCAAGCCCTGCAATCTGGTCAGTGGTAAAGCATCGTTTGGTACGCAAGATGCTTTTGGCAAGGTTTATTTTTTCATTGTCAAAAGAAACTGCTGAGAGTCTTCTTTTAATATCACTGTAATCACTTGTGTTTACTTCACAAAATGTGTCTTGCTGTGAGGGGTTCATATTGGGGCGGCTATTGATAAATACCATAAATTGGGTTCGGTAGTTGGCTGTGCCAAATAACTGCACTGCCTGCCCGTAATTGGCAATGTCAAAAATCCTTGTAAAAGAATTCTTCAAGAAAAACAGCCGATTCTCTTCACTTTCTAGCAAAGAAGCAAACTTCATGGCTTGCTCTGTAGAGAGGCAATAATTGTTTCCTACGGTATTGAGACGATTGAGGCGGGCAGTCTCAGCACCAAGCCTGACTACATCCTGTGCCATAAGTGTAAAATCATGTGTATTCATCGGAAAATTACAATTATTAGGGCCATTGTATCCTTCTAAGCTAGGATATATTAGGTTGGGAAAATTGAGGTTTCCTGTATTTTGGGGAGGATTGCTAGGGTTTGGATTGCTAGGATTGTTAGAAGCGCCTCCTCTTCTGGCAAGCACATGATCATGCAGGCGAAAAACTGTAGAAAAATAAGCAAAAGAATTATACACCTCATAAAAATCTTGTGGGTCAAAAACCCTGGCATATGCAAGCTGTGCAAACTCTAAACGGGCATCATCATCTCTAAAAACCTCTGCCAAGCCTTTAATCTGCAAGGATGAAAAACAATTATTGTTCAAAATCACACGCACACGGTCAAGTTTTGCGGCATCACTAAAAGGCTGTGCTACTTGGTTGCGGTATTGCTGATATAGATAATCTGCCACGGGCTGGTTACAGTTTTGTGCTTCTGACAAATAAGGTAAGAAAAACAACAAACATAAAGTGATTATAGATAGATTTTTCATAGTTATATTTAATTTGAAAGTGATAAAATGAAAAACGAGTAGAAAAAAAGTAGGTTTCTTTGCACTTCATACATAAAATACCTGATTGGCTTTTAATCGTCTGATTGTCAGCTAATTAAGTCTGAATCTCTTAACACAGACTTAACAGCAAAAATATATTTTATCAAAACAGTAGTAATGTGTGCAGCTCTTCGTCTAAGTGCAAGTGATATTTAGGAAGCCTAGGCCTGCCTTGTGGTGCCAAAATATTTGGTGCTTATTCTGTAAAAAATTGATTCATCAAAAAAATCTCGTAATCTAAAAATCATGCTGTAGTTTTGTGTATTGTCATTGGCTTTATTGAGAAATTATCTAGAGATGAAAAAAACTCACAAAATACTTCAAAAAATATTCAGTGCAAGGCGTAGCACTGCCCAAGTAGCCCTCGCAAGTGTGGGTTTGCTATTGGGCATGCTGCTGCTTTTGTTTTCTTTACAGCTTTATTTGCAGATTAACCGCATGCTGCACCCTAGCCAAGCAAAGCCCGAATACCTTGTATTGAGCAAAAAAATCAACTGGAGCAATACGTTCTTAATGTCTAATGCAGCTTTTAACAAAGAAGAGGTGGCAGACCTCAAAGCACAAGCCTTTGTGGGTGAACTAGGAGAATTTACAGCCAATCAATTTCAAGTAGCCGCCTTTTTGACTGGGAAGGTCAATTTTTCGTCGGAGCTTTTTTTTGAGTCTGTTCCTGAGCAATTTTTAGACATCAGCCCTTCTGACTGGGGCTGGAGCGAAGGTTCAGATTTTTTGCCGATTATTCTCTCTCAGGATTTGCTCAATCTATACAACTTTGGCTTTGCACTGAGCAAGGGTTTTCCGCAGATTTCGGCAGGCAGCATCGGGATGATTACAATCAAGGTAAGGATTATGGGGCCACAAGGGCAGCGAATTATGAATGCCCGCATTGTGGGCTTTACTGAGCGTATTTCTTCTATTTTAGTACCTCAGCAGTTTATGGAGTGGGCAAACAAAAATATCGGGGAAGCCAAGCCTATCCCCCCTTCAAGGGTCATCCTCAAAGTCAAAAACCCAAGCAGCCCTGAGCTGGCTGGCTATCTTAAAGCGAAAGACTACCAAATCAACCAAGACAGGCTCAATGCCAGCCAAGCCGCCTCTGTGGTGCAGGTGATTATGTCTGTGGTAGGGATTGTAGGTTTGTTATTCATTGGGCTTGCGTTTGTGATTTTCACAATGAATTTTAGGGTGATTTTGGCAGAATCTAAGCATGAGATTCAGCTTTTGCTTCAGCTAGGCTATACTGCAGCCATGATTTCGGGGCACTTGCTCCGTTATTTTGCCAAGTTAATCGCAGGTGTGAGTGTCATTTCTTGGGTCTTGCTGTATGTGGGATATTATTTTACAGCAGCATTTTTATCTGATAAAGGCTTAGAAGTATCTCAGGGCATAGAGCCTATTGTCTGGGTGGTGGCTTTGGGGCTGGTTTTCCTTATGTTTTTGCTGAATGTCAGTTTTTTGAGAAATATCCTCCGAAAATATGCCTAAAAAACAAAGCAATACAGAGAAAAACAAAAACCTGTACTTTGAATGAAGTCTATAGCCTAGATTTTAGAAGCCTTTTTTTGAATATAAAAGCCATCACTTGTTTTATTTATCAAACTAAAACTATGATTTCTTTTTTATACACATAATTTTTATTAATTATGTAAATAATAAGAAAACATCAAACAATGCTCTATACACCATTGGCTTATCGTTCATTAATCAGAGGCTAAAATAACTCTATGCATTTTTCATTAAAAAATAAACTTACATTCAATTTTTTGATTGCTTTGGGCTTGGTGAGTATCATTTCTCTCACAAGCTACTGGCTCACACGCCAAGCATTGCAAGAAAAAGCCCATGATGCAAGGGTTATCAATATCTCTGGGCAGCAAAGCACCCTCAGCCAACACATTGTAAAAGATGCGCTAAAATTCACACAAAGCACTGAGCCCACACAAAAAGCCACACTCCAAAAAGAGTTAAACGAATTGCTCAACTCATGGCAGCTGTTTCATGAAGCACTCCAAGAGGGAGATGCAAATCTAGGACTGGTCAAAAACAAAGAACCCAAAATCAAGCAGTTGTTTCAAAAGATTAACCCTCATTTTAGGAAAATCAGAAACTATGCCCGAAAATTTACTGAGATTAACCCTAACTCTACAGATTCACTGCTCGCCAATGAGGCAAAGGCATGGCTAGATAGTATCTTGGTGCATGAAGATAAGTACTTAGACCTCACCAATCAAATCACCATAGAATATGACCAAGAAGTCAATCAACGCATCAAACATATCCAAAGATTACAGGATTACCTCATCGTTGGTTTTTTGATTTTGCTCGTCATTGAGTGGATTGTCATATTCAGACCCACACGCCGAGTAACCCTACAATACCTCACAGCTCTCCAAAAACAACAGGAAGAAGCGGCCATACTCTACCAAAACCTAAAAACATCGGAAGAAGAAATCAAATTAAAAAATGAAGAGCTTGCCGCTTCCGAAGAGGAACTGAGGCAGAACATGGAAGAAATCGAGACTACCAATGAAAACCTGCACAGAAATACCGAAGAACTCAAACAAAAAAATGAAATCCTGAAAGAAGCCACAGAACTGCTGGATTTTAAAAATAAACAAATCCGAAAACAAAGAGATCAGCTCTTTAGCCAAAGCGAGCAGCTTGAGGTCAGAAACCGGAACATCACAAATAGCATTAGATATGCCAAAAGAATCCAAGAGGCTATCTTGCCCACACCCGAAGAGGTAGAAGTGCATTTTGGAGATGCTTTTGTGTTTTTTAGACCCAGAGATATTGTCAGTGGTGATTTTTATTGGTTTGATGATAGAGGTAATCAAAAAATACTCATGGCCGCTGATTGCACAGGGCATGGCGTGCCAGGTGCTCTTATGACCATGATAGGCAATTCACTCATCAACGAAATAGTCAGAGGAAAAGACATTACTGAGCCTAGCCAGATTTTATCACAGCTAGACGAGCAGCTCATAGATATGCTACAAAGACGAAACAGTGACAGACCTATCCATGATGGCATGGATATGGCAGTGCTCAACATAGACACGCAAAAGCGTGTGCTTAGCTATGCTGCTGCACATAACCCACTTTACATCATTAGAGATGGAGAAATCAACAAAATACGTGGCTCTAAATTTCCAGTGGGCAGCTCTCAATACAAAGCCAAGAAAATCTATGAACAGCACGAAATCCAGGCGCAACCCGATGATATATTTTATATATTTACAGATGGGTTTCAAGACCAATACAGCGAAAAACACGCCCGAAAATACATGAGCAAGCGCTTCCGTAATTATCTATTGATGAACAGCCACCTGCCCATGCAAGAACAAAAACAAAAACTAGCACAGGAGTTTGATGCTTGGTGTGGTACAGGTGCACAGACCGACGATATCCTCGTCATAGGTTTTAAGTTTTGAAAAATGATGAGTGATGATGCCAGTCTGTATTTTGCTATCTCTTAATTAGATAAAACAAACTCTGCCAAGTAGTAAGTATAGCTTTCTACGATTCGGTTTACGAGTAGCTGCTTGCAAGCCTCCTCTACGATGCTCTTGGCACTTGCTTCGTCTGCTGCCTCTAGGTGTAACTGTATGTGCCGCCCTACTCTGACATCTTCTACTGATTGTATCCCTAGATTGCCAAGCCCTAGTTTGACAGCTTTGCCTTGAGGGTCTAGTATTTCTTTGAGTGGCATCACGTCTATCTCTGCAATAAACTTCATATCATATTTAATTTAGAATGTGAGTGAATATTTTTAGTCAGTATGCTGGGCTTTAAAGACCAATGACAGACCTATGTAGCCCAAAAGCACCAAAGGAATGGCTTGTATCTGCCAGATGACTATCAAAAGCAAAGATATAAAAATTAAAAAATAACGTGGGTAATTATCTGTCCAAGTAAGGTTTTTAAATTTTAAAGAAAGCAAGCGTACTTTTGATACCATCAGCAATGCCAGCCCCGCAGCCATAAAAATCAGTGCCAAACCTGTATAAATAGTACCCAAAAAAACCACAGGCAATGACCAAGGCAAAGAAGCCACTACCAAGGCAGCCGCAGGGGAAGGCAAGCCCACAAAAAAATCTTTGCCTGTGTCTTCTACATTAAAGCGGGCAAGCCGCCAAGCTGCACCCAATGCATATACCCAGACGGCATAGATGCCCCAAGAAAAAGATGCA
The DNA here is from genome assembly GCA_011390205.1 of Microscillaceae bacterium. Lineage (GTDB taxonomy): Bacteria > Bacteroidota > Bacteroidia > Cytophagales > Microscillaceae > JAABSX01. Next base: position 5,315 of record JAABSX010000081.1, on the reverse strand, counting down.
TCTGCATTTGATTGCATCATTCTGAATAAAATCAGCCCTGGCAAAGCACCAAAAGTAAGCATATCTGCCAGCGAATCTAGCTGTTTGCCTAGCTCACTTTGGGCTCGGAGCAGCCTAGCTGCCAGCCCATCCGAAAAATCAAAAAACACCCCGCATAAGACAAGCAAGGCCTGCAGCTCCACAGAAGAAGCACTCAAACCTACACATCCGCAAAAAAGGTTTACAAGTGTAAGAAAATTGGGTATATGACGCATATATTCACGAAAAAGGGATGGAGAATGAAGCCCGACTTATTTCTTTGCAGGAACACTTCCCCTGACATTGACCATCTTTTTGAGCAAATCAAACCAAAATGGAGCACCAAAACTAATGGCTATTGCCGTAATAAACCAGCCGAGTAATGCCTTAAAAATCTGATAAGGTGAGCTGATAAATGTCTCCCAAGAGCCTGCTGTCCAGCCCATCCCTACGAAGGTATTGAGCATACTCATATCTTGGCTTACCAGTTGCCCTATGTCTTGGTTGAGATTGCTGAGTTTTTGCTGATAGAGGGAGTCATTTTTAGGTACACTTGAATCTCTGCCTTCTACCTGTACAGAGGGGTTTAGCACAAAATTAGTGGCTTGCTGCACGATTGCCTCCGTGATGCTCTTGTCTTGTGCCAATACTGCCGCAATCCTGAAGGTATCTGCATTAAAGGTAATGCTGATGCCCAAGCCTATCATCAACAGTGCATACTTAATTTTGCGTTGATACCAGCCCGAGGCACGGTTCATAACCTCAGCATACCAGTTTTCTAGTTCTTCTTTAAATTTATCTATGCTACTGCCTGAGTTAGTTACCAAAGATAATAGCAGGCGGCGAGTCTCGGAGTCAGTGTCAGGGAAAAGCTCCTCTATCTTAAAAGTAATCTCCTCTAGGCTCTTTTTATAGTTTTTTCCGTCAGTGAGTATATCTATGATAATTTGTGTAAACATTGCATTGCTGAGGTAACTAGGGTCACGCCTTAGTTTGCCCTCAATGCTTAGTTTCTTAAATAAAGGATTCTGAAAGAACAGATACTTTAATGCCTCCCCGTTTCCCTTATCATCTCGCAGCATGGTCTGGATTGCCACCCGAAGATTTGCCCCTCGAGCATTCAGAATCATCATCAGCCACTCATTGATGGTAGTGGCCAATAGGCTCAAAAGCAAATACACAAAGACCATAGCGATGATAATCCCAAAAATATCTAATCCACTCATAATTAATATTCTATTGTTTTGCTATACAGTGCCTGCACATCACTAAGATAGAAAAGATTTTGCAAAGTTTTCAATTTTAAGTGTTTAAGTACCAAATCAAAATTAACTTACATCAAAACAAGAGAATAAAATACTGGAAATCAATTAGTTATATAATTATTGCTTTTCAATTATTTATTTACTTACTTCATCTGAATTGTTTGAGGAATGAGTCAAGTGCAAGTTGCCAAAACTCCTATTTGAAAAAACAGTATCTTTTTATGATACATCCTGAGATGTAACCCAATCATAGCCCTTTTGATAATCTTCAAACTGCCGCTGTACGAATAAACCCCCAATCATCTCATCCAAATCCTCTTGAGCAAGCTGTGCGTAAAAATCTTTAGACACAATATTTGCATTGCATCTAAAGCCCCCAGCCACTACTTTGGGCATAAAATCTTTTACAAACCACTCATTCATTTGATGAAAACTACCTTCTATTTCTCTTGAATCAGTAACAGACCTGACCACAGACATTTTATGCTGATACACGTGGTAGCTCAAAAATTTATAAATGTGTTTGATTTCTTCGGGTGTAAAATACCCGCTAGCGGTATAAATTGCCATTTTGTGCTCTGCAACATACTCAAAATACCAAGAGGCAGTTCCCGCAGCATTTTGTATTCTGATGTTATTTAGACAGCTTTGATTTACTATCAGACCTAATTCTTCTAAAACCATAATTTTATTTTATTTTGAAACTTTTTGTGTAATATTATTAATCACATACATGCCAATATCGTGCATTTGTGGGTCATCTTCCAGTAATAGGCAGTCTGTATATGTATGTTTTTGAACTATATTTGTATTTATTATAACTAATCTCAGTTCGTTTGCTCTGTTATAATACATACAATATTTGAATCAAGCCCGCTAAATTTAGTATTGCCTAGATGCCATCTTCAAATAAATCTGAAGAAACTTTTGGAAATCTAAAATCCAAGCCTTAATTTTGAATCATCAATTATGCTCTTTTTTAAGAAGTAATGATTGATTTATAAAGAAGCACAGAGAGAATAGGCTCAAAGAAGTGCTGGCAACCTGCCTCATAACAGCAAGGTGCTAATTCCTACCTAAGTAGTTTTTAGGGAATATAAATTTAATTACTGATGAAAAACACCCACATTTACACTTTACTCACACAAAAAAGCCTCTCTAACTCACAGAGAAAGAAGAGTCCTTGCATTGGTTTCTCCAATACCTGTTGTTGTTGTTGTTGTGCTCCCCTTTGCTAAGTTTTACACTTCAATCCTGTATTGATGAGGCAAGTGAGAGATAATCATATTATCTTTCCACAATAGCAATACCACCATTAAATTCACTTATCTTTTAAATATATTTTTACACTAAACCTCCATACATTATGTCTGAACACCGTTTTGAAACCTTACAACTCCACGCTGGACAAGAAATAGACTCAGTAACTGGCTCTAGAGCCGTTCCTATCTATCAGACTACCTCCTATCAATTTAAAGATGCAGAGCATGGTGCCAATCTTTTTGCTTTAAAAGAGTTCGGAAACATCTACACGCGCATCATGAACCCTACCAATGATGTGCTAGAGAAGCGCCTGGCTGCTTTAGAAGGAGGGGTAGCAGCCCTTGCCGTAGGCTCAGGGCAGGCTGCACAGTTTGTGGCACTGAATAATATCTTGCAAGCAGGAGATAATTTCGTATCCGCTTCTTACCTTTACGGAGGCACTTACAACCAATTTAAGGTAGCCTTCAAACGCTTAGGGATAGAAGCACGCTTTGCAGATGGCGATAAAGCAGAAAGCTTCAAGCCGCTTATCGACGAAAATACCAAAGCCATTTACTTAGAAACCATCGGAAACCCTGAGTTCAATGTGCCGGATTTTGAGGCGATTTCTGCCATTGCGAAATCGCACCAAATTCCGCTGATAGTAGATAATACCTTCGGAGCAGGAGGTTTTCTTTGCAGACCCATTGAGCATGGGGCTGACATCGTAACGGCATCTACCACCAAATGGATAGGCGGACACGGCACGAGCATCGGCGGGATTATCATTGATTCAGGTAAATTTAACTGGGGCAATGGCAAATTTCCACAGTTTACTGAGCCTTCTGAAGGGTATCAGGGCTTGAAGTTCTGGGAGATATTCGGAGAAGGAAATCCGCTTGGCCTGCCCAATATTGCCTTTATCATCAGAGCTAGAGTAGAAGGCCTGAGAGATTTTGGCCCTGCTGCCAGCCCCTTTAATTCATTCTTACATCTGCAAGGCATAGAGACACTTTCATTGCGTGTGCAGCGCCACGTGGACAATGCCCTTGCCCTTGCAAAATGGCTAGAAGCGCATGAGCTAGTAGAAAGTGTAAACTATCCAGGCTTAGAAAGCAGTGCTTACCATAGCCTTGCCAAAAAATATCTCCGCAATGGCTTCGGAGGCGTACTTTCATTCAATGTGAGCGGAGGAAAAGAAGTAGCAGAAAAATTTGTGAATAGCCTACAGCTCACCAGCCACGTAGCCAATGTAGGAGATGCCAAGACGCTCATCATACATCCTGCCTCTACCACACACCAGCAGTTAAGTGAGGCAGCACAAGCCTCCGCAGGGGTAAAACCCACGCTACTGCGTGTATCCGTGGGCATAGAGCACATCGAGGATATCAAAGCAGATTTTGAACAGGCATTCACCAAAATAAAAGAATTGGCTTCAGTAACTGCCTAATGCTATTAAATCTAACACAGCCCTTTGAGCCAAACAACTCAAAGGGCTTAATTATGCGAAATTCTTGAAAGAAAAAACATTTAAATATCCTCACACTTTTACGCTGGAGTCAGGAAATGCCCTGCCTGAAATTGAGATTGCCTATACCACAATGGGCGAGCTAAAAAGAGATACACAAGGCAAATGCCTGAATGTAATCTGGATATGCCATGCCCTCACTGCCAATGCCAATGCCGCCGACTGGTGGAGCGGATTGGTGGGCAAAGGTAAACTCTATGACCCCGAAAAGTATTTTATCATCTGTGCCAATATGCTGGGGTCATGCTATGGCTCTACCAATGCGCTTTCTATCTCTCCCATTACACAAGAAGCCTATTATTATGATTTTCCGAGCATCTCTGTCCGTGATATGGTCAAAGCCCTTGATGTGCTCAGGATCGCTCTAGAAATCGACGAGATTTATATCTGTACGGGTGGCTCTATGGGAGGGCAGCAAGCCTTAGAATGGAGCATCATACAGCCTGATTTGATAAAAAACCTACTGCTATTTGCCACCAACGCACAGCACTCTCCTTGGGGCATTGCCTTCAATGAATCTCAGAGAATGGCGATTCGGGGTGATGCACTTTGGGGGCAAAAAACACCCAAGGCAGGGCTAGAAGGAATGAAAGTAGCCCGAAGCATTGCGCTGCTCTCTTACCGAAACTATGAGGCCTACCAACTGACACAAGCCGAAGATGACAGCCAAAAAATGGATGACTACAGAGCTGCTTCTTACCAAAGATACCAAGGAGAAAAACTGGCAAACCGCTTTCACGCTTTTGCCTATCTGACACTCTCCAAAGCCATGGATGCCCACCACGTAGGGCGGGGCAGAGGAGGCATAGAGGCTGCTTTGGCAAGGGTAAAAGCACAGACCATCATCATCGGGATTAGTTCAGATTACCTTTTTCCTGTGGCAGAGCAAAAACTGATAGCAAAATACATCCCGCAGTCTGTCTATCAAGAGATAGACTCCCCCTATGGGCACGACGGGTTTTTAATTGAATTTGAAACCATCCAAAAACGAATCTTAGAATATCTGCCTGCGCTGTCTTTATGAAAAAAGCAGCCAAGACATTCTAGCAAATCAAAAAATAAATTATGATAAAAAATCTTAAAATAGGACTCTTCGGCTTTGGCTGTGTAGGGCAGGGCTTGTATGACATCATAGAAAAAACCCATTTCAAAGCAGAGCTAGTTAAAATCTGTGTCAAAGACAAAAATAAAAAGCGAAGCATCCCCATGAGCTATTTTACCTTTGACAAAGAAGAACTTTTGGAAGATACAGACATCAATGT
>JAABSX010000080.1 GCA_011390205.1 Microscillaceae bacterium | reverse complement strand
CTGATGGGTGGATTTATCAATATGCCAAGAAACAAGACATGCTGGGGGGGCTAGAGTTTATAGGCCCTCAACCTTTTCCAGAGGTGATTAAACTTATAAAAAATGCAAGTGCTTTACTTCATCCTTCAAGAGAAGAATCCTTTGGCAATGTTGTTTTAGAAGCTATGGTGGTAGGCACTCCCGTAGTAGGTGGTGAAAAAAGTGGAAACATTCCTTATTTGCTTGATTTTGGAAAAACTGGACTCGTCTGTAATGTGAATAAACCACAAGAAATGGCAAATAAGCTAGGTCAAATCCTGAGTGATGATGATTTAGCACAGGGTCTTAGAAAACAAGCACATCACTTTGCCCTTACTAATTTCTCACAGAAGGTAGTTATCGACAAACTTATCCAATACTACCAAGACATTGCAGAGCAAAAAAATAAAAATATATGAGTCTAAAATACAGAATATGGGGAGTACGCAAAATAGCACTCAAGATTGAAAATAGCTTGTTCAATACTTTCTTTAAGCGTAAGTTAGGGAATAAAGTAAATATCTTTGGTTTCCCCTTTATTTTTATACCCAAAGGTGCACAAATAAAAGTAGGAAAGGGCATTCGTCTCATTTCGCACAGTTATTTCAGTGAGCCAGGCATCTCTCATCCTGTGATGATTCGCCTCCTGAATAAAAGTGCCAAACTCACACTTGGCAATAATGTAGGCATAAGTGGAGGTGGAATTTGCGTTCAAACGGAAGTAGTTATTGGTGATAATGTAATGTTTGGGGCCAATGCCTTTGTCAGTGATACAGACTTTCATCCTGTAGGGGTAGAAAACAGAAGATATAGTAAAGAGAATATTGGCTCTAAACCTGTCAAGATTGGTAACAACGTTTTCTTGGGGATGAATACAATCGTACTCAAAGGTGTCAGTATCGGTGATAACTCCATCGTGGCTGCAGGAAGTATTGTAGTCAAAGACATTCCCGAAAATCAAATCTGGGGAGGTAATCCCGCAAAATATTTAAGAGATTTATAGCAAATAAACCCTAATCAAATGCTCTACATCATTATTCCGGTATTTAATAGAAAACAGTTTACCAAAGAATGTTTAGTTACGCTGAGGAAACAGACCTACCAAGACTTTAAGGTCATTGTTACTGATGATGGCTCAACAGATGGCACTGCCGAAATGCTTGCAACGGAGTTTCCAGAGGTCATTGTGCTGAAAGGAGATGGAAATCTGTTCTGGACTGCAGCCACCAATATGGGCATTGCCTATGCCCTTGAGCACGGTGCCGATTATGTCATGACACTGAACAATGATACTATAGCTCCCGATGACTATCTCGAGCACATGATGAAGCATGCACGCCCCGATGCTGTGCTAGGCTCACTAGAGCATGATTGGGATACCAAAAAACCCATCTTTGGCGGTGAAAAAATGACCTGGAAGCCCATGAAAGCTATGGAGCATGTGCTGCCTAGAGTTCCAGAAGAAAAAAGAACTGGACTACACGAAGTAACACATCACCCTGGCAGAGGATGCTTGATTCCTCGGGAAGTTTTCGAAAAAATAGGCTTATTTGATGAAGTAGGCTTTCCGCATTATTATGCAGATTTTGATTTTACCTACAAGGCATATGCCAGTGGATTCAAAAGTTATTGCAACTATGACGCAAAACTTTATACTTACCCCGAAGCAAGTGGCGACAAACAAAATCGAAAAAAGAAAAGTCTCAAAAAATACTATGACCATTTATTTGGCATCAGAGGCGGTGGCAATTTACGCAATTTTACAAAATTTACCCTGCGATATTGCCCCCCGCATCTAGTGCCTACACATCTATTAGAAGGATATACAAGGCGGTTAGTGGGCTATTTTATTAAGAAGTAGAAGCCCCCTAACCCCCGAAGGGGGAATCACTTTGCCCCTGATTGGGAAAGGGTATACCCCCCCTCGGGGGTTGGGGGGCTTTTCCCTTCGGGGGCTGGGGGGCTTGAGGCTTAGAGAACTAAAATTATAAACAATGAATAACAAAAAAACTCCCCCTTTGGGGGTTGGGGGGCTTTCCCCTTCGGGGGCTGGGGGGCTAAAAATACTACTTTCGGCTTATGGCTGCAATCCCTACAAAGGCTCTGAATATGGGCATGGATGGAACTGGGCCTGGCACTTGGCAGAGGCAGGGCACGAGGTATGGTGTCTCACTACCCCAAGAGGACAGGCTGATATTGAAAAGTACCTTGCAGAAAACCCACAAGCCAAACTGAAATTTGTGTTTGTACACGTGCCTCGTTGGGTAGATAAGACCTACGTCAATCAGGCAGGCGTTTATTTTAATTATATTTATTGGCAGCGGTCGGCCGCCAAGGTAGCAAAGCGCTTAGACAAAGAAATAGACTTTGACATAGTTCACCATGTAAGTTATGGCTCCATACAGATGGGCTCAGGTATGTGGCGTTTGGGCAAACCTTTCTTTTTTGGACCTTTGGGGGGTGGGCAGTTTTCAAACCCTGCTTTTAAGAAGTATTTTGGCAAATGGTGGCGGCAAGAAGTCTTCAGAAAAATAGTCAGTGATACCCTGATTGCCTTTAACCCTGATACCAAAAAAGCCCTCAGAAATGCAAAACTAGTACTTGCCTACAACCGCGAAACCTACGAAATGGCTCAAAACCTCGGTGCAAAGCAAGTAGAATACCTCTTAAGTGCCACCCTGCCCCCTGCTTTCTATCCAGAAGCAGTACCTGAACGTAGAGAGGGAGAAAAATTTAAAATTTTGTGGGTAGGCAGATTTTATGCCCGAAAAGCCCTTTCTTTGGCATTGGAAGCCCTCTCAAAAGTAGATAAAAGTATCCCTTTTGAGCTGAGCATTGCGGGCGATGGGCCTGTGGTACATTTGTTAGAGGGCTGGATTCAAGAATATGGCTTAGAGGGCAAGGTCAATTGGCTGGGGCGTATCTCTTGGCAGGAAGTGAGAGAAGCCTACCTCAGCCATGATTTGTTCTTGTTTACAAGTTTGCGTGATTCTTTCGGAGTACAACTTTTAGAAGCTATGGCCTGTGGGCTACCTATAGTGGCGCTCAATCACCAAGGCGCAAGAGATTTTGTGCCTGAAGAGGCTGCTATGAAGGTTTCTGTAGAAAACCCTGAAAAGACAGTCAGAGAGTTGGCAGAAGCCATCACTGCACTTTATCACGCACCCGAACGAAGAAAAACCATGGGTACAGCAGGCTTTACTTATGCCAAAACACAGGTCTGGACAGAGAAAGTAAAATTTATGACCACAAAGTACCAAGCCCTAAAAAATGAGAAATAATTTTTAAATACAGAAAAATAAAACACTTTAGCATGTCTCAATTTGTTTCTGTAGTGATGTCGGCTTACAATGCCGAAAAATATTTGGCTGAAGCCATAGAAAGTGTATTGGCACAAAGCCATACAAATTTTGAGTTTATCATCATCAATGATGGCTCAAAAGACCGTAGCCTTGAGATTATTCAAGAATACCAAGCCAAAGACGCACGCATCATCATAGATGACCACGAAAATATGGGTGTGGCACGTTCGGTAAATCATGCCATTGAGCAGCTTGCCAAAGCAGACATCATTGCAAGGGTAGATGCCGATGATGTAATGTTGCCTCATCGTCTATCAAAGCAATTGGCATTTTTGGAAGCACATCCTGAGGTAACTATGACAAGCGGCTATTGTCATCTTATCAATGAGCAGGGTAAAACTATAGGCATTCAGAAGCTATCTGGCTTTGAGTCGATCGATGCTTGCAAAGCAAGCCTACAGCAATATACTGAGCCTGTCATTTGTGCACAGACTTGTTTGATGTTTTATAAAAAAGATTTTTTGGCAGTAGGAGGATACAGACATATCTGGCCTTCAGAAGATGTAGATTTATTTACACGCATGGTAGAAAAAGGCAGTATCTTGGTAAGCCCACCAGAGATACTGATGAAATACCGTGTGCATGGGCAGTCAGTGATGGCAAACCGCTCACTGCGTGAGAAGATTCAGAGTTCTTGGGTAGTAGATTGTATGTCGAGAAGGCGAAGAGGCTTGGAAGAACAAAGCTTTGAGGAGTATTTACAAGCCTTGGAAGCAGAGCCTTTTTGGAAAAAACTGAACCGTAAGCGAGAACATTATGGCTATCACTACTATCGTAATGCGGGCATAGCACTTGGGTCTAAAAACTATGGCAACTTTGTCAAATGGCTTATCCCTGCTGTCTTATTACGTCCGAGTTATGTATTTGGAAAATTAATGTTTCAGCTCAAAAATAGAAATCGGTAAAATAATACACACATTGCACTAAAATAAAAAACTATGTCAGAAATTGTAAGTGTTGTGATTACTGCCTACAATGGTGGGGATTATTTGATAGAAGCCATAGAAAGTACCCTGGCGCAAACTTATACACATTGGGAGCTTATACTCGTCAATGATGGCTCGGCAGACCATACCCTGCAGGTGATGGAAAAATATGCTGCCCAAGATGCACGCATCAAAGTACTGAGCCATGAAAATAGAGGCATTAGCTACGCTAATAACCGTGCCTTAGAGATTGCTACAGGCACTTACTTTGCCAAATTAGATGCTGATGACCGTATGCTTCCGAACAGGTTAGAAACCCAAGTAAACTATCTGAAGGCACATCCTGATGTAACGATGCTCAGTTGTCAAGCACGGTACATCAACCCCAAAGGCAAGGTAATAGGCATACAAATCACCCCTGGCTATACAAGCCCCGAAGAAAGTCTAGCTGCTCAGAAAGATGGACGCTTGGTGATTGCACTGCACTCAGGCTTTATGACCTATATGGATAAAATCAAAGAGGTAGAAGGCTACCGTGAAGATTTGCCCTGTGTGGTAGATTTAGATTTATACAACCGTATGATAGAAAAAGGAAATGTACTCATCATCTTACCTGAAAAATTAGTAGAATACCGCATGCACCTTGCTTCGGTGATGGCACTCACTACACGAAATAATAAAACACAACTTGTGAAATCTTGGCTGGCGGATACCTATCGAAAAAGGGCCAAGGGAGAGAAAGCACTATCACTTGATGCCTTTAAATCACTCCAAAGGCAGGCATCTTCTTGGAATCAATGGAAACGTAGAACTAAAGAAATGGCATACCATTATCGCCGTAACTCCATTATACATTATGGAGATAATCAATACCTGCCCTTTGTCTATTCTGTCGGAATGGCTACCCTCTTGCAGCCTGGACATACCCTGCAAAGAATAGCTGCTTGGGCAAAACGAAAAATTACTAAATAATACAAACATTCATTTATTTACTAAATCCATTTATGAAACTTGCTCCTATATGTTTATTTACATACAAACGCCTAGACTGCACCCTACAAACCTTAGAGGCATTGCAAAAAAATAAGTTGGCAGCTGAAAGCCAGCTTTATATTTTCTCTGATGGCCCTAAAAAACCCGAAGACCTCGAGGCAATTCAGAAAGTGAGGGATTTTACAGCACAACTCACAGGGTTTAAAGCACTCATCCATGTTCATCGCACTGAAAACAAAGGACTCGCTAACTCCATCATCAGTGGGGTAAGTCAGGTGATTGCCGAACACAGACGTGTCATTGTATTGGAAGATGACCTCATCACCACTCCCAACTTTCTGGCTTTTATGAATCAAGCCCTAGAGTTTTATGCAGATAAACCCAAGGTCTTTTCCATAGCAGGATATACCATTCCTATACAAATTCCACAGACTTATCCTTATGACATTTATGCCTGTCCACGACACAACCCTTGGGGTTGGGCAAGTTGGCAAGACCGCTGGGAAACTGTAGATTGGGAGGTAAAAGCCTACGAACAATTTAAAGACAATCCTGAGCAGCGTGCAAAATTTAACAAAGGAGGCAGCGACCTCGCTACCATGCTAGATAAACAAATGAGCGAAAAACTAGACTCTTGGGCAATTAGATGGGGCTTTCAGCAATTTTTGAATGGGCAAGTGAGCATGCACCCTGCCGTATCAAAAGTACGCAACATTGGCTTCGGTCCAGAAGCAACCCATACCAAGTTTTATGACCGCTACCGCTCTGAGCTAGACCAATCAGAGAAAACTAACTTTGATTTTCTGCCGATAGTAGAAGTCCCCGACTTTGTCTATAAAACCTACCAAGACAAATACAGCCTCCGAAAAAGATTTATCGGAAGGTTGAAACATTATTTGGGCTTGCCTTAAAAAGTCATTATCTATCTCATACTACTATTCACACTATAAATAATCTATAAAAAAATGAAGAAAAAAATTATTTTTGTTACGTATGCAAGTGGACGTGAAGGAACTTCTGCTTTGGTTGGTTTGGTGAATTTGATTGGTGTTCCAGTATCAGTCAATTTTAGAGATGTACGCAATCCAAAGGGATATTTTGAAGACCCTCCTTACTTCAGTTTATTACACAAACATCTTCCAGATTTTTTTACGGGACCTCCAACGCTGCCTATTGGTTTAGAACAAGCAGAAGCAGAGATTAAAAAAAGCATGCCTGTTTTTAAGTCTTACTTAGACAAAGAGCTAAAAGACAAGGAAAGTCTTGTCATTAAATCTCCCAAATACATCTGTATTTTTCAAATTCAGTATCTTCTTGCGGAGTATGATTGTAAAATTATTGTTACTGAGCGTTCTGTAAAACCTATGGTGAAGTCTATACAAAAGATGTGGGCAAATGACGAGAACAAGCGTGAAATTCCTGAGGAAGATATTGCCAATCATATCGAGAATTGGAGAAAGTTTGGAGAGGAAGCGATGAGAAAATATGCTGATTATGCCTATCTATCTACTTCTTTCGAAGCAATCATGGATAAGAAAATAGAAACAGCCAACAGCATTGCAGATTTTGTAGGGCTGCCACATCCTAAAGCCGATGATGTCAATAATTGGCTTGACGAGAAACTTGTCAATAGAGCAAAATACGAAGAAAATATTTTTCAAAAAATTGGTTTTAAAATAAAAAATTTCTTTGAGAAGAAAGCAAAAAAATAATTTAAAAGTATAAATACCTTCTAATTTTAGAACTATGAGTTTAATCCAGCATCCAAGCAACCGTCTATATTTTATAGACTGGTTGCGTATCATTGCTTTTTCTTTTCTTATATTGCTACATGTGGGAGATGTTTTTAAAGGACATTGGCTCATCAATAATGCAGAATCAAGTGAAGTCATCACAGCCTTCAATTATTTTGTAGGTAGATTTAGAATTCCATTGTTATTTTTAATCTCTGGGGTAGGTGTTAGTTTTGCCATCAAAAACAAGAGTGCGCGCCAATTTTTACAGGAGCGATACCATCGCTTAATTATTCCCTTGGTATTCGGCATTATATTCTTCATCCCTCCACAGCAATTTTTGTATGAATTATTTAGAAATCAGAATGATGGTAATTATGTTCTTTTTTTATTGAAGTATTGGGCTGATTTTTTCAATCCTTCCTTGTATATGGAAAAAGGAATTTTCTTTCGTACCCAGCATTTATGGTTTTTACATTATTTATTTTTGTTTACAGTTATATCACTTCCACTGACTATATTTTTTACTACCGAAAAGGGTATGGCTATACAAGCCAAGTTAATCGTATTTCTGACGAAGCAAAACTTGGTTAGTTTTTTACTTGTCTTGTTTATGGCATATATTCTTGTAGATTTATGTGTGCTGCTTATAAGCAATGTGCCTATACTGGGCAAAATATTTATTTCAAGTCAAATGAAGCGTTTTGGTTCGTGTATATTTTTCTACAATTTAGGCTTTCTCCTTGGTAAAAGTGTAGAACTTTGGGCGTACATCGGCAAGCGGCTGCCCTATTGGTTGATGATTGGCATTGCTTTTTATACTGCACTCATACTCAGTACAAATGTATTATCAAAAGAGGTACTGATATTCAGTATGGCTATAAAACTGATTAGCTTATTGAATATCATAGCTTGGGTATTGGTGGTACTAGGCTTGGGGCAGCGGTTTCTTAACTTTGAGCATCCTTTCGTAAAATATGCAAATACTGCGGTCTATCCTTTTTACATCATTCACCAACCTATTCTTGTGCTTTTTGCATTTTGGGTAGTAAAGTTTGAGCTGAATCTCTACTTAAAATACCTATTACTCATTGTCCTTACTTTTGGCATTAGTTATCTATGTTATGAGTTTTTTATAAAGAGAGTAACCGTACTTAGGCCCTATTTCGGATTGAAGAATTTACCCAAGGCTCCGTGAATCAGTGAGACTTGGCTGCTATCTCAATAAAGTTCAAATGATTCTACTTATTTTGAAAATAACGTGAAGTAGGCAGCTAAATAAAGAAGAAAAATCTGGTGTATTCTCGGCATTTGCTTTTTTTTGTTTAATCTTGTTTCATCAATGTTGCCATTTACAGTAAAGCCATAGCTCAAATTCGTCAAATCGCTGGTGTCTATCACACATACAGTCCAAGTTTTATTGGTTTTGCTGTAAATCTCGGTAACTTAATTACGTATTTTTTACGCAAACTATTTGTTATAATGAAGACAAGATTCACACTTTTCTTAGGGCTTTTTTTATGCTTTACTTACACCAATTTGTTTTCCAGAACTTACTACATCACCAATGGCAATGTAGCTGGATTAATTGCAGCCATTCAAGATGCCAATGCCAATCAAGAAAATAATACCATATTTTTGGCAATTAATGGCATTTATACGATTCAAAAAGCTGATTTTGTGGGTGCAGAGGGCTATGTAAATAACGGCACAGAAGGCCCGATTGCTTTTCCAAGAATTGAAAACTCTAGCAAGCTCACAATTGATGGAAGAGGTGCTACGATAAAAAGAGCTGCTACCGCACCTTTATTTCGATTTTTTCTGACAAGCTTTCGGGCGAACTTTGAGCTAAAAAATATCACATTAGAAGGGGCTAAATCTAACAAAGGAGGAGCGGCACTCTTCATCTCATTTAAAAGTCAGGTATCTCTTGAAAATTGTAATTTCAAAAACAATGAAAGTATAAATGACTACGGCGGCGCAGTAAAAATCCGTAGCAGGTCATCTGTAAAACTAAATAATTGCCATTTTATCAATAACAAAAGCCTCTTGAATGGTGGCGGGCTTTACAATACCCTGTCTGATTTAGAAATCACCAATTCTACTTTTATAGAAAACAGTACTACACGCTCAGGCGGAGGGGCTTATTTAGATGGGGCAAGGGGAGATAATGGACATATAAAGATTGAAAACTGTAGGTTTGAAAAAAACTCTGCTGGGCTAACGAGTGGCTCGGGTTCAGCAGGTGGCGGTCTTTACTTATATCTTTATAATCGCAATACAGGTCTGGTGAATCAATGTAATTTTGAAGAGAACCAAGCAAATGGTGACCGTAGTTATGCTGGAGGCTTAGATTGCACCAATGGCACAATCATCTCAAATGATACTGATTACCCATATACAGGTGGCGAAAACAATACATTTTCTTTAATCACCAATTCCGCTTTCATAAGAAATCAAGCCACTTATATTGGTGGCGGTATTTTATTTGGCAATGGAGCAGGCAACCTCATCAACTGTACTGTTGCTTATAATAAAGTAATGAAAGAGGGGCAGTTTGAAGGAGTCGCAGGAGGAATCTATGCCAATGGAATGCAGCTCACCATCAATCATTGCACCATTGCATACAATGAGGTAGGCAGGCAAGGCGGCGGAATTGCCGTTGCAAACCCTAAAATTAACAATATCACAATCAATAATTCAATCATTGCCTTCAATACTGCTCAGAATGGCGGAAATTCAACAACTATTAAGAATAACTGCCGTCAAATATTTCAGGGTGTAAATAATATCGAGTTTCCTGATGTACTTGATTGGAATACAAACGACAACTACTGTACTCCTAGTGTTACCATAGCCAACCCTCGCTTAGGACTCCTACAAGACAATGGAGGACCTACCTTCACCATAGCACTTTTGCCCAACAGCCCTGCCATCAATGCAGCAAATCCTGCTTTTTCTTCTCCTACAGACCAGAGAGGAATGCCCCGACAAGGCACATCCGACATTGGTGCGTTTGAGTTTGTGCCAGGGGGCATCACACTGCCCGACCCAGATGATATTTACTTAGAAGCAGAGTGTGCCGCTTTGGGTAGCAACTGGAATGTCATAGAAGATGCACAAGCCTCTGAGGGTGAATATGTGAGCATCAAACCTCGGCTAAATAATTTTTCTGCAACCAACGCCACAGGAGCCAATAATAGGGTAAGGTTTACCTTCACAGTGGGCAGTAGCAATATTTACTCTATCTATGCAAGGGTACTAGCCCCTAGTTATACAGATGATTCTTTTTACATTAGCATAGATGATGGCACACCCATTACTTGGAATAATTTACATAGCCCCGATGAAACAGGCTTCAAATGGAAACAGGTATTGGAGCAAAATTTTAACCTTAGTATAGGGCAACATACCCTTGATGTATATTACCGTGAAGACGGTACAGGCTTGGATAAATTATTTATAGGTAAGGCAAATACCTTTCCCTCAGAGCTGGGGTTAGATGCTGTCTGTGGTACTGTGCCTGTGCTTCCACGCCCTTTCAGCATTTACCTTGAGGCAGAATGTGCTGAGGTGGGCAGTGTCTGGGATACTGTCAATAACACAGAGGCCTCTAATGGGCAATTTACCGAAGTCCGTGGACTCAATAATTTTAATATCAGCAATGCCACAGGTGCTAATAACCGCATCAGGTTCAGTTTTTCTGTTCCAAAAACAGAATCTTATGCCGTTTATGCACGTGTACGCACACCGAGCTATACAGATGATTCTTTCTACATTAGCACAGACGGAGGCAGCCCTCAGCGTTGGAATGATTTACATACACCTGGGCAAAACAACTACCATTGGATACAATTACTCAATACAGATTTTGCACTGGGTGAAGGGCTGCATACCATTGACTTTTACTACCGTGAAGATGGTGCTGAACTAGATAAATTGTTTGTTGGTGAGTTGGGCTTGACTCCTGATGGACTGGGTGATGATGCTTCTAACTGCTTCCAGCAAAAAACCGTGCAAAACAGCACTGTAATGTCTTCAACTACCATGATTTCAGAAAGCCCTAAGTGGTCTTTATACCCTAACCCTGTTGGCTCTCAGAATATAATTATGCTAAGTTATACAGGAAATACATCCAGCCAAGAAAAAGTAAGGTATGTCATCCAAGATAGAATGGGAAGAATAATCTTAAAAGGAGAGCAAATCATCAAAGAAAATCAGATACAAATAAATCTAAGTAATCAAATAATAGCAGCAGGCAGTTATATTTTGCATATTGGCAGCGATAAGCGCATACCCAAGTCCATCCATTTTATAAAATACTAATTTAGCTTAAGTACTTGTTCTTAAATAGCTTATACTATCCTAGCTTGTAACTATACTTACCATTTAATTTGGCTAAAATTTGCTCTGGAATAATGTAAACTAAATATGCTCAGATACTTAGAGAAAAATAGGTGGAAAATTAAGTAGATTGTAAGGAAATTTAACCTGATTAGAGATTAAATTTCCTTACTTCATTCAAAATGACATCACAAAACAGTCATTCTGGAAGAATCCGCTGCACTGCGTAGCCATTCCTACCTACAATTCGTAAGAGATTTATAGTGTCATTCTGGAAGAATCTGCTGCACTGCGTAGCCATTCCCACCTACAATTCGTAAGAGATTTATAGTGTCATTCTGGAAGAATCCGCTGCACTGCGTAGCTTTTTTCTCTTCCTTCAGATTCCTACGGGATGACACCTCCAACTGGTCGGGTGCCTTTCGCTCCAGCCAAAGGCTTTTGCCTCATGAAGTCATAGTTTAGTGATGGATTAGAATTTATTTCGGGATTTTATTTTATATTTGAGTTGTAATGATTCGTAAAGTGTGCTTTCAGCAAGACGCTAAAAGCATCTTGCTGTTTGTGGGTAAGGCACTCTGACCAGCAAAAGATCTAATCATAATATGGATAGCTACTTCAAAAATATCTCAATGATGAAACATCAAAGAAAACAACTAAGAAACTTGCTTCTACTACTGCCTCTTTGCTTGCTGATGCAGTGCATAACAGAACAACCCGAACCCGAAGAACTGCCACTATGTGTAGATGAAACATCTGAAGATGTACTCGGCGAAAGGCAATCAAGCACTGGAACAGTCCGAAAAATCACTCTTTGGGTGCCAGAAGTGCCCTTTGCCACTTCCGAAGAAATCCGAGATGGAACAGTGGCCATGACTCAAGTAGAGCTATGGGTGATTATTTCTTTTGACAATCCTCAAGAAATTGTCTATGCCTGCAACTTACCCGAAGACTTCAAAAACCATGGAATTGATGTCTTGTATAGAGGAAAGGAATTGTGCAAAACTACACAACTGCCCTACCCCATAGAAGGAATGACCATTGTTTCGCTTACAAGAATATCCATAGATACCACAGAGGAAGATTAACTTATGAAAAATCTATACTTACTGCCTTTTTATACCATCACCTTGTTAGGTGTTCACCTGTGCTTTTGCTACCAAGCAATTGCCCAAGGCAGAGAGCGGGGTGAGTTTAATCAAGATGACCACATTGGGTATTTAATACTTAGTTTGGAAGGTGGCACTAGTATCCCGATAGGAAGATTTGCAAGCAAAGAAGACAACAGAACCAGTGGATTTGCAGCCATAGGCACAGCTTTTAAGGGGGAGTTACAAGGTGTTTTTCAGTTCAAAACCATCCCAGAAAGATTCATGAAGCATTGCATCGGATTCAATATGGGCTATTTGCAAACGAACAACCCTATCCGAAGAGATTTTGAGAAAGTGCTCGGTAGCCGATACAAGACAGAGGAAGCACTCAACACAAGCTTTGCGGCTGGGAGAGATTACTGGAAATCAACACTCCTCTATGGAGGGCTAAACTATGCTCTTGCCCACAAACAAAGATTTTTGTTGGGTTTCTCGGCAAGTTTGGGAATGAATATTGTTCGGCATCCTACTTATACACTGGTTGGGGGAGATTTTATAGCAGAAGATTATGTACGTTTTATGGAGGATAGTAAAGTCATCTTGTCTGCCCGAAGGTCTGTCAAATTTGCAGGACTGTATCAGCTAGAAATGAGCTATTTGTTTCGTAAATCTATGGGCATCAAAGCCAATATCGTGAGCTTTCGGAGCAAGCACGAGTATGACCTCAGGTATCTTTACACTACGTTCTTAGGCAATTCATTATTGATAGAGAATGTGGACACCCAAGCCAGCCAACTCCTCAGAACTATCACACTGGGTGTTGGTCTGTTTTTTTGGTGGAATTAATGACAGTGTCTCTGGGCAAAGGCTTTTGCACCGTAAAGTCATAGTTTAGTGATGGATTAGGATTTATTTCGGAATTTTATTTTATATTTGAGTTGTGATGATTTGTAAAGTATGCTCTGAGCAAAAAACTAAAAGCAGTTTGCTGTGGTGGGTTGAGATGCTGAGGGCAAAGAGGGAGGGCTTCTATCAGTAAGTGAAAATATAAACATTTATCAATAAATCTGAACATTTGATTTTAAGCAACTATGTTTAGATTTTTGATATAGGCATCATAAGCGTATCTTCTGAAATATAAAGCAATAAAAACAAAAGATTACTAAGAAAGTTTGAAATGTGTGAATAACCTAAAATAATAGTGCACTACAAAAGCCACAAAATACGCCTAGAACTCAATAATAAGCAAATTACACTTGCCAAGAAACATGCAGGTGTAGCTAGGCACGCTTATAATTGGGGTCTTGATGTGTGTCAAAAGGCTTTTGACAATAAACAAAAGAAACCTAGTGCCATTGATTTGCACAAAAAATTAGTGGCAGAAGTAAAAAAACAAAACCTTTGGTACTATGAAGCATCTAAATGTTCACCACAACAAGCATTAAGAGATTTAGATACCTCTTTTCAGAGATTTTTCAAGAAAACAAGTAAATTTCCTAGATTCAAGAAAAAAGGAATCAAGGATAGTTTTTACTCAGAAGGCAATATTGAGATAAAAAATAATCGTATCAAAATTCCTATTTTTGGATGGCTCAAACTAAGCCCCCTAACCCCCAAAGGGGGAATATTACAAATTAAAAATGTTCGGATTTCAAGACGAGCAACGCATTGGTTTGTAAGTTTTAAAACTCTTGAAGAGCCAACAAAAATACCCCTTTTGGGGGCTAAGGGGCAGTT
>JAABSX010000007.1 GCA_011390205.1 Microscillaceae bacterium | reverse complement strand
GCCTGAGGGTTAATCAAAAAAGAAGGACCCGAATCACGCAGCCAAGCGTCATTGCTTGGGATGAGGTGAAAAAATACTTGTTCGAGGCGGGTATGGATATGGTCTAAGTTTTGGCGTATGATGGCTTCTGTGCTGGCATCGTTGATGAGGATGTTTACTTTTTGCCCCTGGGCAATGGCTTTGATGAACTGATAATAGGCTTTTTGGGCATCTTTAAGCTGTGTGCCAGGCCAAGTTTCTTTGTTTTGGGGAAAAGTAAGCCAAGTGGATTCTTGAGGCTCCCACTCTGCCGGGAAGCGATATCCTTGTGATTTTGGAAGAAAAAGCATCGTTAATTTATATAGTTTATTAGATACAACACATTGATAAGCAATGACTTACAAAAAGCAATTATTAAAAATCACTTGCTATGCCCTCAGTAAGCCAATCATCACTACCAATAAAATACTGACTATAAGCCCAAGTATGATTTTGGCAAAATCCCAAAGCACAACACGAGAGACAGCCCCCATACTTTGTACTTTTAACTGGTAATTGACAGCAAACTCACGCCCTGCAAGCAGCCCCACAAATACCCAAGTAGTACTCATCGGGATGGGTCCGTAAAACAGTAACAAAATAATGGCATAAATAAAATCTATAATCGTGGCAGAGCGGATGTCGGTGGTGTTGGTTTTGGTCGTTACGATTTTTTGGATTTCGCCCCCTTTGTAATAGAACAAAATTCCTTGAAAGAGAACCAAAAGCAATGTAGCTCCTATGATGTAATAATGAGCCGTTTCGGGATGTTCTTTGAGTGGTTTGTAGAGATACACAAAAATATTAATCAGATCTTGCAAAAGCCATTGACTCCAAAGAAATCCAGTAGCTCCCCACTGCAAGACGACCCAAGCCCAGTGTACATCCTCTTCTTTGTTTGTGTCTATAAAATATTTCTCTACCAAGCTGCTAATCAATAAATAAACAATGACCGCCAGTATAAAGGCAAAACCATAGCCCATGACTGATTTTAGCAGCATTTTTTCTATAGCACTAGGGGCAAACACGCTGATAATCAAAAAAGTAGTACTGACAGGAATACCGAATCGGGTAATCACTAAGAGAACTAGAGGCGGAATAAGATACCACCAATAAAAAACTGAGGGATAGGTATCCACCCCATCTTTGATGAAAGTCCCCGAAAATTTACCAAAGGAAATATCTCCCAGCACAAAAAAGCCATAAAACATGACTGCCACCAAAATGCTAGACGAAAAAAGCCAAAGTACCCACCAAGGGCGTTTGCTATTAGAGCTCAGGAAAGTGCCTAGGGTTTGTATGGCATCATTGCCCACTACGGCATAAGAAGCCAGCGCAAAACCAAATAGCATAAAGAAGTGTTCCATAAGGGAGTAAGTCCTTGTTTGTTTTAGGTTCTTCTGATTACAGTGCAAGTTTAGGGAAAATAAATTTTAAAGGGAAAAAAATACTGCTTTAAAATCTCAAATGCCTGTTTTTTTATTTTGTATTCTTCTCGAATAAAATATGATGAAAAATAGACCGTTCATTTTTGGGCTTCTCCTTCCATTTAAAGTATTGATAATCAATTATTTATAACAAATACTTGTCTTGAGCTTTTATTTATATTAATATTAAATCATCTCAAGAAAGTAGTTTTTGGTATAAATCTGTATTTTTGTATCATTGGAATAAAGTTTGATTAATTTCATTAGCACAAACCATAATTAATAAGAGTATTCAATGACATCTAACGAATTTTTATTTTTCTCAGCATTCTTGATGTTTATTTCAGCCATGCTTGCCCTTGATTTGGGTGTATTTAGCAAAAAAAATCACATCGTAAAATTTCGTGAAGCCGCTACCTGGAGTGTCGTATGGGTATTAGTTGCCGTAGGTTTTTATTTCTTCTTGATTTATCATGGAGATAAGATACATGGCATAGATGATTTTGCGGGATTGAGCCACATCACAGAAAAATATGTAGATAACATCAGTGAGCTTAAATACTATAGTGCAGATGACTTTGAGCGAAGCCTTCAGAGCTATCGCAATAACATGGCACTGGAGTTTATCACAGGCTGGCTTTTGGAATACTCTCTTTCGGTAGATAATATTTTTGTGATTATTCTCATTTTTGCCTCTTTTAGTGTGCAGGAGAAGCTCTACAAAAAGGTCTTACTCTGGGGGATATTGGGGGCGGTTTTTATGCGGTTTATTTTCATATTCGTAGGCTCTGCCCTGATACAGCAGTATCACTGGATTCTCTACATATTCGGGGTATTGCTCTTGTTTTCGGGTCTGAAAATGCTCTTTACCAAAGATGAAGAAGAAAAGATAGAAACAGACAAGCACCCTATAGTACGCTTGGCATCTCGTTATTTTCAGGTATTTCCACGCTTTGTAGGCAATCGTTTCTTTGTCAGAAAGAGTGGTAAAATATTCTTGACACCACTGTTTTTGGTGGTGCTGATTATAGAATTTACAGATTTATTATTTGCGATAGACTCCGTTCCTGCCGTTTTCGCAGTTACCAAAGACCCTTACATCGTATTTTTCTCAAATATTTTTGCGATTATGGGCTTGCGCTCCATGTTTTTCTTTCTCTCTAACCTCATGCACCTGTTTCGTTATTTGAAGACAGGGCTTTCTTTCTTGCTTATTTTTATAGGCTCAAAAATGCTTGCGGCAGATTGGATGAAAGAAATCGGCTTTAAGACACAATACTCTCTTTATATTATCCTCGGGATTTTGTTTGTAAGTGTCCTAGCATCACTGCTATTTCCTCACAAACCGAAACATGAAGAAGAAGAAGTCAAAGCTAGTTAGTCATTGATTACTATCTCAGTAACAGCATCTAAGGCACTAAATCTGACTTTGAATACTTTGTCTTGGTGAATATCAGGCTCTTCATCTTGGCATGGCTTGTCTTCGGCGTAGTAGTAAATATAATACCGCTGCCCACGCTGGTATAGCTCACTAAAATCAGGTCTGCCCAGCAGGCTCAATATTTGGTTTTGCCCCAGACCAATGAGTTTGTCCTTGTTGTCCAGAAGTAGAGGAATGTATTTCTCTCTCTGGTTCTTGCATCCTAATTTATCTTCTTTCCAGATTTTTTGGTCAAATCCTTTAAGTTCAGGAGTTTCTTGGCAGGCAGATAGGGCTATAAAACCTATCAAGCAAAGACTTATTATGAAGTAACGCATATTCTTTTTTTACAAAGCTAACTGATTTTGTCAGATTATGATTTAAAAAATAGCTAAACTGCGACACATGTTTTTTGGAGTTGGTTTCAAATCAAGCTTTCAGCTCATTCTAGCCCACTTTCCACACGCTCTTTTTGGAAATGATTCATTGGTATCAAAGACCTATAAGATTTCAGCCCTAAAAGACTTAAAAAAACATAAGCTTGTTATCTACATAGAGCAAAACAGACTAAAGTCTATTCTACATTGTTAAGGGTTAAAAAATGAAATATTGCCACAATTTATAAAAATAAAATATAGAGCTCAGAATCACCAAAACCAACAGACGGTAAGTCCACAAATCAGCATGGGGATAAAACACAGCAAACTTCGCCCCTGCATAAGCCCCAATGCTTTGACCAAAGGCAGTAAACAGCCCTAGAAACCAATCTACTTGATTTTGCCACACAAATATCAACAACACTGGAAAAGCATAAGCAAGCACAATGATTAATTTGATGGCATTGGCATAGCCAAAGTTGTATTTGACCCCCAATACAAGCCCTGCCAACAAAAAAACCCCTACCCCTGCCTGAATAAACCCCCCATAAATACCGATAACAAACATCACTAAAATAGCCAAAGGCTTTTTGCTTTGCTCACCACTATTATTTTGGTGGACAAACCAACGCTTGGGATTAATCAAAATCACAAAAAGCATCAAAATCAATAAAATACCTATAAAATCTTTCAGACTTTGTGGATCTATTTGTGTAGCAAGGTAAGCTCCAAGCAAAGCACCTATTACACAGGGAATAATAGACCACCAAGCATTGCCCATGGGGATTTTTTTAGAACGCATAAAAGTAATACTCCCCACAGCTGTCTGGAAAAAAACGCCTACTCTATTCGTTCCGTTTGCTACATTGGCAGGCAAGCCCATCGCCATCAGCAAAGGAAGCATGACCAAGCTCCCACTGCCCACGAGGGTGTTAATAAAACCAATCACGATGCTTACCAGCAAGACAATAATGTAAAAAGAATCCATGTGCGTAAATGTGCTAATTTATCAATGTGCTGCAAAAATTTGTGTAGTTCACTGTTTTGTATGGTGTATTTTATTTTTTAAGTGATGGGCGAAATTCAGCATTAATGTACAATAATGCAAAAAATATGGCTCTCCTCATCAAGTTTTATAAGAAATCTCCTACCTATACAAAAACTTATTAGGTAGGATTTCAAGGATTAAAAAGATTTTGACACAAAGGGCAGAG
Source organism: Microscillaceae bacterium (assembly GCA_011390205.1). Taxonomy (GTDB): domain Bacteria; phylum Bacteroidota; class Bacteroidia; order Cytophagales; family Microscillaceae; genus JAABSX01. The sequence continues at coordinate 115,481 of JAABSX010000007.1, read as the reverse complement.
TCGCTCGGAGCGAGCCCTGTCTTTAAAAAATGAGGTATCTTTCCCTCTTTTTTTCAATTCTTGGTGTGGAGAACTATAAATATTGGTTTACTGAATATTTACTCCGAAACTGGCATAAATACTTCTTTGAAATTATCGGCAATCAGTGCTGCTTGTGGCCCGCCCATGACGCTGATTTTTTGGGTGTCTTGCGGGATTTTAAGCTGAATGGCTGGGTTTGGATAATCTCCAAAAAGCCGCTCTAAGCCCAATTTGATAGGATATATCCAGTCATTTCCTTCTTTGTATGGGCTTGCTGTCATTTGAAGACTTCTGTAACAGGCATCTCCACCGATGTGGTATATAAAGCCGCCTTTTGTCTGTGCCGAAGATTGGTAATAACCCTCAATTTTAAAAAACACATAGCCCTGAGCCCATGTCCAAAACATGCCATGCAAGGGGTCTAGAGCCCCCTCTTGTTTGCCCTGATGATTGCCTAGAGAGTCTATGCCTATCCCGAAGGCCAATTTTGTGAACATCGAGCGTTTTGCTTGCTCACCCAAGCAGATTCTAGCCTTGTCTGTGTCTTCTTCTAACCTTACAAAATAAAAATCATCCTTTGCCTTCAGGGTGTTCTTGTCTTTGTCTTGGAGACTAAGCTGCCCTACATAAAACTGTATTTTGGTAAAAATCAGAGTGCTGCCATCTTCCATCACATAGCTTTGGTGTAGGTTTAGTGGCTTGTCTTTAAACTGAAAGCGAAACTCTAGCAATGCTTCGGTACTTTTTGGCTTTTTTGGATAAGCATACACGGCAGCCTGATGCCCATAAATGGGAAAAAAACACACCCAAAAGTAAATTAAGATAAAACCCATAAGTAAATGTACTAATTTATCAATATCCCAATGAACTGTCTGTCAGCACATTGTCTAAAAAAAACGCAACTGCCTAGATTTGTCAGTTGAGGCTCGAGAATATCTTGAAGATTTCACACCTAGGGTGTTGCTGTAAACCAACCCTGCTCAAATAATACTGTATCTGACTGCAAAACAGTTTTGGGAAGAAAATAATTTCTTGGATTTTGTTTGAGATACGTATAAAAATAAGCTAAATTTGCAGCTGGATTGTAAAAGCGCATCTGTAGCTCAACTGGATAGAGCACCAGACTTCGGATCTGGGGGTTAGGGGTTCGAATCCCTTCAGGTGCACTGCATAAGGTTTAGAATAATTTGAAAAGGCAGGTTATGTGTATAACCTGCCTTTTTTTTGTGCAGGTGCTAATAGCCTCACTCCACAAGCATGTAGAAATCAGCTCACAAGCTTGTACAATGCCCTCATATAGCCATAATGCAAGCCCTCGTGTATGTTGTTAAAGCCAAGGGCATCCTCTATAGATTTTAACTCCACTTTGTAGCTTGTCATATAAGGAGTATAGTTTTGAAAAATGCTTGCTTGATAAGCCTCTTCGGTTTCATCTACTAGAGAGAGTGCCAATTCTTTAATCAGTTGGATTTCTTCTGTGCTTGCATCTTGAGCAGGAGAAGAGCCTTTGCGGTATTTTTCTATGAGCTGCTCACTGACCTGGCACTCTAACCCCGCCAATCGGTAACAAAGGAGCTGCTGTGTGACTACAAGATGCCCTAAATTCCAGATAAGGTTATTGGTAAATCCTTCAGGAATTTTATTAAGCTGAGCCTCTGATAGATTTTCAATCAGGTCAAGGGTATTTTGTCTTGAGGTTTTAAGAAGTGTAAAAGTATTCAAGGATGTATGGGTTTAAAATTAAAACAAAAATAAAACGCTGCGTAAATTAATCCAAGCCGAGGAGATTCCCCTCAAGCGGTGATGTGTTTTTTAGTCTGAATATGACTTTCTTTTTATTTGTGATTTCTTTGAGGAGTGTTTGCTCCATGTAAGGCGTAAAATAAATTTTGATGGCTGTGCCACCGTATAAGTCTAGCATTACATAATTTTCAGATTGCTCCCCTATTTTCACAAAATCTTCTTTGACAATCAATCCTATGGAACTATCCCCTCCTTCTTTGATTTTAGAAAATGGTTTGAAGACCAAAAACCAGGTTTCTTTGCCGATGCTTTTCTTAACCTCATTGAAGCCTGTTTTCATTGCCCCAAAATAATCTTCTTTTTTGAGAAAAGGAACCATTTTTTGGACAATTTCTTCTGCCACTAGGTCAGTGATGCTCCACTCTATGCCGTGCCCTACTTCTATTCTGAGCTTGCGGTCATTTCTAGCAATACAAATAAGTACGCCGCTATTTACGCCATGAAACCCTACCCCTAGTTCACGGGCTGCCTCTAGGCTTACCTCCTCTATGCTTCGCCCACCGAGGTCATCAATGGTATAAAAAGCCACTTGAACATTGCTTTGCTCTTCTAATTTTTTGGAGAGTTCATCTAATTTTTCTTCTTCGCTTTTGCTGAGCACATCAGCTAAATCAATGCTGTAGTCTCTAGACTTGCTAGATTGTGCCTGCAAGAATGGTACATAGACCACCAAAAGGCAAAAAAGGAGTGTCAATAGTTTTGTGTTCATAATAAAAATCCTGTTGTGTGTGTATTATAAAAAAATATCTTGCACTGCTGCATAAAATTAAAATTTTAGGCTAGAAAACAGAAAGTACTACAAAAGTGCATTTATAAATTATTGGTAACTGTGTAGGCAAGCCAGTTTAGGCTCAAAACCATCTCAAGGGTGTTCCTTCCCTTTACAGAATTGCAAAAACTTCCTACCCAAACAATTAAAATCATTGAAATTAAAATGCTCAAAACGCTCCGCAGCATCAACCCGCCAATCTCAGCCAATGATATGACAGATATCGTACCTATTTTTTTCAATCAGGCAGCCCCACGTATTGCACAAATTACAAGCCAAAGGTAAGTATCTGAGCGGTTTGTTGTTGCTTATTTAATAGATGTCAAAAAACAAGGCATCCCCGTGGTAAGGTTTTTTAGAAGAAGTAAATAAAAAGCCTTTATCATTGAAAATTTACGTTATTTTTTGTTTTTTTTGTAGTGAAAACCAAAAAATTCACAAAAGACCATGATTTCAAAAGAAAGAGCATCGAGCCTTATCCGCAAGAGTAATTATATCAGCAGAGATTTGAGTTGGTTAAAGTTTAACCTTCGTGTACTAGACCAAGCCCAAGACCCCCGCAGATCTATCTTTGACCAATTTAAGTTTCTGGCAATTACTGCCTCTAATTTAGATGAATTTTTTATGATTAGGGTGGGGAGCTTGTATAATTATCTTGATTATAACAAAGAAAGAACCGATTACTCGGGCTTGCGTGAGAAGCCATTCAGAATTATGCTTTTGCGAGAATCACATTATTTCTTCCAGCTCCAAAATCGTCTGTTTAGTGAGGCGATGTGGTCTAAGTTTAAAGAAAACGGCTTTGTGATTTCACACATTCATGAGTTAGAGAAAGATCAGCAAGAGGAGGTTTCAGATTATTTTTTGAAGACTGTCTTCCCGATGCTTACGCCTATGGCTTATGACAATTACCGTACTTTTCCGATTTTGATGAATAAGACCCTGATTTTTGGGGTCATCACCAAGGCACTTAGCAAAAAGGGCAAAGAGTCACACAAACTTTCTTTTGTCCAAATCCCACAAAACTTACCTAGATTTTATGAGATAGATTTAGAAGACGAGATTCACTTTATCCCCATTGAAGAGATTATCCGCTGGAAACTCCACAAACTCTACCGCAATGTAGATATCGTCTCTACTTCACTTTTTAGGGTTACACGCAATGGCGACATCACTGTAGAAGAGAGTGATGATATGGAAGATGATTTTATAGACGAAATCAAAAGCAATCTCAAAACCCGCAAGACGGGGCGTGTGGTCAGGATAGAGGTCGAGACCAATTATTCGGAGGAGATGATGGATATCCTGAAAGAAAAATGGATTCTGGATGAAGACAATGTATTCGTGTCTGATAAGCTGATGGACTTTACGGGCTTGTTTCAGATTGCGGGGCATGCCGAGTTTAGTGACTTGGTGGCGAAAGCCCCTCTGCCTCAGCAGCCTTTTAACCTGACCAAAAGCCAAGAAAACCCACTCGAATATCTTAAACAAAAAGATATTCTGCTGCATCACCCCTACAACTCGATAGAGCCCCTGCTCCAACTCTTAGAAAAAGCCGCTGAAGACCCCAATGTGCTGTCTATTAAGATGACTATTTACCGCCTTGCACGAAACTCTCGTGTGAGCAATGCCTTGCTCAAGGCTGCCGAAAGTGGCAAAAATGTATCTGCACTTTTTGAACTGAAAGCCCGCTTTGATGAAGAAAACAATATCCGAGAGGCAGAGCGCCTACAGAAGGCTGGCTGTTTTGTCATCCATGGCATTAGTCGCTATAAAACACATACCAAGCTGCTGCTCATCGTCAGAAAAGAGCCTCAAGGAGTGGTACGTTATGCACACCTTTCCAGTGGAAATTACAATGAAAGTACTGCTCGCCTTTACACAGATATAAGCCTTCTGACCACCAATGAAGTCTATTGCCAAGATGTCTCTGAGTTTTTCAATGCCATCACGGGGCACTCTCAGCCAGCTTTTTATCAGCGGCTCATCACTGCCCCCAAAGACATGCGCAATACACTCATCGGCTTGGTACATCAAGAAGCAGAAAATGCCAAAAAAGGGCTTAATAGTGGGATTGTCATCAAAATAAACTCTCTAGAAGATCGCCTGCTCATAGATGAACTTTATGCTGCTTCTCAGGCTGGAGTCAAGATTCACCTCATCGTCAGGGGGATATGCTGTCTGCGCCCACGCCGCAAAGACCTTAGTGAAAACATTACGGTGCGTTCTATTGTAGGAGATTTCTTAGAGCACTCTCGTATTTTTTATTTTCAAAATGAAGGCAGCCCCAAGATCTATGCAGGAAGTGCAGATGCTATGGTGCGTAGCTTTGACAGACGCATAGAATCGCTTTTTGAGATAGTAGATAAACCGCTAAGAGCTCAAGTGATGACCATTTTGGATTATAACCTACGTGACAATATCAATAGCTATCTAATGCAAGAAAATGGCTCTTATTTAAAGATAAAACCCAAAGAAGGACAAGTCCATTTTAGTATTCATCAGGAGTTTTTTAACCTCTATGAAAAAGGGGAAATTGCCTCAGTAGAGAGCCTGACCTTTGAGCAATTAGATGCTTTTGCAATAGAAGAGAAGCCCTCCATAGTAAAAGAAGAAGAGCTACTCAACTTGCCCAAAGAAATAGATGAACTGTAATGATGTTTTTATGGAAATGATCAAATACCTACCGAACAGTTTTGACACGACTAAATCCAGAGGTCTCTGTTTCTAGCTGCCTAGGCTTGCCTTTGTAGTGTAATGTACTTGCACCACTGACATCTGCTTTTAGGTGTTCAGTGATATTTACATCGGCTTGGCTTGCACCACTGAGCTCTATCACTGCATTTTGCCCTTTTAGCTTATCGGCTTCAAGCTGCGATGCCCCTGCAATCTCTGCATGTAAGTTTTTGACAAGCCCCTGAAGCATCGCCCGAGACGCACCACTCATTTCTAGGGCTATGTCGTCTTGTTGTTTTAAATTCACCTTTGCAAAACAAGCTCCTGACAATACAAGCTGCTCTATTAAAGGCATTTTTACATTCAAAAAAGTATTTCTGTCAGAAGAATAACTTCCCTTCAAGCTGATATAGAGGGTCTCTCCGTGCTGCTCTATGTCAAAAGCTTTTTCGCGGCCTTTTCCATAGACCATCACCTGAAAATCATCTGCCTGCTCTATGGATAAACGCACGCCTCCTGATACTTCTACACGCTTGAAGTTTTTAAAGTCGGTAAAGACCTTGCCTATCTCTGTGTTTTGTGTTTTTCGTGCTGCATCCTCATTTTCTTCACAGTTTTTGCAAATTAAAGAGCCATGCTCATCAAAAATCCACTCTTTTCCTTCCTGTAAGTCATTTGCGGCATAGCCTTGAGGGCTAAGTGTATGATAAAAAATATCTGCCAGCTCAGGCTTCATTTTAAAGGTTTTTCCTTGTGGTACATACAATGTCATAAAAAGACTTTGCTTGCGATACTTTGCATTCTCTTTGTAGTAAGCCTTGTTACCAAATAGCAGCATATTTCCTTTTTGTCTAAGACTGTAATCCAGCATTTTTGCGTTTTGCTGGGCTTGGCGGTGGTCAGCACCTACTGCCCCAAAACGCTGCACGAGTTTGAGTTTGTCTCCCTTGTAGCCTTGTATGGTCAGGTGTGGCTTGATGCTGTAGGCGTTCTTCGTACCTTCAAACATCCCTATGCTCAAAGTCTGGCCAGGCAATACCAAATTCTCTTCTATTTTTATTTCTGTAGAAGTATCAAAATCTTGCGCTACCATGCCCACAGTTACACCTGTGCCTATCATACTAATGAACCAAAGCCCTGCGATAGACCAGCCAAATTTATGGTTCCAGATGATGCGTCTTGAGAGCATCATCACTCCGAATAAGCCCAAGAAAAAAGTAGGCATCAAAAGCGTAAAAAAAGCATTGAAAATATAAAAATTCCCTTTCAATGGCAGGCTTTGTTTCAGCAATGGCACAGAAACCTCATCAAAGTGTAGGGTGTTTTCCAAGCCCCAACCCAATACAGCGATGAGTATTGCTATCAATGATGCCGTAAATATCACAGAAGTAAAAACCAATGTAACCCCTCCTACTATCCGAATAAACTCAGCCGTGAAGCCCACCAGCGGACGTAGAAAAGACACTATTCTATTCATCAAAAACGAAAAAATGTAAAATGGAAATAAAATAGCACGGTGCAATGTACTTATCTCCTCTCCCTGCCTGCCTGCCTGCGAGGGCTGCATGCTTGCTCGAATATTGTTTAGATTGACGGCTTGCCCACGCATTTGCATTTTTTCGGTCAAGGTGTTTGCCTCAGGAATAATCATCCACAAAATCATATACAAAAATATTCCTGTGCCAAAGAAGACCGTAGAAGCAATGAAGGCTACCCGAATCAGTAATTCGCTCGTGCCTAGATAAGTCGCCAAACCACTTGAAACACCCGCTATCACATTGCGCTCGGGGTCTCTGAATAGTTTGCGAAGCTGAGGCTGCTCTTCTAGCTGGTCATTGCCTGGCACTACAGCCCAAAAAATCAAGTATAAAATAATACTTGTGGCAGGTGCTTCAGGGATAAAAGCAAAACCCGTCAGACTTATAACCAGCAAAATCCGTATCCAGATAGGGTCTAGCCCTATATAGTGAGAAAGCCCTGCAGCTACTCCACCCAATATCTTGCGTTTGGTATCTCTAAAAACCCTCCTAGACGTTTTTTCTGATTCTGAATAATCTTGTTCTTTGCCTATCATCACAGGCTCATACTCAGGCTGGTATTCCTTTTTTTGGTGCTGTGTTTGCTCATCTTCTGTATATATCTCTTCTTCTTGTCTTCTATACGAAGTAGCCGTTTGAACCTGTATGGTGGCATTCCCTCCCTCAAAGAAATCATCTTCCGTAGGGATTTCAAAAGAAGGTGTCTCTTCTTGTTCTTCTTCGTCTTCATCAAAAGTAGTCTGATAAGCAGGGTTTTCTTCAGCATCCTGAAAATCACTGATGCTTCCCATTGTAGCGATGAGCATACTGACCTCTGCTTGGGTAATGACACGCTTATCTTGGGGCAGTAACTCACAAAAAATCTCCGCTACACGTACTTCTATGTCTTCTATAATTTCTCGGCTATCTTCATAACTTGCGAAATACTGGTGAATGGCAGCTAGGTACTCCTTAAGCTCAGTATAGCAATCTTCTTCTATGTAGAAAATCACGCCACTGATATTGATGCTAATGTTCTTTTTCATAGGATGCAGTGTTAGGGCTATTTTCGTTTGATTTTAAGGGCTTCTATTTGTAGGTCTGGGAGCTTAAGGTGAAAGGCTTCTACCCTACTTTTGGTAATAATCTGATTAACCGACTCTACAAGTCCTACCCAAGTTTCATTGAGCTTAATCAAAAAACTCTCTCCCTTAGAAGTAAGCTGAAAGTGTTTTTGAGGAGGGCCTGAGCTAGATTCTTTCCAGCTATAGTCCACCAGTTCGGCTTTGCGAAGGCGGTTAAGCAAGGGATACAATGTGCCCTCCACGACGATGATGCGTGCCTCTTTGAGCTCTTTGAGTATGTCAGAAGAATATACCTCTCCTCTTGAAATGATGTGAAGAATACAAAACTCAAGGATGCCTTTGCGCATCTGTATCTGGGTGTTTTCTAAATCCATGGTAGTGGCTTTTATAGTTTTAATTTTAATCTCTTCACAAAGATAATAAAAGGTAGTATGCTATGCAAGGTATTGTGTTAAATTTTTTTCGCTTTGTTGAGTTATTGGCAGGATAAATAAAATGTAGAGGAGTTTTCTTGGCCTAGTAGGCCCTAAAAAGTGTATTTTCAGACATAAAAAAACCCTTTCCCTAGATTCAGAGAATCATCAGCAAAGGGCTTAGAAAGCTTGCGTATTGCTCTTCAAGGTTCTATTTTAAGGGGCTTCATTGAGGAGTTTTTCCATAAATTGATAAAATTCATTGGTAAATCTCTCATAATAGATTCCTGTGCCTGGCCCCGTAAAACCTGTATGAATCTTCCTTACTTTGCCCTTTCTATCTATAAAAATGGTGGTAGGATAAGAAACAATTTTATTCAGCATAGGCAATGTCTTGGCGGCTTCGGTCTTGTCGTTGATGCCTGCAATCAGCACCTCATAAGGCATTTCATAGCGGCTTGTCATTTTTTTGACTCGCTTGGCTGCCTGCGTAAAGTCAGGGCTTCGCTCATAAGCAAGGGCAATAATTTCAAGTCCTTTCTGGTGGTTTTTTTGGTAAAAAGGCAGATAGAAATTGGTTTCATCCATGCAGTTTGGACACCAAGTACCCATAATCTGAATCATAACTACCTTTCCTTTGTATTCTTCTGAGGGGAATCTCAGTGTATCTCCATTGGCATTAGGGAAGGCAAATTCTATCCCTGTGTAGCCCTCCTTTAAGTAAGTGAGTTTATCAGGGTTGGCAAGTTGGGCATCTTGGTTTCGAGTGCCTCTGAATGTTTCTTGGGGCGAAATCCCAGGCCAGAATGTTCCTTTGAGAGAATCTCCCTGAAGATACGCTTTGAACAAAAATCCGTGGCTTCCATCAAATGCCGTCAGTTGCAAGGTATCATCGGCTATATTTCCGTCTAAGAAACGGTAATCTCCAGTATTGGTCAAAAAAGTACCTGTGATGCGCTCGCCCTGCTGCTCAAATACAGCAATGGCAGGATAGGTATCTCCAGAACTTCCTTGGAAAGTAACCTCCCATTTTCCTGAAAAATCACTTTTCGAGAGATTTTTGGCAGGTTCAAATCGGTATTTTTTGCCAAACTCAGCCCTGAAAGGCACTTCATAAGGTTTTTCGTAGCCATATTTAATCCACTTGCCTTCCAGAAGTGTATCATTGATGATTTTGCTTGCCAATACAGCATCGAAGATATGCAAGGTAATGATGAGCGAATCTGCTGTTTTTCTGATTTCATCCACTTGAAGTCTTTCTTCACCATTGATGAGGTGAGCCACCCAGCCACTCTCACTGTCTTGGCTGTTTTTTAGCTCAAATTGAAAGGGGGCTTCTTCTTCTCCCAACATCAATACAGCACGCCAAAGCCCTGTTTTTAGTTCTTTTTTGCTTTCTTGTGATGTTTCTTTTTCTTCTTGGCTGCGAGGCTGGCAAGCAGCCAAAGACAAGATAAGCAAGCCCAAAAATGTGTAAATATAGTTTTTTGACATAGGTATCTACCGTTTATTTTTTTGCAAAGGTATAAAAATGAGAGGATTCGACTTAAGAGAAATTGTTATTTTTTATGTATTATTTGGCAGATGTTTGGGTGAATGCCGTAAAATATTCACCTTTGAAAATAATAAGAAACCTTTCAAAATAACAAGCAATGCGAAACACAAGATGGAATATCCTGCTCTTTTTTTTATTACTTACCTCTTCTTTGTCTGCACAAGAATCTTCATTTGTCCTTGATTTTTCGGAAAGATGGCAGAATGTGCGTCAATACACCCTCGAAGTGGCAGAAATGATGCCCGCAAAAGGCTACGATTATCAGCCATCAGAAGAAGAGATGAGTTTTGGAGCACAAGTAAAGCATTTAAGTAGCAACATTGTATATTTATCTTTTGCCTACCTCAGCCCCAGTGACAGCATCCAAGCCAAGGCAATTCTGACAAAAACCCGCGAGGCAAACAACAAAGAAGATATACTGACAAACCTACAAATCTCCTTTGATTTTATGGATGACTTGCTAAAAAACTATGACTCAGCAAATTTAGACTCAGAGGTTGATTTTTTTGCGGGCAAAATGTCCCAAAGACGTATTTTCTTCTTGATTACTGACCACTTGGCACACCACAGGGGGCAGCTCATTGTGTATCTTCGCCTCAATAACCTGAAACCTCCCAGATACACAGGCTGGTAAACTTTCAAAGCCATGCCCTAAAAAATCACACGTACTCTAGGCAATATCTTCTTGATTTCTCTTTTTGATTCTTCACTCAGTGAGTTTCCGCTGAGGTCTATGTTTTCTAGTCTTGCAAGCTCGGCGATGCTCATCGGGATTTTTTGAATATTTTGATTGCGTATTTCTAAGCTTCTCAGGTTAGGTATTTTACTGACATTGCTGAGCGTTTCTTGTAAATCTAGTGTGGTGTTTTGGCTCAAATCTAGCAGGCTTAAATTTTCAAAGCCCCTTATATCCTCAGAGATTTCTACCAGCTTGTTGTCGGCGAGCCTGAGCGCTTGCAGATTTTTGAGGTCGCTCAGACTGGAGTTAATCCGAGTTATTTCGTTGTAGCGTACGTCTAGTTCTTGGAGGCTTGCCAGATAGCCCATTTCGTCGGGGAGTTGTCTGATTTCATTGGCACGCAAGTCTAGGTGTATCAGGTTTCTGAGCTTGCCAATGGCTGCTGGAATATCTCTGATTTTATTTTTTTGTAGATAAAGGTATTGCAGCTTTGAAAGTGCTCCGATTTCTTCGGGGATTTCCTCAATCTGATTGTCTTGCAGCTCAAGGATTTGAAGGTTTTTCAATTTGCTAATCTCAGCAGGGATAGACCTGAGGTTTAGCTGGCTTAGGTTCAAAATATACACCTGCTCAGGGTCTTTGAGGGCATCCACTACAGAAGTAAACCTGGTTTGCTTGTTGAGCTCGTCCCAGTCAAGCATTCCGTTTTTATCTCTATCTTTTTTGACCAATACTTTTTCTAAAGACTGGTTGGTAGCCTGAAAAAAAGCAGGATTATACAAATACAACACAAGCAGCAGCAAGAAGAGAGTAGGCAATAGGATGCGTAGTATTTTCATAAAATTATGTATTCCGTTTTTAGATAAAAGATGTAATCTGAATATTTGAAATCAAAATTAAACAATAAGCCCAAATTATTCTTAATTTTGTGTCCTAACTTTCAAAAGATACCCATTAAATGCTCAAAGGATATATAAAGTAAGATGCGTTTGGGGGACTATTCATTTTAAAACTACTCACTATATTAGAAATATGGACTACAATCCGCAAGAAATAGAAAAAAAATGGCAAGCCTACTGGGAAGAAAATAAAATCTACCAGACAGACTCAAACACCGAAAAACCTAAATTTTATGCTCTAGATATGTTTCCTTATCCCTCTGGGGCAGGGCTGCACGTAGGGCACCCTCTCGGATACATCGCCTCAGACATCATCTCTAGGTTCAAAAGAATGCAAGGTTATAATGTGCTGCATCCTATGGGTTTTGATTCTTTTGGATTGCCTGCCGAGCAATATGCCATAGAAACAGGGCAGCATCCCGCCATTACTACAGCACAAAACATCAAAACATTCAAATCTCAACTCGGCAAACTAGGCTTTGACTACGACTGGAGCAGAGAGGTGCAGACTTCTTCTCCTGATTTTTATACATGGACTCAATGGATTTTTCAGCAAATATTTGATAGCTGGTACAATCAAAATACAGACAAAGCCGAGCCCATCACTGATTTGATAGCTCACTTTGAAAAAGACGGAAACGCACACATCCAAGCTGTCTGTGACGAAGATACGCCTAAATTTTCTGCACAACACTGGGCAGGGTATTCCGAAACAGAAAAACAAGCAATACTCCTCAAATACAGGCTGACTTATGTGGCAGATTCTGTAGTAAACTGGTGCCCTGCCTTGGGTACTGTGCTTGCCAATGATGAAATCAAAGATGGGTTTTCAGAGCGTGGCGGACACCCTGTAGAGCGTAAAAAAATGAAGCAATGGATGATGCGAATCACCGCTTACGCCCAAAAACTGCTCCAAGGTTTAGAAGAAATAGACTGGTCTGACTCTATCAAAGAAATGCAACGCAACTGGATTGGTAAATCCATAGGTGCAGAGATGGAGTTTGAGGTGTGTAACACAAAGGGTGGAGTTCTCAAAGTATTCACCACTCGCCCTGATACCATCTATGGGGTAACTTTTATGGTCATCGCTCCTGAGCTCGAAATGGTAGAAGAACTCACCACAGCCAAGCAAAAAGAAGCCGTAGAAGCATACGTAAATTGGGCGAAAAACCGCTCCGAACGTGAAAGACAATCCGAAGTAAAAACTGTAACAGGAGTGTTTACGGGTTCTTATGCCCTTAACCCATTTACCGAAGAAAAAATCCCTATCTGGATAGCAGATTATGTATTGGCTGGCTATGGTACAGGTGTAGTAATGGCTGTACCTAGCTCAGATGATAGAGATTTTAGATTTGCAACGCAGTTTGGTATTCCTATCAAGTGTGTCATAGAAGGCTCTGAAGGTCTAGAAGACCCTACTGAAATCAAACATGGCAAATTGATTAATTCGGGTGCTTTTGATGGAATGAATACTCAAGATGCTATTCAAGAAGTCATCAAAGAAATAGAAAAGCGAGGCATAGGCAAAGGAAAAATCAATTATAGACTCCGTGATGCCGTATTTAGCCGTCAGAGATATTGGGGTGAGCCTGTGCCTGTTTATTTTGAAGGAAATATTCCAAAGGTTTTGCCACAGATAACTTTGCCTTTGCGTTTGCCTGAAATTGATGAATACAAACCTACCGAAGAGGGCGAGCCTCCGCTAGGACGTGCAGAAAATTGGAAGTTTGAGGATAAGTATGATTACGAATTGACTACTATGCCTGGCTGGGCAGGTTCTTCTTGGTATTTTTTGAGGTATATGGATGCACAAAATACCGAAGCCTTTGCTTCTAAGGAAGCTACTGATTATTGGAATCAAGTAGATTTGTATATTGGGGGGACAGAACACGCAGTAGGGCATTTGCTGTATTCTAGGTTTTGGACACAGTTCTTGTGTGATAGAGGTTTTATAAATCACCGTGAGCCTTTCAAAAAACTCATCAATCAAGGGATGATTCAAGGGATGTCTGCCTTGGTCTATCGTGTCAAAGACAAGGAGCAATTTGTCTCGGCTGATTTGATAAAAGACCATGAAACCACAGAACTGCACGTGGATGTAAACATCGTAGAAGGGGATGTATTGGATATAGAAGCCTTTAAAAAATGGCGACCTGAGACAGCGAATTACGAATTTATCACTGGCAAAGATGGTAAATTTATCTGTGGTAGTAGGGTAGAAAAAATGTCTAAACGCTGGTACAATGTTGTAAACCCTGATGCTGTAGTCGCCCGATACAGTGCCGACACGATGCGTTTGTACGAAATGTTTCTTGGTCCTTTGGAGCAAAGCAAACCTTGGGACCCCAAAAACATAGATGGTTCTTTCCGTTTCTTGAAAAAGCTTTGTAGATTGTTTGAAGATAAAAACGGAGACTTTTATGTAAGTGGAGATACGCCAAGCAAAGACGAACTCAAAGCCCTACACCGCACCATCAAGAAAGTAAAAGAAGACCTTGAGCGTTATTCTTTTAATACTGTAGTGAGTGAGTTTATGAAATTGGTTAATGAGCTTTCAGCCCTTAAATGCGATAAAAAGGCTATTTTTGAGCCTATGCTCAGGATGATGGCAGCATATATCCCACACATCACCGAAGAGCTTTGGTCTAAAATGGGGCATATCAAAAGTATTCATTTGGAAACTTTCCCTGAGTTTGATGAGCAATACCTAAAAGAAGATACATTCACTTATCCAATTATGATCAATGGTAAAAAACGCCATTTGATGGAATTTGCAGCAGAGCTAAACCAAGATGACATTATCAAAGAGGTGTTGGCTGACGAAAATGTCCAAAAATGGCTAGAAGGCAAGCCACCCAAAAAGATGATTGTAGTGCCGAAAAAGATTGTCAATATCGTGGTGTAAAGGAGGCATTACCCCAGCCTAAGTGTATTTTCTTGAACTTTGGGATAAAAAAATACGGAAATAATATTTTGCTCGATACTTCTTACCCTTATGACATATCCCTACAAAACTCAAAATTTTGTAGGTTTTTTTGTGCCCCTTCCCTACTTGTACATACTTCAGGATTTTATTCTATGATTTTAAGCTGACTATTGACAGTTATCTTGTGATTTTGTAGTTTTGAAAACAGAAATCATTAGTTCATTCAAATATACTCCTATGAATCACCATAACCCTCTCGTAATTTCTGAATCCAAGACAAAACGAGCGACTTTTCACATACTTGTGCTTTGTATTGTGTTTTTGGGCAGCACGTGCTTCCTTCCTTCAAAAGCACAAAATATTGAAGGCAAGCCCTCCTCCCCAAGTGGACAAAAACAAGATGTTGTTTTAAAAAATACCCATGTCAAAGCCTTAGAAAATCTCTCCGAGGAGTTCAAAGAAAAATATGAAGAAAATTATCGCTTGGCTGTCCAAAAAGCAAAAAAAGAAAATTGGTTTATACAAAAAAAATTATCTGACGGAAGGCTCGTAGTATTGGCTGGCTTAGATGATTTAGGAAACCCTCTTTACCTTAGCCACGATAACCTAGAATCTGCCCAAACTACCTCCACAGACAAACTCTGGGCAGGTGGAGGCATGGGACTCAGCCTAGACGGGGCGGGCATGACCTCTACCACCAATGGACTCCAATATGCTCGCCTCGGCATGTGGGAAGTAGGCAAAGGCAGACTGACACACCAAGAGTTTAATGGAAGGGTCATCCAAAGAGATAATCCTAGCTCAGAAGATTTCTCAAACCATGCTGCACACGTGGCAGGAACACTCGTGGCGCAAGGCATCAACAGCAATGCCAGAGGCATGGCTTTTGCTGCCCGTTTAGATGCTTATGATAGTTCAGGGGATGCTTCCGAAATGGCCTTTGCCGCCTCAAGAGGTATGCTCATTTCTAATCATTCCTACGGCACTGTTACAGGGTGGGCTTTTGGCAGCTACTCTGGTGGAGATGATTCTTGGCACTGGTTCGGAGATACTAACCTGAGTGAATTAGAAGATTATCGATTTGGGCTGTATGACAGTCGCTCCAGAGATTGGGACAGAATCGCTTACCAAGCACCTTATTACCTCATCGTAAAATCAGCAGGAAATGACCGCAATGACAATGTCTCAGGAATTACGCACAAAGTAAGAATAAACGGCACATGGACAGAATCAAGCACTCCAAGAGAGCCAGATGGAGGCACAGATGGCTATGATTGCATCTCTACATACAGTGGTGCTAAAAATATACTCTCTGTGGCAGCAGTCAATAGAGTCTCTGGCGGATACAATCCTGAAAACCCTAGCTCACAAGTGGTCATGAGTAATTTTAGTGGATGGGGACCCACAGATGATGGACGCATCAAACCTGATATCTCAGCACAGGGTGTAAACGTGTTTTCGGCACTCAGCACAGGAGATGACCAATACAACAACCTAAGCGGCACTTCCATGGCAGCCCCAAATGTAGCAGGCTCGCTTTTACTTTTGCAGCAGCACTACCAAAATATCAAGGGGGAAGGCTTCTTTATGCGTGCAGCTACCCTCAAAGGCTTGGTCATACACACAGCAGATGAGGCAGGAAATGCACCTGGCCCTGATTACCAATTTGGCTGGGGGCTTCTCAACGCTGCCAAAGCCGCAGATTTTATCTCCGATGAATATGAAAGAACCATCATTCAAGAGCAGACACTCCAAAATGATGTAGTCAGAACACTTACCCTTAGCCCTACTGGCACCGAGCCCCTCGTAGTTACCATTTGCTGGACTGACCCCCAGTCAGAGACTGCCCCTGCACTGCTCAACGCTCCTACCCCAAAGCTCATCCATGACCTAGACATACGCCTAGAAAGCAATACTGGAGATGTATTCCTCCCTTATGTCCTTGACCCCGCCAACCCCAATGCACCAGCTACACAAGGAGATAATATCTTAGACAATGTAGAAAAAATATTCTTAGATAACCCTACCGCAGCAAGCTACACGCTCACTGTCCGCCACAAAGGCACACTCAACACAGCACAAGACTACAGCCTCTTGGTGAGCGGTGCCAATGCACAATACAATGACATCAGTGTGTTGAGCATAGAAAGTGAAGTATCTAGCTGTGAATTGAGTTCGGCATCTCCTATCAAGGTTACACTCCGAAACCTAGGCACTACTTCACAAGGAAACATACAGGGCTCGTACAGTATCTTTGATGCTGATACCAATGAATTGATAGAAAGCAATCCTGTAACTTTTGCAGGTGTGGTAAGTGCGGGGCAAAGCCGAAGTTTTACATTTAATATTGATTTATCTATCTCAGGAAAACCTTACTTGGTCAAGTTCCAAACCAACCTAAGCGGTGACCAAGTGAGCGAAAACAATGAATCTGAAGCAAATTTTCTTAACACAAGACCTGATACGCCTTCCAGCAATATCGTGCTTACCAATCCTTTTCCAGAGACAATGAGAATAGAACTCAATGCAGGCAATGGAGAACAAAGGCTGATATTGGTCAAAGAGAATACACCTTTTACAAGTGCTGATTTGCCTACTCAGAATACATCTATCTCTGCAAGCAATACCTTCGGACTTGGGCAGCGTTTAGGGAGTGCTTATGTTGTGTATAGAGGCTCTTCTAATGCAGTTACTGTTTTTGGACTTGTCCCTGATGTTACTTACTATGTAGCCGCAATAGAATATTCTTGTAGCCCTCCCACTTACTTCTATGATGAGTATCCTACGGCAAGCACCTTGATTACAAACTTGAATGAAAACAGCCTCATAAGCAGCAAGATAGCAGTCTATCCTAACCCGACTACCCAGCAAATTCGTGTAGATTTGGGTGGATATGTAGGGCAAGAAAACCAAGTATCTTTGTATAACTCTTTGGGAAATCTAGTGCTTCAGCCCGTATCCACGAGTGAGCCACAAGTAAGTTTAGAAGTAGCAACACTTCCTAAGGGTGTTTATTTTCTTAAAATCCAGAATGCCTCTGGAGTAGTAGAGAAAAGAATCGTAATTCACTAAAAAAATTTCTCGTGCAAACTTCTCTTTGGTTTGCACGAGGAAAAATCTATTTTTTCAAGATACGTTTTGCTATGTCCATATATTCAATGCCATCTTTGGGAGTTACACCGATTCTCTCCTCGTTTCGCTCATGTCCTAGCCTCACCACAATGGCGTTTTGAGATTCGAGTATGCAGACATATTGCCCTTTTACGCCACGCATATGTGGGATTCTCTGCCCTTGATGCTCCATTATCCAAAACTGATAGCCATAATAATCTACACTTCCGCCTAGGCTTTTGCTAGTGAGGTATGAAGCTGGGCTGATGGCCTCTGAGATATATTCTTTAGGTACAAGCTGTTTCTCGTTCCATTTTCCTTTTTGAAGCACAAGCTGCCCCAACCTTGCAAAATTTCTAGCACTGGTATTAAAGCAGCAAAAAGCCTTCTCAGTGCCTCCCTCATGGTCTAATGACCAGAGTGCGTCACTATCTGCACCTAGCGGAATCCAAAGCTTTTCGGAGGCATATTCTGAAAGTTTTTTACCTGTAGCTTTTGTAAGAATATCTCCTAAATACTGTGTCGCTCCACTCTGATAATCATTGACTTTGCCTGGCTCATCTTCTACCATTACATTGTCCATGACTTCCTTGATGTTTTCCGAAAAATAAGCTTGTGCCACAGTCGCAAGAGGATTGGCGTAAGCCTCACTCCAGTCAAGCCCTGCACTCATCGTGAGCAAATCTCTGATGCTGAGGGCGGCGTTTTTGCCTTGTTGGAATTGCGGCAAAAAATCGGCTACTTTTTGCTCTACTCCCTTGATTTTACCCTCTTCTATGGCAATACCGATGAGCAGTGACACAATACTCTTGGCAACTGAAAAAGAATTGGAGCGGGTATCTTGGTCTGTACCTTCCCAGTATTTTTCAAATTTAATCTTCCCATCTTCCAAAATCAAAAAAGCCGTGCTGTGGTATTTCGTAAAAATCTCTTCTTCTTCTTTGTTGAGTTGATATTGATTGTAATCTTGGGCTTTCTCGAGTGCTTGAGGCTTGCCTGCTTTTACGGCTCTGTTTTCGAATATTTTCGCATCTTCTATGCTTGCTTTGCCTGCCCATGCAGCCTTGCGGAGATAAGCATTGCCAGGCAAAAACGTAAACCCTACTGCCAAAACCAAGACTACAAGGATGGTAATGAATGTATATTTTAGTAATTTTTTCATGTAATGATATTTAATTTTGATAAAATGACGCTCTAAGATAATTAGATAAAGTGAAATATCATGATTTTTACTTACAGAAGCCTACAAGATTACGACACATATTGCATAGTTTTTTTTAAATTTGTGGACTAAATTCATTTGTAGTGGTTTTAATGATATAGATGTTTATGAAAAAAACAGTCATCCTCAATGTAGTAGGTCTTACACAAGGGCTTATCCACGAAAAAAACACACCCTTTTTAAGTAAATGGAGCAAAGAAGCAAAGATAAACAGTATCAAACCTGTATTGCCTGCAGTAACTTGTGCTGCCCAAGCTACATACCTCACAGGCACGATGCCCAACGAACACGGCATCGTGGGCAATGGCTGGTATTTTGAAGATGAATGTGAAATCAAATTTTGGAAACAATCCAACAAACTCATCAAAGGAAAAAAAATATGGGATTATGCCCGTGAAATAGACCCTAATTTCACCTGTTCCAATATGTTTTGGTGGTTCAATATGTACTCCACAGCAGATTACTCCGTAACACCCCGCCCAAATTACCTTGCAGACGGACGCAAAATCCCTGACTGCTACTCCCAGCCCGCAGATTTGCGTGAGCAGTTGCAAGAAAAATTTGGAGAATTTCCTTTATTTAATTTTTGGGGCCCCAACACCAGCATCAAAGCCTCTAGATGGATAGCAGAGGCTTCTATGTTTACAGACAACCTCTATGACCCTACGCTTACACTGATTTACCTGCCACACTTGGATTATAACTTACAGCGGCACGGCAAAGACCACAAAAGCATCCCGAAAGACCTCAAAGAAATAGATACTGTCTGTGCTGACCTCATCAAGTTTTATGAGCAAAAAGGGGCACAAGTCGTCATTTTATCAGAATATGGCATCGATAATGTCAGCAAACCTATTCATATCAATCGTATTTTACGCAAAAAAGACCTCCTTGCCATCCGCCAGGAGCAGGGCTTGGATTTGCTAGATGCAGGGGCAAGCAAGGCTTTTGCTGTGGCAGACCACCAAATAGCCCACGTTTATGTCAATGACAAAACAGAACTTCAAAATGTCCGTGAACTCTTAGAAAATACTGCAGGCATAGAGTTAGTCTTAGATGAAAACAGCAAATCAGCCTACCAAATAGACCATGAGCGCGCAGGTGATTTTGTCATCGTGGCAGAAAAAGATGCGTGGTTTACCTATTATTTTTGGCTAGATGATGAAAAAGCACCCGATTATGCCCGAATGGTTGATATTCATAAAAAGCCAGGCTATGACCCTGTAGAGATGTTTTTAGACCCTAAAATCAAAATACCTGCCTTTACTGTGGGTTCTAAACTGATTAAAAAGCAAATGGGCTTCCGAACCGTGATGGATGTCATCCCCATAGATGCAAGCCTTGTAAGGGGTTCACACGGGCGAATAAGTGAGCATGCAGCCGATAGACCACTCCTCATGAGCAAACAAAAAGCACTGATGCCCGCACTAGATGGTGAGGGAAGTATGCAAGCCACCGAAGTATTTCAGGTAATTTTAAATCATTTACAGAATCCTGAATAAATCATAAAAATACTGTGTATATTGATGCAAGACAAAAAATAAAGGCAATGCAGCTTTCAAAAAAACAAATTATTATTTTTTTGACAATGGTAGTTTTTTTCCTAGGAAAGCAACTGTACATGCCCTCTTTTGCCTTGGCTCAAAGCACAGAAGAGCAGATAGATGAAGTGTATCAACACGTTAAATTAGCCATTCTTTGTGAAACCTTAGACTTCCTCATTCATAAAATAGAAGAAAACGCCACGGGTACGAACCTAGACTGCAGAGACTTCTCGTCGCTACAAAATAACATCCCAAAGGATGCCCTTGAAGCACATAGAATATTTACGGTTTTTGAATCAAAACTTTACAAAAGCTATGGCAAGGACAAGCTCAAGCAAAGGCTTAACAAACTCCTCAAAGATTTAGAAACCGAACTCAGAAAATCACGCAAAGGGCAAGATTGGAAAGAAAATATCAATGCCCTCATGCTCAGACTCAAAATCATCAAGAATGATTATGTCCATGATTGGGAAGAAAACAAAATAAAACCCCAAACCAGCCGTATTTACCAAGAAAAAGAAAAAATACAGGAATCTCAAGAAAATAATAACCCTTACCAAATTACTACGCAAATGTGGATAGTCATTATCATTATGTTCCTTGTCTCCCTGGCAGGATTAGGCTTTTTGTATAAGCAAAACCAAGAAATGAAAGAAATGCTCGCATCACAAGAAGAAGTATTGCTGGAGAAATATGCCCGAATAGATCACCGAATAGACACCATGACCCCTGCCCGAGATTACCAAGCACTTTTACTTAAATTTAACTTTTTGAATGAGCAGCTTGCAGCCCTCGTACACGAAGTGCAGATTCTCCAAAAAAGAAATGAACATAAAATGTCTGCCGAAGAGCTTTATGCCAAACGCACCGAACACCTTGAGAGCTATAATTTTAACCCCAATCTACAGATTTATTTTGCCAAAATCAGGCCCAACAGCACGGCATTCGAGGCAGGAGACCTTAAAACTGAGCCAAGCAGAGATAGCATTTATAAAATAGAAATCAACCTCAAAAGCCCCAACCAAGCTGTTTTTAGTATTTTGATAAGAAGTGAGTACCATCACTTGGCACTGCAGCACGCTGACAAAATGCTCGCTCCTGCTTGCCAATATGCCAACGAGCCTTACAATGACTCCCGCATTGTCAATATAGAAAATGGAATCTTAGAAAGGAAAGAAGAAAAATGGGTCATTCTCAAAAAAGCAAAAATCGCTTTTGAGTAAGTCCGATGCTTTTGTTTTCAGATGGGGTACTTTTCGTGCAATCTTTGCCCCAAATCTATGATGTCTTCTAGCCTTGCCATAGATGCTACCCACTCGGCTGGTATCCCTTCTTGCCCATAATAAATCCCTGCCAAGCCTCCAGCTATTGCCGCAGCCGTGTCTGTGTCATGCCCCAGATTGATGATAGAGAGCACCGTCTCTTGGTATGTATCTTTATACATAAAGAACCAAATACTTGACTCAAGTACTTCTATGACATACCCTCCTGATTTGAGATCATTTATCTCCGTCTCTCTGATGTCATCTTGGATTACTTTTTTGAAATGAGTTCTTTCATCCACCGAAAAATCTAGTTTATCCCAAAAAGCCCGTATGTCATTTCTCATTTCTGAGTAAGCTACTTCTTTGTCTTTTTCCTCAAGCAGCTTTTCGGCCAACTTTAAGTATATCAGGCAGCTCATCGCAGCCCTGATGTGCCTATGTGTCAAGGCAGATACTTCCCATATTATCTCAAACTGCACTTCTATGGGTTTTTCTTTTATGTAAAATAGCAGGGGGAGAATCCTCATCAGTGAGCCATTGCCATTATCTTGCTCCTTTGCGTAATATTTCTGTCTTTTTAACTCATCCAAGTCATTGTCTTTGATGATTTGCCAGAGCCTAGAGATGGCTTTCGAGGTGGTGATTCCGATGTCAAATACCTCTCCTCTTGCCGACCAATAAGCTCGCTCCTTCCATTGAATGAATTTTTGGGAAATATCCTCTAAATCATATCCGCTGATGAGTGATTCGGCAAGGCAAAATGTCAAGGAGCTATCATCAGACCAAGTGCCTGCTGGCTGGTGGTAAGTTCCATATCCTGTGATTCCTTTCGCTGGGTTTAATTCCATTTTACTTCTTGAACTAAATTCAAAAGGAACTCCGACAGCATCACCCACCGCAACGCCTAGCAGTGCATCTATTATTTTGTTTGATGTTGTTTTATTTTTCATGGGATGGATAATGAGTTTTAAACTATATTACTTGACATATTGGATGGATGTGGTACTTCTTCAAAATAACTTTTATCTAAGGTACTATATCTTCTTTATTTTAAATCTTAGTATCTAATGTGATAGGACATCTGCTATTTTGCGGTCATTGGATAGACGAGGCACTTTGTTTTGCCCCCCTAATTTACCTATAGATTTCATGTATTGCTGAAAGGCATCTGCTTCTAAGGCTTTGATTTTCAGTATTCTAAGAATATTCCCAGTAATCAAATCATCATAATAGCTATTTAGTTGGCGGAGTCTGCTATCTACACAGAGTGCAAATTTTTCTAGCTCTTCGGGCATTCTCTCAAAGGCAATCAGCCACTCATGGTAAGGCAAGCCTCCTTCTGAGGGTGTAACTTGAGGTGCAACTGTAAACTCTGAGATAGACACTTCAGGAAACTTCGAAAGAGCATATTGCATGGCTTTTTCTACCTCCTCCCCGATGACGTGCTCTCCAAAAGCTGAAATAAAATGCTTAATCCGTCCCGTAACCACCAAGCGGTAAGGCTGATTGGAGACAAACTTGACCGTGTCCCCAATAGAATAGCCCCAAAGACCTGCATTGGAGTTAATCACCAAGGCATAATTTTTATTCAATTCTATTTCTCCGATATGCAATCTAGTAGGATTTTCATCAAAAAACTCCTCCGCAGGGATAAATTCAAAGAAAATCCCACTGTTGGCAAGCAGCAAAAGCCCTGGCTCTATCTGAGAATCTTGGTAAGCAATGAAGCCCTCCGAAGCAGGATAGGTCTCAATCGAGGGAATGACCTTGCCAATGGTATCAAACAATTTTTTGCGATAAGGCTCAAAATTCACTCCTCCATAGACAAACAAAGAAAAATCAGGAAACACCTCTTTGATGGGCTTACCTGTTCGCTCCACGATTCTATCAAAATACATCTGCACCCAAGGCGGAATCCCTGAAATGAGCGACATCGGAGCATCTATGGTTTCATTGATGACTTTTTCTAATTTTTCTTCCCAATCTTCTATGCAGTTGGTTTCATAGCTTGGCTTCTGATTGCTCCGCAGATAGGCAGGCACGTGGTGATTGACCATGCCCGAAAGTCTGCCTGTGAGCACTTCGGCAGGGCCCGTCTTGTCAAGCACAGGGCTGCCCGACAAGAAAATCAGGTTTTTGTCCAGAAAACGTCCGTTGCCTGTTTCGTGGACATAGGCCAACAAAGCATTTCGAGCCGAGTTAATGTGATTGGGGATAGAGTCATGGCTAATCGGGATGTATTTGGTGCCAGAAGTAGTGCCAGAGGTTTTGGCAAAATAAGCAGGCAAACCAGGCCAAAGCACATCGCTTTTGCCTTCTTTGGTGATTTGCTCTACGTAGGGCTTCAGGGCTTCATAATCTCTGATAGGTACACTGTTCTTAAAATCTTCGTAAGTCTTGATAGAAGCAAAATCATGGTCTTTGCCAAAGACTGTATCTTTGGCTTTTTTGGTGATGGCTTGCATAATCTTCAGTTGAAAATCAGCAGGTCTTCTCATCCAGGCTTGGTTTTGAAGATGAATATAGCTTGCTAAAGGAATGCTTAAAAGTGAACGAATTGCCATATATTTTGGTAGCCCAAAGGGCATTTTTGAAGTTTTGTGATTAATTTAACGTAAAAGTACGACTCTTTTTTTACTTTTGAACAATCAATTTTTGAAAGACCTCCCATATCAAGGTTCTTCTTTTTTGTCCTTAATTTAAAAAAATATTTGATGATATTAAGCATAGAAACTGCCACTCCCGTCTGCTCGGTTACCCTGCACCATGAGGGTAAATTGCTGGCAGACAGTAATTTATACAAATCTCAGAGCCACTCTGTGATGCTCAACCCTATGATAGAGCAGGTCTTGGCTATGGCTCAATGCCCACTTTCAGCGCTGAAGGGCATTGTGGTTTCTAAGGGGCCAGGCTCATATACAGGCCTGCGGATAGGCACTTCTACTGCCAAGGGTTTGTGTTTTGCGTTGGATATTCCGCTGCTTTCGGTCAATACTTTGGATGCCCTTGCCTACCAAATAGCACAGCTACAGCATGAGCCTTCTTTGCTCTTATGCCCTATGCTTGATGCTCGGCGTATGGAAGTCTATTGTGCGGTTTATCAGGCAGATTTGGCAGAGGTACAGCCTACACAGGCAAAAATCATAGACGAATATTCTTTTGAAGATATTTTAACAGAGAAGAAAGTACTCTTTTTTGGAGATGGGGCAGGCAAGTGCCGTGCTGTTTTGGAAAAGAATAAAAACGCCTTTTTTTTAGAAAATATCTACCCAAAGGCAAGTGCTGTAGGTGAACTTGCTTATCAAAAATACCAAACACAAAGCTTTGAAGATTTAGCCTATTTTGAGCCTTTTTATTTGAAAGATTTTGTGAACAACACAAAGATAAACAAGGCATAAGCATTGGCAACTGTCTTTGTTGTGTTGTGCAGACAGAAAAGGGAGATATGGACAAATCACATAAAAAAAACAGCCTTTTAACTCGTAAACGGCTGTTTTTTTATTGTTTAGAAAGAAAGTTTAGTCAGCATCATTCCAAGCATGGATACCTCCTAAGAGATTGTAGAGTTTGGCAAAACCCATGCCTGCCATTTGCTCACAAGCACGGGCACTGCGGTTGCCACTACGGCAATACACCAAGTAGGTCTTGTCTTTGTCAAGTGCTTCTATTTTTTCGGCAAAATCAGGCTCCATAAAGTTAATCATCTTACTTTCAGGCACAGCCCCTTCTGCCAGTTCGGGAGTAGTGCGTACATCTAAGACGACTGTATTCTCCTCTTTCATTTTTACTTTAAACTCATCTACTTCTATATTTTGGAAGCTCATATTTTGGATGTTTTGATTTGATTGTGTTGAACTAGAGTATTATTTTTTATACATAACAACTTATGTTGATATATTGATACGTTTGCGGAGGTAAAAAAAGTTCACTATTTGGTCAATTTATTTATTAATTACTACCACGAGCAGAAAGTAATCGTGTTGTGCATCATGGCTAATAAAGTCATAGATTAGTTTTTGTTCAGATTTCCGGGCCATTTCTATAAATCCAAGTCCTGCACTGTTTTTATCTCTGTCGGTATCTTCATTTTTCATATTTTTTCGGATAGCTTCTTTGTAAGCTTGCTGCACGCCATACCAGTCTAGGGAGTTAAGATTTTCTAATTTTGCTTTTACCTTTGCCACTTTGGTTTTATCCACTAGATTTCCTGAGCCGATTTGGTATTTATCAGACTGCCTGTCTAAGATAAACAAGGGATAGGTATCATTCTGCACTATTTCTTTGCTAGAATACCTGACTACATTTTGGAGGCTTTCGGTAACCACATTGAATGCTTTTCGGGTTACTTTTAGTTTTTCGCCAAAGCTGTCCATTTTTTCTTCCAAATCTCGGAGTATTTTCAATATTTTTTCTTGTGAGAGTGGAGCGTGATATTCTATCAGTGCCTCTTTCACTCCCATAATTTCTTTTAACTTATCTCGATAATTCTGTGGCATATAAATCAATATCTGTTTAAGGGCTTGTAAGCATTTGAATGATTTAGGCTTCAAAGTAATGAAAAATATCTAAAAATAATCACATTGCTTTAAAAATATTGTAAAAGATTTTTCTCTGATTTTAAGCAGCACTATTTGGATTTGGTATTTTTTCAGATACTGCTGTATTTACGTAGCCTAAGTAGCAGAGGGTTTTCTGCAAAGATTGCTTGCTGGTTTGTGAGAAGTATTAAATAGGCTTGATTTGTAGCTATTGGGGTATAAATATTTAGGAATACACCTAAGAATACACCTGTGCTGGGTTCAAATCAAGCCTTTGGGATATGTAATATTTAAGATTCTATGTGTTGGTCAGATGACCAATAATTTTCTTCGGATGCCTTGTTACTCTTCTTCTTTTCTATTATTTCCATTCTCCATATGTGCTCCCCTTCCTCTGAGGGTATGCAGTAGTTTTCTGATAAATTCTTTTTCACTTCGGTAGAGCTCGGCAAGCTGTCTGATATTGATAATTTTGAGCAGTTCGCTTTTGCTTTGTTTTTCTAGGTCAAGTTCTTCTTGGTTTAGCACGAAGAGTTTTTCGATGTTTTCGTTGAGTTCTTGGTCACTGATTGTAAGGTTGTCATTTTGTCTGCGTGTCCTTGCCATTTGTTGCTTGAGCCTCATTTTTTTCTCGATATAAATGTCATATTTTTCCCAGAAGGCATTTTCTTGTGTCGTATCAAGGTTAATTCTTTGCCCGATATATTCTTTTTTTATCTGATTAATTTCTTCTCTCTTCTCGGCAAATCGGTCTTTGATATCTTCTTGTGCGAGTACATTGAGAGAGAGGATGCATAAAAATATGCCTGAGAATAAAAATAGATTGATTTTCATACTTAGTTTTTTCTTAATAATTTATTTAGTTCTTCTAATTCTGCTTCGCTAAATTGTTCATAGGGGTCTCCCGAAGTATCTATCTCCACTGCGAGTAAAATTTCATCTGTTTCGGCAAGTTCTTCATCTAGCATCATTTCTACCAGCACTGATTCTGTGAGCGTAACCGTAGATAGATAAGCAATCAAATCTACAGGCTTTATTTTGTTTATTTTTTGGCTTATTTGCATTTTGTTGCTACTTTCTTTGCCTTTGTCTTGCCTTGTTTCTTTTTTTACCTGCGGGTTCGGAGTGTTTTCAGTAGGCAGTGTTTGGTCTTGAGTGTCTTTGTCTTGTATTTCTGCCAAGTTCTCTGCAATGCCATTCTCTTGAATGAGTGGTTTATGGAGTTTCTCTTCTGACTTTATTTTAGTAATTTTTGGCAAATGACTCTCTTGGGTATCAAAAGAAAAGTACCCCCAGCCAAAGAGCAGCACAGATAGTGCCATGGCTGCCGCATAGCTCCACTGAGGTGTAGCGTTTCTCCACCGAGGCTGCTCTTTTTGATTTATTTTAGCATTTATCTTGGCAGGCAGCCACTCAAAATAGCCCGCAGGTGTCTGAAATACAGAGACTTGATTGGGTATTTTTGCCAGTGCTGAGGCTTTGTTTTCTGTAGTTTGGGCAGCTATCTTATCTGATAAATCAGCAAAAAAACCTACAGGAACCTCAAAAGTGTGCTGCCTTTGGGCTATGTCTTGTGATGTTTGCCATGTGCCTAGGCGTTCTTTTATCTGTGCTGGTAGGTGTTCAAAATAAACCTGAGGCACTTTAAAGATGAGTTCTTTGGGCAAGTTATGAATAGACAATTCATTGAGTGAAGCTATTTTGTGCTGAATATCTAGAGGAAGTGCTTCAAAATAAGCAACAGGTACTTTGAAAACGTGCGTTTTTTTGAGTGTATGTATGTTAATGCGTTTTTTCATTTTTACAGTGCTTTACTTTCTCAGTTTTTAGCTAGATAATCTTCTATTTTTTTGACTGCCAAGTGGTATGAAGCCTTCAATGCCCCTACACTTGTGCCGAGTATGCTGGATATTTCTTCGTATTTCATGTCATCATAGTATTTCATATTAAACACCAGCCGCTGTTTATCAGGAAGTTTTAAGAGTGCTTTTTGTAACTTCATTTGTATTTCGTCTCCTGAGATATGCGGGCTATTATCTAGTTTTTTGCTGAGTTCTTGGCCCACGTCATGGATAGGTAAAAAAAACTTATTTCTTTTCTTTTTTAAAAAAGTAAGACATTCATTGGTAGCAATTCTATACATCCAAGTATAGAGTTTTGAATCTCCTTTGAAGCCATCGAGATTTTTCCAGACTTTCACAAACACCTCTTGAGTCAGGTCATTGGCATCCTCATGGTCTATGACCATTTTGCGAATATGCCAATAGATTTTTTCTTGGTATTGATGCACCAATGCCTCAAAAGCCTTGTTTTTGGTAGAGCCCTTTGCAAATTGTCGTAAAATCTCTTGGTCATCTAGAGGAACTGTAGCCACAATATTTACACGCATTGTTTATATTCTAAGATATACATTGTGGTTTAGATACACTCTAAGCAAAAAGGTTTAATGCAAGGTTTTTATTTTTGAGCTATGGGCTGCCATATCATCTTAATTTTAATGAAAATAGCGGATAACAAGGGCATAAAGATAAAATGATTTTTCGGATTAGAAAAAAACACGTAATTTGGATACTGAATAATCCGAACACAATGGACTACCCAACACTCAAAAAAATGGTGCGCCAAGGAGAAGGACAGCATTTAGAGTTTAAACTCAAAGCAAAGCATCCTATCAGAATCGTCAGAGAAGCCGTAGCATTTGCCAATACCGAAGGAGGAATACTCCTGATAGGTGTAGATGATGATAAAAATATAAAAGGTGTAAAATTTGCCTCCGAAGAGGAATTTGCCCTTCAAGAAGCCCTCCAAAAGTATGCCTTCCCTGTGATAGATTATAACCTAGAGCGTATTACGCTTGAATCTGAGCGGCAGGTCTTGGTCTATACCATCCCCAAAAGCAAGCAAATACACCGAGTACTTGAAGACAGCAACGAGACTCAGGCAGGAATCGCTTATGTGCGTGTGAGTGATATGAGCATCAAAGCAAGCCGAGAAATGCGTGAAATCCTTAAAGGAAGGCAACGCAACAAGGATGTACGCTTTAAATACGGAGAAAAAGAAAATATCTTGATGAAATACCTAGAGATACACAAGCACATCAGCGTAGAAGAATTTGCGAACATTGCACAGATTCCGAGGCGTGTCGCCTCACGCACGCTTGTGCTGCTGGTGCTTGCTAAGGTGCTAGACATAGAGCCTCACCCACAGTATGCAGATGCCTTTGTGAGGTGTGTAGAGTAATGATGAATTGGTGAAAAGTATTGTAGGTGAATTTTTTTTATAGTTTCAATATTTTGCTGCTTCTATATACAACCCCAAGATTCATTGGATAGTCAAGATCTTTAAAGAAATATAAACTACTTTTGAAAAAATAATTCTCAATCTCCATAAACCGTACAATTATGAAAAAACACGTACTTATCTACTTCATTCTATTGACCTACCTAGGAACAACCTTTCCTATTCAAGCTCAAAATACCCTCAAAAGCCTGCCTAGTGATAGCCCCGAATCCGTAGGGATGTCTGGTGAAAGGCTCACTAGAGTAGGTGCATTGATGCAAGACTATCTGGACAAAGACTGGATACCAGGGGCTGTGGTCATCATCGCAAGGCAGGGCAAAATCATCTACCATGAAGCCTACGGCAGCAATGGCATCAAAGAAGACAGTAAAATGGAAAAAGATGACCTTTTTAGGATTGCTTCTATGAGCAAGCCCATCATCTCTGTAGCGGCTATGATGCTCTACGAAGAAGGAAAATTTTTATTGGATGAGCCAGTCTCTAAGTACATCCCTGAGTTTGAAAATCCTGTAATTTTACAAGAATTTAATCCACGTGACAGCACTTATAGCAGCAAGCCTGCCAAAAAAGCCATCACCATCAGGCATTTGCTCACACATACTTCGGGCATTAGTTATGGTTTTATGGATGCAAGGCGTATCGGGGCTATCTATGCCAAAGCAGGAATCCCTGACCTTGCCACCAGAGAAAACACGAACATCAGTACAGAAATCAAAAAACTGGCAAAACTCCCCCTCCTACACGAGCCAGGGGAGGGCTGGAGCTATGGGCTAAATACAGACGTGCTTGGCTACCTCATAGAAGTACTCTCAGGTGAAAAATTAGATGAATTTATCAAAAAAAGAATTCTCATACCTCTTGATATGAATGATACAGGCTTTTTTTATCCTAAAAATGCCGCAAAACGCTTGGTGAGAATGGCTTACGAAGGCAAACAAGGTACTGTAGATTTTTACCGTGAAGGCACTCAAGCAGAGATGGCACAGTTTCCGGTAGAAGGAGCAAAAACTTACTTTTCAGGCGGGAGCGGTTTGAGCAGCACTGCAGAAGATTACCTCAAATTTTGCCAAATGATACTCAATCAAGGCAAAGCAAACGGCAAGGTACTCCTCAGCCCCAAAACTATAGAACTAATGGGCAAAAACCATATCGGAGATAAAATCATGTGGGGAGGCAGTGCCAAATTTGGGCTAGGATTCTCTATCTCTACTCCTGAGAGCAGCCTAAAGCAGCTAGGCTCAGTAGGCAGGCTAGGCTGGGGAGGAGCATTTAATACTACTTTCTGGATAGACCCTGAAGAGCAGCTCATAGCCGTACTGATGACACAAATCTACCCTACTACACACAAAGAACTTTACGAAAAATTTGAAACAGCTGTATATCAGGCAATTACAGAATAAATGGTTCTTAATTATTAGTGATTGGTTATTAAATATCTGAGCATATTTAGTTTACACTATTCTGGAGCAAATTTTAGTTACAAGCTAAAATAGTATAAGCTATATAAGAACAAGTACTGCACTCAAGTAAAATACAGAGGTATCGAGGTTTTTATCCCCGATACCTCTGCCTTAATTTATAAAATATTCAGGACTTGTTCTTTAATTTTATCTAACTCTTCTTTCATCTCCACCACGTAGCGCTGGATGGCAGCATCGCTTGCCTTAGAGCCAATGGTATTAATCTCTCTACCTATCTCTTGGCTGATAAAGTTGAGTTTTTTACCTCCGTCTTCTTGATTATGAAGGGTATCTAAGAAGTAATCTAAGTGATTCTTAAGCCTTACCTTTTCTTCGGTAATGTCTAGCTTTTCTATAAAATAAATCATCTCTTGCTCAAAGCGGTTTTGGTCAAACATGGCATTCTGTCCTATGTCTTTGATTCTGTTTTCTAACCTTTGTTTGATAAGCTCTATTCTTTGTGGGTCTTGTTTTTCTATTTCTGTTAGGTTTTGCCTGATTTTAGATATATTTTCTTCAAAGCTTTCGCCCAATACCCTGCCTTCATCTGCCCTGAAAGATTTACATTTTTCTATTCCTTCTTTGAATATACCTAAGAGGATTTCCCAGTTTTCTTGATTATCTTCTTCATTGCTGAGCTTGGGCTGTAGCACGTCGGGCATCATCGTAGCGATTCTGAAGATGTCTTTTTCATCTGCGCTTAGTTTTTGGGCAGCCTCCAGCAAGTTATTATAATAACTCTGAAGCACCTCAAAATTAAGTTGGTTGCTGGTTTGTCCTGCTCCTTTGGGCTGATAGTCTAAGGTAACAGAGATTTTCCCTCTTTGTAGCTCGTCTTTGAGGAGGTTTCTGAGCAAAAGTTCTTTTTCTGCGGAGAAGTTACGAGGAAGTCTGAAGTTAATGTCTAAAAATTTAGAATTGAGAGATTTAATCTCAACCAAGGCAGTGAGCTGCTCATTCTCAAAATGCACACTGCCGAAACCAGTCATGGAAGTAATCATAGATTTATGGGAGTTTAGGGTAAAATCCATCAAAAAAACTGTAATTTTGCGGCAGATTTGCGCCCAATGTTTTTTTGATTAGCGTAAAATTAATAAAAAAATTAAACCTTATTGCGATTATGAAATTTGGAGTAGTAGTTTTTCCTGGTTCTAACTGTGATGAAGACCTCGTGTATGTATTGCGTGAGCAAATGCAGCAACAAGTAATCAAGCTCTGGCACAAAGATACAGACTTGCAAGGCTGTGATTTTATATTGATACCTGGTGGTTTTTCTTATGGTGATTATTTACGCTCAGGAGCGATTGCTCGCTTCTCTCCGATTATGAGCAGTGTAGCAGCCCATGCCCAGAAGGGTGGCTACGTCTGGGGAATTTGCAATGGATTTCAGATTCTGACAGAGGCAGGATTGCTAGAAGGAGCTTTGCTTAAGAACCTAAGCCAACGTTATATTTGCAAAAATACTTACCTTAAAACACAAAACAACAGTACACTACTCACACAGCATTTGAGCCTTTCTGAGCCTTACCTCATCCCGATAGCCCATGGCGATGGTCGTTTTTATGCAGGCGATGATACACTCAAGAAGCTAAAAGACAATGACCAGATTTTATTTAAGTATGCTGATGTACAAGGGAAGATTGCCCCAGAATCTAACCCCAATGGCTCTTTGGAGAATATTGCAGGAATCTGCAATGCAGGCAGAAATGTATTCGGGATGATGCCACACCCTGAGCGAGCTGCAGACCCAATGCTGAGCAATACAGATGGGCGGGCATTTTTTGAAAGTATCTTAGGCTTGGTCATGTCTCATTGAGAAGAGGGCAAATGCTCTTCTTCTAAAAACTGGATAAAATTCTGGTTACAACGCCAAAGAATGTCATAGACCTTCTCAAAATCGCTTTCACCCCCATAGTAAGGGTCTGGCACCTCGAGGTTTCCTTTCTCAGAATCGAAGCTGCGCATGAGCATGATAGTGGTCTCGGAGGCCTTATTAATGCGATTTTTGTAGTGGAGAATGTTTTCATAGTTAGATTTATCCATAGCAATGATGTAATCAAACTTGTCAAAATCCTCTCTCACAATCTGCCTTGCACGGTGTGTAAGTGCTATATTTCCCTTGTTAGAAGCCATTTCACGCATGCGCTCGTCGGGAAGCTCACCTATGTGATAGGCAGAAGTACCAGCAGAGTCGTGGCTTATCTCTAGGGGGCTTTCTTTGCTTAATTTGTCAAAAATCCCCTCTGCCATCGGTGAGCGGCAGATATTTCCGAGGCATACAAATAGTACTTTAATCATACATCTTTATCTTACAATTCTAAAAAAACCTATTAGCTAAATTTACACAAAAAAAGTGCATAAATAAAAACATCTCGCAAAAAACGAGAAAATAAGAAGCCCGACAAGCACTTTCTGCTTATCGGGCTACAAATTTAGCGTATTTATTCCAAAAACTACTTAGGATTCAGAATCATATCTATTCTTGCGCTCAGGTCTTGGTAATGTGCACGGCTCATCTCATCAGCCACACCACCTGCCCTGCGAGTGATGGCAAGTATCTTTTGTAACTCAGCCCTCACAAGCGGACGAATATCGGACTGTGCTGCATCAATGGCAGTATAATCTCCGAAGCTGCTGCTTCCACGCCCTTGCGTGCCTTTCATGAGTTCGTGTAGTTTTTCTATGTAAGCTCTCTGCAAATTACGGCGGTACGTATCCACTTTTTGTCCGCTAAGTGCCTCAGTCATAATTCCTTGTCGGAGGTCATTGAGCAAGTCTAAGCAAGTGTAAGCTTTGTCTTTGTTGAGGGTTTCGTTTTCTATCAAGCGAGCCCATCTGCTATAATCTATCAGTTGAGAGAGAATACGCTCTTGGCTACGGCGGATATTATTGATAATCCCTGCCCATTCTATTTTATTTAAAATTTCTTCTCTAATCATCCAAGTAGGTGTATTAAAGGCATGCTTGGTCAAGAATTTGACAGCTTCTTTTTGCTTTTCCTTAGGCACATATGTATAGACTGCCCCTGTCTGGTCATAGGTTTTAAAGTTTTCATAAACTCCCCCCACATTGGCAGTTACATGCCCCATGTAGCGGTTCCACTGGCCCAGTACTTGCCCAAACATTTCTTGCAAATCCTCATAATCTTTGGCATCTTCTTTAGTCCATTCTATAAGGTTAGGTAGGATTCTTTTAAGATTGGCGATTCCGTATTCACTTGCTTTCATGGCATCGTCTCCTAAATCTTCGGTTTGTGAAGAAGGGTCAAGAGGTGTGCCTCTTTGTCTGCCAAAGCGATACATAGGGTCATTCTCGTGTGCACGAATCCATTCATTCAAGGTTTCACGCTCTTCCTCGGCTGATTTGGCTTCAGGGATAGGTCTGTAGCCCCATCGGATGGCGTGTTTGTCATAAATACCGATGTTGGGCATCAATGCCACTCCTTTGTCTTCGGGCTGTGCTACATAATTGAAGCGGGCATAATCCATGATAGAGGGGGCTGTTCCCATTTTTTGGGTAAAGGTAGCCGAGCGGAGAGAATCCACAGGATAAGCTGCACTAGATCCCATATTGTGGGGCAAGCCTAGAGTGTGTCCTACTTCGTGTGCAGCCACAAAACGAATACATCTCCCCATTACTTCGTCATCAAATTGCACTTTACGAGCGGCAGGATTGATGGCAGCCGTCTGGATAAAATACCAGTTGCGAAGCAAGTTCATTACATTGTGATACCAGATGATGTCACTTTCTATGATTTCACCTGAGCGGGGGTCATGCACGTGAGGACCCATGGCATTTTGAATATTATTGGCAGTATATCTTACCACAGAATAGCGCACATCTTCGGGGCTAAACTCAGGGTCTTCTTCTGCTGAGGGAGGGTCTTTTGCGATGATGGCATTTTTAAACCCAGCTTCTTCAAAAGCGACTTGCCAATCTTCTACGCCTTGCTTGATATAAGGTCTCCATTTTTGAGGAGTGGCAGGGTCTATATAATACACGATTGGTTTGATAGGCTCTACCAGCTCACCTCGTTTGAATGCCTCGGGGTCTTTGGGCTCTAACCTCCAGCGAGTGATGTATTCTTTGGGGGTTGCTTTTTGGTAATCATCATTGTAGCTTGTCTGGCGGATAGAAAAATACCCTACTCTGTTGTCAGATAAGCGTGGCTGCATCGGTTTTTTGGGCAACAGAATCATAGATTGATTCATCTCTACAGAGAGTGCCTGAGTAACCCCATTAGAGGGTAGGTCTGTGCCACTGTAAGTCAAAATATGCCTTACTTCTACGTTTTGGGGGTAGCTTTTCATAGACATAATCAAGCTGCGGCTTTTGTCTAAGCTTCTGACACCAAAACTTTTGCGCTGCCCATCACTGAGTGCACCTATCATGGCTACATCTGTGGTAAACAAAGCAGAGACCTCCAACACATACGAGCTTGAATCTTTGCTCAATGCCTCAATGTCAAAAGTCATAATGACTGGCTCAAAGTTGTTATTTTTGACAGATTGATAAATGGGTAAATCTTCATCAGCTACACTAGAATAAGAAACAGAGCGAAGCAAGATTTGCTCATTGTGCTTCTGCCAGCGGATTACTTGCTGAGGGCGTGATTTCATTCCAGCTCCTCCAAAAGTAAGCCCTTCGGTAGTACCTGCAAGGCGGCTTACTATCAGGATTTCACGGTTGAGTATAGAATCAGGGATTTCAAAGTAGTACTTGTCAGCTACTTGGTGGGTAGTGTAAAGCCCTTCATCAGATTTAGCATCGCTTGTGATGACTTCCTTGTAAGATTTAATCTTGGAGTTACCTTTGGGTTTGCGAGCCGTCTCGGTGGGTGGTGTTGTGTCCCCGCCTTTTTTGCTTTTTTTCTGGGCTTGGGCTGCCTGCGGTGCTAGACCTAGCAGAAGACCTAAACTTAGCAAGAAGATACATTTAAGATAAAATATATTTTTAAACATATTAAATGGAGTTATTAATTGGAAAAACTTATAAGCCCAAAAATATATTCTAAAAGTTTTATTTAAACATCTTTAAGTTATCGATAACATTTTCATCTTTACAGCATCAGTTTGTCATGCCGTAGGCATTTGCTTTATTACGTAGCCATTTAATACCACTTCAGATTTCGGTCTGTGTAACTGGTGTGCTATCGTTTAGATGGCCTACTTTGTTAGCCATCGTATTCATATCTTTTTTATTTTATCTTCTATTTGCTCGAGGTATTTTTCATATTCCCCTGACTTGATATATTTATCCAATTTCCGCCAAGTTGATTTATAAGATTGAATTGCAGATTTTGAATCGCTTACTTTTCTTTCAAACTCATAGATAAAACTTGGTTCACCTTCCAAATTTTCTGGATGAAACTCTTCGTTATACCCATAAGAAATCTCAAACATCCCTATCAATTGGATATTGCCTCGATAATTTCTTATTGTTCGTTCACTCATGTTTTGATCGTCCAAGTAATCCATAAATGAGAATAAAAATTTTCCCATTTCAAAGGCATATTTTTTGGAATTTTCGTCCCAATGCCAATTATCAACATAGTCTTCAATTTCTTTTTTAAGTCCCTCTTTAATTTTTGTCATATCATAAATAATTTTAATTTACCTCTTGTTTTATCTTTTGTAAACAATAAGATTTCATTTTCTTTCCTGCTACAAAACATTACTAAATCATTTCTATTTGATGGGTTACAGCGCTCCTAAATTTCATCTATCTTCTCAAAGTATATCTGATTTTCTTCGCTATTTATTTTTTCTCATGGTGTATAACAGTGAATTATACGAATTTAATTTTACATATCAAATTTTTACAAATAAATTACTGGTAATGATGTATTTAATTTGAAATATGATGCAATTTACTTCGTAAAACTTCCCAATGACAGTAAAAGGCTCAAACCTTCATTCATTCAATCCCTCAAACCTTCACTCAACTATCGCAACTTTGCTTACAAGGGTCTCACTACCATCAAAATTACTGCTAAATATCAGGTAAATGCCCGCACTTGCACGCACACCATTGTAATCCGTCAAGTCCCAAGAAGCTGTACCTCCTTCGGCTTTGGTTTCGTAAAAGAGCCTTCCCGAAATATCTGTAATTTTTATGTTGGCATTATTGACCAAACCCGAAATGCCTACCAAGCCATTAAAGTTAGGGCGGACAGGATTGGGGAATACCTTTACGTTTTGGTGGGCAGAAGCCCCTGCTGTGGCAGTGCCTCTGTAAGAAATCAGCCCTTCTTGAGTTCTGATAAATACCTCACCTGTCTGTGGGTGAATACTCAAGTCTAAAACTTGGTTGGTATTTAAGGGGCTATTCTGTGTAGTAAAGTGGTAAATCAAAGTACTTCCCTCCTCATCAAAAAGCCAAAGCCCATTATTTGTACCTATCCATTTGCGGTTTCCTCCATCTATGGCAATGGCATTTACCTGCTCTGCCCTCAAAAGTGGACGAAGGTCGAAAATGGGCGTAACTGCATTGACAGAGGCATCAAAAATGGAATTAGGGCTAAAAAAAACAGCTACTCCTTGGTCTGTGCCTATCCAGATTTGCCCATTTTGGTCAAGGGCAAAGGCATTTACCCGCTGGCTAGGCAAGTTGCCTTGGTTTACTTGTGTGCTGAGGTAGCGAGATTGATTGCTGGTTTCATTAAAAACCCAAATACCTCCTCCCCTTTCGGGGCTGAGTCTTATCCATTTATTTTGTGAAAAATCTATCAAAATATCCAAAGGATGCCGCCCTGCCACAAAAGAAGGCACAAAACTCCGCCAGCCCCCCTCCGAATTTTGATAATGCAAAGATGCCTGCCCTGCACTCACCGAGTGCTGCACAAACCAAAGCCCTCCACTGGCATCCGCTGTGATGTCTGTGATTTTGAGGCTGCCTGTAGCATCTGCTTGCCAAGTGGCTGTGGGTGAGTCTAGGTTTAGCTGCTCAAAGGTATTGTCTGTTTTCTGAATCAAAACCCCTTCTCCGAAAGAAGCAAAATACCAGTTGCGTGAGCGAGCATCAAAAGTAGCTTGACTTAAATCTTTGATGGGTGGAATGTTTTCTGAGAAACGGGCATCAAAAGCATTAAAATTGCTCCACTTGCCTTCTTCAAATTGGTAAAATCCAAAACGTTGATTCAAGGGATTGTAATTGGCATCGAATCCTCCTGAAGTAGCGACAATTTTTCCATTGCCAAAACTGATAGAGCGGCCTTCTGCACGTGCGGGTCCATTGGGAAAGTAAGCTTCAAAATCTCCTCTTTGATTGCCCAAAAGCCCGCTTTGACTATCTGCCAGCCACAGATTGCCTTGGGTGTCTTGCTTTGCAGAATGAATCCTTGCCATGAGCGGATGGCTTATGACATGGAGTGCATCGGCTTGGTCTATCTCCCAAACCTGCGCATCTAGGCTTGCCAATACCTTGTTTTGACTCAGTTCTAAATTATAAATGGGTGAATTACTGGGCAGTATCAGAGGCTGCCAGTTGTGTTGGTGGGTATATTTATAAATGCCTTGCTGCTCAAAAGCCAAGTATATGCTGCCTGCTCGGCTGATTATGTGCTGAGGCAAGGCATTGGGCAATCCGTGGGCAGCAGTAAAAAAAATCCAATTATTAAAATCCAATAAATTACGCATTTTTGGTGCCCTCAAAATTCCGTTTTCACTTGCCAAAAAGACTGAATCTTGGGAGATGGTAGCAGCCCGAATGGCGATTCTTGTGCCTCCTGAGCCTAAGTTTTGCCATGTTTCTTTGATAATTTGCTGTGGCATATCTAGCACTATTACCCCAAAATCTGAAGACAAGTAAGCAAAATCACCTTCAAAGTAAATATGGTTGATTTTCTTACTGCTCGTGATGGGGCTATCCCTGATGAGAGAAAGCTCTTTTACTGTATTGCCTTTCAAGATGTCTATGTTGCTATCTTGATAGACAATGAGCAAACTTTGTGAGCCTTCATGATAGGCAAGCTGTGCCACATTGCTGTTGCTCAGCCCTGAGATTTTAGAAAGTGTCTCGAGGCTTTTGTCATTTTTATCTAAAGAAAATAAACCGTTGGAAGTAGCGCAATAAATTTTCTGAGAACCAATGGCAATACTTTTGGCAGTCTGGTAGCTGCTATGAGCCCGCCAAGTGCCAAGAGGAATTTCTTGGGAAAATAGCAGGGAATTACTCCAAAAAAGACCCACTAAAATAAAACAAAGACGAGCTTGCATAAAAATAATTGACTAATCAGTAAATGAATGATTTAAAATTTATTTTATTTAATAGATTGATTATAAACAACTTACATCAGACAAAGCACCTAAACCTGTCTTGAGTGATTCCTTACATAGTGAAGGAGGCACTTGGTTTTCTACACCATTTCATTTCATCGGTCTTTGATTCTTGAAGGCGTATCTTGCCCCGAAACAATGCTAGACACTCCGAATGCGATGCCTTGGATCACTGCCGTCATGTTTACAATGTCAAGCGTGCTTACTTCGTCATTTACGGAGTGATAGTACCTGTCTTTGTCTATCTGCACAGAAGAAACTGTGTGTG
Source organism: Microscillaceae bacterium (assembly GCA_011390205.1). Lineage (GTDB taxonomy): Bacteria > Bacteroidota > Bacteroidia > Cytophagales > Microscillaceae > JAABSX01. The sequence continues at coordinate 76,154 of JAABSX010000007.1, read as the reverse complement.
CAGGAATGCCCATTTGGGCAAAGCGGGCATTGTCGGAGCGATAGAATAAATTTTGAGAGGGGTAAGGGTCAGGCTCAAAGCGAAATTTTTTCCCTTCCACGTTTTGGTTTAGAATCTCACCAAGGTCAGATTTTTCAAAACCTGTAATAAATGCGGCATTCTGACCAAATTTAGAGATTTTACCAATCATTTCTATGTTGATTCCTGCGATGTATTGCCGTGCTTGGATTTCATCTGCAAAGTATCTAGAGCCATAGCCTCCTATCTCTTCTGCTGTGAAGGCGGCAAATATCAATGTGCGTTCGTTGTCGTTTTTTTCTTTAAAATACTGGGCAAGCGTAATCAAGGCTGTTACTCCTGAGGCATCATCATCGGCACCATTGGCGATAGAATCTCCATCTACAGCCCTCAAAACCCCGATATGGTCATAGTGTGCAGAAAAAAGGACTATTTCATTTTTTAGGTTTTTTCCAGGCAATACTCCTACTACATTTTGATACGTTTTGCCATTGTATTCAAAAACCTGCAGGTAAGTCTCTAATTTATCATACACATCCAGCCCTGCTTTCTCAAACTCAGTGGCTATAAATTCTGCTGCTTTGAGTGCAAAAGGGCTGCCTGCTTTGCGTCCTTGCATTTCATCTGAGGCGAGGTATTCTATGACCCTTCTGACCTCCAGAGAGTCTATTTTTTGGGCTACACTGGGGCTGCTACAAGACAAAACACACAAAAATATAGCAAAGCATAAAGGCAAATAATTGGATTTCATGATTGTATTTTACTTAAGAAAGTTTAAAATGCTAGATTACATTATTCTAACGACAATCCGCTCAGAACTTGGGATATTTTTTCAACTAAAACCTCATTGATTCTGATGTATGATTCGTGTGTCCAGCCAGCCACGTGGGGAGTCAGTATGACGCTCTCTTGTGCTGCCAAGAACTGAAAACTTTCTTTCTGTGCTTTGGTGAGTGTATGTAATTTTTCGTTCTCAATCACATCTAGCCCTGCACCGATGATGCGTTTTTGCTGTATGGCTTGGCACAAGTCAGCAAGCTGTATGAGCTCTCCACGGGCAGTATTGAGCAAAATGATGGGTTTTTTAAATTTTTGGAGGTAGGCAATATTTACCATGCCTTGGGTCTCTTCTGTAAGTGGGATATGAAAACTTACCACATCTGCTTCTGCAAAAATATACGCCATGCTTGCCTCCTGGGTAAGTGTGTTAAGGTGCTCAAAGCCTGATTTGTACTTATCATAGACCAAAATTCTGCAGCCAAAACCTTGCAGTCTTTTGACCAGTTCACGCCCTACATTGCCATATCCGATGACTGCCACGGTCTTGTTTTTGAGCTCGCTGCCACGGTTTGCCTCTCTCTGCCATACAAGGTTTTTGACTTCTTGATTTGATTTCGGGATTCTGTGCAAGATGCCCAGCAGTAGCCCTAGGGCATGCTCTGCCACAGCATCTCGGTTGCCCTCTGGAGCATTAAATACCTGAATTTCTTTGTTTACTGCATATGCAACATCTATAATGTCTAAGCCTGAACCAGCCCTGGCGATGAATTTCATCTTTGTAGCTCGGTCGATGACTTCTTTGTCTAGCATCATTTTGCTACGGACAATCAGCCCCTCATACTTTGGCAAGATGTTCAACACTTCTTCACGTGTGGCCTTGGGCCGGTAATCAGGCTTAAGACCTGCTTCTTTGAGCATAGCAATGATAGAATCATGCATTTCATCAATAATCAGTACTTCGGCAAACATTTTACTTGTATTTTTAGGTGTGTTGATGTTATATTTAAAAGTAATAAGTAGTTTAAGCGAATGGATAATTTAAATTTACTGGATACTTTAATTATCTATCGCTTGCACTAAAGCAATCATATGTATTAATGTTGAGTGCTTGCAATTATCTATTTTCATTAACAACCTTTGATTTTTCAAATAGTTTTCTTGTATTAAAAATACAAAAAAAACCTTCACAAAGAATGTGAAGGTTCTTAATAAAACAATGTTGTGCTTTTTTACTCTTCTACAGCAGGTGCTTCTGTTGCATTTTCAGGCTTGGGTGTAGGAGTTACAGCTCTTTTTTCGGCAGCTTGCTCTTGGTTTACACTGTTGGGCATTCCGTCAGAGCTCATGCGTTCTGTAAATACATTGCTTAGGAGGCTAAAAGCCAAGATAACTCCTGCAAAGCTCCATGTAATTTTTTCTAAAATATCTGTTGATTTTTTTGCTCCAATCATCTGATTGGCTGCGCCACCAAATTGTGAAGAAATACCTCCGCTCTTGGGGTCTTGCATCAGGATAACCAAGACAAGTAACACAGAAATCAATACGACTAAAATAATAGTGGCAATATACATAAGTACGTCTTAATGGTGAATTAAATAATTTTTTTCTTCGGGGAAAGCCACGCAACAATGTCTTTGACTTTCCATCTTTTGTAAATAATCTCGCAAAGAAAAGCTTTTTTGTGCAAAAAGCAAATAAATTTTGTGCGAAATATTATTATTTCTGCTTTTGACTAAAATCTTTCGGGACTGACCATAATGACTTCTTCTTTTTCTACAATGACCTGCCCTGCGGCGAGGTCTTTGGTTTTACGCACATATTTTCGGGGGGTGAATAGCACGGGGCAGAGTGTATCGGCACTTCTTTTAGAATAATAAGCTGCCAAAGATGCGGCTTTTTCGATGACTTCTGTCGGGATTTTCTTACCTGCTTGATTTTTGATGACTACGTGTGAGCCGCTCACATCTTTGGCGTGCAGCCAGAGGTCATCTTTTTTGGCGTATTGCTGTGTGAGGAGGTCATTGTTTTTGGCGTTTTTTCCTACCCAAATATCCCAGCCAAGGTAGTGAAATTTCTTAAACAAGCTCTGTTCTGCTGTAGCCTCAGTTTGTTGCTGAGCCAGTCGGTGTTTTTTAAGATAATCACGCAGGGTGCGTAGCTGCTCAAAAGCCTCTATTTTGTGGATGTGATTTTGGGTTTCGAGGATTTCTTGCTCTTTTCGTTGAAGGTTTTTTTGCAAGGTCTGAAGTTCTATTTTTTCATTTTTTGCTTTTCGGTAATAGTTCTCGGCATTTTTTTGGGGCGAGAGGTCTTTTTTGAGTTTTATTTTTCGGGGCTGGTCGTGGTAGAAGTCATACAACTCTACGCTTGTGGTATTTTGCGGGATTTGGTGCAAGTTTGCCATGAGGATATTGGCAGCTTCCTCATTTTGTAGGCCCTCTTCTAGGGCGGCGTATCTCTCAAAATTTTTATTGAGATAGGCTTCACTCTGTTTGAGTTTTTTCTGAAGTTTTTTAAGAATGTCTTGTTTCTCTTGAGAAAGATGGAAATTACGTGCAAAAGCATAGTAAAAGCCATTAATGGCTTCTATGGGTGTCTGGAATATAAGTACTTTATCTATAGAATGCCCAAGTTTATCAGGTGAAAACAAAAAAAGTTCAGGAGCATCATGGCTATCTAAGAGGTAATAAGGTGGATTCTCCAGTTCTCTTTTGATGTTTTCTAAGGTTTCCCACTTTTTTTCGGGGCTTTGTGTCTCAAAACCTTTGTTAAGGAGGTATTGCTTGATGTGCTTGTCAAATGTAGGAAAGATGTTTTTCCATTGATACTCCGCCTCCTCGAAGTGCTCAAAAGTCTGTGGGGTGAGCCTATCAAGTGCATTTAATGAGATGGATTGGTCTTGGATAAATTTTTTATGAAAGCTTATCAAAAACGTCTCTCCCTGAAATAAAATTACATTGGCTCGCCTGCCGTGCATTTTGAAGAGAAGCGTATAGTTTTCTGAAAACACAAGTGCAAAGCTGCGTTCTTGCTCAAATTGAATGACTTGCTCCACATATTTGCCCTGAATCTGTGTGAATAAATCTATGCTGTTTCGTTTGGCACGTGCAAAATCATCAGGAAAACTAATACAGCAAAACTGCGGCTGCAGGGTAACTCTCCAGTAAAACTCCTCTTCTGCTTCTTCTCTGTAAAAACCCAAAATAAGCTCATCTTTCGTCTGGCTAAATGCCGTGCCTAGACGCATGGGCACACTTCCCTGTTCGGGCATTTGCTCATAAATTCCCTCATAACCTAGCTGCCAACCTGCTCCGAGCTTCTGTGCGATTGCCTGTGAGAGAGGCCTAAGAAAGTAAAAATTATCTTGCATTTTTTATGGGTAAGAGATGAACAATTTACTGGGAACTTCGCCTTAAAATCCACCTTCTTTGAGTTTCTCGCTGTTTTCTGCCATACGTAGATTGTCTATGAAGTCTTCTACTGCACCATCCATTACATTGTTAAGGTTATAAACTGTGTAGCCGATTCGGTGGTCAGTTACACGCCCCTGCGGATAGTTATAAGTTCTGATTTTGTCTGAGCGGTCGCCACTGCCTATCATAGATTTGCGCTGTGAGCCGATGTCATCCTGTTGTTTTTTAAGCTCAATTTCATAGAGTCTAGAGCGCAGCACACGCATGGCCTTGTCTTTGTTTTTAAGCTGTGATTTTTCATCTTGGCAAGAGACCACCAAGCCACTGGGTTTGTGCGTAATCCTGACGGCAGAGTAAGTCGTGTTTACGGATTGCCCACCTGGCCCAGAGGAGCAGAAAGTATCGATTCTGAGGTCAGCATCGTGGATGATAACTTCTACGTCATCTACTTCGGGCAGCACTGCCACGGTAGCGGCGGAGGTGTGCACACGCCCTTGTGTCTCCGTGGCAGGGACTCTCTGTACACGGTGTACACCTGATTCAAACTTCATCATTCCATAGACATCTTCTCCAGATACGCCACACACGATTTCTTTGTAGCCTCCTGAAGTACCCTCCGTAAAATCAATAATCTCCATACGCCAGCTTTGCTTTTCAAAAAAGCGCTGATACATTCTGAACAAATCTCCAGCAAAGATAGAGGCCTCATCACCTCCTGTTCCTGCCCTGATTTCAAGCACGACATTTTTGCTATCATTGGGGTCTTTGGGGATGAGCAGCGTCTTTACTTCTTCTTCTAGTTTATCTTTATTTGGCAGGAGTTCGTCTAGCTCCATTTTAGCCATTTCTCGCATTTCGGGGTCTTTTTCGGTATTGAGTAGCTCTTTGGTAGATTTAATATTGTCTAGCACATTTTCATACTCTTCAAATTTTACATTGATTTTTTCTAAATCTTTGTACTCTTTGGTGAGTTTAGAATATTTCTGCATATCTGATATAATGTCAGGCTGTATAATCAACTGCCCCACTTCTTTGAATCTTTCTCGGATGGCTTCTAACTTATCAATCATAAATTTGATTTTTTTTTAAACCACAAAGTTAATCAATCCTATTTATATTTGAGAAATAAGTGCTCTATCTTTATAAATTTATGCTCTTGAGATATGTTGATTTAAGAGTAATTACCTGATTATCAACCTTTTAAACACTTTTTTCTTCTATTTTCAGTTAATTGCGTGTTAATCATTTCTAAAAACCAACCCATACACGTTTATCTCGTAAAAAAAGTAGATTCATTTATTACTGAAATAAACCATATAATACTATGAAAAATCTAAGCTTAAAATTGATGATTGCCTTATTCTTGTTTGGGCTTGCCTTTGCTGTACAAGCACAAGTCAAAAATAAAGACTTTAGAGCCATCAAACTGGCCAAAAAAGAAGCCAAAAAACGCAAAAAAGAAGGCTGGGATGTGCCTCCAGGCTCTGTGCCTATGGAAAAACAATTTGAGCGTGCCTGGGATATGGAACTACAGCTAGATGACTACGGAAACCCCAAATACCTCATGGCCACAGGAGCTGCAGTAGCTGGCACACGCACCGCCGCTGACCAAGCCGCCCTGACTGCCGCCCGCAATGAATTGGCTGCGGCTATCCAAACAAGGGTAACCCAAATCATCCAGACCAAAACAGCCAATGACCAAATAGACCAAGAAGTGGCCAATACCCTTGATAAAACCGTAGCCAACGGAAAAGCACTCATTCAAGGAAGCCTTAGACAAATCACGACTGCCTACAAAATCTACAGAGATGTAGAAGACCCACAAAACAAACGCAAGAATGTAGGTGTAGAAGTAAAGATTTTTTATGACCAAGATGAGGCAATACGTGCCGCACAGAAAGCCATTCGCAAAGAATTAGAAAAAGAAGCTGACAAACTGGGCAAAGACCTAGACAAAGCCCTAGAAGAAATGGGCTGGCCTGAATAAATAAGGCACTCAATATAAATCTGCTAAAATAATAAAGTCTGTCATTTGTTTGCATAAGTAGGGTTGGGAGGCGGTAGATTGCCGAATCTCAGCCTTTTTTTAATTACAATAAATGAAAATTTACACTTATTACGTATGAAAATTTACTTCCTTATTTTACTTATCTTCTGTACAGCTTTGGCAGCTTATGCCCAAAAAAAGAAACTTACCAATGTAGAGGCAAAAATAGAAATCCGCATGGAAGGCAATTATAGCAAGGCAGCCATAGAGCAAAAAGCCGTACAAGCTGCTCAAATACAGGCACTTGGGCAGGAGTTTGGCTATGCCATCGTGCAGGGCATCAATACCCAAACCCAAAGCAGCAGCGGGCAAAACATCATGACCACAGAGCAGATGTCTGCCATCTCTAACACGATGGTCAAGGGCGAGTGGGTCAGTGATGCGGCAGGTTTTCCGAAGCTACGCTATGCCCTCCGTGACAAGGAGAACACACAAGAAATCTGGCTTATCTGTGAGGTCAAAGGAAAAGCAAGGGCTATAGAACAAGCTGAGATAATGTTTGAGACTTTTGCCTTCGGCTGCCAAGAGCCTCACAAATGCAACAGTGGGCAGTTTATAGACGGAGATAGTATGTATCTTTATTTTAAGACACCCACCCGTGGTTTTTTAAGTGTGTTTATGGTAGAGCAGGGTTTGGTATATCGGCTTCTGCCTTATGCACAGATGCAAGATGAATATGAAAGCTGTGTGGCAGTGGAAGCCGACAAAGCATATTTGCTTTTTTCTCCTGAGCATAGAAAATATTTTGAGGGCTACCCTCTAGTAGATGAATATGGGCTAAACCTGCCAGAAGGTGGGCAGCCACTTGCCAATTTAATCTATGTAGTGTTTTCTAAAGAGCCTTTCGCCAAGCCCACACTTGAAGATATTGGTGGAATAAAAACACTTGACTTGGTAGATTTTCAAAAATGGATAAACCGCAACCGTGGCTTGGATAAGAACTTTCAAGTCAGTACTTTTGGCATCACAGTCAATGCACGTTAGCATCCTTCTCTGAAAAAAAATGCAAGATAAACACAAAAAAATAATTTTGTTCTTCGTCATGGGGGTCATCTGGCTTCCCATGATTTTTCTTTTTGTGCAGCAGCAGTTTATCAGCCCAGACTTTGGAAGCAAGCAAGCCCTAATGAGGCGTTTTTTGCTGACTGATTACTGCCTCTCTACAGAATCAAGACATACAAGACAGCTAAATTTTCCTGAGCTTATCGCACCTTTCCAAGATTTACCTGGAGGGCATGAGCATTTTCCGTCCTCTTCTTTTCTGTGGCCCAACCCTGACAGATTCAGGGCTGGTTTTGTGGAAGAAGAAGAAGAGTAATCTTCAAACTTTCTGCTGACAAACCCTTCAAGACTGTGCAGCACAATAGACCTTTGCTTCATAAGGTTTGAGCACTGTGTGTGCTGCTTCACCTTGAGAATCTGGATAATTACTGATGAAAATCTCTCCTAAATGGGTGATTTGTGCAGGCAATTCATAAATGACTTCTTGGGGGCTAAAATTGAGTATGACCGTTATTTTTTCTTCTTTTGTTTCTCTCACATACACAAATACCTGAGGGTGCTGAGGGTCAAGGTCTGTGTAATCTCCATAAATCAGTGTGTGATTTCCTTTGCGAAGTGAGATTATTTTTTGGTAATAATGCCAAATGGAGTTTTTGTCGGCTTGGGCTTCTTGTGCATTGATTTTTGGATAATTCGTATTTACCAGAAGCCAAGGTTTTTCTGAGTCCGTAAAGCCTGCCTGTGGGCTGTCATCCCATTGAAAAGGTGTGCGTGCATGGTCACGACTGGTGATATTGGCAAATGCCAAGAAGTCTTTCGGGTTGTTTTTTCCTTCTTGCTGCCATTTTGCCCATAGATTACGCATCCATACATCATTGAGGTCTTCTATGTCCGTAAATGTTGTGTTGGTCATGCCGAGTTCTTCTCCTTGATACATAAAAGGAGTTGCTTTGAGCGTAAATAGCAAAGTAGCGAGCATAGTAGCAGACGCATAGCGGTACTGGGTATCTTCTCCAAAGCGAGAGACTGAGCGAGGCTGGTCATGGTTATTGAGGTAAAATGTATTCCATCCCTTGCCCTTTAAGGCTTCATCCCAATCTCGGATTACTTGTTTAAGTCGGGGCAATTCTAATGAGATAGGTTTGTCTGTCTTGGCATCTCTATCCAAAAACATGTGGTCAAAGTAATAGATAAGATTGAGTTCTTTGCGGTCTTCGCCCACATATTCATAAGCATCTTTTGCATAAACGCCTATCCCCTCCCCTACACTCATCACCTCATATGCTGCCAATACTTCTCTGTGCATTTCTTGTAAAAACTCATGCACTTGGGGGCCATTGGCATATTGGTTTACAATGTCAAAAAGTAGTTGCCCTGTATATTGAATGTCGGGAAGACCCTCTTGCTTGGAGATAAACGGAATTACATCCATTCTGAATCCATCTACGCCTTTGTCTAGCCAAAAACGCATCATTTGATAGATTTCTTTTCTAAGTGCAGGATTTTGCCAGTTGAGGTCGGGCTGTTTGCATGTAAACAAATGTAGATAGTAATCCTCTGTGGCAGGGTTATACTCCCAAGCGCTTCCTCCAAACATACTTACCCAGTTATTGGGTGCTTGTCCGTCTTTGCCCTCTCTCCAGATGTAGTAATCTCTGTAAGGATTATCCTTAGATTTTTTGGCTTCCTGAAACCAGTGATGCTCATCAGAGCTGTGATTGACCACCAAATCAAGGATTAATTTAATCTCTCTTTTTTTCATCTCGGCAAGCATCTCATCAAAGTCTGCCATTGTGCCAAACTCATCCATAATCTCTTGATAATCAGAGATGTCATAGCCATTGTCATCATTGGGAGATTTAAAAATGGGACTAAGCCAGATGACTTCCACACCTAGTTTTTTGAGGTAGTCTAAAGATTGGGTGATTCCCTTCAAATCACCGATGCCATCATGGTTACTGTCTTTGAAACTACGAGGATAAATCTGATAGACAAAGGTCTCTTTCCACCATTGTTGAGTAGTTGTGTTGTTCATTGTAAAGGTATGTTTGTATCATTAAATTTTGAGGGTCAAGTGATAATGCCTTGCTAGTAAGTTAGGTATTGGCTGAGGGGCATTTTAAAATTTAATTTTATATTTGAATACGAATGCTTCGTCATGTGTACGCTATGTGTGTTTACATCATCGGTTTATTCTTGGTCAATCACTTTAGCGTAGGCTGCCAAAATAAGTGGTACTTTAGCAGACTCATCACTAGGGATAGGTATATAATACTCATGGACTGCATCAGTGTCTCCTCCGCTGTGTCGTACACTAAATTTCAGACAATTTTGCCCATATTTACTTTCGTTTACTACCTTTTCTAGATGAAGTCCTATGCCTTTAAAAGGAATTAACCAAGCACGATTAATCAATACACCTAGCACATGTAGATGGGCTTCGGGCTGAGGACTAGCTAGGTAAGCCTTCTTCAGCATTTGGCTATTTAGATTAATTAAGTACTGTAAGCCTACGGCAATTAGCGTAAATAATAGTGTTAAGGTGCTAAAAAATGTAAAGTCAAAATTGTCTTCTATCCACATCACTAAGCCAAAGCTCAAAAATATGATTGCTAGCATAAATACTATGATATAAGGTGTCCACCTGGTTTTTCGCTTTACTTCTGCCTTGGCAAAACTGCTCCAGATTATTGGTGCGTATTGCCAGTGGGTAATCAGCTCACTTTCATCACTTAAAATTTTATCCTTTATCTCTTCTTTCCAAGCATTGTTATAATAAACTATCCTTTGGATGGAGTAAATGCTGAATCCTGCTCCCACTATAAAGCCCAGCCAAGGATAATACATAGGTGAATCCGTAACACTAAGGAAGCCAAACATGCCTCCAATGATAAATAAGGTAAGCCCCAGAATCATGACAACTGTCCAGAGTATTATCTTGCCCGTATTATTTTTTGCCATGATTTTTAGGAAATAGTGATTTTACGTACCAAAAGTAACTTTTGCTCTCATCACAAAAATAATAAAAAACCGATTTTAAGTACACTGTTTCATAAGTTTATTTGTGCTGTAAGAATATTATAGCACGAGCCTGAACTAGGGCATTTGCACCACAGCTCTTCAGCAATGCGTATGCATTAAAAAAATGAAATGTTGTACTTATACACTTCCTCAATATTTCTTTGCTATTATTGTCATATTTTTTGTCATTTTGTTTTAGCAGATTACCTTTGTAAACCTATGACAAGAACCTCAATACCTAAATATAAACTAATTCAAAAACATATATTATATGCAAAAGTCCTCTACTAAACAAGAAAAGAAGCTACACGTCAGCTCAGAGATTGGGCGGCTACGCCGTCTGATGATTCACAACCCTGACAATGGGCTTGCCAAAGTGATTCCTTCTAAAGCCCAAGACTGGCTTTTTGAAGACATTATCCATTTAGAAACTATGCGCCGCCACGAGTATGATTATTATGTAAAAATCTTACTCTATTTCTTAGACCCCGCCAAAATCAAAGGAAAACTTGCCGAAGTGGATAGTCCAGACAAAGAAAGGGCCTTCTATGAGCCAAGCAGTGCCGAATATTTTAACTCTGACAAGGTAATAGACCCTCAATTTCTCCTTTCTGAGATTTTAGAAAACCGTGAGATAAGAATCAAACTTGTAGCCTCGGTCTGTGCCATAGAAAAGACACCTTACCAGCTTCTAGACACGCTACTGGCTCAAGATTCTAAAACCTTGGCTTACACATTGATTTCTGGGATTATGCCTGAGGGGCACATTATTTTCCCACCTGTGCCTAATTTTATTTTTACAAGGGACATAGGCATCGTCATCAATGACCATATTTTACTTAACCGCCCTGCTAAATTGGTGCGTGTGCGTGAGTCATTGATTATGAAGTATGTATTTTACAATCATCCTTATTTTCAAGAATACCAAAATAAAATTCTAGAACTTTCTGAAGATGAGCATCAGTTTTTTCTTAATGACAAGGATGAAGAGGCAAGCCAAATCACCCTCGAGGGAGGAGATGTAATGGTAGTACATAAAAATCACTTGGTGATAGGCTGCAGCGAGCGTACTAGTGTGAGGGCTGTCAATAAAGTCATTCAGGCATTGTTTGAAAAAGACATCGTGCGCAAGGTATCGGTCATTAAAGTGGCTAAAAAAAGAGATTTTATGCATATTGATACTATTTTTACGCAGGTAAAACGAAATGTGTGGGTGTTGTTTGGGGCTCTTTCTAAGCAAAACAAGCAATTTGAAGTGCAAGATTTGATTCAGAAAAACAGCAAAGATAGCCAAGATTCACAGCCACGCCCTCAGATTATGCAGTTTCACAAAGGGCGTTTGCACCAGCCTGTGCATTTTGAATATTTAGAAGATTTGCTGGATGACATCAGCCAAAATGATTTTCAATCTACAGAGCCTACTCGCTTTATTTATTCTGGAAATGGAGAATTTCCATTTGGGCTAAGGGAGCAGTGGACAGACTCTTGCAATGTGCTGGCACTACAAGAAGGTGTGGTAATAGGCTATGACCGAAATAACAAAACTGCGGAGGCTTTTCAGGCACTCGGCTTCGAAGTGGTAAAAGCACAGGACCTCGTGGCACAGTTAGAAAAAGGAGATAAAAAAACAGAACTCATCAAAGATACTTTAATCCTTCTGCCCTCTGCCGAGCTTTCTCGTGCCAGAGGTGGCTCTCATTGTATGAGTATGCCACTTTGGAGAGAGGAAATTTAGACCAATAGCCCGTACAAGTAAAATTCCCCCTTCGGGGGTTAAGGGACTACTTTAAAACAATCAAAAAATGAAAAAAAGAATACTTTTTATAGACAGAGATGGCACTTTAATCATAGAGCCACCCGAAGATTTTCAGGTAGATTCACTTGAAAAACTTGCCTTTTATCCCAAAGTCATCAGAAGTCTGGGACAAATCGTGGGCGATTTTGAATATGAACTTGCGATGGTTACTAACCAAGACGGACTAGGCACGCCACAATTTCCAGAAGAACACTTTTGGCCTGCACATCAAAAAATGGTGCAAACCCTTGAGAGTGAAGGAATTAATTTTGATGAAACATACATTGACCGCTCTTTTGAGGAAGACAATGCCCCTACCCGCAAACCACGCACAGGAATGCTGGGCAAATACCTAGATAACCCACAGTATGACCTTGCCAACTCTTATGTCATCGGGGATAGAATCTCAGATATGGAGCTCGCCTATAACCTTGGGGCGAAGGGAATCTTGATGCAAGACCCAAGCCATGAGATTTATTACCCTAAACCCGTGGTAGAAGAAGTAGTAGAGCTCATTACGACTGACTGGGAAGAGATTTTTCAGTTTTTAAAAGTAGAAGAAGAACTATACCAAGCCCCTAATCGCTCGGCGAAAATTCATCGAAAAACCAATGAAACAGACATCTTGGTAGAGCTTAACCTGGATGGAGAGGGAAAATACCAGCACCAGACAGGTCTGGGTTTTTTTGACCACATGCTAGACCAACTTGCCAAACATGCCAAACTTGACCTGCATATCAGAGTAAAGGGAGATTTGCACATAGATGAGCATCACAGCATTGAGGATACTGCCCTAGCCCTCGGAGAGGCATTTCGGAAAGCACTCGGAAATAAAAGAGGCATAGAAAGATATGGGCATTTTTTGTTGCCTATGGATGAAACCCTTGCACAGGTTGCCATTGATTTTTCGGGAAGACCTTGGTTTGTCTGGAAAGGGGCATTCAAACGTGAAAAAGTAGGTGATTTTCCGACTGAAATGCTGCATCATTTCTTTAAATCATTCTCAGATGCTGCCCTCTGCAATCTTAATATACAAGTACAAGGTGATAATGACCATCATCAGATAGAAGCCGTTTTTAAAGCATTTGCCAAATCTATCAAAATGGCTATCAAAAAAGATGGACTCTCCAATGATTTGCCTTCTACGAAAGGAGTGCTGTGATAACAACCTGATTTTTAGAAACAAAATTTCATAGAAGATACTCTCCCACTCGGTTTGTGTCTTCACAAACCGAAAAAATCAGTGGTTCGTGAAGACATAAACCAAAGACACAAAGACACAAATCAAGAAGAAATACAGTAAAAAATAGTATAAACTAATTTTGAGCAGGCATTTATTTAAAAAAGCATGTCTATCTTTGAATATCATCAAAAATATAACACATAGTGAAACTTGCCGCCATCGATATAGGCTCTAACGGAGCTAGAATGCAAATCAATAGAGTACTGACCGAGGACTCTAAAAAGCCCAATGTAAAAAACATTGTTTCTTTCAAAAAAGTAGAATATACACGCTTTGCACTCCGACTGGGCAAGGACGTATTTTATCATCAAAGAATTACTGAAAACAAGCAAGAAAAACTCTTCAAACTCCTCAAAGTATTCAAACTACTGATGGAGCTGCACGAAGTAGATGATTACCTTGCCATTGCGACTTCAGCATTCAGAGAGGCAGAAAATGGTGAAGAAATGGTGCAAGTTATCAAACAAGATATAGGAATAAACTTTGAAGTCATAGACGGCAGCAGAGAAGCCGAAATACTGAGCCACGTCATCGCTACGCAGCTAGAAAAAGACAAAAACTACATTCATATAGATGTAGGGGGAGGCAGCACAGAGATTAACCTCTACAAGGGGCAGCAAAAAGTGGCTTCACATTCTTTCGGGATGGGTTCTATCAGAGGGGTGGATTCTCAAAACGGACGCATCATAGATGAACAAATGCAGCAATGGATTTTTGAGAATAGAAAAGAACACCTCCCCAAGAAAAAAGCCATCTTTGCCGTAGGCACAGGAGGCAATATCAATAAAGTGCATAACCTCTCCAAAACAGGCAGCGAATGGCTCGAGATAGAAGATATCAAAACTTTACAGACGTATTTAGAAAAGTTTTCTTTCAAAGAAAAAGTCAATATTCTAAAATTAAACCCTGACAGGGCAGATACCATCGTGCCTGCCACCAAAATTTACCTCAATGCCATGAAAAGTGCCCAAGCAAGCAGCATTAGAGTACCAAATGTGGGTCTAAAAGATGGAATGATGTATCTTTTATTAGAAAAAAACCTGAATATCAAACTACACGAAATGCTTTTCTTCTAAAAAATAAAAGGCTTAAATTCTTTATTATCAGATACTTAGACAAATTTTTAAGAATGAAATAAATATTAAAAACTTACTTGGTACGTTTTTGGGTTAAGTTCTAATAAGATTCACAAAATTTTATACCAAAATGATCTCTGATACAACACCACGTACCCACAAGTTTTTATATACTATTCACATTTATGTAGGCCTAATGATGATGACGCTCACAGCAGTAAATGCACTTGCTCAGACAGCAGAGGACATCTACCGAGAAGCCAATCAGGCTTTTCATGCCCAAAACTATACCCTTGCCCTGCAAAAATACAAACAGGCAATCCAAAAAAAACCAACCTATGCCGCTGCTTATCATAATCTCGGGAATGTCTATTACCTCATGAACGAATACCCGCAGGCACTCAGTAGCTATGCACGAGCCATCGAATCTGACCCGAATGAGGCAGAACCTTACGCCAGCAGAGGCGCTTTGTATCTAGGGTTAGGCAGACAAATAGAGGCATTGCAAGACTTTGACAAAGCCCTCGAAATAAAACCACAATTTGCTGAAGCCTACTATCTCAGAGGAGAAATCTACGAAGCTAGAAAAGATATAGAAAAGGCTTGCAAAGACTGGAGAGCGGCTGCCAACATGGGAAATGAAAATGCAATCCAAAAAATCATCCAATACTGTGGAGAAAAAGAGGGAAGTGCCTTCCAAAAAAGAAGAAGTGAAAATACCCTCGAAAGCATGCCCGATGACCTAGAAGCATTGATGATAGAAGGAGAGCAAAAAATGGAGAGAAGAGATTATGAGGGTGCTATCAAGATTTTTAACAAAATCATCCAACAAGATGCGAGTGTCGGAAAAGCTTATTTTGGCAGAGGAGCCGCCAAATTTGCCACTGGAAAACAAAATGAAGCCTGTGAAGATTGGTACTTGGCAATGAGATACGGATACGAGCAAGCCGCTGACATGCTAGAGGGCTGCGACGGGTTGAGATAAAAATCACCCATTACATTACTCCACAAGCAAAATACTGTCTATCAGTGAATGCATTAGTCTTGCCTTCGCTGATAAATATTTTTTTTACCCTCGATTTTTTGATATTTTACTTCACCCAAAGGCAGCTCTTTAAAAAATTTCTCTGCTGTGCCATTCACATCTATGATATACTCGGGGGTATCTTGGTGGCTATTCTGGAAAATATTTCTATAAACCTGCGTTTTGATGTCGTAATATTGGTTCATTTTTTCAAAATGACGCTGACTAAGCCTCCAGTTGAGGTAAGGCGAAGCTACTTTTGCCTGCAAATAATACCCCACATTGCCCCCTAAAACCAGAATTTTTTTGCCCTTAAACTGCTCCGACATCGGGTGCTTGGCTGCCAATAATCTATCAGTAGGTATTTTAAAACTATACAACTGCCAGCCCTGCCAAGGAATAGGCACTTGCAAATAAGTCTTAAACACTGTGCTGTAGCAAAAATACATAGATACCACCAACACACCCAAAAATAAAATCTCTTTTAAAAGTGTATTCTTAAGCATCAAAAAGAGATGTGTCATCAAAAAAACCAAAGCAGGTACCGCAGGAATCAAACTATACACAGACACCTCCGAATCAAGAAAAATACTCAATACAGAGAAGACTAGCCAAAATACCACAATGGTCTGACAAGAACTCTGATAATTGGTAAACCTTGAATGTTGTGATGTCCGAAACAAATGCCAAAGACTCAATATCAGTGCAGGAGCAAAAATCAACAGCAAGCCAAAAGGTGAAATATAAAAAATAGGGCGTAAATAAAAAACAGACTGAATATAACTCAAATAAAAATCATACTCACTGTTGCTCATAAAAAACACCAGAAAAGCAATAAATATCGGAAAAATAAAAGAAAAAAACATCAATAGATAATCCCTTAACTTTGTGCTCGTAAAGCTCAAAAAAGACAATGACACCGCAAAAAGTAATGCAATACTCGGAAAATAAAACAAAGTAGCTATCCCTAGATAAGCCCCAATCTCAAATACAGAATTATAACGCCTTCGCTCTGCAATGTGCAGAAAAGCATACCGAAGCACTATCAGCAAAAAAGTATTGGCAAGCAAGGCAGGGCTCAAAATATAAAAATCAGGGAACACACTCATCAGCACCAAATAAAGCAAGGCAGGCACTAAAGTCAAGTCTGAATAAATATAACGCCCCTTAAGTATCTCTGAAAACATGACTGCTTGTATAAAAATCAATAAAGTACTCAAAAGCTGGTAAGCAAGCTGATTAGCTCCAAAAAGCCCGTAAAGCCCCTGATAAACCAAAGCACTCAGCGGAGCAGTATTGTCCCAAATCTCTGCATACAGAATAAAACCCCTGCTCATCCGCTCCCCCACCAAAATCCACTTCCACTCAGGCAAAAGCCAAGGTACATCTAAAAGCAACACAGGAAGACGCAGCCCTACAAACAGTAGAAATAAAAAAATATATTTGTAAAATGTACTTACTCTAAAAAAACTTATCAATTTCTTAGTGGTTTTAAAAATTTCGCAAATGAATCCTAGCACATCACAAAAAAACAGTAAATATCTGACTATCAGGCACTCAATCTGTTTATATCAAAGCAATCAAAGGATTTTAATGAAGCTTTTTGGGTTTTCTTACCAAAATCGTTTCAAATTTAACATATTTGCATGATAGATTCTAAAAAATACACAATGGAAAGCAAAAGACAGCAAAAAATATCAAGACTCTTACAAAAAGATTTGGGAGAAATATTCCAGCAAGATGCAAAACACCTCTTCGGAAATGCCTTCATCACTGTTACTACAGTCAGAGTAAGCCCCGACCTTGGCATCGCACGAGTTTACCTCAGTTTCTTAATGGTGGACAATAAAGAAGAAATGCTAGAAAATATCCGTGACCGCACCAAGCCCATCCGACAGATTCTAGGAAACCGCATCGCCAAGAGTGTCCGAATCGTGCCAGAACTACAGTTTTATTTGGATGACACCGCCGAATACGCCTCCAAAATAGACCAATTATTAGAGAGCCTAGATATTCCACCAAAAGAAGATAATGACGAAGAGGAAGAAGATGAGAAATAGAGTAAAGGATTTCCCTGTCATTCCGCTAGGAATCTGAAGGTGTATAAAAAAGCTACGCAATAAAGCAGATGCCCCCAGCATGACAAAAAATACTGAAAATGAAATATGAATGATGACTTATGCTACTGAAATATGAATCTACCCTTATACATAGCAAGAAGGTACTTTTTCTCTACCCAAAAAAAGCAATTCATCAACCTCATCTCGATGATTTCTCTCATGGTGGTCATGGTCGGCACGATGTCCTTAATCATCGCACTTTCAGTCTTTAATGGATTGGAAGAGGTCATTAAGGGCCTGCACCACACCTTCAATGCAGACCTGCAGATTACTGCCGCAAAGGGCAAATCTTTTGAGGTCAATCCAGGATTTTTGCATGACATCAGCAGCACAAAGGGCGTAGAGATAGTGAGCGAAATCATAGAAGACAATGCCCTCCTGCGCTACCGTGAGGGGCAAATGGTGGTTACACTCAAAGGAGTAAGCGATAATTTTAAAGCACAAAGCCGCCTGGAGTCTGCCTTGATTATGGGTGATTTTAAACTCAAAGAAGGTAAACAAGCCTTTGCCATTTTAGGGCGAGGCGTGCAGCTTATCTTGTCTATCGGAGTGAATAATCAGTTTGATGACTTGCAGCTTTGGTATCCTAAACGCACTGACAAGGTGAACCTCAGCAACCTAAACCCTGATAAAAGCTTTAACCGAAAAAGCATCTACCCCGCAGGCGTGTTTTCACTTGAAAAAAGCTATGATGAAAAGTATGTGTTCGTACCACTAGATTTTATGCAAGAACTCCTAGAATATGGCAATAAACGTACTTCCTTAGAACTGAAAATAAAAAAAGGCTTCTCGATTGACAAAGTACAATATACTTTAAAGGAAATGCTAGGAAATAAGTTTACTATCAAAAACAGTGATGAACAGCAAGCAAGCCTACTGAGAGCTATCAAGATTGAGAAGTTTTTCGTCTATCTGACGCTTTCGTTTATATTGGCTGTGGCTTCTTTTAATATTTTCTTTTCTCTAATGATGCTCGTGATAGACAAGAAAAAAGACATAGGCGTATTGATGGCAATGGGTGCTAGCACACAAACCATTAGACAGATTTTTTGGCTTGAAGGTGTCTTAATTGCTTTTACAGGAGCATTTTTAGGGCTAATCTTAGGAACATCTATCATCCTGCTACAGCAACATTATGGCTTCGTAACGATGGGTACACAAAGTACTTTGATAAGCTCCTACCCTGTCAAACTCGTCATGAGTGATTTTCTGTTTACTGGGCTGACCATCATCTTGATTACGCTTCTCTCCTCCTACATCCCTGCCATGAGGGCAAGTAATATTCATATTAGAGAGCATTTATAGAAATTCTTGCTTACTCTTTGGGCAAATCTTCGCAAAACTTTCCGTCTTTATCAGAATCCAATCTTTTCTTACACTTGGGGTGAGACTTTGCATAAGCCTTGGCTTCTGCTTGGGTCTTAAAATCTTTACAGGTTTTGCAGTCTGATTCTTTATTAGAACCAGAAGAACAGGCAAATAAACTACCACTCAAGATTAAAATTAAAATAAGTCTAGTCATTGGTTTTTAAGTTTTTATTTTTTTTAAAAGTAAATATATATTCATAGTTCACAAAGAAATCAGTAGAA
This sequence comes from Microscillaceae bacterium, assembly GCA_011390205.1. Lineage (GTDB taxonomy): Bacteria > Bacteroidota > Bacteroidia > Cytophagales > Microscillaceae > JAABSX01. Next base: position 57,025 of record JAABSX010000007.1, on the reverse strand, counting down.
TAAGGTCAAAATAACTCTATACTGTTATTATAAACTGATTTTTTTATCAGAAATCATATTACATCACTTAGTATTTCATCTTCAAAGAAATAAAATATATCTCAAATTATAGATAAAATACTATTTTTTATTTATAAAATCATAAATTTGGATTTAATTTGGATTTAATTTGGATTTAATTTGGATTTAATTTGGATTTAATTTGGATTTAATTTGGATTTTAAATATATTATATGGGTCTTAATTCAACGTTGAACAGCAATGCTTCAAACTAGCTTTTTTGAAGGATTGTTCTCCATTAAATTTTAATCAAATAATCTATAATTAGTAGATTGACTTGATTACCTAATCCTTACAAAAGGGTTTTGCTTTATCTGATACTATCAAAAAATCAAATACTATCTAAACCGATTAGCTTTCATAAAATGCTTCATTGAGGTAGATTCTTGATTAGATACTTTGGTATGTATCCTGAAATATAAAATTCAAAGTTTTTTAAATCATTCATTTCTTCTTAGATTTTAATACATTATGAGAAAAATTGCAATAATTATTTCCTTATTAGCACTACCCTATCTTGTGGATGCTAAATCTTGTTCTTGTACTGAAACTACCAAACAAGGTGGTGAAATCACCATCAGTTATTCAACAGATAAGGGTACTGGATGTTGCTCACCAACAAGTACTCAGGCTATTGAGAAAAGGTATGACAGTTCAGGTCAGATTACTTCTAGTACATTTATTCCAATTGCCGATGCTTTACTCTTTTGTTGTTAAAGTGTCTTTTTATTACAACCTTTTAAATTTTAATACATTATGAAAAAAATTCCAATAATTATTCTCTTGATAGGTCTGACTTTAGCTGCCTGTCAAAATGAAAACGAACTAGAGCAACACTCACAAAGTCAAAAGGAAATCAAGGATCTTCAAGCTCTAGAAGCCATGACTCAAGCACCTTTATCACTTCGTGAACATATTAATTTTGTTGAGTTTGCTCTCACTCCTGATAACCAAAACTGGCGGTCATTTGATAAATTTTACCGCAAGATGGTGAGCAACGAAGAGTATCAACAAGCCGAAGACTTTGTGCAGATGAAACAAGAACTCCTTTTGATGATAGTGCTTAACCTTGACCTCATGGAGGACAAAGGTGAGGCAGTAGAAGCCGCCCGTGAGTATTACTGGCAAGAACTTCAAAAGCTAGACTTTCAGCACCCTGAGGTTGCGCATGTATTGCTCAAAGAACGCAGACAACGAATAGGGGAAGAATCGGCAAAAACAGAAGCATCTCAAATTTTAGCTAAAAACCGCTCTACTTATAATGATATCGCCTCTCGAAATGAGGATTTCGCTGCAAGCGTAGATAAGTTCAAGCAATTTTAAATAGAGGATAAACCCTATTTTTAGGCCCAATAGATGGATTTTAACTGTCTGTTGGTTTTTTTGTGTTTTATTCTTTAGGCAAATCTTCACAAAACTTTCCATCTTTATCAGAGTCCAATCTTTTCTTACATTTGGGATTTGATTTTGCATAAGCCTTCGCATCGGCTTGGGTCTTAAAATCTTTACAAGTTTTACAATCCGATGCTTTTTCACTGCCAGAAGAGCAGCCTAGTAAAGCAATGCAGAGTATGAGAACGGAAATAAATCTAGCCATGAGTTTTTATATTTTTGATAAGTCTTTAAATTTAGGTTTATATTTGCTAATCACATAGAATTGGTAAATAAATATAAAACTAATCCTCTCATTATAAATGTATTTTACGATTTGGATTGAAAAAATTGACGGACAAGGTGAAGATGCACCTCCTACTTTGCTTTTTCAATCTGCCCAAAAAGAGGGTCTTTTGGCAGTCTATGACGGGCTAGGGGGAGCAGGAAGTAAAACTTACTTACTCCAAGAAAATAAACAAGAAATCCGCAAAAGCGGGGCTTACCTCGCCTCACGGCTTGCCAAAGAAAGCCTTGAGCAGGCTTATCACAGAGAAATAGATAAAAATGCTTTCTTAGAATCATTAGAAAACACCCTCAAAACTGCGTTTCAGACCTATGCCCAAAACTTAGACAGCACCGAATCTAAGCTCAAAAGCAAACTCATCAAAACTTTGCCTACCACCTTGGCAGGGCTATACTACACACACAAGCCTACAGACAAGACCTGTAGCATACAAAGCTTTTGGGCAGGAGATTCTCGTAACTACCTCCTGACCAGTGCCAAAGGACTTCAGCCGCTCTCTACGGATGATTTGCACAAAAATCCAGATGCCTTAGAGAACTTATGGCAAGATGCCCCCCTCTCCAACTGCATAGAAGCCACAGGAAATTACCACATTCACCAAAAAACATTTAGCATCACCAGCCCTGCCATTCTTATCTCGGCCTCAGATGGCTGTTTTGGCTATTTGCCAAGCCCTATGCACTTTGAATACATCCTCTTAAAGACACTCATAGAAAGTGTCTATGATGCCGAAGACTGGCGAGACAAACTCATAGAAATGCTCCTGCCTATCGCAGCAGATGATGTAAGTCTAAGCTTGGTGGCCTTGGGAATAGAAAACCTAAATGCCCTCAAAGTCTATCTTTTTACTCGATATCAGTCTGTATATCAGCGATATATCCTCCCTTGGGAAGCCCTCAACACACAAAAATTTAATGACATAGCAGAAAAAAAGGAAGCCCAACAAACCCTATGGAAGCAATATAGCCAAGATTATTATGCCTTGCTACAAGAAGACAGTCAAAAGACATTCTAAAAGATGTCAGTAAAATCTAAAAAAAAATCTTCTTTGTTGTATAAAGATTGAGGATAAATTTCTAAATTGCCTTGAGTTAAATGAATCTAAAAACTAAAACAAAAAGATTATGAAAAAATTACTATTAACTGCCCTCGTAATGAGCCTCGTCTTTATGACTGCCTGCAAAAGCGACCCTGCTGCCAAGCTCTTAGGCGCCTGGCAAATGGATAGTATGGAAGGTGAAGAACTCTCTGAAACAGAGAAATCAATCACTATTACTTTTGAAAAAGAAGGTAAATTTATACAGACTGCTGGTGACAAGAAGCGTGAAGGAACTTATGAAGTAAGCAAAGACGGGAAAACCATCACACTCAAACCTGCTGAAGGCAAAGCTGAAGAAATGAAATCAGTGGAGCTCAAAGGAGATAAAATGATGTTTAAAGATGGAGACAAAAGCGAAACCATTACTTTAAAGAAGAAGAAATAAGAAATCTCTTCTTTGATTTCAGATTTCAAACAAAAGCCCTGACAAAAATTGTTTTGTCAGGGCTTTTTGATTTTTATTGAATCCCTTAAGTTTATCCTAAATATTCGGCAAGTAGCTTGCTTCTGCTGCTTCCACGTAACTTACGGATGGCTTTTTCTTTAATCTGGCGTACACGCTCACGGGTAAGGTCTAGCTCTTCACCGATTTGCTCCAATGACATAGGGTGCTCATGCCCGATACCGAAAAACATTCTCACGACAGTACGCTCACGCTCCGTCAGGGCTGCCAAGGCACGAGAGGTTTCTATACGCAGTGAGTCAGTGTAAGCCACTGATTGGTCGGTAGAGTGCGTGTTTTTGTTTTCAAGCACATCTAGTAAAGAGTTGCTTTCTCCATCTTGGAAAGGAGCATCTACAGATACTTGTTTAGAGCCTGCACGAAGTGTATTGGTGATTTCGTTTTCGTCCATATCTAAGATAGTAGAAAGCTCCTCAGGGGTAGGCTCACGCTCAAACCTTTGCTCTAGCTCAGAGAAGGCACGGTTAATCTTGCTTAATGCACCCGTTTTGTTGAGTGGCAATCTTACAATCCTTGATTGGTCTGCAAGAGCCTGCATGATAGACTGGCGAATCCACCAGACGGCATAAGAAATAAACTTAAAACCACGGGTTTCGTCAAATTTCTTTGCAGCTTTCACTAGCCCCAGATTTCCCTCATTGATAAGGTCATTCAAGGAAAGGTTACGGTTTTGGTATTGTTTAGCCACCGAAACAACAAAGCGTAAGTTGGCTTTGGTAAGCTTTTCCAATGCTTTTTCGTCTCCTTCACGGATTCTGCGAGCCAATTCTACCTCCTCTTCGGGTGTTAATAAATCAACTTTATTGATTTCATTAAAGTAACGCTCCAGAGATTGACTCTCCCGATTGGTGATAGTTTGGGTTATTTTTAATTGACGCATTTAATAAAGGGTTTATGATTATTTAAAATATTTTTTTTGACTGCTATTAATTTGTTTAGAAGACGAATGAAAAACTCAAAAGTCACTTGATTATTACTTTTTTTCTGTTGTATGTAATTGTAATAAGTGAATATTACTTTTTTTAAATCTCTATCCAGACTCCACAGAATAAAATTAATAATGCACTGATTTTGTTTGGTTTAGCATCGAAAAATCTTGAAGATAAAAAGTGTATCCTTTGTAAGTACATTGTATTAATAGAAGAGTGTGTTTTCTTATTGGGTATGAATACATAATACTACAAGAAGGTAAGTGCTTTTTTTAGAAAATAGTTCAAAATCTGCTAATATACCTATTTAACTGGCAAATCTTCCTATTATTTATGTGAATTAACGTATTCTTCACCGTTTCTTCACACAGGTTATTTTCTCTCACAATGCTGGCTAAGCTGCGATTCAGCGTCCATGTCTCCAAGTTCTGTCGCTTTTTGCCAAGCTTCACAGGCTTCCTTCGGTCTCTTTAATGCAAAATAGGCATTTCCCTGATAATAATATGCCTCAGCAGCATAAGGGTTTTGATGTAAGATATATGTTACATCTTCTAATAATTTATCATACTCACTTTGTATTTGCCATAGATACAGCCTGAGCAGGCGGGCTTCTTCGTAAGCAGGTTTCAGGGTCAGGGCAGTTTCAAGGTCTGCGAATGCCTTTTTGATTTTATTAAGCTGAATATAGACCAGACTTCGGTTATAGTAAAGCACTTCGTATTGAGGCTGATAGTGCATGGCTTTTTGCTGATAGTCCAGTGATTTTTTGTATTCCCCTTGCTCTGCATAGAGTACACCGAGTGCAGTCAGTGCTTCCGTATGGCTTGGATGATGCTCAATGGCTGCCTCAAAACAAGTCTTTGCAGCTTCTATTCTCAGAAGCTGATAATAAGTTACTCCCTTTTGGTAATGATACTTGGCTTCTGTTGGCTTTAAGTTTAATGCTTTTTGGTAATCTGACAGCGCCTCTTCAAATTCGGAAAACTCATAATGTAGCAAGCCCCTTCTTGCGAATGCTTCGGCAAAATTTTTATCTAACAGAACAGCAGAATCTAAGTAAATCCTTGTCAGGGGAATGTCTTTTTGCTGGTAAGCTCCAAGGGCTTGTTCATAAAAAACTCCTGCCTTCTCCGAAGTAGATTGTGCTTGAACAGGATGATGTAAAAAACACAGCAACAGCATGTGTGAGGCCAAAAGAGAAAAATGTAGTTTCATAAGGTAAGTAATTATACAGACTTCGTACAGCCTATTCAATGCAAGTGATAACGTAAGAAAAGCCCTTGTATGTCTTTGTGGGGTCAGATTATCCAAAGATTGTGATGTCCAGCATAAAAAATGGGCATTGAACTTTGTAAAAATTCCCAAAATTAGAAACAATCCCTTAAATAGACGCTTTTTTGGAAAAAGCTTAAAGTTAAAGCATTGATTTACAGAAACTTATGATTTGGCACAGACTTAGATATTTGTGTAAATATAAAACAAAACTTACATCCAACATAAATAGCATTGATATGAACAAAAGAACATCAAACTCACTCAAAACCGACTCAGCTAAAATCAAAGAACAGTTTAACCGCTTAGAAAACATTGCTGCCGAATTCAGCGAAAAGATTTTTATGCTCAAAAAAGACCAAGAAAACTTTGCTCGCTATATGCAAAGCAACAAACTCATGCACTAGGACTGCTAGGCCTGAAATAAAAATAATGCAGGTAATTTATCTAATTGAAATACTTGATTTTTCCAATCGGCAACCCTTAAAGTACGGACAAACTCAGCCTCTCCCATGAGGTCATAAGCAACACAGAGCTGTGTATTGGGTAAGAGGTGGCTTAAAAGAGATTTCCAAAGACTTGTATTGCGGTAAGGCGTTTCTATAAAAACTTGGGTCTGATGCTGTTTTAGAGATTGCTTTTCTAGCTCTTTTATCTTGGTGATGCGCTCAGCTTCTTTCACGGGCAGATAGCCCCGAAAGCAGAAGTTTTGCCCATTCAACCCTGATGCCATCAAGGCCATCAAGATAGAAGAAGGCCCTACATAGGGCACTACCCGAATGCCCTCTTGGTGTGCCCATTTTACGGCGATATTGCCAGGGTCAGCCACGCCTGGGCAGCCTGATTCTGAGATGACAGCAATATCATCCCCTTGTAAGATTATTTCTAAGAACGGCAGTACTTCCTGTATTTTGCTTTGTTTGTCTAGCTTATCGAATACTAAATCTCTGATATTTAAGCCTAAGTCAAGACCGCTCAAAAACCTGCGAGCAGTCCGAATATCTTCTACCAAGTAATGAGAAATATGCCTGATGGCTTCTAGGTTATGGGGTGGAAAGGCTTTCGTGGCTGTATCAGCCGCAATAAGGTTAGGAATAAGATGAAGTTTGCCTTTTTGCATAATGAATGTTTTGAGTCATAAGTTTTAAAACAAAAACCCACTCAATTTTCAAATGAAAGCCAAGTGAGTTTTTGTTTATTAATGTTAAAATACTGATTTAGCTTCGGGTAAGCCACTCCAAAGCTACTGCCTCATCTTCAAAGTATTGCACCTCAAAGGCTTGCTCTTTCTCTTCTATGGTCTGCTCTATAGATACTTGTGCAAAAACATCTGGGCTGACCAAAAAACCTAATTTAGCTACCCCATAATCAGGATACTGCCCTATGACATGCTCATTGACCCATATTTGGGTATCTGGGTCAATCATAAAATTAAACTTACGTGCATCTGCCAATACATTGACATTGCCTAATTTTTTGACTTCTTCAAACCAAGCAAGCATGTTTTCCTTGAATGTGTCATTTGTGAAGTCATCATCTGTTTCATTCCATGTGCCTACCACGATGCCTTTGTCTTTTAGCGTCTTGATGGCAATGTATTTGTTTTCGAGAGTTGTCATTTGAGTATAAGATTAATTTTAGAATGGAGTACTAAGTTACGATGTAATTTATAAGAATATAATTTATTTTTCGAGTAACAAAAAAGCGAAATTTACGGGCATTTCTCCCCATTTAATTTGTTTTTGTGCCTGTACTTTCCACTTAAATCCAACCTCCTCAATGAGTGCATGGATAGAAGGGCGGTCACACATATCCTCATCTACTGCCAGCAGTACTTTGCCATTTTGTGCTAGGCGAGTCTTATGAGTTTCTTGCAAGAATCTCTTGAGGTAATTATACTCTAGATCAAAGCCTGCTCTAAACTTTACATCTTCTACCCCTCCAGGGTTTTCTTTAAAGAAAGGGATGTTCCAGAATATAATATCAAACTGCCCCTCAGGCGTATTTTCATAAAGGCTTCCCTCATAGACCTCACAATCTACCTCCCACCAGAGGGCATTGGCTTTGATGTTAAGTACTGCCATCGGAGCAATATCAGAGGCATATGCCTTAATATGGGGGTTTTGAGCTAAATAAACGATGGCAGCCCCAGAGCCAGCACCCATTTCATAGACGCTACAATGTTTTTTATTTTCTAAGACTTCTTGGGCAAGGCTTTCCACTACTTCACTGAGCAGAGGGGTATTAGAGTCAGGCATAAATACAGTAGGCAAGACCACGATGTCTTTTCCCCTGAAATTCATAGAGCCAAAATGTCCTTGACTCATATAATCGCGGGCTTGTGATGCGAGTGTTAATTTATCCATTTGAGTGATGCTTTGTATAGATGATAATGAGTTTAAGATATTGTTCTTGATAGAGCGCTGCAGACAATAACGAGTATTGTCTGCAACATCTTCATTTTTCAAGCAAGAACCTCACTGAGCCATGTCTTTGCGTCTTCTTTGCTGTCAAAATTTCGGATAGTGATGGCATCTGGGTCCGTATTTTCGGAGTATTCTTCTACGCCCATTCCTGCAAACACATCTTTTGGTAACACAAAAGCGATGTACCTTACTCCTGCCGCATACATTTGAGGATTGAGCACTTCATTGACCCATTTGATGTCTTCTTCGGGGAATACCTCTGCATTGCCTGTATCGGCGAGCCATCCTAATTTTGAGTATTTAGCGGCATTCTCTTTGAAGCAATCCAAGGTTTTGCTGAGGGCTTCTCTAAAATCTTCACCTGAGGTGTACTGATTATTCTCGATAATGACTGTAGGCACTTCGGCATCAAGTCTCACAAAATGACTGCCTGATTGATGATAAGTAGTTTCCATATTTGTAATGGTTTAATTAATTGAGTTTAATGAGTTTATTTTCGAGTTCCTTAATATGATTTTCTTTTTCTATAAGCAGGGCTTTTAGCTCCTCCATTTCTTTGCTTTGTGATTTCAATTTGTCTTTCATTTTATTGACCCATACTTGACTTTTTTGATTTTTTTCTTCTATTCTTTTGTCTTCATCGGCTTTAAATTGGTTTAGCTCATCTATTTTATCTTGCAGGTCTTCTTTGGCTTGGGTCAGTTTCTGATTATTTTTGAGGAGTACAATTTCTTGTAATTTCATACGCTCACCTTGCTTATGGATTTCTTCCATCTGCTTTTTTGATTCAGTAATATCAAAGGCAATAAGTATGATTTTATGCATTTCTTGATTGGCATCTATGATAGGTGTATAGCCTCCTTTGAGCCATTTTTTATCTTGGTCTTTGGTAAGGAACGAATATTCACCCGTCTGAGCTACTCCTTCTGCGAGCTGTGCCCATAGCTTATCGTCTTCAAGTCTCTCTTCTTGATTTTTGAGGATGTGTTGGTTTTGTTGTATAATTTCTTGTTCTTGGTATTGGAATAAGTCATAGAAAGCCTGATTGGCTTCTTGCATCACTCCTTTTTTATCAAACTCTACGAAGATAATTCCACTTCGGTTAATGGTATCTATTTGGCTACTAAGCTCATTGCCTCGGCGTATCATTTCTTCTTGGGTGGTGAGCAGTTCTTCATTGTTTTGCCTTAGCTCTTCTTCTTGTGCTCTGAGTGTATCGGCTTGGTACTGTGACTCTCTGAGTAGGTTTCGAGTGATTTCATTGCTTCTGACTATGCTGATAGAAGTGGCAATACTTTCGCTAATTTTTTCCAAGAAATCAATCTGATATTCTTCAAAATGGCTAAAAGAAGCTATTTCTATGATTCCGAGCTTTTGGTCATTGTTTTGGAGTGGTACTATCACCAAGTTACTAGGATTTGCATCACCAAGTCCAGAGGTAATGCGTACATAGTCTTGGGGCACATTTTTGAGATGTGTAATTTTCCCTTCCAAGAAAGTCTGCCCGATGAGCCCTTCTGCATAATCCTCTTGAACCTGAATTTTCTTTTTGGTAAATTTCTTACGGTCATAGGCATAGCAAGCTTTGAGTTCTAAAAAAACATCTTGTGGGTTTTCTTCATTAAGTATGAATATTCCTCCTTGATTGGCATTAAGGTAATCTATCAAGAATTTTAAGATATAATCTGATAGTTCGGAGATTTCCTGATTATACATACGCAGTAGCTCGCCAAACCTTGCTTGCCCTTCGATGCTCCAGTTTCGCTGCTTCTCGACTTTACTAAATGTCTGAAGCTGCTTTTGCATCGTCTGAAGTGCCTTAGAGAGCTTAACAGCCTCTGTAAAGTCAGTATCACTCAGGCTGATTGTATCTAAATCTTCCTCTGTGATAACTTCTACAAACTCAGTAGCAAGCCTTAACTCTTGTTTGAGTTTGTCAAATTTTAGCTGTAAGGTTTCACAATGTTGTTTCCTTTTATTATTGAACAGATACATGATGGTGATTTTAAAGAAGAATGAATGATTTTTAATCTCAAAAAAGTCATTTTTTAATTTGTACGTCAATAATAAAGAAAGTTTTGGAAAATATCTATTTTGGAGTTAAATTTCGAAAGAATTTTAACTCTATTGTCATCTATCAATACCCAAAAAGCAAAGAAATAAAGGTAAACTTACTCAATGAAGTATATCTTCATAAAATAAATCAAAGTAAATTAAATTGATTGCTTGGCTATCTTATCACTGGATAAATACAAGGTGGGGGCTTAAATGATGGCTAAAAGTGCTACTGATTTACTGTATCTACTTTGTCTGATTTGGGTTTATCAAAAGCAAAATACACATAGAATGGCTCATTTTTAAGCTAAATCAAGAGGGAAGTTACATATTCTCAGAAATCAAAAGAAAGAACGGCTTTGCAGAAAAAATAAAAAGCTCCTCTCTAAGGTTGCTTAGAAAGGAGCTTGATATGATCTTGATTATTCACCAGATTTACGGCAGCACTTTGGCAGCTTGTCATGTGAAGCCTTGTTGGCTTTTACATCATCAGCATCGTAGCCTGTCTCACTGATTACTTTTTTCAAATCATCTGTGCTTACTTGATTGCTGTTGTAAGTGATACTGATTTGATTAGCCTCTACATTTACTTCAGATGATTTTACACCTTTGGTAAGAGCAAGGGCTTTCTCAATTTTGTCTTTGCACATATCACACTGCACAGAGCTCGTAAAGCTAACTGTCTGATTTCCGAGTGCTTTTCCTTTTTCAGAGTTCACTTCTTTTTTAGCTTTTCCTTTTTCAGAGTTCACTTCTTTTTCGGCTTTTTCTTTTTCAGACTTTACTTCTTTTTTGGCTTTTTCCTTTTTAGCCTTTTTACCCTTTTCCTGGGCTTGGGTCTCAAAAGCTAAAAAGCTCAAGACCAACACGAATAGAACAACTAATTTTTTCATAAGTCAGTAACGTTTAAGGTTTAAAAAAAAATATAAATAATTGCTAAAATAGCCATTATCTTGATAAAAGACAGAAATTAAGGGCTAAACCTTTGTTTTCCTTCTCTCATTTTTTGCATTAAGGTATCGTAAAACGAAAACCTGCATATAGCACTCTGCCCATCACGGGGCCATAGACCATCCCTGCATCAAAACCTTGCCCAAAAGGATTTTCACCTCCGATTACAGCATTGTCTTGCATAAAGTTAGCAAGGTTTTCGCCTCCGAGGTACACATCCCACTTGTCATTTATTTTGTGTGTGATTTGCCCGCCAAAGAGCCAAAAATAGGGGCTTCGTAAGGGCATTGCTTGTCCTTCACTGCCTGCCGTGGGCATTCTCTGTGAGCCTACCCACTGTGTAGTAAAATCAAACTCCCACTTATCTCCTTTGGTAGCATATGCCAGATTACTAAAAAAACGATGTTTTGCTACAAAAGGAGCTTCCTCAAGACGACCTTGAATACGGGTCTTGACATCGTAGTATTTATAGGATACTGTCAAATCCAGTGATTTCATGATTGGGTAACTGAGGTTTGCCTGAAAGCTATTTGCCCAGGTACTGCCCTCTTGGTTATAAATCAAGATTTGCTGGGCATCTGTGTCCAAATCAAGCACTGCTTGGTTCTGAAAGTCAGTGCGGTAAAAATCTAGTGTCAGTGTAGCCTCTTGCTTTAAGATACTAAATTTTTGTGTAAAATTACCTCCATAATTCCAAGCTATTTCAGGCTGTAAATCATTGGCAATGCTCAGACTTCGGCTGCTAATCAAGAAACCTATGTTTTCTGCAATCGGGTTGGCTACTCGGAGTCCACGCCCTACCGACAGCCGCAAGATACTGTTTCTATTCAGCTCATATTTGGCATGCAATCTGGGAGAGGCGAATGTACCGTAGAGATTGTGAAAATCTACCCGTATCCCCGAGACAATGCCTAGGCGAAGACTTGGGTTAAAAACATGCTCTACAAACACTCCAGGCACAGATTCTTTCCGCTCCCTGTCAAAGGTGGTGCTTTGGGTTTGGTTCACTTGGTATAACTCATCATACTCATCCAAAAGATAGCTTACACCGGTCTTAATCTGGTGTTTGTCTCCGAGTGAGGTTTGAAAAATAGCTTGCAGATTGAGTGTATTTTGGGTGGCATCATACGTATTTAAGCCCCAAAAGCTGTCTTGGCGGTGGTGGGCTGCCGAGAAAATAATCCCCAAACTTTGACTAGGATTAGATTTAGACAGGAAGCCAAGTTTGCCAAAGACCTCCCCCTGCTGTGTCTCTGCACCAAAGCCATAAGGCAAGGTAGGGCTTCTCTCCTGCCCTTTTCTAAAATCATTTTGCCCTGCGGTCTTGTCATCATACATGGCCCTGATTCCGAGCTGCATCTTAAAGTTTTCACCCTCATACTTCCACCTATTGATGGCATTTAGCTGGGTATAAAGTGGCGTATCTACGAAGCTATCTTCATTCATATCCACAGCATTGTTGAGTGTGCTTGCGTGCAGCAGCAGCCCTGTGCTCCATTTATCACTGAGGCGAATGGCTGTATTTAGGTTTCCTTCTACCCTTCCGTTTCCGTTGAGGTAGCCATTCAATAAAAGTCTTTCACTGTTTTCGGGCTTGGCGAGTTCTACATTAATTTGTCCTGTGATAGATTCATAGCCATTGACCACAGAGCCTGCACCCTTGTTGATGTCTATAGATTTTACCCATGTGCCTGGGATGAAGCCTAGCCCATTTCGAGCAGACAAGCCTCTGATGGTGGGAATGTTTTCTCTCAGAATCTGTGCATAGATACCGTCAAGGCCCAGCATTTTGATTTGTTTTCCTCCACTTACGGCATCTGTAGTGCTTACATCTACAGAGGGGTTGGTCTCAAAGCTTTCAGAAAGATTACAACAAGCCGCTTTTCTTAAATCTTTGGTGGTGAGTAGTTCGGAGGTAATTGTCTCACGGTCAAGGGATTTGCTGTCTTCTATTACAATCACATCCAAGCTATTGTTAGAGGCAAGTGCTATCTCTACATAAGTTTGTGTTTGTATATTGAGCGTATCACTGAGGTAGCCGATGTAAGTAATCACAAGTCGCTTACTGTCTTTACGCAATGGGAGTTCAAATTTACCCTCCTCATCTGTAGCTACTCCTTGTGTAGTGCCAAGCCAAAACACATTCGCCCCGATAAGGGGTGTTTTTTGGGTAGCTTCTTCTTTTTCATAGACTATGCCCGTCAGTGTCTGGGCAGAGAGGCATTGAAAGCTTACAAAAGCCAAGGTTAAAGTTATTTTGACAATTATATGAATTTTCATGTATTTTTTGATGATATTTTTTTTGAATAATAGAACACGCAATCATTTCTAAGTATTGTAAATAAACCTAGACTGAAAGCCAATGGAGCTTATTCAAAAAATATTATATCAAAAGGACTGAATGTAAGGTGAGAATATCTCTGCCATTTTTGGGTGGAGGTTGGGCATAAAATGCCTGTATGAGGTTTGAATTTTTGAGCAAACATACATTTGGTTCAAAATCTGGAAGAACGAATGTAGGGCTTGCCTCTGAAAAACTCTCCGAAGACGAAATAAAATAACTTTTAAAAGCAAAAAAATGATACTGTGCATCAATGCTACAGCAATCACTCTCAGAGGGCATTTCAGGTATTTCAGATGCTTCAGCACAACAGGCAAAGGCTTTCTCTTTAGGAATAGAAATGCTACAACAAGAAATTTTTTCAGCCTGCTGCAAAGTCGCAGACATATCACAGACACGCTCCTCTATTGTAAAGCCCAAAGAGCTAAACAATACTTGAAGCATCAGCCATGAGGCTATGATATGCCTGTTTAATTTTTTCATAGATTTCAATTTCTCACATTACAAACGACTTTTGGCTTGTATTTGTTCGGGATTGCAAAATTACTTTTTTTATCTCAAAAAAAGCAATGCAATATTCACAAAATAAAATAGACCTTCGCCATAAACTTTAAACCTAAATTGGGCAAAGATATGCAAAAGCCCAAAAAATCACTTATTTTTGTTACAAGATTCAATTTAATCAAAATTCAATAATTAAAACCATCCAAACAAATGGAATACCGCATAGAAAAAGATACCATAGGCCCAGTAGAAGTTCCTGCCGATAAATATTGGGGAGCACAAACCCAACGCTCTCTCGAAAATTTTGAAATTGGAGAGAATAAAATGCCCAAAGAAATCATTGATGCCTTTGCTATTCTAAAAAAAGCGGCTGCCCTCACCAACCATGAACTGGGTGTATTGGACAGTGAAAAAACAGGGCTCATCGCAAAGGCTTGTGATGAAATCCTTGCCCACCAACACGATGAGCAGTTTCCGCTGGTGGTCTGGCAGACAGGCTCAGGCACACAATCTAACATGAACTGTAATGAAGTAATCGCCAACCGTGCCCACGTAATCGCAGGAGGCAAACTCTCTGATGAGAAAAAGAAAGTACACCCCAATGATGATGTCAATAAATCACAGTCATCCAATGATACTTTCCCGACGGCGATGCACATTGCGGCATACAAAATGCTTGTAGATCTGACCATCCCTAAGATAGAACAAATGAGAAACACCTTGCAGCAAAAGGCCGAAGATTTTCAGGCTGTGGTGAAAATAGGGCGGACACATTTTATGGATGCCACTCCTCTTACGCTTGGGCATGAGTTTTCGGGCTATGTAGCACAGCTTGATTTCGGATTAAAGGCTTTAAAAAACACCTTTGCACACCTCAGCCAGCTTGCACTCGGAGGCACTGCCGTGGGCACAGGGCTCAACACACCCGAAGGGTATTCTGAAAAAGTGGCAGCTAAAATCGCTGAATTGAGCGGAATGCCTTTTGTTACTGCTGAAAATAAATTTGAAGCATTGGCAGCCCATGATGCCATCGTGGAGACCTCAGGGGCATTGAAGCAGCTGGCAGTCAGCCTGATGAAGATAGGCAATGATGTCAGAATGCTCGCCTCTGGCCCTCGCTCAGGCATCGGAGAGATTGTCATCCCCGCCAACGAACCAGGGTCTTCTATCATGCCTGGCAAAGTAAACCCGACACAGTGCGAAGCCCTCACAATGGTCTGCTGCCAAGTCATCGGCAATGATGTGGCCATTAGTACAGGTGGTATGATGGGGCAGTTTGAGCTCAATGTGTTTAAACCAATGATGATTTACAATCTTTTGCATTCAGCCCGTATTTTGGGAGATGCTTGTGCTTCTTTTGATAAACACTGTGCAAAAGGAATAGAACCTAACCATAGCCGTATCAAAGAACATTTAGAAAACTCTCTGATGCTCGTGACGGCACTTAACCCACACATAGGCTACGAAAATGCCGCTAAGATCGCCAAAAAAGCACACGCCGAAGACAGCACTTTGCGTGAGGCTGCTGTAGCTCTAGGCCTGCTCACAAGTGAGCAATTTGATGAATGGGTCGTGCCTGAAAACATGGTAGGGAGCCTAAAAAAATAATGCCTTTTGGATGAAGACATCATAAACTGCTTTTTTCGGCATGGGTTTTGAATAAAGCAGTTTATAATTGATACAAAACCTTCGTTATTAAATAAATTTGAATATGAAAAATACCCCTTTGATTCTAAAACTTACAAGCCTTGCATTGATGGCTATGTTTCTAGTGTTCTCTCCTGATGCAGAGGCACAAAAAAGCCGCACAAAAAAAGAACGTGAACCCAAAGAAAAGAAAGAACGTGAACCCAAAGAAAAAAAATCTAGAGAGACTGATACTGGCTCTGATGGCAAGCTAAGCCGTGATGAAGAAAAAGCACTTAAAAATGAGGCTAAAGCATTCCAAAAAAATCCTGCCTCTTTCAAAAAATTCAAAGATGACAAAGCACGTGCAGAAGCTGACCTAGCTACCAACACACGTGAACTGCTCAGAGTGAAAGAGCTGGAATCACAGTGTGCCAATGAAGTAGAAGAACTACGCAAACAAATAGAAGACCTAGAAGCAAGGCTGAAAGCCCAGTCAGATAGACCTGCGGCAGGAAGTAACTTCGGTGTACCCCAAGAAGGGCTGTTTTATGTAGTCCAAATCGGTGCTTTTCAGCAGAAAGATGTAACTGTCAATGACAATAACCCCGACTTCCGAAAAGAAAATTCGGATGGCTATAATAAATACATCATGGGTGTGTTTAACAGCATAGAGCAAGCAGACCAACTTCGTGCATTCTTATTACAGTTAGACTTCCGTAAGCCAGAGTATCGCCCATTCGTAGCACCTTACAAAGATGGAAACAGAATCAGTGTAGAAGATGCACTCGGTACAGAAGAAGCCGCACGCCGCAGAAGCAAAGGACAATAATCATTTCTCGATAAAACACATATTCAAAGACCTAATCTGGCTTTTTTAGGAGTAAGATTAGGTCTTTATTTGTATATTTGAAATATTGAAATCAAATCACCTAAATCATACAAAAATGAAATATACCTTTTTAAGTCTATTATTTTTACTTGGCACTATCTCTTTAGCCCAAGCACAGCTTAGCAGAGCTGAAAAAAAAGAACTCAAAAAAGAAATTAGAGAGCTTTCTAAAAATCCCGAAAAATACAAAGAGCTCAAAGAGGGAATCCAAGAAAAAAAAGAAGAACTCATCAGACTAGAAGCCGATGTAGATGATGTAGAAGCCTCTATACGAGATGTTCAGGCAAAAATCAATGAAAAAAATGCTGAAGAAAAAAGGCTCATCGACGAAATAGCAAGACTCTCATTAGAAAGAAAACAAACGCAAAATGTCATCAATGCACAGACAAATCTTGATGGATTGGTCTATAAAGTACAGGTAGAAATCAATGATGCTGCCCTCTACAAAGAGATTAGTGAGATAGACGGAGAAAAAAGACCCGTGTTTACGGGGGATGAAGACGAAGACGGAGTTAAAAAATATACCCTGGGCTACTTCAAAGATAAAAAAGAAGCCGACACCTTCAAAGATTATCTCAAACTCTTACGCATCAAAGATGCAAAGGTAGTCCCTTACCGTGATGGTAAAAAAGTAATGGAGTAAATGCTATACCCAGTAAACCTATTAAAAATTACATATCTCAAAACACCAAATATGAACTTATCAAAGACCTTCACACTCTGCCTGATTATCTTGGCAAGCATGGCGTCTCAGGCCGCATTCGCTCAGCTAAGCAGAAGCGAACGCACAGAGTTGCTCAAAGAAATTAAAGCCTTCAAAAGAAACCCTGAGCAACTCAAAAACATGAAACAAGAGGATGCCAAACTCAACACTGACCTTGAAAATGCCCGAGTAAGCACACTCAATAAAAAATCAGAACTTAACAAACTAAACCAAGAACTCTCCAAAAAAGACGAAGCCATAGAAGCACTCCAAGAAAGACTCCGAAAACTTAGGGGCGAAATGGGAGAAGTCAATGCCGCAAGACAAGGGCGTGGGGGAAGCGATTGCGAGTTTAGTGTCCAAATCGGAGCCTATGAAAACCGTGACTTGACGCAATACATGGACAACAACCCTAATTTTATGGTGGAGCAAAGCAATGGTCTTAAAAAATATATTCTTGGCTACTTTACCTCCTACTGGGAGGCAAAAAGCTTCAGCAAATACCTAGACCAAGGAGGGGCTCAAAGCTATGTAGTTGGTTATTATAAGGGCATAAGAGTACCTGACCTGAAAGACATGACACAGTGTACTTTTTAGAAATCTTGTAGTTTGCTACAGTTTCATTTCAAAATTATACAGAGGAGGCTTGCCCTGGGGGGAGACCCTTGGTATCTGGTATCTTTGACAAAGTTCAAAACTTTGCCAAAGATGCACAGCCAAAGCGAAATAGTAATTATCAAAAATCAAAACTGAATGCCAAATAAAAAGAACACTGTTACAGATTTACAAGGGCTTACCCACTTGCTGAAAGATGCTGTTGTTGGCATTACAGACTTGGTAGAGGCGATGCAAAAGCAAATAGTGCACCCTCCTTTTTTGCCTTCTACACCTATACAGCATCTGATTAGCGATGTTTCTCAGTTTGCTTACAAAAACATCAGATGGAGTGCCTCTTTTGTGGGCAGTGCCGTAGATAAAGCATTGGAACAATTAACTTTCATACTGGGAGAAATCAAAACCACCGAGGATAGAGAAGCCCTTCGTGCTGTCTTAAATGGTGTCATTGGTGATTATTTGGAGAAACATGAAAACCCTCTGAAGATTGCTATGCAATTCAGGCATGAGGCACAAGCACTCTCTCTAAATAGCAAAAGCCTCAAAAAAGCCTACCCAACTCTCCATGGGAAAATCCTTGTGATGGTGCATGGCTCAAGTATGAATGACCTGCAATGGACCCGAAAAGCACATAATCACGGGGCAGCATTGGCGAAAGAATTACAAAAAACGCCTGTTTATCTGTATTACAACAGTGGTCTTCACGTCTCTACCAATGGGCAAAATTTTAGTAACCTGTTAGAAGCATTGCTGCAAAATTATCCTGTGCCTGTAGAAGAAATCTGCATCCTTGCACACAGTATGGGCGGCTTGGTATCCCGAAGTGCGATGCACTATGCCCAAAAACAGCAAAAGTCATGGATAAAACACCTCAAAAAAATTGTTTTTCTTGGCACACCACACCACGGGGCATCACTAGAGCAAGCAGGCAACTATGTGGATGTCATTTTGGAGGCTACGGCTTACACCAAACCCTTTGCAAGATTGGGGAAAATCAGAAGCGCTGGAGTAACTGATTTAAGGTATGGAAACCTAGTAGATGAGGATTGGCAAGATGCTGACCGCTTTGAAATGAAGCATGACCAAAGGCAACATATTCCATTGCCCGAGGGCGTAGAATGCCACAGCATAGCAGGAGTTTCTGGCAAAGGAAGTACTAAACCCTTGTCTTCTCAATGGCTAGGGGATAATCTGGTAAGCGTAAAAAGTGCTTTTGGGCAGCACAAAAACCCTTCTAAAAACCTCCATTTTAAGAAAGAAAATACTTGGATTGCTTATGAATGTAATCACTTTGATTTGCTGAGCAACCCTGAGGTTTACCACAGAATCAGGCAATGGATAAAAAAATAGTTGAGGAAATCTTAACCCAAATTTATCCTTACTCGTCTTCTTGCTCCTCTACTTCCTCTACACTCGCGATGACATCTTCGGGAGACATATACAGTTCTCTGATTTTTTCCTTATAGGCTTTCGGAAATTTGGCGTGGTCTAAGATAAAGTGCTTCGTCTCTATGATGTAATCCGAAAGACCATGAGAGATGGCATATTTATCGGCATTTCGTTCGGCTTTTCTTAAAAATCTCTTGGAGCAGACATAATTTACCCCAAAACAAGCCATGGCAAGATTGCTACGGTCTCGGTAATCCATGATATGCCCGAGTTCGTGCCCTATCCATCCTACTAAGACATCATGAGGCACTTCCTCTACTTTCATATCTCTGTGCACAAGGTGCAGATGTCTGCTTATTTTTACTTTGTAGCTTCTTTTGGATTTATTCCGAAACCACATCGTTTTGATTTTGGGCTGGGCTTGCATCACTGAGCCCTTGATATTTTTGTAAAACAGAAAATCTATGTGTGTGTTTTCTAGCTCAGGATAATACGAAAGGGCTTCCAAAATTTCGTTTTTGAGTGTTTCAGGAATTACTTTATTAGCAGCAAATTTTTCTAAATCTTGGGATGTTTTTTCTTGTTTTGGTGCTATCTCCCAAAGACTTTCTAAGGCTTGAGTAGTTGGCTTTGAAACAGTGCCAAGCGGATGAGTAAAATTTTGGGAAGCAGCATTTTGAGGCAAAATACTACAAAAAATAAAACAAAAAAAGACCAAATAGAGGGTGTATCGGGATATCTCAGACATATTAAGACATTTAGGATGAAGGTTAAAAAAGATAGTTTTTCTGAAAGATAGGATATTTTTCTCAAAAAAACTACTTTTATTCAGTATATTTTACTGTTCTAACTGGTAACCTACCCAAGTCTCTAGGTCGCCATCTGCGATAATCTGGGCTAATTTATTAAAAAACTTTTCTTCTTTTGCTCCTCCCATTTGATAGACCTTGTTCATGGCAGTCAGTCCTATGGCATGGAGCTTGTCAAGATTTTTTTCTTCTGGGTGTTGTATTTGGTAGCTTGCCCAAGCGGCTAAGAATACGGGAAACAAGTTCGGGTTTTTCTCCGTGAAAATATCTATAAAAGCCTGTTTATTGACTCGTACAGAGGGGCTTCCAGCAGTCCATTTTTGCACAAAATTCTGAATGGCACGGCGTTTTTCTACTTCTTCGTTGAGAGGTGTATTCTCGAGCCATTGTGCAGCTTCTATGATGTAATCGTGGTATTTTGCGTAGTCTGAAGGTTTCTCTAGTTTAAATCCTTGAGGGCTGCTGAGGTCTTGTGCCTGAATAAAAAAACAAGTGTTAAGTAAGAGTATAAAGAAAACAATGATATTTTTCATAAGTGCTTCTATTTTTAATTGACTTGACTGAATTATAAAGGTAAGAAATCTTTGTGAGAGATAGAAATATTTGATAAAAGGAGTTGAAGAAATGTTTAATTCTCAGATTTCGTGTAATTTGCGTGCTAAATTTAGTCAAACCCTAATCATAGACACGCTTGAACTCACTATTTCGCAAAAAGAATGTTGGTCAGATTTTGGATGAAATCAAGAGCAACGAACTCGCAGAAGGCGCAAACCTTCATAAAAACCTCAAACTCAGAGATTTAGTATCTCTAGGGATTGCTGCCATCATAGGGGCTGGGATTTTTAGCACCATTGGCAATGCCTCTTTCAATGGCGGACCAGCAGTCGTCTTTTTATTTGTTTTTACGGCGATCGCCTGTTTATTTTCGGCACTGTGTTATGCTGAGTTTGCCTCCACCATCCCGATTAGTGGCAGTGCTTATACTTATGCCTACACCACTTTTGGTGAGCTCATGGCTTGGATACTGGGCTGGGCTTTGGTGATGGAGTATTCTATTGGCAATATAGCCGTAGCCATTTCTTGGTCTGATTATTTCACAGGTTTTTTGTCAGGTTTGGGGCTCAATATCCCCGAATATCTGACGATGGACTATCTCTCGGCTTCAAGAGGTTTTGAGGCTGTAAGTGCCAAAATAGCTTCTGGAATAGAGCTTTCTAGCCTTTCACGCACAGAGCAAGAGACTTTTGCAGCTTGGCAAAATGCTCCCAGTCTTGGTGGAGGTTTTCGTTTGATTGCTGATTTTCCTGCCCTGTTGATTACTGTTTTGATTACGAGCTTGGTCTATATAGGCATCAAAGAATCTAAGAATGTAGGAAACATCATGGTCTTGCTCAAAATAGCCGTCGTGCTGATGGTCATTATAGTAGGGGCATTTTATATACAGCCCGAAAACTGGTCTCCCTTCGCACCCAATGGCATCACGGGCGTAATGCAAGGCGTATCTGCAGTATTTTTTGCTTACATTGGCTTTGATGCCATCTCTACCACTGCCGAAGAGTGTGAAAATCCTCAAAAAGATTTGCCCAAAGCGATGATTTATGCCTTGGTGATTTGCACAGTGTTGTATATCATGATTGCTTTGGTGCTGACTGGAATGGTAAGCTATGAAAAACTTGCCGTAGGTGATCCTCTTGCCTATGTGTTTGAGCAAAATAATCTGAATTTTATGGCGGGCATCATCGCCCTGAGTGCCATCGTGGCGATGACGAGTGTTTTCTTGGTATTTCAGCTAGGGCAGCCCCGTATCTTAATGACCATGAGCCGTGACGGACTACTGCCAAAGGCATTCTCTAAGATACATCCGCGCTTTAAAACACCCTATATCTCTACCATTGCGACGGGGCTGCTCGTGGCTATCCCCGCTTTGGTGCTGAACCTCACCGAAGTAACAGACCTGACAAGCATCGGGACTTTATTTGCTTTTGCAGTGGTCTCGGCAGGAGTTTTATTTTTAGAAACTTCACCAGATCATGATAGCTCCGCACGCTTCAAAGTGCCTTATATCAATAGTCAATTCATTGTGCCTGCTTTGCTGCTTTTTGCTTTGACAATGGCATACATCTATGACAAAGAAAATCTCATTGCCTTCATTACTTTTAAAGATATGGGTGAAGGACTCTGGATGAGTTTCTTTCACAGACTGCCGCTCTGGATATTTAATGTCTCTGCTGTATTTATCAGCTACCAATGCCTGACCAAAAAGCTATCTTTGATTCCGATTATGGGTGTATTGACCAATTTTTACCTCATGACGGAGCTAGGCGTGCATAACTGGATAGGTTTTGGACTCTGGATGCTGGTGGGGCTGATTATCTATTTTGGCTTTGGCTACCAACACAGCAAACTCCGAAAAGAATTTCAAGCATAAAAAATGCACCTGAAAATATGAGCACACATGCCTGCCCTCACTGCAAAAAAAAAGTGAATTAGATGCCTACAGCATCAACTATTCCTTTACTCCAACAAGGGCAGATAAAGCAAAACTCCCTCAAAGAGCATCTGTGAGGGAGTTTTTGATAAGCACCAAACCCTCTTTATTCTCTGGGCTAGATTTCTTTAAAACACATACCCTCTTGGCTACTATTTTTGATGCATCACACCAAGCACTTCATTTTATATAATCTAATGGGTATATTTGAAAAAAACATCCAAATTCCTTTATGAACACCAACCTCATCTTGTATTTTCTACTTTGGCTTTTAATCCCTGTTTCTTCTTGCCAAGATGCACAAACCCATACATTCACCCAAAGCATCCAAACACCCAAACGAGAATTTAGGGCTTTTTGGATAGTTACTCTAGACAACAAAGATTTTCCTTCGCAGCCCGGCCTGAGCAATGAAATGCAAAAAGAAGAGCTCCGCAATATCCTAGATTATCACCAAAAAAAAGGAATGAATGCTGTTATTTTTCAGATTAGACCCAGTGCCGATGCTTTTTATGCCAGTAGCATAGAGCCGTGGTCAGAGTGGCTAATGGGGCAGCAAGGGCAAGCCCCGAAACCTTTTTATGACCCCCTGGCTTTTTTGGTGGACGAATGCCACAAAAGAAACATGGAAATCCATGTTTGGCTTAACCCTTACAGAGTAGTCTATAACACAGAAGTAAGTGATGTAAAAGCCCAAAAACTCCTCAACCGCAGCCCTCAATGGCTTGTAACCTATGGCAAGCACCAGCAGCTTAACCCAGGTCTGCCCGAAGTAAGGGCTTATATCCTCTCTGTGATTATGGATGTAATCC
Organism: Microscillaceae bacterium; assembly: GCA_011390205.1. Classification (GTDB taxonomy): domain Bacteria; phylum Bacteroidota; class Bacteroidia; order Cytophagales; family Microscillaceae; genus JAABSX01. The sequence goes on along the minus strand of JAABSX010000007.1, from coordinate 33,913 downwards.
GCCGCTATGACGTGGACGGAGTGCAGTTTGATGATTACTTCTACCCTTATAAAATTTGGAAAAAAGAATTTCCCGATGAAGCTACCTTCAGACGCTATGGGCAGGGCTTTGGAGACAAAGCAGACTGGAGAAGGCACAATGTAAGCCAGCTTATCAAAATGGTACACGACAGCCTGCAGCAGCACAAACCTCACATAAAATTTGGGGTAAGCCCCATGGGCGTATGGCGAAATCTCTCCGATGACCCACGGGGCTCAGCCACCGAAGCAGGGCAACCAAGCTATGATTACCTAGGGGCTGATGTGCTGGCTTGGCTCGAAGCAGGCTGGATAGATTATGTAGCACCGCAGCTTTACTGGAGTATCGGGCATCCGAGGGCAGATTATGCTACACTGGTCAAATGGTGGTCTAAAAATACTTTTGGAAGACACCTTTATGTGGGGCAAGCTTTCTATAAAATCAACCAAGATACAGATCAAAACTGGTATAAAAGCTCCGAAATACCCAACCAAATCAGACTTAATCGTACTTTTTCAGCAATATCAGGAAGTGTGTTTTTCAGGGCTAAAAATCTAATGGATAACCCAAGAGGCATCACAGACAGCCTCCACCAGCTTTACACCACGCCCGCCATCATCCCCAGTATGCCTTGGAAAGACGACATCCCGCCCAATGCACCCCAAAGCCTACGCAAAATACGCACCCCAAAACGTGTCCTACTCAAATGGGAAGCGCCCCAAGAAGCCCAAGACGGACAAACAGCGCATTATTACATCATCTATCGCTTCCTCTCAAGTGAAAACCCCAATACGGCGCAAGCCCAAAACATCATCAGTATTCAAAAAGAAACACAGTTTGTAGAAAAAAAACCTGCTGGCTCCGAGGGCTATATCTACGCCATCACAGCAATGGACCGCCTTCATAATGAAAGTGAACCTGCTTTTATGAAAATAGAGCAATAAATATCATTAAACCTATGATGCCGCTAAGGAAGGGCAAATCCCGATTACAGAGCAAAAGATTTTTAATCTGAAGGATACAAAAAAGACTACGCAATAAAGCGGATTCCAGAATAACAAACCGTACAAGCTGCAGAGTAAAATAGTTAAAATTATTCACAGAAATCACTAGAAACCAGCCTTATAGACAGAGCAGAAGGTGATGTGCGTCTGATCAGGCACTCAAAACCTGCTTCGGCTCAATCTTTCAGGAAGGTTTTGTGCAGCAGCGAATGGATAAATGGCAAAGGCGGCATAGAAGCCATAATCTGTAGCTCTTCGGCAAAGTGTGTTTCTTCATCTAAAAACCGCAGCACACGCTCTACAGGGTGATGCTTAAACATTCGCCCAAAAACCTCTCTAGCCGCTAGGCGGTCATACTGAATCAGGTTGAGCAGCATGGCATCGTATTGTTTAAACCTTGCTTTCTGAAACTCAATTTTGCTCAAATCTTTCTCTTGGACAAGTGCCTCTATGATTTTTTCATTTTGCTTGAGCATATTCAAGAAAGTAAAGCCGCTACTTGCTTTGGTTTGCCCTCCTCTAGTGCCTATATTCAGCACAAAACGCCCTCCACGGCTGGACAGGGGGGCATCACTCATCGGGATTACCCCGAACTCTTCTTCTATGATTTGGTAGGCAGTGTCAGGGAGGTAATTTTTAAAATAGTGTTTTATCTCATCGATATAGGCATCTTTTTCTAGTAGATTTTTAGAAAAAATAGTAAACTCCACCAAGCTTTCATAAGGCGAGGTAGGCAGCAGGTAAAAGAAGCGGGCTTCTCCTTTTTGCTCAATCCTAAAATCCATAAAAGTAGCTACTTTCGGGTCAAAGATGGGTTTTTCGGTACGCACGAACCAACCCTTAAAATGTTGCTTGAGGTAATGATGTCCTTTTTTCGAAAAGAGCTGCTCATCAGGGATGCTGTTAAATACAAGATTGGCAGTAATTATCTCCCCTTCAAAACAAACATGTGCGCCGTTTTCGCCATCTCTAACTTCTTGTACTGTGCCGTATCTCTGGGTGATGTGGGGGTTTTGCTGAATTTCTTTTTGCACAAACTCATACAAATCTAGCCCCCGAATCATCTTATACTGGTAAGGGCTGAGCGTCAGACACTCAGTAAATGCAGGGCTACGAAACCAGACCTTGTCCCACTGTTGATGAATGATTTCATCAAAAGCTGTCGGGTTTTTAGTCCAAAAACACCAAGTTCGGTCATTTTCGTTTTTTACGGCTTTGTCTAGCAGCAGTATTTTTTTATGCTTTAAGACAGGGTGCTTGCTCATTAGATAGACTAGGCTCAGCCCTGCTCCTCCAGAGCCTGCAAATATGTAATCGTAGTGCATGTTGTTTATTGTGTAAGCAAGGATCTGTAAAACACCCCTTGCTGTTAATCTAAGTACTTGATATACAGACTTTTGACCATCTGTAGCTCTAGTACTACTTTATCTTCTGAAACAAAATTAGCGCTTCTTAGCCTTCCATTCCCTTGTCTCTCATTTTCTTAAACTCCGTATAGCGGCGATAGACCGCCATGCTAAAGCCAAGCATAAGTATCAATGTGCCCATCCAGAGTAGGTTAATGAAAGGTTTTTCTACGGCTTTCATGATGATGTAATCTTTCTGGGTCGTATTCACACCAAAGGTAAATTGACCTGTATCTGTATTGATATTGCTCAAAGAAATCCGCAGCCCTAGCTCAGGAATGAGCTCAGGCATCACGCCTACCCTTCCTGCACGGATAAAAAACACAGGCTTGGCTGTATAATCTCCCTCTTTGCCTAGCACCCTGAGGTTTGCCTGAATACCTATGTCTTCGGGGTTGGCGTTGGTTTCATTAGAGGTGAGCCGCATAACCTCTTCGGAAGTAATGGGCTGATGACTTTCAAACACCGCCACATAGTCATTCAAAAAGAAAGTATCTTTCAGAGACACGGTATGCTCTTCAGTCTCAGACCATTGTCGTGGCTCATTGGGGTCAGGTACGGAAGATACATGCGTATAAATATCTCTTGACAACTCTCTATGAATGTCAGGCGAAGCCAATAAGCCCCCCATTTGTGGGTTTACTTGAGCCCTTGGGTAGAGTGAGAAGACATCTCCTGAGGGTTCTTTGTATTCTACCCTGTAATAAGTATTCTCAGGATAGATATTGAGTGTATCCCCTCTTTTAAAATAAGGTCTATTCTTATGACTTATCTCCTCAGCAGCTACAGCCTTGAAGGGGTCATCTGTGGGTGCAAGGGATGATTTTTTGATGTATCCAGGAAATCCTTTGGCTTCTATGTAATCTCCTTTGTAAGTTACTTCATAATCTTGAATGCGGTTTGCTTGGTTGAGCCACAGCAAGACATTGTCTTCATTTTCATTGGTAGGGATGTCAGGGTTTGCTTTCGGGTCAAACAATAAAAGTCCTGACGCATTTTTAGATACTACATTAGAGTATCCTGCCGAGGTCAAAATCCCTAAAAACATCAAAGCGATGCCCATATGTGCAATAGAGCCTCCTGCCAATTTGTAGGTTTTTTTGCGAAGAAGTGAAAGCAAAATGGTAAGGTTAGACACCACCGAATAGACAGAGACAGTCAGTAAAATAATAAACTGCCAGTTACTCATTGCACTGATGGCAATCAAAGCCGAAGAAAGCAAAAGTGTGATGACTACAGGCAATGTGAGTGCCGCTTGTAGGCTTTTGGCATCTATTTTTTTCCACCAAAAGAACTGCCCTGTGCCTGAGAGCAAAGCCACAAAAACTGCCCCCCAGAGTTGAAATTTGGTGTAATGTTCTATTTGGTCGGCAGGCATTGCGAGGTTAGAGACAAAACCTAGCCCCTCTGCCACAGCATTGAATACAGGAATGGAAGTGGTCAATAATACTTGAAAACCAGCCAAACAAAGCACTGTAGCACCCATAAATATCCAAAATTCTCTAGAATATGTTTCTACTTCTTCTTTAGAACTAGGCAATGCTCTCCAACGGTACATCACCAAGACGATGGAAAGCACTAAAAAGGCAAGAAAATAAAGTAAAAGCTGCCCTGACAAGCCCAAATCAGTAAATGAATGGACGGAGGCATTTCCCAAAATCCCGCTTCTGGTCAAGAAAGTAGAGTATAAAATCAATAAGAAAGTACTCATCGTAAGTATCAAGGCTGCTTTGAGGGCTGTGGTGCTCTTCTTGTAGGCAATCATCGTATGAATAGATGCGACCAACACAAGCCAAGGCACATAAACGGCATTCTCCACTGGGTCCCAGTTCCAGTATCCTCCAAAGTTGAGGGTCTCATAAGCCCAGTAAGCACCCATCAAAATGCCCAAACCAAGCACAGCCGCCGCAAACAAAGCCCAGGGCAGAGCAGGACGTACCCAAGCTTCATAACGTTTCTGCCACAGACCCGCCACGGCATAGGCAAAGGGAATCAGTGTGAGGGCAAAACCCAAAAATAAAGTAGGAGGGTGAATCACCATCCAGTAATTCTGCAAAAGCGGGTTCAAGCCTGTGCCATCGGCAGGCCTAAAATCAGGATTAAACATCGGTGAGCCTACTTGAAAAATAGGCATCTCAGGCATTGCATCTCTGAGCAAAATGAAAGGGTCACTACCTATCTTCAAGCCAAAAATCACTACACCAAGTATCATAGAAGTCAAAAACAACTGTACTGCCGAGACCACCGTCATCACAGGAGATTCCCATGTCTTATTGGTCAAAATAAGAATAAAGCCTAAGACCACATGCCAGAATATCCACAACAGAAAGCTCCCCTCTTGCCCCTCCCAAAAGCAAGAAATCATGTAATACACAGGTAGATTATTAGAAGAATGACTCCATGCGTAGTGGTATTCGTAGAGATGATTATAGATAATAAAAAACAAGGCAGCTACCACACCCATCACTGAGATACCGTGAAGCCCAAAAGAAAATCTTGCGTATTTTCTCCAAGAATTTGCCAGCACATCGTCTTGGTTCTGGTAATATGCCGCAAAAGCGTAACTTACTGTATTTAAAAAAGCAAAGCAAAATGCCAGAATGACGAGCATATGCCCTAGGCTTCCTATCCAAATATTTATCATTTTATAAAAAAAATTTCTCTTAAAATAAAAACTAGGCAAATTTACACCTAAAATGTGAAAGAATAATTCTTTGTAGATGAGTTTTGTTTGTGGGCAAGTGTTTTAATGAGAATCCCTGAAATTTAAATGAGTCTGTCCCAAAAGTATTTTGAATAAAACTTTGTGTGGCTAACAGAAAACTAATCTTTTTGAAGCCTGAGTGGTTCTCACACCATAGCCCACAGGTTGCAATTTATAGGCTGTGGTGTGAGAAAAAAATTCCAAATTAAAATAACAGTTGGCACTGCTTGATTTTTGGGACATCCCATTTTTGGATAGGAAAAGGATGCTAAAGCTGATTTTTCAAAAAACCAATGGTTTTATTTATCAATGTCTGTGCGTGTGCAGGCAGGACATCTTGGTCATAGGGGTGATATGCCCCAAAAGTATGGGTAGCACCTTCCACCAAAAACTTCTCTGCGTCTGGCTTCCACTCGTGCAGTTTGTCCACAAAGAAGGCAGGGACAGACTCATCTGCATCACCATGTGTAATCAAAGCAGGTATTTTGAGGCTTCGCATTGCTTTTTCTACATCTAGTCTTTCTGGATTTAGCAAAACATCTTCGTAATAAGACTGATACAAGGGTAATTTTTGTTTGGTGCGTCCATTGATATAATAGACCACCCCTTCTTTATTGACCTTCTCGATGTTTTCTTTTGTCCAGAAATGATGGGTAGATTTGATAGATGCCCAAGTAATCATTGCTTTGACACGGCTGTCTTCGGCTGCTTTGAGCATAGCCAATGCACCGCCTCGGCTGTGCCCTATGAGTGCGATTTTTTCTAAATCCATCTCTGAGCCAAAAGTGCAATCTGGATGCTGCAAATAATCCAAGACCAAGCCTATATCATCTAAATCTGTAGAAAACTTGTCATTGCCATAGGCGTGCAAATCCACAAACTCTGTAGGACGCATAGGTGTAGTGCCATTGTGAGATAAATTAAACTTGACAAACACAAAACCAGCCTCAGCAAAAGTCTGTGCGACCAAGTCATAATGCCCCCAATCTTTGAAAGAATTAAAGCCATGTATAAACACGATGACAGGCTTTGCCTTGGCATTGGGTATATAAAAGGCATCTAACCCAAAGGGCTGCTCATCGTGCTCAGAAGTAAGAATGGTATTTTTTTCGATATTCATTTTTAGGATATTATTTTTTTGTTAGAAGAACTACGTAGTGATGCAATATACGATATTTTGATGAGAAATTTTTCATGAAAAAGTTTACAAACTAGGCTCTTCAAACAGAATTCTCACAAAGTCATCATATTCCAATGCCTTGCTAAACTGTGCATCTACATAATAAGTAACCAATACCTTGAGGTAACTAGGCAGCCCATCTATCTGGATGTATTCTAGCAATACATTGCCATATAGCTGATTACAAAGCCTGTTTTGGATGGTATCTAAGCGGATAGAAGGTTTTAAATAATACTTTTCCTTGGTCTGGATATAGCCTGTTTTTTCGCTTATTTGCCTTTCGGCTACTTGGAGCTGATAGCCCAATTCCTCTGTTTTTTGTTTCCAATACTCCAGCAAAAAAGAAAGTGTGTCTTTCTCAAAATCAGGATGGTGCGTAACGGCAAAGCCATTGGCACCACCTGAGCGTAAGAGGTGCACCCGAATGTCTCCGTGGATATTGGCTTTTTTAAAGTGATAGGCTTTAGCAATAGGCTGAATGCGCTGTGTTTTTCTTTCTGATGCTACCCAATCTTGAAATATTTTTTGATACGATTCATTTCTTTTGAGTGGTTCGCGTACTTCTACGGGTAGAGTTTCTGAATCAGTCTGATTGGTAAATATTTTCTGATAGATTTGGTTAAAAAAATTCATGACTCATTGTTTAGATTGCAAAAAACTATAACCGAAAGCATGTTTATTAAGTTATTTGAAAGTGCATAGTAATCTAATAATTCACATAAATCTTTTATTCTTGAATACGAAATCACCATCAATCCCTCAATGGATTATCCGTTTTTTGAAGTTTGCAGGCTATTACAATCTAGCATGGGGTGTTTATATTATGAGCCGCCCTTTAGATTTTTACAATGCCCTCAACCCTGAGGTGGTGTCTGCCCCTTTGTTTTTATATCCTTTTGGGGCTGCAGTGCTGCTTTTCGGGGTGTTTTACCTGATTGCTGCAGCTCAAGCTGTTCGTTTTCAGGTGTTTATTTTTTTGGGTTTGGGCAGTAAGTTATTGGGGCCTTTGGTCGCTTATTTTTTACTATTGGAGCAAGGTTATGATGTCCTTAATTTTTACCTACACATCATTTTTAATGATTTACTATGGGTATTGCCAATGGCTTGGGGTTTTTATTTGGTATTCAAGGTGAGCCAAAATACAGAGGCGGAAAGCAAAGCACAATTTCCCTCCGTGTTGTCTGATTATCAAAATCAAGAAGGCAGCACATTATCAGATTTAAGCCAAGAGAAGCCCCTTTTGATTGTATTTTTAAGGCATTTTGGCTGCACATTTTGCAAGGAAGCACTCGGGGATATTTCCCAAAAACAAGAGGCTCTCGCAGAAGAGGGTGTCAAGATTGTCTTGGTACACATGGGCAGCGAATCAGATGCCCAAGCTTATTTCGCAAAATATGGCATAGCCCACATAGACCGAGTAAGTGACCCTAGCTGCATACTTTACAGGGTTTTTGGGCTTCAGAGAGCCTCTTTCTTGCAGGTGTTTGGTCTAAAATCTTTTACACGGGGCTTTTATGCGGGCATTCTCAAAGGACACGGTATAGGCAAGCTTGTGGGAGATGGCTTTAGGATGCCTGGTGTGTTTTTGGTACATCAGAATAAAATATTACAATCTTACAAACACCAAACAGCCTCAGATGTGCCTGATTATCAAGCAATAGCAAGCTGCGAGCTGAAGTGATGTAGCACAAACTTTAGTTTGCCTATCTATCTGTCTTAGCCGCTAAAAAAAGTATAGCATAACCTATTGATATTCATTTACTTACAGTTAATCATTGTCCAAACACAAAGACTCCTAGGCACTCATAAGATTACTTTTATTTAATACATCTTGCATAAACCAATATTAATTTTATATTTTGCATAATTATTGACATTCTTTGCATAGAGTCATTGAATTATTCAATTTTGTTTATCTAAACTCTATTCAAAAGTAATTCCTTATAAAAGCATGCTTGGTCATCAATTCATAAAAAAAGACATTATATCCGAATACCTACAGCAAATCCAAATGCTAAAGCAAGAAATTGCAGAGGCTACTGAATTTGTGAATCAGCTTCGCCAAGATAGCAACAATGCGAGCTACCAAGGAGATTTTAACAAGCCAGAAAGCCTCATCAGTAGTTTGCTTAAAATGCAGGCAGAAATTCAAAAGCTTGCAGAAAATGAAAAACAGCAAAACTGGGTAACCACAGGGCTTGCCAAATTTTCGGAGCTAATGCGGGATAACTTTGACTCACAGCGCAAAATGGGAGATGAAATGCTCTCCGAGATTGTACCTTATGTGAATGCCAACCAAGGAGGGTTATTTTTAATTCACGAAGAAGAAGATGAATATACCACCCTAGAGCTCGTGGCAAGCTATGCTTATAACCGTAAAAAATTTATCCAAAAATTTATTCGCATAGAGTATGACTATGCCGAAGGGCTTGTAGGGCAGGTATTCCTCGAAAAACAAGAAATCTACCTCTCCAAAATACCCAATGACTACCTAAGCATTACCTCAGGATTGGGTGATAGCAACCCACAACACCTCTTTATCTGCCCACTCATAGACGGAGATGACGTAATCGGGGTGCTAGAGCTGGCTTCCTTTTATCCTTTTCAGACTTACCAAAGGGCGCTTATCAAAAAATTATGCGAGAATCTAGCAAGTACAGTCATTACGACACGCATCAATGAAAGAACCCGCAGCCTACTGATAGCTACACGTGAGCAAACCGAAGAACTCATGGCACAAGATGAAGAACTACGCCAAAATATGGAAGAGCTACAGGCTACTCAGGAAGAACTTCAAAGACTTTTACAAGAGCAAGAAAGCACCATGGCAGCCATTGACAGTGCCAGCCTCTCTGCCGAATTTAGCCCAGATGGTGAAATGCTCAGAGTCAATGATGCCTTTGCTGATTTCTTCGGCTACCAAGAAAACGAACTCAGAGGAAGATTGCACAAAATGCTAGTCCACCCAGCCAGCAGAGAATCAGACGAATACAAAAACCTCTGGGAAAGGCTCAGAAATGGAGAAACCATCAGCAGTGATTTTCATAGAATAGATAAAAATGGGAAATCTAAGTGGATTAGAGGCACTTACTACCCCATTAAAAATAACAAAGAGCAAATCATGAAGATACTCAAAATCGCCTATGATATTACGCTCGAAAAACGACAACAAACAGAACTCCTAGAAACCCAGCAGATTATTGAGCAAAATCAAATATTGCTCAAAGAAAGAACCAAAAGCATTCAAGACAAGGCTTATGAAAGAATCAAAGCCCTCAAAAATGAAATTGCAACAAAAGATAAAATCATAGAACAATTCAAAGAATTATAAAAAGACGATCAAAAAACTTACAATTTTTATTTTTTAATCCTTACCCATAAATCTTATAATTATGATAGACCTCACAGAAACAGAACGCATCAAAAATGCAATAGACAAAAACCCCGAAAAATTTGAAGAAATCATAGAAAATACAAAACTAGGCATCTGTATCACAGATGAAAATGGTATTTATGTAGGGATGAATGCCAATTATCTGGGCATCCTAGGCTACAGCAAGGGTGAGATGCTAGGTAAAAGCTTTTTGATGGTAGTGCCCAAAGACCATAAAGAAGAACTCAAAGATATGCACGATGAGTTTATAGAAGTACAGATAGAAATCTTTGAAAAGTTTGCAATCGTAGGCAAAAACGGAGAAAACATCAGTATAGATGTAGATGCGGGTTTTAGCGATAAAATCAATGGAAAACCACACAAACTTACTTTTATTCAAAAAGCTTAGAATTTATATTTCAAACACCACACCCCTTCTCGTGGCTTCGAATGTACAAGCCACAAGAAGGGGTGCTTTTATCTACTATACCCTTTCATAATACTTAGCAAAAATACCCAAATATAAAATGCTCTATCGTACACTAAGCCTCATTTTTATCTTATCATATACGCTGCACAACTTACCAGCCCAAATAAATCCTCAAAATATACAAATTGCCCGTGATGCTTGGGGAGTGCCCCATATTTTTGCAAAGACTGATGCTGAAGTAGCCTACGGACTGGCTTGGGCAGCCGCAGAAGATGATTTTGCCTCAGCCCAAGAGCTACTCCTTGCCTCACAAAGTAAACTTGCACAGGTCAAAGGCAAATCAAGTGCTGCACTGGATGTGATTGGTTTTTTGATAGGAATAGAAGCCCTCGTCGATACTGCTTATACTGAAAATACGTTCTCTCCCGACTTCAAAAAAATCTTAACGGCTTATACTGAAGGAATTAATGCCTACGCCAAAGCACACCCCAAAGAAGTCTTGCTCAAAGGCAGTTTTCCCATCACTGAGAAAGACTTAATCCGCTCATATACACTAGGATATGCTTTATTTTCTGGTTTGACTGATGAGTTAAGCAAGATATTTAACGGAAGCATCATCCAAGACGAGCCCAAGCTAGGCACAGGCTCAAATGCTCTTGCCATCAGCAGTAGCAAAACTACCTCAGGCGAGACCTTCCTAGCCATCAACTCTCACCAGCCACTAGAAGGGGCACTTGCTTGGTATGAAGTGCACCTGCAAAGTGAGGAAGGGCTGAATGTATTGGGGGGGACCCTGCCTGGTTTTCTCTCTATCGGGCACGGAGTCAATGAAAATCTAGGCTGGGCACATACGGTCAATCATCCTGATTTTACGGATATTTACCTACTAGAGATGCACCCCGAAAAGCCCCTCACCTACCGCTTTGATGGGCAATGGGAAACCCTTCTGGTCAGAAGCAAAAAAATAAAGGTAAAACTCGGCCCGCTTAAAATCGCCAAAAAATTTACTTTTTACTGGAGCAAATATGGTGCATCCCTAGAAAAAGAGGGGAAGTTTTATGCAGTGCGTTTTCCTGCCAATATGCATATCAAGGCAGCAGAACAGCAGTTTTATATGGGAAAAGCAAAAAATTGGGCAGCGTTTAAGGCTGCTCTTGAGAGGCAAGATGCGGCCTGCTTCAACTTGGTCTATGCCGATAAAGAAGACAATATTTTTTACCTCAGCAATGGCTTGATTCCCTACCGAGATACAGGCTATGATTGGCAAAAAGTACTCCCAGGCAATACTTCCAAGACACTGTGGCAAAGGGGCAACTACCATCCTGTTTCTGAGCTTCCGCAGGTGTTTAACCCGCCATCAGGCTATGTATTTAATACCAATAATAGTCCGTTTTATGCCACCAAAAAAGAAGAAAACAAACCTAGCACTGCCTATGACCCTACGATGGGTTTTGAACAATACCAAAACAACCGAAGTCTAAGACTCGCCAGCCTTCTAGAAAATCATACAGAAAAAATAAGCTATGAAGATTTCAAAAAAATAAAATACGATTTGACTTATCCTGATAGTTTGGCTTTTACGGTAGCCACCAATCTGAATGATTTATTTAAAATTAATCCTTTACAACACCCAAATTCGGCAGAGATACTCCGTGTTTTGCAGCAGTGGGACAGAAAAAATGACGTAGAAAGTATCGGTGCAGGGGTTTTTATGGTATTTCTTCATTATTTGAGTGAAGACCTCCGCAGCAAATTACGCTTAGAAGCATACAATACAGTATCAGAATCTGAAATAATCACAGCACTGCAAGCCACAGAAAAACACCTCAAAAGGCATTTTAAAACCATACAAGTACCCCTAGGCAAAATACAAATACATCGGCGAGGCAAAGTGAGTCTGCCTATGCCAGGCAACCAAGATGTCATTGCGGCAATGACTGCCAGCCCCTATAAAAAAGGAAAGTTTAAAACTACTCAGGGTGAGTCTTATATCTTGCTTGTCAGATTTTCTGAAAATGGCACAGAGTTAGAAAGTATAAATGCGTATGGAGCATCTAATCACAAAAATAGTCCACATTATACTGACCAAATGGAGAAATATACCCAACAAAAACTCAAGAAAATGACCTTGTCCAAAGAAGAAGTACTGAAAAATGCACGCAGGATTTATTCTCCCCAATAAAATCAACTTATCTTTATCCCTATTTTTTTATGATTGATTATGAAAGTGTGTTTCTAAGTAGCCCCTGTCCACAAGCAATATTTGATACAGAGCTGCACCTTCTTTCTTGTAATGATGCGTTTGCAGCACAGCTAGGCATCTCCGTAGAAGTACTCTATGTGAGGCCCTTACAGTATTTTTTTGTAGAGTCAGAGTGGCTTGTCCTAAAATCAGAAGTTGAGAAGCTACGCTCCAATGCACTCATCCAGCAAAGCAAGATTTGCCTGCATACTGCTGATATTCAACAAGTTATCAAAAAAAATGATTGGAACATCTCCCTCAATCAAGCACAGCAACACCTCTATATCTACCTCAGCAATACCCGCACTACATACCCAGAACAAATACAAGAGGGCTACACAAGATTTCCTGACAACAACAAAAACCTAGAAATAACCAAAGAGACGCTCAAAAAACAGAACGAACAGATTCGAAAGACACTGGTAAACCTTATCAATACGCAAAAAATGATACGTGGAATTGCAGAGACCGTCCCCGCCGCCCTGACTGCCTATCACATAGAAGAGCAAAAATACATCTTTAACAATAAAAAACTCTCCACTATGCTCGGCTACTCCAAGAGTGAATTTGAAAAATTATTCAAAGATCCTATCTTAGAAAACATCCATCCTAGCCAAAGACAAACAGTTACCAGCAGCCGAGAGAAAATTCTATCTACCTCTAATATTACAAGCAAACTGATGCTCAAGCATAAAGATGGTACATATAAATGGGTCAGTGTCAATGTAGTAACACTCCAAGATTACCAAAATAAGGTCTATGCTGTCGTAACCATGCTGCTAGATATCAATGAAATGGTAAAATATGAGAATGAACTCAAAACAGCCAATTTATCCCTTCAAGAAAATCAACTTAGCCTAGAAAAAACACTTACCGAACTCTCAAACAGAAATTATGAACTTGACCAGCTTGTTTATAAGATTTCACACGATTTACGCTCACCTCTCAGCTCTATTCTAGGTCTTGTCAATATTTATAAAATAGAAGACAACCCCGAGAAAAAACACCATTATGTAGATTTGATTGAGAACAGAATCCATAAATTAGATGGATTTGTCAAAGAAATGCTCAATTATGCCAGAACAAGCCGAAGTGAAATTACGATGGAAAGTATTGATTTTGACAAACTTATCCAAAGCTGCCTAGAAGATTTAGAATACGTAGAGAGCGCTGCCAAAATCAACGTTCGGGTGAATATTATCCCCAAAGAATACCTCTTTTGCTCAGACAAACTCAGAATCAAGATTGTACTCAATAATATTATATCCAATGCTTTCAAATACTATAACCCAGCCCACAAGAAGCCTTCACTAAAAATAGATATTCATATAGACAGTGATAAGGCATTTATTCATCTGAAAGATAACGGAATCGGAATCCAGAAAGAATACCTGCACAGGATATTTGATATGTTTTTTAGAGCAACCGAAAAATCAGATGGAGCCGGACTAGGAATGTATATCGTCAAACAAACCGTAGAGCGGCTCCAAGGGAGTGTCAATGTAGAGTCTGTCTTGCACCAAGGCACCGCCTTTAAAATACAAATCCCCAACCTTAGTCCTCTCTAAACCAGCGTTTGGCTATGACAAAAGTATAATCTAAGAAACCTATCATTCCTCTCAAATAGACCGTATCAGGCTTGGGGTTACCTTCTTCGTCCAAGTTATTTTGAGTTTCGTGAGATTCAAAAATTCTGGGTGATACCACAGAGTATTGATCCAAAAAGTTAATCATTTTATTGATAAGCATCATCATCTCTACACAAGGAAGCCTGCCACCTCTGCCTGAGGAAACACCGACTAGCCCGAAGACCTTGTCATCAAAAACGTGGGCAAACTCTCTGCTGCCTAGCTGATGTATGGCATTGATGAGCTGCCCGCTAGTCGTCCAGTTGTATTCGGGAGCTGCCAGCACGATTACTTGTGCCCACTCCATCGCTTCTATGAATTCTCTTTGAAAATCACTGAGTGCGTCTTTCTGCAAAGCACCTTGCCCTACCATAGGGATGTCATAGTTTTCAAAGTTTACTACTTTGGTGCTGTGTCCTTTTTCTTGGCTGAGCTTGTCTAGCGCCTTTGCTACTTTGAGTGTGTTGCTTTCTTTGCGTGGCGAGGTAGATAATATGAGTACTTTCATAAGGTATAAAAATTTAATATAAGGAGTTAAGGAGATTACTATAATCACACTTTCCGGATCCATTCACGGGCATTTCATCTGTGATACTTTGTGATTTTTCTCGGAAGGGTTTAATCTTTTTGTTCTAGGGTATCTTCTGCCTGCAGCTGCTTGTCATACAGCTCACGGTAAGTCCCGTTTAGCTCCATCAGATACTCGTGTGTGCCTTCTTCTACCAGTTTGCCATCATCTAGCACGATGATTTTATCTGCCAATTTTACAGAAGATACCCTGTGAGAGATGATGATAGAAGTTCGGTCTTTCATCACTTCTTGGAGATTGTTCAAGATAATATTTTCTGTATTGGTATCTACTGCTGAGAGGCTGTCATCCAAAATAAGTATTTTGGGCTCTCTCACAATGGCTCTCGCCAATGAGAGTCTTTGTTTTTGACCTCCAGAGAGAGAAATCCCTCTTTCACCGATTCTTGTATCAAACTGCTTCGGGAAGTCCATAATATTATGATAAAGATCGGCTTTTTTAGATGCCTCCACAATGTTCTCTTCACCAATCTTCACCGTGCCAAAGGCAATATTATTTCGGATAGTTTCCGAAAACAAAAACACATCTTGAGGCACATAGCCTGTCTGTGTACGCAGAGATGTCAGGTTATAATCTCTGATGTCTATCTCATCTATGATGATTTGCCCCTCACTGACATCATACATTCTGGTCAGTAGGTTAGCAATGGTGCTTTTGCCTGAGCCTGTAGTGCCCAGAATGGCAAGGGTCTGCCCTGCTTTTATACTAAAAGAGAGGTTTTTGAGTGCTTTGATGCCCGTATCAGGGTACGTAAAATAGACATTGTCAAATTTGATTTCTCCCTGAATATCACGGACAATGTCTTTATGAGAAATAATATCTGTGTGGGTATCCAAAAACTCATTGATGCGTGTCTGTGAGGCTGCTGCACGCTGCACGAGGCTCGTTACCCAGCCTACAGAGGTAACAGGCCAAGTAAGCATGTTGACATAAATAATAAATTCTGCAATCACGCCATTGGTGATTTTGCCTCGCATCACTTCTAGCCCTCCTACATAGACCACCAGCAAAGTACTGAAGCCTACTAAACCTACAATCAGGGGAAAAAACAAAGCCTGCACCAATGAAAGCCGTACAGACTTTTGGCGGTAGTCTTCACTTTCTTTTGAAAAATTCTCCACAGAATCTTCTTCTCTTGCAAAAGCCTTTAGCACCCTAATCCCCGAAAAGGCCTCTTGTACGAAGGTAGAAAGCCCTGAGAGGCTTTTCTGAATATCGGTAGATTGCCTGTTGATGACATTGCTTACAAAGTAAATACTCACTGACAGAAAGGGCAAGGGCAGCAAAGCATAAAAAGAAAGCTCTGCATCTATCATAAACATATAAGCCACCACCATCACACAGAGTGTAAAAAGATTGAGGCTATACATAATGGCAGGGCCTAAATACATCCTGACCTGGCTCACGTCTTCTGAGATGCGTGCCATCAAATCCCCAGTATTGTGCCGTCTATAAAAACTTAGGGGAAGCTCTTGGTAATGGGCATAGATTTCATTCTTTAAATCATACTCTATGTGCCTTGACATCACGATGAGGGTCTGACGCACCAAAAACAAAAAAAACCCCCTCAGTATTGCCAAGACCAAGATAAGCCCTCCGTAAAGTAGCACATTCCAAGCAAACATCGTATAAAATGCCGCCTGAGCGCTCAGCCCTTGGTGAATGGTATAAATATCTATGGCTTCTTCTATTAAATCAAACGAATACCTTACAATAGGAGCTGGTGCAATGCTGAATACATTGGAAATAATGGTGAAGGCAATCCCCCAAAATAAGAGTGCTTTGTATTTATAGAGGTATTTATTTAAGTAGCGTAGTGATTTCATAAGTTATGAAAGTCTTTTGGTGTAGGATTTGTTCCAGAATCAATGTCTTTTCTTAAAAATAAAAAACAAGTAGGCAAGCCAAAGGCACAGAAAACACACTAGAAAAACTCCACTCTCCTTAATCTTAGACGATAAAATATAAAACCTGCCCAAGTAAGCAATACCACAAAGAAAGCAGCCAACGTAACGCCCCACTCCCAAAGCTGTCCTCCTTGCCCACGGTTAATGAGCCAGAGCTTCACCACACAAAACATCATAAACAGGTTAAGAAGCAGTGCCAAAGTATAAAACCAAACACTCCAGACATCCCGCAGCTTGCCCACATGAAAAGCATCTGAGAGCCAAAAATCTGCATGCGGCACACGCATTTTTTGGAAGGGCATCTCTTGCATCAGCTTTACAATCACCGAAATAAGCACATTCATAGTGATTACAAAAATAGAAAACCCATAGAAAAAGACACTACTACTGGTGCTAGAAAGACTTTTGCCAGCCGTATCACGGTATAGCACTACGGGGCTGCTCAGGTCGGTCAGCTCATAATAAGCCAAGCCCAGCACCACCACAAAAACAAGGACAGTTGCATTTTTAAAAAAACGAGTTACTCTCAGCATTTCTTTTGATCAAGGTCTATGATGTTGTTTATCTGATATTTAAAACTACTGTATCTTTTGATTAGTTTTAAATCTTGGCAAAATTAGCAGTGCTTGAGCGGAAAACCAAACTTAAATTAAGGAAGTAATTTAGTAAAAAAATACCCGATACTGTCGCCCTTAGAAACTTAGAAAATGCCCCATAAAACTTTTTGAAAGCCTTTCTGTAAAAATGCAACTCCTTTAGGCTGTAAAATGCTCCCGAAAAGCATTCATTTCTAATAAAAATTTCAGGGTGTAAGGCTTTTTTTGAGTTTCCAAGACACCTACTAAAATTTAATTTTTTGTGAAAAAAATACAATAATCAGATTTAGGTTTTTGCAATTAGTCAAAATTAGTTAATTTTAAGCCAAATATTTATTTTATAACTTTTGATTGATTTAATTATGGATTTAGCAAGTGCTACTCAAAAAGTAAAAGAACGTGCCGCAAGTGGTATGGGTGATTTAGGCGCTACAGTAAAGTTTGTGTTTGATGAGGGAGTTATCTTCCTGAATGGTGCAAATGCAGCAGACCCTGTACATAACAATGATGAAGATGCTGACTGCACCGTCAATGTAGCTTTGAGTGATTTTCATCAGATGATGGACGGCGACCTCAGCCCAATGTCTGCTTTTATGGGCGGACAGATGAAAATAGATGGTGATATGAGCATTGCTATGAAGTTGTCTTCTATTTTCGGATAAAAAATTTATTCTTTTGTTTACAATAGTGCAAGACCAATATCTTGCACTATTTCTTTTTAGATTTCTTCTAAAATAAATCAAAGCACCCAGCAAAACCATCTGACAAAAATCTCTGTTTGAAGAGTAGTTGATTTTTTTGAATTAAATATGCTTTACACACACTCCTTCCGCTCTCGTGCTCAAGCCGAATCTTACCTTAGCAAGCATGCGGTCATTGCGGTCATTACCGAATATACCGTCTTCAAACTGGATGCAGAGACTGACCGTGTGGTCTTTAGATGCCTGCAAAATCAATATACTTTTGAAGTGCCCTATGAGCAGATTCAGGCAACTGTAAATGCAAGAAAAAGAGATTTTACAGATGATTTTTTGAGTACAGTCATTACTTATTGTGCTTTGATAGCCGAAAAACAGGGCTCAGCCTCCTACCCTGTATGTGCTTTTGAAGAGATGGATGATTTGCTGGATTGGTTTCTGAGCTGGCAAAAATATTCAGTAGAAGAACGCATAGAATACTTAGAAGACCTAGAAAACCCCGCTTAAAATTAATTAAAGAATCGTATCTATTGAGGATGATTTTAAAGGCACTTTGAGTGGCGGGATGGCAGAAGGGGTTTCTAAGTTTATTTTTTCGGCTACGGGTGCTTTGAATTTAATAATCAATGCTGTGTAATCATCGTCGGGGTTTTTGCCTTCTCCAAAGACTTTCAGGTCTTTTACCAATTTATCAGAAATGGCACGTGAAGACAAATCAGCACTTTCCTCGAGTATATTCTTGAGATTTTCGTAACCATATTGCTCGCCTCTTGGGTTAAGGGCTTCAAGAATCCCATCGGTATAGAGCATGACTACATCTCCGGCTTGGTATGTTTTTTTGAGAGGCTTCACAAAATTGGCAAAACTTGGGTTGCGCATAATCCCTAGCCCTAGCCCCTGCCCCGTAAAATAATTTGCTTTTTTCTCTTTGGCAGAATAATACAAAGTGGGGCAATGCCCTGCACGAGCAAACTCGATGCTTTGCTCTTGCATGTTTATCTGTGCCACAGTGAGCGTAATGAATGAATTATGACTCAGGCATTTGCTAAGGGCTTGATTGGCATAAAAAAGAAATTGCTCAGAGGAAAAATTAAGCTGGGCAAGACTTTGAAAGATACCCTTCATCTGTGCCATATAAAAAGCAGCATTGATGCCCTTGCCCGAGACATCTCCTACTACTAAGATAAACTGCCCGTCTTCACGGCAAAACACATCATAATAATCTCCTCCTACCTCGTAAGCTGATTCGGAAAAGGCCTCTATGTCTATACAGTCATTGAGCCTTAAATGCCCTGGCAAAAGGCTTTTTTGTATGCGTTGGGCTATTTTGATTTCTTCCTTAAACCTCTCCGCATCAATGGTTTTGCGCAGCAGCCTGTAATTATCAATGGCAAGACTTGCCTGACGCACAAAGGTCTGTATCAGTTCTTTTTTCTCTTCTTCAAAGCCTTCTTTGCTTCTTTTGAGCAATGTAAGGATGCCTAGAGAGCGGTTATTGATAATCAGGGGAGCTTTAAAGCTAGATTCAAACTCTTCAGCTTCTGTATTTTCAGTATCTTTTTTCTCTTTTTGCCTCGCAAAAGTCTTGCTAACTACCTTATTGAGGCGTTCTTTTTTAGAGGTTCTTTTGATATTTTTGATGCTTTCATGGCTGATATTTCTATTGACCAAGGCTATCTGCCTGCCTGCTTCATCTCTGACTTCTATCCAAGCAGCATCTGCTTGTACTGATTGTATGGCATTGTCTAGTAAGACCTCATAGACGTGGTCTTCTTCCTCTCCTATCTGCAGAGATTCGGTAAGCCGCTGAAAACTCATAATCTCCTCCATCTTTTTTTCAAAAACGGAGGTAGTCGGGAGGTTAAAGATGATCACTAGAAGCGAAAAAATACTGTAGAAAATCACAAAAACAAATACAGCAAGCACATAGACACTGTGCATTAAATCTGTAGAAAAATAAGGATGATTGGAGTGGTTAATCACCGTTAAGAAAAAATAGTAAGCAAAGATACTAATGAACAATAAATAGAGTATGCTTTGCCATTTTTCTTTGGCATTGAGGTATGCCACCCAGCGAAGATTGACAGAAAGCACCAGCCCTAAAATGAGCAATATCGCCAGTGTCAGTGCAAAAGGGGGATGCCTAATATCAAACTCAAAAAAATTAAATAGCAGACTTAGTAAAAGTGTGTATTCAAAGATATTCCAGATTTTACTTACTGAAATACTTTTTTGGTGAAAGACCATTTTTTTCCAGTAAAAAAATGCTTGGGTCAAGAAGATAGTCAGTATCCCGACATTCAAGTGATACAATACATTAATGGAAATACGTGCCCAGGTGCTCACAGGCTCCGTTTCTAAAAAAGAAACAATCAACTGCAAAACCACTGAGGCAGCCGTCGCAATCAGACCAAAGACAAAAAGATTGGAGATAATGTCCACGAAGCTAGGGTCTTCCATCTTTTCTTGCCGTGCATTAAAATAAAAAAACACAAACAGTAAGAAAGAATTGAGTAGTAAGCCTTTGATATAGAAGTTTACACCAAATACCTCCACATTGCTGTAGCCCAAAAAGGCAATAAGCCTTATGACCAGCAGTAGCACCCAGCTTACTAGATTAACATATACGAAAATACCTATGACTCCTTTAGGAGATAACATATTGAAGGGTCTATTTCTTGGATATTCTAAATTATCTAAACCTGTATAAAAAAGCTAAAAAAACTTGATTACGTTGGCTTTCACTTAATAAACAGGGGCATGGTTTTATTTGTGCACACATCCTGTTTATTTACATACTCCTGAGAATATAGTCAAAACTAAGAAAAAAAATAATATTTTAGAAGCTAGCTAAAATATTATTTTTTGATAATTGCTCAAAGCAATGTTAATATATGGTTAATACCACTTAATTTATCTACTGTAGTTAGGAGCTTCTTTGATGACCTGTATGTCATGAGGGTGGCTTTCACGCACACCTGCAGAGGTAATTTTGATAAACTTTGCCTGCTGCAGCTCTGCAATCGTAGCAGCACCACAATAGCCCATACCTGCCTTTACGCCTCCTATAAGCTGATAAATCACCTCTGAAACCCTTCCTTTGTAGGCTATTCTGCCCACGATGCCTTCTGGCACGAGTTTTTTAGAGTCTATCTCTCTGTCTTGAAAATAGCGATCTTTTGAGCCTGCCTCCATCGCTTCTACTGAGCCCATGCCTCGGTAAGTCTTAAATTTTCGCCCTTCATAAAGCACTACTTCACCAGGGGCTTCTTCTGTGCCAGCAAAGAGAGAACCAGCCATGATACTGCCTGCACCCGCTGCGAGTGCTTTGGTGATGTCTCCTGAGAAGCGAATCCCTCCATCTGCAATGACAGGAATGCCATAAGGTTCCAATGCCTTGGCACACATATACACTGCCGAGAACTGAGGCACACCCACCCCTGCAATCACACGTGTTGTACAGATGCTTCCTGGCCCGATGCCTACTTTGACACCATCTATGCCCGCCTCTGCAAGTGCTATAGCGCCTTCACTGGTGGCTACATTTCCTGCAATCAGTTCTAAATGAGGAAACTGAGCCTTGATTTGTTTGACAGCATCTATCACCCCTTTTGAGTGCCCATGTGCAGTATCAATGCTGATCACATCTACACCTGCTTTTTGAAGGGCTAGCACCCTTTCCATGAGGTCAGGCGTGATGCCTACAGCAGCCCCTACACGTAGTCTGCCATATTCATCTTTGCAGGCGTAAGGCATATCTCGTTTTTTGAGAATGTCTTTGTAAGTAATCAACCCTATTAATTTGCCTTCTGCATTGACGATAGGAAGTTTTTCTATCTTATACTCTTGGAGCACGTCTTCTGCTCTTTTGAGGTCTATGTCTTCACGGGCAGTGATGAGGTTATCTTTGGTCATAATCTGCGATACGGGGCAGTTCATGTCTTTTTGAAATCTCAAATCACGGTTGGTGAGTATGCCTACAAGATGCTGCTTATCATTGATGATAGGAATGCCCCCTATTTTGAGGTCACGCATGATTTTGTGGGCATCTCCTAGTACTGCATCTTCATTGAGTGTGATAGGGTCTATAATCATGCCGCTTTGCGAGCGTTTTACACGCCTTACTTGTTCGGCTTGAGCATCTACACCCATGCTTTTGTGGATAAACCCAATCCCACCTTCTTGTGCCAAAGCGATGGCCATTTCGTCTTCGGTAACGGTATCCATGGCTGCCGAAACAATGGGCAGATTCAGGGTAATGTTTCGAGAAAGTTTAGATTGTGTATCTACATCTTTGGGCAAAACCTCAGAGTAGGCGGGTAATAGAAGTACATCATCATAGGTGAGTG
This sequence comes from Microscillaceae bacterium, assembly GCA_011390205.1. Classification (GTDB taxonomy): domain Bacteria; phylum Bacteroidota; class Bacteroidia; order Cytophagales; family Microscillaceae; genus JAABSX01. The sequence goes on along the minus strand of JAABSX010000007.1, from coordinate 11,789 downwards.
CTTCGTAAAGTAGCTTTGAATTGTCAATATTCATGGCAAATAATTAGGATAGTTATTTGCCGTGTAAAGTTAGTGGTTTTTCAGAATATCTTTCTTTTTTAAAAAATAAAAATGAAGAATTTATGGTCTATTATTAGAATAATTCTATAAAATCTTGCAATAAACGTAAATATCTTTGTAGATACAGGGCCTAGCACGCCTTGTATCTACAAAGTGAAAGGCATATGCCTTGTACCTACTTGTTTTTTTCTTTGTCTAACATTCCGAATACATCTTGCATCAGTTTGGTAGAGCGTGCAGATACATTTCCTCTTACCTTCTTTTCTTCTCCTCTTACCTTAAAAAATACGCCTTCGAGGGCTTTTTGTGTTACATAAGCGCCTAGGTCATCATTGACAGGTTGTGCATCTTTCACGAGCCTGCCTGCTGCTGAGTTTGCAAATTTATTGTAAGGGGTTACGAGGGCGTTCCAGGCTTGGCTTGCGCCTACTTTTTCAAGCGAGTTATTAATTCGGGGAGCATAAGCATTGCTAAGGTTTTGGTAGGTTTTATCTTTGAGATAAGTAGTGGCAGCATTTTCTTCTCCAAACAAGATGCCCTTTGCATCTGCAAAACTCATAGAAGTGATGGCATCCACAAAAATAGGGGCGGCCTCATTGGCAGCATCTTCTGCGGCACGGTTCATTTTCAAGATAGCATCATCTACGAGTTTTTGCCCACCGGGCACATACTTGGTGATGATGTTTTGTACTTTCTCAGCTTCTGGAGGTAACAAGAGTTTAATGGCTTCATTTCTAAAATAGCCATCGGTCTGGATAAGTTCTTTGACTCCATTGGAGATTCCTTGTCTGAGTGCATCCTTAAGCCCTCCACCTATTTGGGCATCTGTGAGCGGTGCAGCGCCATTCGGGAAAGAAATCGGAAGGCTGTTTAGTGCATCACAAGAAGACAGTAGCAAGAAGCCAGGCAATAAAAGATAGAGTAAATAAATACGTGTTTTCATAAGAAATTAAAATTGGATAAGTGTATTGGATATAATCATTGCTTCATATAAGATGTTTCAAATATCGACAATTAAAACCTAAAAACGAATAAGCAAATGAAGAATTTAAAATTGCCAACTATTTAACAGCCTGACTACAAAAAATTTAGATTAAATCAAGACGCAAAGTTCATTCTGGACGGCTACCTAATACACAGAAAATCCCTGCAATAAGTTACGTATAACGATTGCAGGGATTTTTATTTCTATAAGTACTCTTATTGGGTTTTATTCTGTTTCTTTTGCTCCTTCACGCTTGATATCTACTGTTTCTAAGATAAGGTTATTCATTGGGTCAGCCTTCAAGCCTACTACCCAAGGTTGGGTAAGCTGTAGCACTTCATCATAATACAATACGATGATAGGTGCTGAATCCATCACGATTTGATCCATTTTTAGATAATCTTCATATCTGGTGAAAAGGTTGTCTGTTTCGTGAGCTTCCTCGAATAATTTATCAAACTCAGGACTAGCAAAACGAGTTTTGTTGGGGCCATTAGGGGCAAAGTTTTTACCATAAAACATAGCCAAATAGTTTTCTGCATCAGGGTAATCACCTAGCCAAGAGCCTCTAAACAAGTTCACTTTGCCATTATCTACCATTTCTTGGTGTGTAGCAAATTGGTTAGGCTCTATCTCTACACTTACGCCGATAGCTTTCCAGGCACTTTGCAAAAATTCTGCAAGCTCTTTGTCAGAGGTATAAGTATAAAGCTTAAGTGCAGGAAGCCCTTGCCCATTGGGAAAGCCCGCTTCTTTGAGCATTTCTTGTGCCTTGCGCAGGTTATAAGGGTATCCCTTCACTTTGGTGCTATCAAAAGAGGGCAAAGCAGCAGGCACGATTCCATAATCACCAGGTGTGCCTAAGCTGTTACGAATAAAAGAAATGAGCGCTTTGCGGTCTATGGCATAGCTCAATGCTTGGCGTAGTTTAAGATTAGAAAATGGGTTTCCTTCTTTCGCCTGTATATTAAAGCCTACATACTCAGTATTAAGGTAAGGCACTTTTTCTACAGAGTATTTGCCATTAAACTGCTCTTTGATTTCACCATTTTTTTCTAAGATTTGATCTCTAGATGCTTCTGAAAGGTTGGCAATAAAATCCAAATCACCCTCTTCAAAAGTATTAAATTCTTGGTTACGGTTTTCAATAAAGCTTACTTGTATGGCATCTAAATATGGCAGAGAGTTTCCTTTGTCATCTTTTTTCCAATAGGCCTCATTTTTTACAAGACGCAAGCTGTTTCTTTCATCCCATTTCTGAAATTTGAAAGCACCCGTACCCACAGGGTTGGCACGAAAATCTTCTCCATACATATCCACAGCCTCTTTGGGCACGATAAAGCAGTATGGCATTGCTAAGATTTGTAAGAATGCAGGGAATCTGCGGTCAAGATGTACACGGAAGTTATAATCATCTACGGCCACAAAGCAAGTGTCAGAGATATTACCGTCAGGCCCTCTGAGCAGTTTGTCATTAAAAACCCAAGCACCTGTGCCCGTAGTCAAGACTCTGCGCAAGCTATAGACTACATCACTTGCTTTCACTTCACGCCCTCTACCATTGGTGGCACTAAAGCACTTATTGTCATGAAAGCGTACTCCATCACGGATGGTGAATGTGTAGGTAGTTCCATTTTCAGAAATTTTCCATTCTTTGGCAATTTCAGGATGTACATCTAAATCATCACTAAAGCTAAACAACCCGTTGTATATCTGAGTAGTAGCCCAGATATTAGAGCGTTTGTTTGCAAAAGCAGGATCTAGTGAGGTCAGTCCTCCTGTTTGATTGTAGCGGAAGGTTTTGACATTGTTAGTGTCTTCAGAGTTTGAGCCGCCGCCGCCTCCACAAGAGGATAACACGAGGCTTAATCCGAATAAAAATAATAGCGTTCTTATCATAGTTTTAAAAGATTAAAAGATGTAAATTATTTACCTGACGAGATTTATGATTCAAATTTAGTTTAAAAATTAGCTAAAAATCAAAGATTTATACATTTAATTAGCAAAAAAAATGCTTTAAGTATTCAAGTTATGAAGTTATTTTGTGTTTTGCACTAATTTACCGAAATTCGCTCTCAAATTATATCAAAAATATTGCCCTTGTATTATTTTTCTCAAATATTATAAAATATTGGCAAATAACATACAAAAATGAAGAAGAATCTTATTCTGTTTTTTTTATCAATGCCTTTTTTTACTTTGGCTGTAAGTGCTCAAGAAGATTCTCTTAAAAAGGTGAAAGAGAATAGCCTCCAAATTATCTCCCAAAACACCGAAAAACCTGACTCCTCCGTGCATTCGCCTCGCAAAGCTACACTTTATTCAGCATTGATTCCTGGACTTGGGCAGGCTTACAACAAAAAATATTGGAAAATCCCGATTATCTATGGTTTGGGAGGCACATTGGGTTATTTTATTAGGTTTAATAACCGTACATACCTTGGCTTCAAAAGCTCTCTCAATGCCAAGCTCGAAGGGAGGACGGAAGGTGATTCGTATCCTTTTCTCTCTGAGAATGCCGTACAAAGAAATAGAGATTACTTTAAGCGCAATCGTGAGCTGCTGATTATTTTATCAATATTATTGCACGGGCTTAACATCGTGGATGCCAATGTGGACGGACACTTAAAATCTTTTGATGTAGGGGATAACCTCAGCTTCCAATTTGAGCCTAACCTTGACCAAGTAGGTGGAGGAACTTTCGCAGGGCTGTCTTTTAAGCTCGTTTTTAAATAAAAAAATAGCCCTTAATTGTTTTAAGTAGGGCGTTTTTTACAATACTGTCGGAGTGACATCTTGTAGAAAAATAAATAATCGTCTGAAAAACCCGTATTAACACATTGCACGAAAATAATTCAAACTAAATAAGATCAAGTACTTACCTTAAAAAAATATCAAAATACATATTATGAAAATCGCTCTCATAGGATACGGCAAAATGGGCAAGACCATTGAAAAAATCGCTGCCAACAGACAGCACAGCATTAGTGCAAAAATAGACAAAGACAATCAAGATGAGTTACAATCACTAAATGCCAAAAATACAGATGTGGCCATTGAGTTTACGCAGCCTGAGACGGCATTTAAAAATCTGAAATATTGTATTGACCACAAAATCCCGGTAGTCTCTGGCACCACAGGCTGGCTAGAGCAGAAAGACGAATTAGAGAAATATTGTATTGCACAGCAAGGCAGCTTTTTTTATGCTTCTAACTACAGTATCGGAGTTAATTTGTTTTTTCAGCTAAACCAATGGCTTGCCAAGCTGATGAGTGAGCAGCCACAATACAAAGTGATGCTGGAGGAGATTCACCATACCGAAAAGAAAGATGCCCCTAGTGGCACTGCACTTAGTCTTGTAGAGGGCATTTTGCCACACTACCCCAACAAAACAGGCTGGGTCAATGAAATCTCTGAGCAAGACGACAAACTCGGCATTGTCTCTAAGCGTGAGCCTCATGTGCCTGGCACACACAGCATTGCGTATCAGTCTGAAATAGATGCCATTGAGATTAAGCACACAGCCTATGGACGTGAGGGCTTTGCTACGGGGGCAGTACTTGCTGCCGAGTGGATTGCAGACAAGCAGGGTGTGTTCGGGATGCAAGATTTGCTCAAACTTCCCTTTAAGTAAGCTCAAGAAGCCTCACAGCCAAAAAGAGCCTCTGCGTTTTGGGTAGTTTTCTGGGCTACTTCTTCTATACTGCACTGTTTCACTTCTGCAAGTTTCTGAGCGATGAGTGGTATGTAAGAAGATTCATTCCGCTTGCCCCTGTGTGGGGTAGGGCTGAGGTAAGGGCTATCTGTTTCTAAAACCAAGTGCTTCAGGTCTATGGGTGCAAGTGCCTCTGCAAGTCCGCTTTTTTTGAAGGTAAGTACCCCTCCTACTCCGAGCAAGAAACCCAGCCCGATGGCCTCTTCGGCGTCTGCAGTAGTGCCTGTAAAGCAGTGAAAAATACCTCTTAACTTTTCGTCTTTGAGTGCTGTGAGCAGTTCTATGGTTTCTCTGAAAGATTCTCTACAATGAATCACAATGGGCAGATCATGCTTCTTGGCGAGGTTTACCTGAATCTTAAAGGCCTCTTGCTGTTGAGGAAAAAAGCTTTTATCCCAGTAAAGGTCTGTGCCCATCTCCCCTACTGCCACGAATTTATGTTTAGAAAGCCAATCTTCTACGATGTAAAGTTCTTTTTCAAAATCAGCCTTGACCGAGCAAGGATGCAAGCCCATCATAGGAAAGCAGTTTTGAGGATATTTTTCTTCTAAAGCCAGCATCCCCTCTATGGATTCACTGTCAATATTGGGCAAATAGATTTTCTTGACATTGTTGGCGAGTGTACGTGCCATCATGTCATCACGGTCTTCTTTAAATTTAGAAGAATACAAATGACTGTGGGTATCTACAAAATACATATTTTAGATAAGTTTTGGGTGATGAATAACCATATGTGTGTGGTTATCAAGTTTTTATATTAAATCTGAACCCCTATCAGCAGCACATCATCTGTCTGAGATTGTGCTTCTTTCCACTCATAAAATTCATCCAAGAATTTCTTTTTTTGCTCTGCCATCGGCAAATGACTGTAGCGAAGCAGCAAAGCACGGAATCTTTTGGTAAAATACTTTTGGTTTTTAGGTCCTCCAAACTGGTCCTGAAAGCCATCTGAGGCAAGATAAAATACATCTCCTTCTTGAGCCTGAAACTCATGGAGTTCAAATTTTTTAGGGATTCGCTTGTTTTGAATCCCGATAGGTGCATTTGAGCCTTTGATTTGGTGCATCTCAAAATCACGCACATAATAAAGTGGATTCTTGGCTCCTGCATAGCGCATGGTGTAGCTAATCTCATCAAAAGCAATGACAATCAAATCCATGCCGTCTTTGGGGTGCTCACCCAAGGTTTGTTTTTGAATGGTTTGAATTACTTTTTTATCAAGTTCGTAAAGTATCTCGTCAGGGCTAGTGATGCCTTCTTCATTGACTACATCATTGAGGATAGAGTTGCCCAATACAGTCATCAGAGCGCCAGGAATGCCGTGCCCTGTACAATCTGAGGCTACCAAGATACGTAAATGCCCGATTTTGGAAGACCAATAAAAATCACCCGAGACTACATCTTTTGGGAGCAAAATCACAAAACCATCTCTAAAATGTTTGATTGCCTCTGAGGCATCTCCCATGATGGCTTTTTGCAATCTTTGGGCATAGCGGACGCTGTCTTGAGTCTTTTTCTGGCTTTTTTCTAGTTCGTGTGTTTTATAGACAAGGCTTTCGTTTTGTGTTTCTATTTCTTCATTTTTTTGGGCGATTTCTCTAGTTCTTTCCCTTACTTTTTCTTCTAACTCTCTATTGACTTGTGTCTGAAGCTGTTGGTTGGCTTCTAACTGAATAATCAATTTGCGTTGATTCTCACGTGCTTCACGGATACTTACTTGGTAGCGATAGCTAAGTGCCATCATAAATATAAACAACTGTGCCACAATGCCCCCCAAGAGATAATACAGGCTAAATGGAATCACGCCCAGATTGCCCATGATGATAAGCAAAGCACCCAGCACCATCGCAAAATTACCAAATACAAAGAAATTGGCGACTGTGCTATTCATCCAGAGTACTGCAAAAATAAAGACAAACAATGCTAAAGCATAAGCAACGTGGTAGGTCAGGCGAACCTGCATGTATAGCTGAAAATCATAAGGTGCAAGCGAAAACAAAAGAATGATGGACACTATGCTTAGCCAAAGCCAGACCTTAAGGATGCTGTCCCAAGTGGGGTATTTTTGCGGAATGTTTAGAATGTATCTGTTAAACTGCAAATAAAATACACTGGCTACATAGACCAAGTTGCCCAAATGAAAACTCAAAATAGGCTGATTTGGCAAGAAATATTGCTCTAAAAACTCATACTCATTTAGAAAATAAGCCGAAATCGTAAAAATATACGCTACAAAAATAAGGTAAGTGAGGTCTCTCAGTGAGAAAAACAAAAATAAATTATACAGCAAAATCAACCAAAGCAAGCCCTGAAAAATCCCCTGAATCAGGTTGGTCTGTGCAATGCCTTCCTGCCAAGATGCCTCATCTTGAAGGCTGAAAGAAGGCTCAGGAGGATAGTTGATGCTGTTCTTAAACTTCACCAGCAAGGTATTGACTTTTTGAGATTGGAGTGTAATGCGTACTTTTTGCCCCTGCCCTTGGCGAGGGTTTAGTTTATGATTTTCTACAAAAAACCCCGAAGAATGTGATTGATAATTGACATCATCATACACCACATAGACCTCTGCCTCACTCACGTAGCCCAAAAACAAAATATAATCTCTGTCAAAATCTGCTTGGTTCTCTACTTTTATTTTTGCCCAATAAGTCTTATCACTCTTAAAACCAGTACTGTAGAGCTTTGCCTGGGCTGCTAAAATACTATCTCCCTGCAAAAAATGGGTGAATTCTTGCTGTCCTTCAAAAAACTTTACATGCCTCAGCGTATTGTTGTCTAGCTGCTGTAGCACCTTAGATTTGTTGGCAGGCAGCCTAATGGCAGTGTGATGCTCATCTTGTGCCTCAGCAGAGATAAGCAATAAACACAAAGCAAAAGTTATCAGAAAAAATCTATACATAATATATGGTCGGGAAATTGAGTGCTTAGTTCAAAAGTATGGCTTTTTAAAAAAAAATCACACTTTCTGCTTAAATTTATTTGGCCTTGGGATAAAACCAATACAGTCCTATTCAAAAAACACCTCCAAAAATAGCCAAAACAGACAAAAACACAGTACAAAAAACCAAACAATTCAATAAAAACATAGTTTAAGTGTTCTATTTGTAAAAATATTTTTTTGCTTACCGACACACACTCTTAAATAACCCAACGATGAAAAAAATTTTTTTTGTGCTTCTACTCTTGTTCACAGGGCTGCAAGCACAGGCACAAAGCATCATAGGAAGCTGGAAAACCATAGATGATGAAACCAACAAGGCAAAATCCATTATCCGAATCTACAAGGCTACAAACGGAAAATTTTATGGAAAAGTAGAAAAACTACTTGACAAAAGTGGCGGAGAAAATCCACTCTGCGACAAGTGCCCTGATAGCCGCAAAAACCAGCCTATCTTGGATATGGTGCTTATCAAAGACCTAGAACAAGACGGCAATGAATGGAAAAACGGCAAAGTCTTAGACCCCGAAAAAGGAAAAGAGTATAACTGTAAACTATGGATAGAAAACGGAAAGCTACAAGTAAGGGGCTACTGGGGAGTGTTTTATCGCACACAGACTTGGTATCCTGCCAATTAATCAAAATAAAAAATGTGATTCATAGAATTATTAGCCATATTTGTCTTTTATTCAAAACCTAAAAACTTATTTAAACATGCTCACTGCTGAAATACAAACTGAAAAGGGTACAATGACGCTCAGCTTCTACGAAAAAGATGCCCCTGGTACTGTAGCTAACTTTGTAAAACTGGCCCGTGAAGGGTTTTATGATGGGCTTAATTTTCACCGTGTCATCCCTGGATTCGTGGTGCAAGGTGGCTGCCCCAATGGCACAGGTGCAGGTGGTCCTGGCTATACCATCCCTTGTGAACTCAATGGCGAAAACCAATACCACGACTTAGGCGTGCTTTCTATGGCACATGCAGGACGAAACACAGGCGGCTCACAGTTCTTTATCTGCCTTAGCCGTGCCTCCACACAGCACCTTGATAGACAGCATACTTGCTTTGGCAAAGTAACCGAAGGCTTAGAAATAGTGCCTCAAATCAAACAAGGCGACAAAATCATCAAGATTACTGTCAATGAAGTAGAAGCCTAAAATTTTAATGAATTCATTATGAGTTCTCACCATATTGTGTGTGATGCCCAAGAACCTGCACTCATCATTGCAGGTTCTTGTAGTTTTGAGCAAGTGGCTCCCTTCTTAGAGTCCAGCCCTGTGCTAATCGTGCTTGAGCCTTACTTAGTGCAAGTGCTGGAATGGGGCATTAAGATAGATGTCATCTGCCTTCGCTTAGAGAAAGCCCAAGAAATAGAAGCAAAAACTGCACATCAAATGCCCCTCACATTCTTGTTTGACAAGCCCAACGTGCTGCAAGCTGCCCTGGAATACTTGCTGCAAAACGGACACAAAAGAGTCAATGTCTTAGGAGAAATGCCTGCGCAAATACCTGAAATAGCAAGCCAACTAGAAGTTGTTTTCTTTGTAAAAATCTGAGAATTTACCCACATTCCAAGCATCTTCCTCAGTAGCCTCAAAGTGAAATGCACAAATAGCTTCTCTAATTTTATGATTCTTAAATTCTATTGTCTTCGTCTTATAGATTCTTATGCAGCAAAAGTAAGGTATCTATGATAAACCTGTATTGATGATACCTTTTTTAGCGCATTGATTGTAAAGTAGTAAACCAATGAATATCCTGCTTGGTTTGCAGGTACTCTTTCATAAACTTTAAACTGACCTCACAGCCCCACCCCCTCACTGGTCTGCGGTTGGTGTTTTAGAAATGGCGATTCACTCAAATCTTTGTTTACACTTCACTAAGCCATTTCGACACCAACCGATTGTGTCATAAGCCTTTACGTCTAGCTTTTCTTACAAATATACATCTTATTTAACACCAAATAAAACGGACCTAAACTTGTTTCCATCTTTACAACTGAATGCTTTGGACTCGAGTGGAATTCTATGACGGTGTCGAAATGGCTGTAAACCAACGCATTATCCTTTACGAACTACTCAACAGCCATTTCTAAAACACCGACTACCGACCAATATTTCAAAGAAAAATGAGAGAACTGTGAATAGAAAGTACACTATTTAAGTTAGAAGTAGAAGAAAGCGGTAGTCCCACAGTTAAGTGTGTATGCTCTTTTTACCTGATTGCATCCCTGAGGGCAGGGTGGGGTGGGTGCTACAAATTGAAGTTTTTTGTTACTTACACACTTCAGCCAGTAACTGCCTGGATAAAAAACCAAAACTTGAAAGCCATGCAAAAACTCAAAACATTCATAGATAAGATTGTACCACTCGGAGAAGAAGAATGGCACATTACACAGCAATTTTTCAAAGCTGAAACACTCTCAAAGGGTGATTTTTTTGTGGAGGAAGGCAAAATTTGTAGAAAAGTAGCCTTTATAGAACAAGGACTTTTTCGGCTTTTTTATCGCATAGAAGGGCAAGAAAAAGTAATGCTCTTCTTTCAAGAAAATCAGATGCTTTCTGATTATTTTAGCTTTCTGATGCAAAGCCCAAGTATCAGACCTATTGAAGCCATTGAGGATGCGGTACTTTATACCCTCTCTTATCAAAATTTACAAAAATTGTATGAGCAAATACCTGCTTGGCAAAAAATGGGCAGACTACTTGCCGAATATGCCTACATCTATGCCGTAGAAAGGTCTAATCGCCTCATTCATGATGATGCAGATACCCGCTATCTTACCCTGATGCAAGAAAACCCGACACTGCTCCAAAGAGTGCCGCAATACTTTATCGCCTCTTACCTCAATATGACCCCCGAAACCCTTAGTAGGGTCAAAAAAAGAATACACAAAGCCCACCCAGAGTTATCTCAATCTATACACCAACCCTCTTCTGAAAATCCTTTCTATCCCTCTACTTCTTGATTTGAATCAATGCACAGCCTATCTGAGCACAATACTTTTGCAGTATAAATTTTAAATGTTCAACATGAATCATTAATCAAAATGAAAAGTATTGTTATGATAGGCGTTTATTTATTGACAGCCATTGCTTACGCAGCAGCACAAAGTACTAAGCCAAAAGCAAGAATAGAAAATACCACAATTGAGTACAAAGGCAAAATCGTAAAAGCCAAAAAACTGACCGTCTATTCTGAATTTCCTATGCCTCTTGAAGCAGCTTGGGAGGCCGTCAAAACTCCAAAACTGCTCAAACTTGTTACAAAGGGGAAAATTAAGTTTGTGAAAGATGATTTCCCTGAGGTTTGGCAAGAAAAAGACACTAGCGCTACAAAAATGAGGTTATTTGGCTTTATTCCCTTTGGAGGAAGACACCACCTTTTTTTAGAGAGAATTGATGATGAAAAGAAAGAAATTCAAAGCCGAGAATGGGACAAGTCGGTGAAAGTTTGGGACCACCTCATTCAGCTTCGCTCAACAAGCCCTCAAAGTACGGCTTATACTGATGAAATTATCATTTACGCAAAGTGGCGTACAGGCATTGTTACTCAGTTTGCCAAATCGTTTTATAAATATCGCCAAAAAAGGTGGCGAAAATTAGCCGAAGGAAAACTCAAACTTTAAAACAAAGCATTTGCCCACAAGTAGCCTATACACATATAGGCTACTTTTTTACACTCATCATCAATGTACTACATTCCATCACTTTTTTCAAAAATCAATCAAATTTATCGTAATATTAAGACAGACCAAGCTACTCATCTACTGAAAGTATTCAACGGCATTGCACTGCATGCGTATCTATTTGCAGACAAATGGTGTTCTGTATTTGAAATAGAGGGGATTTTTTCAATAGCTTTTGAAAGTTATGAATAAATATTGGTTTTTTTGCTATAAAATTAATATTACTAGCATATTTATTCTTGTTATAGATTTATTATTGTGATAAAAAAGAATAAAATTTGGCGCTCATATTGATTGAAACCTGATTATCAAACAAAAAAATATTGCGTAATTTTTGAACATTTATTTGCGTATATCCACAGCAAAACTTATTTTAGATGTATGGAAGAATTAGCAGAAGAA